>NZ_VFAC01000019.1 GCF_007644105.1 Elioraea rosea | reverse complement strand
CGCCCTCGGCGCCGCCGTTGCCGCCGCTGCGCCCCCTGTCGCGCTCGCCGCGCAGGCGGCGCTTGCCCTCCTCGCGGCCCGCCGCGCCTGGCTCTCTGCGCGCGGGCTCCCCGTGCCGAGGATGCGCAGCCTCAGCCAGACGGCTGGAACGCTCGTGAGGCTGCTACGCTTGCGCGCCCCCGAGGGTGGCTGGCTCGCCGCCGGCCAGGGCGACCTCGTGAACCTGTTCATGCTCGCCGCCGCGGCGCTGACGCTCGCCCATGCGGTTTCGCCGCCTGCCTCGGCGCCACTTGCCGCCTTCGCCGTGCCGGCCGTGGCGCTCGGGCTGCGCGCGCTCGCCGAAGGCTTCCCGCGCGGCGGAGGAAGCCTCGAGGGGGCAGCGCTTGCCGCGGCGCTGGCGGGTGGCGCACTGGTGCTCGCCCTTCGCGGCGGGCCACCTTCCTGGTGCCTGCTCGCGCTCTGGTTCGCCCTGTTTCCCGCGCTCGCCTGGCGACGGCGCGCTTGATGCGCCGCGCCGCGCCGGCATCTATGTCGCCATGGCACAGAGCATCGTCCCCGCCTTCCTCTCCCGCGCCCCCACCGTCGCGGTGATCCGCCTCGCCGGCCTCATCGCGCCGCCTTCGGGCTTCCGCGCCGGCTCGCTCTCGCTCGAAGGCATGGCCGGGGCGATCGGGCGCGCCTTCGCCGTGCGGCGGCTCGCGGGCGTCGCGCTCGCGATCAACAGCCCAGGCGGATCGCCCGTGCAGTCGAGCCTGATCGCCGGGCGCATCCGGGCGATGGCCGAGGAGAAGAAGCTTCCCGTCACCAGCTTCGTGCAGGATGTGGGCGCCTCGGGCGGCTACTGGCTCGCCTGCGCTGGCGACGAGATCTTCTGCGACGAGAGCTCGATCCTCGGCTCGATCGGAGTGATCAGCGCGGGCTTCGGCTTCGGCCGGGCGATGACCCGCCTGGGCATCGAGCGGCGGCTTTATACCTCGGGCGAGCGCAAGTCGCTGCTCGACCCGTTCGGGCCGGAGCGCGAGGAGGATGTCGCGAGGCTCCGCGCCGTGCAGCAGGACATCCACCAGAGCTTCAAGGCGTGGGTGCGCCTTCGCCGCGGGCAGAGGCTGAAGGCGCCGGAGGAGCAGCTCTTCACCGGCGAGTTCTGGACGGGCCGGCGCGCCGTCGAGCTCGGCCTCGCGGACGGCATCGGCGAGCTGCGCACGACGATGCGGCAGAGGCATGGCGAGAAGGTGCGCTTCGCGGTGTTCGGCGGGCCGCGCCGGCCGTGGTGGGCGCGCTTCGTGCCGGGCGCGGATACGCTCGCCACTGCGGCGGCGGATACGGTGGCGGAACGGATCGCCTTCGCGCGGTACGGGCTCTGAGCCGGCCGCGCTTGCGGCAGATCAAGGGTTGCGGGAGGCGGTGGGCGTAGTCTGCGCCATCGAGCCGGGGGAACCGGCCGAGCGGAGGACCGCACCGTGCCCGAGGCCGCAGCTCGCGACCGCCTTCTGCCCTGGTTGATCGGCCTCGTCATCATCGTCGGCGCGGCCGGGGCGGCGGCCTGGATGCTGATGTCTGATGCCTGCGCCGTACCCAGCATGGCGCTGTTCGTCGCACTCGCGGTGATGCCGGCGGTCTATGTCGTGCTGATGTTCCTGACCCTGACGACCCAGGACTAGGCGCTCGCACTCCCTCCGCCCTGCGCCGCCGCAGTCGGCGGTGCCTGCCTTCGCCGGCTGCCGAGCCACGAGCACACCACGTAGAACACCGGCGTGAAAATCAGTCCGAACGCCGTGACGCCGAGCATGCCGGCGAACACCGCCGTGCCGAGGCTCTGGCGCATCTCCGCCCCCGCCCCCTCTGCGATGACCAGCGGCACCACGCCGAGGATGAAGGCCAGCGAGGTCATCAGGATCGGCCTGAGCCTCGTGCGCGCGGCCTCGACCGCCGCGTCGCGCCGCGACAGCCCGCGCTCCTCCGCCTGCTTGGCGAACTCGACGATCAGGATCGCGTTCTTCGCCGCAAGCCCGACGAGCACGACGAGCCCGATCTCGACGAGGATGTTGCGGTCGAGCCCGCGGAAGTTCACGCCGACCATCGCGGCGAGGATGCACATCGGCACGATCAGAACCACCGCGAGAGGCAGCGTCCAGCTCTCGTAGAGCGCGGCGAGGAGCAGGAACACGAACACGACGGCGAGGCCGAAGGCGAGGATCGCGGTGTTGCCCGCGAGCTTCTCCTGTAGCGCGATCTCGGTCCACTCGAAGCCGAAGCCGGGGGGAAGCCGCTCGCGCGCGAGCTGCTCGATCGCCTCGATCCCCTGTCCTGTCGAGAAGCCGGGCACGAGCGCGACCTGAACCTCCGCCGCCGGATAGAGGTTGTAGCGGGTGACGCGGTATGGGCCCGTCGTGTCGCTGAAGGTCGCGACGGAGCCGATCGGCACCATCTCCCCGGTGTCGTTGCGCGTGCGCAGGTTGGCCACGTCGCTGATGCCGAGGCGGAACGGATTGTCCGCCTGCGCGGTCACCCTGTAGATGCGGCCGAGGATGTTGAAGTCGTTGACGAAGGCAGAGCCGTTGTAGATCGAAAGGGCCTCGAACACCCGTTCGATCGGCACCCCGAGCATCTCGGCCTTGGTGCGGTCGATGTCGGCGAAGACCTGCGGGCTTCGCGTGTTGAAGAGGGTGAAGGCCTGCGCGAAGCCCGGGGTCTGTGCGGCACTCCCGGCCATCGCCCAGGTCGCGCCTTCGAGCGCTGGATAGCCGCGACCCGCGCGGTCCTGCACGTAGAGCTTGAGGCCGCCGCCCGTGCCGATGCCGGGAACGGAAGGCGGCTCGATCACCAGGATGAAGGCTTCCTGGATGCCGAACATCCTCTGCCTCAGGGTGGCGAGGATGTCCTCCGCCGTCAGCCCCTCCGCCTGCCGATCCTCGAAGCTCTTGAGGGTGACGAACACAACGCCGGTGTTCGGCGCATTGGTGAAGGTCGCGCCGTCGAAGCCGACGAAGGCGACGGAGGACTGCACGCCCGGCGTCTCGAGGATCATGTCCGAGGCGCGGCGCACCACCTCGTCTGTGCGCGCGAGCGAGCTGCCGGGCGGAAGCTGGAAGGCTGCGATGAAGTAGCCGCGGTCGAGCGGCGGGATCAGCCCCGTCGGCGTCTCGACGAGGCGGAAATAGGTGAGCCCGAGCAGCCCGGCATAGACCACGAGAACGATCGCGCCGAGCCGCACGAGCCTGCGCGTCAGCCCCGCATAGCCGCGCGCCATGCCCTCGAAGGCACGGTTGAAGCCGCGGAAGAAGAGGCGGAACGGCGCGCCGAGCACGCCCGCGATGCCGCGCGGCGCCTCATGCGTGTGCGGCTTCAGCAGCAGCGCGGCCATGGCCGGCGAGAGGGTGAGCGAGACGAAGCAGGAGATCGCCGTCGAGACGGCGATCGTCACCGCGAACTGGCGGTAGAACGAGCCCTGCAGCCCGGCGATGAAGGCGGTGGGGATGAACACGGCGGCGAGAACCAGCGCGATGGCGATGAGCGCACCACCCACCTCGTCCATCGTCTTGTAGGCGGCCTCGCGCGGAGAGAAGCCTTCGGCGAGGTAGCGCTCGACATTCTCGACGACGACGATCGCATCGTCCACGACGATGCCGATGGCGAGCACGAGGCCGAACAGCGACAGCGTGTTGAAGCTGATGCCGAACGCCGCGAGGAAGGCGAAGGTGCCGATGATCGAGACGGGGATAGCGACGATCGGGATGATCGCCGCGCGCCAGCTCTGCAGGAACAGGATCACCACCAGGACGACGAGCGCGATCGCCTCGAGGAAGGTGACGATCACCGCGTCGATCGATTGCTGGATGAAGACCGTCGGGTTGTACACGACCGAGTACCCGACGCCTGCCGGGAAGTCGCGTGAGAGATTCTCGACGGCCTGCAGCACCGCATCGGAGGTCGCGAGCGCGTTCGAGCCGGGCCGCTGGAAGATGACGATGGCCGTCGCCGGCCGGTTGTTCAGGTATGAATTGACCGTGTAGTCCTGGGCGCCGAGCTCGATCCGTGCGACGTCGCGCAGCCGCGTCACCGTGCCGCGCTCGCGGTCGGTGCGGATGACGATGTCGGCGAACTGCTCGGGCTCCGACAGTCGCCCCAGCGCCTGGACACTGATCTCGAAGGCCGAGGGCGAGATGGCGGGCGGCTGGTTGATCGACCCGGCTGCGACCTGGACGTTCGCCGCGCGGATGGCGTTGACCACCTCGCCCGCCGTCATGTCGCGCGCGGCCACCTTCGCGGGGTCGAGCCAGATGCGCATCGCGTACTCGCGCGAGCCGAACACCTGCACGTCGCCCACGCCGTCGATGCGGGCGAGCACGTCCTTCACGTAGAGGGTGGCGTAGTTCGAGACGTACTGCTCGTCCCGCGAGCCGTCGGGGCTCGTCATGTGGATGACCATCATCAGGTCGGGCGAGGCCTTGCGCACGGTCACGCCGAGGCGGCGCACCTCCTCCGGCAGCCGCGCCTCGGCGACCGCGAGGCGGTTCTGCACGAGCACCTGGGCCTGGTCGATGTTCGTTCCGGGTCGGAACACGACGTTGATCGAGACACGCCCGTCCCCGGTCGACTGCGAGACGATGTAGAGCATCCCGTCGACGCCGTTGATCTCCTGCTCGATCGGGGTCGCGACGGTCTCCGCGATCACGGTCGCCGACGCGCCGGGATAGGTGGCGGCGACCGTCACGGTCGGCGGCGCGATCTCGGGATATTCGGCAACCGGGAGCGCGCGATAGGAGATCGCGCCGACGATCGTCAGCAGGACCGACAGGACGGTCGCGAAGATCGGGTGGTCGATGAAGAAGCGGGAGAGGCGCATCGGAGAAGCCTCAGCCCCCGCCGGCCTGTTGCGCAGCCGCGGCGGTGATCTCGCCTGGCTGCGGCGTGACGCGCGCGCCGGGTCGGACGAAGGGGTTGGCCTGGCCGTTGATGATCACCCTGTCATCGACGCGGAGGCCGGAGCGGATCACGCGCAGGCCATCGACGATCGGCCCTGGCGTGACGACCCGTGGCTCGACCGTGTCGTTGGCGCCCACGACGAGGAGGATCTTGCGCGCCTGGTCGGCGGCGATGGCGGAATCGGGCACGAGCAGCGCCTCCCCTTCGCCCGCGAAGAGGCGCAGCCGGCCGAACAGGCCCGGTGTCAGGAAGCTGTCGGCGTTGTCGAACACCGCACGGCCGCGCATCGTTCCCGAGCGTGGGTTCACGACGTTGTCGACGAAGTCGAGCCGGCCTTCGCGCGTGTAGCTCGTCTCGTCGGACAGGCGCACGCGCACGGGCAGCATGCTGTCGCGGCCGGAGGGGCGCGAGCCCTCGCGGGCGAGACGCGAGTACTTCAGGTAGTCGGCCTCGGAGACGTCGAAGGTGAAGTGGATCGGGTCGGTGCGGACGATCGTGGTCAGAAGCGTCGCCTGCGCGCCGGTCGTGCCGCCGGTGATCAGGTTGCCGACATCGACGCGCCGGTCGCTGATCCGCCCGGCGAGCGGGGCGCGCACCTCCGTCCATTCGAGGTTGAGCTGGGCGTTGCGGAGATTGGCCTGGGCCGATTGCAGGCCGGCGAAGGACTGGCGGAGCTGCGCCTGGCGCGTGTCGAGCTCGCGCTGCGGCAGGGTGCGCGTCTGCACGAGCGGGATGGCGCGCTCGACCTCGCTCTGGGCGAGCTGCACCAGGGCGCGGGTGCGCGTCACCTCCGCCTCGGCGATCTCGACGGCGATCTGGAAGGGACGCTGGTCGATCGTGAAGAGGAGGTCGCCCGGCGAGACGATGTCGCCGTCGCGGAAGTGGATGGCCTCGATGAAGCCCGACACCCGGGCCCGCACATCCACCATTTCCAACGCCTCGAACCGGCCGGTGTGCTCGTCCCATTCGGTGATGGTCCGGGCAAGCGGCGTTGCGACCGTCACGGGCGGTGGCGGCATCTGCGCCGCAGCCGGGGCGGCGGCAAGCAGGACCGCGGCCAGCGTGGCGGCGGGGGCGAGCAGGAGGGGGCGAGCCATGCGAGGGACTCCGTCCGCACGAGCGGGGTGGGCTGTTGCAGCAGGTCGGTGGACCTTGATTTTTGGCAAGACCCGATGCTGCTGTGCAGCAATAGCAGATCGTATGTTGCAGTGGCATTACAGCGTGCTGCCCGCGCGGCTTTGCTTGCCCCACCGCGCCTGCGGCCCTAGAACCGCCGCGCAACCGAGGACCCACCCCCGTGATCCGCATCCTTCTGCTCGGCCTCGTGCTGGCCGGCGTCTGGTATCTCTACAGGATGGTGACACAGCAGAACGCCTCAGGCGGCGCTGCCGTGACCCCGGCGAACGACAAGGAGCCGGTCGCGCCGCCCTTGGCCGAGGCGCCGGCTGCCGACACCTTCGCCACTGACGCACCCTCGGAGGCAATGGCTGCGTCCGAGCAGGCGAGTGCGCTGGAGCGCGAGGCGTCCGCAGCCGATGCGGAGGAGATGATCGAGTGCCCCGTCTGCCAGGCCTACGTGCCCGAGACAGCGCATGACGGCTGCGGTCGGCCCGACTGCCCGATTCCTGCCCTCGCAGAGGCGCGGCAGGGCGAAGGGCGGCCGGGACCGGGCTGAGCGCCAGTTGTCGCTGCACTGCAGCATGGGTAGAACCGCCGGATACTGACCGAACGCGACGAGGCAAAGGTCCGAACGAGACGCGCATGGAGTCCCGCCAGGAAACGGTCGCCCCCGCGGTGCGGGAGGCCCCGAGGAGCTTCCAGGAGATCATCCTCCGGCTGTCCGCGTTCTGGGCGGCACGCGGCTGCGTGATCCTGCAGCCCTACGACATGGAGATGGGCGCGGGGACCTTCCATCCCGCCACTACGCTGCGGGCGCTCGGGCCGAAGCCGTGGAACGCCGCCTATGTGCAGCCCTCACGCCGGCCATCGGACGGGCGCTACGGCGAGAACCCCAACCGGCTCCAGCACTACTACCAGTACCAGGTGATCCTGAAGCCCTCGCCGCCCGACCCGCAGGGCCTCTATCTCGAGAGCCTCCGCGAGCTCGGGATCGACCCGCTGCTGCACGACATCCGGTTCGTCGAGGATGACTGGGAGAGTCCCACCCTCGGCGCCTGGGGGCTCGGCTGGGAAGTGTGGTGCGACGGGATGGAGGTGACGCAGTTCACCTATTTCCAGCAGGTGGGCGGGATCGCTTGCGAGAAGCCCTCTGCCGAGCTGACCTACGGGCTCGAGCGTCTGGCGATGTACATCCTCGGCGTCGAGAACGTCTACGACCTGCCGTTCAACGACCCCGCGTCGCCGACGGCGCTCGCCTATGGCGACGTGTTCCTCCGTGCCGAGCAGGAGTTCAGCGCCCACAATTTCGAGCACGCCGACACGGCCACGCTGCTGCGCCATTTCGAGGATGCCGAGAAGGAGTGTGCCGTGCTGCTCGCGCACGGGCTCGCCCTGCCGGCCTATGACCAGTGCATCAAGGCCTCTCACCGTTTCAACCTGCTCGACGCCCGGGGCGTCATCTCGGTGGCGGAGCGGGCTGCCTATATCGGTAGGGTGCGGGCGCTGGCGAAGGGCTGCTGCGAGGCGTGGCTGGCCGGCGAGCAGGTTGCCTGATGCCCGAGCTTTTTCTCGAACTCTTCAGCGAAGAGATTCCCGCGCGCATGCAGGGCCGCGCGGCGGAGGAGTTCGCCCGCGCCGTCACAGAGGCGCTCGGCGCGCTCAACCCGCGCGAGGTACGGAGCTTCAGCGGCCCGCGGCGCATCGGCCTCGTCGTGACCGCCGAGGCAGCGACGGAAGCGAGCGCGAGCACAGAGCGCGGACCACGCACAAGTGCGCCGGAAGCCGCGCTCGCAGGGTTCCTCAAGAAGCACGGCGCGACGAAGGACGCGCTGCGCGAGGAAGGCGGGTACTGGGTGCTCGAGAAGAGCGCGCCCCCACTCTCCGCCGCGTCGCTGGTGGCCGAAACGATGCCAGGCATTATCCGCCGCTTCGGCTGGCCGAAGTCGATGCGCTGGGGCGGGTCGAGCAGCTTCGCCTGGGTACGGCCGCTCAGGCGTATCCTTTGCACGCTCGACGGCGCGGTGATTGCTTTCTCGCTGGCAGAAGGCGTCGATGACGGGCACGGGCTCGTCGCCTCCAACGTCACCGAGGGCCATCGCTTCCTCTCCCCCGGCGCCATCACGGTCTCTGGCTTCGAGGATTACGCGGCGAAGCTTCGCGACGCGAAGGTGATCGTCGACCCGGCCGAGCGGCGGGCAGCGATCGTCGCGGGCGTCGAGGCGCGCGCGGCCGAGGTCGGCTGCACCGTGGCTGGCGACCCCGGCCTGTTCGACGAGGTGGCCGGCCTCGTCGAATGGCCTGTGCCGCTGCTCGGTCGGATCGACGACGCGTTCATGGACCTGCCCGACCGGGTGCGGCAGCTCACCATGCGGCTGAACCAGAAGTACTTCACGCTGCTGACCGCAAACGGCTCTGCCGCGCCGTATTTCGTCGTCGTCGCCAACATCGAGGCAAAGGATGGCGGGCGCGCCATCGTCGCCGGCAACGAGCGGGTGCTGCGCGCGCGCCTCTCCGATGCCCGCTTCTTCTGGGACCAGGACCGCCGGCAGAGGCTCGATTCGCGCCTGCCGCGCCTCGAGGCGGTGACGTTCCACGCCAGGCTCGGCACGCAGGGCGCGCGCGTCCTCCGGCTCGTGCGGCTCGCGGGCATCCTCGCGCCGATGCTCGGGGCCGACATCGCCAAGGCAGAGCGGGCGGCGATGCTCGCCAAGGCCGATCTCGTCACCGGCATGGTCGGCGAGTTTCCCGAGCTTCAGGGCTACATGGGCCGCCGCTACGCCGCGCATGACGGCGAGGACGAGGCGGTCGCGCTCGCGATCGAGCAGCACTACGCCCCCGCCGGGCAGGGCGACGCTGTTCCCTCCGCGCCGGTCAGCGTCACCGTCGCGCTGGCAGACAGGCTCGATACGATCGCTGGCTTCTTCGCCGCCGACGAGCGCCCCACCGGCTCGGGGGACCCCTTCGCCCTGCGGCGCGCCGCGCTCGGCGTGATCCGGCTCGTGCGCGAGAACGAGCTTCGTCTCGATCTCGTCGTCCTCCTGGGCGAGGCGGTCGCGGCCTTCGCCGAACCTCTCGGGCTCGACCAGGCGCGGCAGGCGGCGCTGGTCGACGGTCTCTACGGCTTCCTCATCGAACGCCTGCGCGTGCAGCTTCGCGCCGAAGGCCGCCGGCATGACGTCATCGCCGCAACGCTCGGCGCGCAGCGGGACGGCGACCTCGTGCGGCTTCTCGCGCGGGCGGATGCGCTCGCCGCACTGCTCGGCACGGAGGATGGCGCGAACCTCCTCACCGCTCACAAGCGCGCGAGCAACATCCTCCGAATCGAGGAGAAGAAGGACGGCCGCGCCTATGCCGAGCCGCCCGACGCCGCGCTGCTTCGCGAACCCGCCGAAACCGCGCTCGCCGCTGCCTTGGATGCCGCCGAGCCGGCCATCGGCGAACGGCTCGGGCGGGAGGATTTCGCCGGCGCCATGGCCGAGATGGGCCGCCTCCGTGCGCCCGTCGATGCCTTTTTCGCTGCCGTGACCGTCAACGCGACGGAAACCGAACTGCGTGGTAATCGGTTACGGCTCCTGTCACGGATCCGGGCGGTCACCGCCCGGGCCGCCGATTTTTCGTTGCTCGAGGGGTAAGCACAATGGACGGAACCACCGCGACCAAATGGGTCTACTCGTTCGGCGCGGGCGCCAACGAGGGCCGCGCGGGCATGCGCAACCTCCTCGGCGGCAAGGGCGCCAACCTGGCGGAGATGGCCTCGATCGGCCTGCCCGTCCCCCCCGGCTTCACCATCACCACCGAGGTCTGCACGGCGTTCTACGCCAATGACCGGAAGTACCCCTCCGGCCTCGAGAAGCAGGTGAAGGATGCGCTGGCCGCGGTCGAGCAGACGACGGGCTTCCGCTTCGGCGATCCCGCCAACCCGCTTCTCGTCTCCGTCCGCTCCGGCGCGCGCGTGTCGATGCCGGGCATGATGGACACCGTCCTGAACCTTGGCCTGAACGACGCCACCGTCGATGGGCTCGCGAGGAAGTCGGGCGATGCCCGCTTCGCCTGGGACAGCTACCGCCGCTTCATCCAGATGTTCGGCGGCGTCGTGCTCGATGTCGATCATCACCGCTTCGAGGAGATCATCGACGAGGTGAAGCACGAGAAGCTCGTGACGGAGGATACCGCGCTGACGGCGGAGGACTGGCAGCGCGTCGTCTCCGGCTACAAGAAGGTCGTCGAGGACGCCACGGGCAAGCCCTTCCCGCAGGACCCGTGGGACCAGCTCTGGGCTGCCGTCGGCGCCGTGTTCGGCTCCTGGATGAACCAGCGCGCCATCACCTATCGCCGTCTGCACGACATCCCGGCCGACTGGGGAACGGCGGTGAACGTCCAGGCCATGGTGTTCGGCAACATGGGCGAGGATTGCGCGACTGGCGTGTGCTTCACCCGCGATCCCTCGACCGGCACGAACCTTCTCTACGGCGAGTTCCTGGTGAATGCCCAGGGCGAGGACGTCGTCGCCGGCATCCGCACGCCGCAGCCTCTGTCGAAGGCCTCCGCCAAGCCGGGCGAGGTCTCGATGGAGGAGGTGATGCCGGAGGTGTACGCCGAGCTGATGCGCGTGCGCGGCGTGCTCGAGACGCACTATCGCGACATGCAGGACATCGAGTTCACCGTCCAGCAGCGGCGCCTCTATATGTTGCAGACGCGAAACGGCAAGCGCACCGCCGCTGCCTCGCTCTGCATCGCCGTCGACATGGCCAATGAAGGCCTGATCGAGCGCGAGGAAGCCGTCCGCCGCGTCAACCCTGCCTCGCTTGACCAGCTGCTTCACCCGACGCTCGACCCGAGCGCGAAGCGCACGCCGCTCGGCAAGGGCCTGCCGGCCAGCCCGGGTGCCGCCTGCGGCGCGGTGGTGTTCTCTGCCGAGGAGGCGGAGGCGCGCGCGCAGAAGGGCGAGAGCGTCATCCTCGTGCGCATCGAGACGAGCCCCGAGGACATCGCGGGCATGCATGCGGCCAAGGGAATCCTCACCACCCGCGGCGGCATGACGAGCCACGCGGCGGTCGTCGCACGCGGCATGGGGCGGCCCTGCGTCGCCGGCGCTGGCGGCCTCGCGGTCGACTACACGAGCCAGACCCTGTCGGCCGGCGGCCAGGTGGTTCGCGGCGGCGAGACGATCACCATCGACGGCGCGACCGGCGAGGTGTTCGTGGGCTCCGTGCCGATGATCGAGCCGCAGCTGTCGGACGAGTTCGCGACCCTGATGGGCTGGGCCGACGAGATCCGCACGCTGAAGGTCCGCACCAACGCCGAGACGCCTCTCGATGCGGATACGGCACGCAAGTTCGGCGCCGAGGGCATCGGCCTCTGCCGCACCGAGCACATGTTCTTCGACGCAGAGCGCATCCTCGCCGTGCGCGAGATGATCATGGCGGACGATGCAGAGGGACGGCGTCGGGCGATCGGCAAGCTGCTGCCGCACCAGAGGAAGGACTTCGTCGAGCTGTTCCGCATCATGGCCGGGCTGCCGGTGACGATCCGCCTGCTCGACCCGCCGCTGCACGAGTTCCTTCCCCACTCGGAGGAGGAGATCGCCGAGGTGGCCGCCTCGATCGGCGCAGAGGCCGAGGCCATGGCGCGTCGTGTGGCCGATCTCTCCGAGGCGAACCCGATGCTCGGCCATCGCGGCTGCCGCCTCGGCATCTCCTACCCCGAGATCTACGAGATGCAGGCCCGCGCCATCTTCGAGGCCGCGCTCGAGGTCGCGAAGGAGACAGGCAAGGCGCCCATCCCGGAGATCATGATCCCGCTCGTCGGCATGAAGAAGGAACTCGAGATCACCCGCGCGCAGGTCGACCGCATGGCCGAAGCGGTATTCGCCGAGAAGGGCGCGAAGGTCGAGTACAGCGTCGGAACGATGATCGAGCTGCCCCGCGCGGCGCTGACCGCCGACCGCATCGCCGACGTGGCCGACTTCTTCAGCTTCGGCACGAACGACCTGACGCAGACCGTGTTCGGCCTCTCGCGCGACGATGCGGGCAAGTTCCTTCCCGCCTATCTCGAGCAGGGCATCCTCGCGAAGGACCCGTTCGTCTCGCTCGATCGCGAGGGCGTGGGCGCGATGGTGAAGATCGCCGTCGAGAAGGGCCGCGCGACGAAGCCCGACATCAAGCTCGGCATCTGCGGCGAGCATGGCGGCGACCCCGCGTCGATCGCCTTCTGCCAGGAGGTCGGGCTCGACTACGTCTCCTGCTCGCCCTACCGCGTGCCAGTCGCGCGCCTCGCCGCCGCCCAGGCGGCGCTCGGCGTGGGCGGCGTCGACCGAACGGCCTGAGCCGCGCAGGCGGCGTGGCCGTGCCGCGCCGCCTCACTCCGCCGGCAGCACCCGTGGCTTGTCGTCTTGCGGCTTGTCGGTCCGCGCCTTGTCTGCGCGAAAGGGCTGGGTGAGGAGCCTGTCGAGCCGAAGCTCTGCCGGGTCACGGAACGTCTCGATGCCGATGGTGAAGCCGAGCTGGCCCGCTGCGGGCTCGGCGCGGTAGGTGCCGAACCACCTGTCCCATACCGACAGGCAGAAGCCGAAATTGCTGTCGGTCTCCTCGCGGATGACGCTGTGGTGCACGCGGTGCATGTCCGGCGTCACGATCACCCGCCGCAGCGCCTGGTCGATCCACCCGGGCAGCCGCACATTGCCATGGCTGAACATCGAGCAGGCGTTCAGAAGCACCTCGAACACGAGGACGCCGAGCGCCGGCGCGCCGAGCGCAATGACGACGGCGATCTTGATCACCATCGACAGGACGATCTCCACCGGGTGGAAGCGAAGGCCGGTGGTGACGTCGAACTCCAGATCGGTGTGGTGCATGCGGTGCAGGCGCCAGAGCGCCGGCACGGCATGAAAGACGCGGTGCTGCGCCCAGATAGCGAGGTCGAGGAGCACGACGGTGAGCGGCACCGCCGCCCAGAACGGTGCGTCGAGAAGTCGGAACAGGCCGAGCCCCTGCGACTCCGCCCAGAGCGCTGCGCCGACCGCGCCTGCCGGGAACAGCACGCGCACGATCAGGCTGTCGAGCGCGACGATGCCGAGGTTGGATGGCCAGCGCGAGGTGCGCCCGTGCGCCTGGTGTCGGCGCGGGGCGAGCAGCTCCCACGCCGCCATGGCGATCAGGACGGATACGAAAACGCCGAGCCGGACCAGCGGCTCGACGGCAGCTCCCCCTTCAGTCATCGCGGCCGCTGAAGGCTACTCGCCCCTCGCCTCGGCCTCGGCCAGCGCGCGGGCCATCTGGCTCAGCGCAAGCTGGTGCCGCTCGTTGCTGATATGGGCGAAGTTCCGCGCAACCTCGAGGCAGAGTCGCTGGCGCTGCGTCATCGGCGCAGGCTCCTTGCCGGGGCCGATGCCGTCGAAGAACCAGGAGATGGGTACGCCCAGAACCTGTGCGATCTCGTAGAGCCGGCCGGCGGCGATCCGGTTCAGCCCACGCTCATATTTATGGGCCTGCTGGTAGGTCACACCGATCGAATCGGCGAGCTGCTGCTGGCTGAGACCGAGCATGAGGCGGCGCTCGCGGATGCGCGCCCCGACATGGCGGTCGATCGACCCGGCGCGGAGAGGCGTTCGCCGTGCTTCCTCGCGCGTCTCATCGGGTTGCATCCGGGACATCACGTCCATGGCACCCTCCGGAGTTGTTGGCGTGGCGCCGGGGCGGCGCCTGCATGGGTCCGCACCTAACACCCAAACCGTGGCGGAATTCGCCTCCCGCGTAAGAACATTGTCGTGAGCACGCGCCGGAGGTTCGCCGAGCCCCGAAGTTTTCCTCGCTATCCCAGTCCCTTGGCGTGCGGCGGTTAACACCTCACGCGATCATGAGCGCAATCCCAGGGCGAGGTAGACACGCTCGCTCGGCGGCCAGGCCTGCACGACGGCATCGCGGTAGGCATAGGCACCCCAGCCAGCGGCCCCGAGCACCAGGATGGTCGCAACCCAGCCGATCGTCGCCGCGCCGCCGAGCCGCGGGCGGGCGGCAGGGGGCCCGTCCGGCGGGGTGGGGAACCGGGCGAAGCCGCCTTTGCCTTCCTGCGCCTCGCGAAATTCGGCGAGCGCCTCGTCCTCGGCCGGCTCGGGCGAGGGCGGGATCTCCGAGGCCTCTGCCCGGGCGGGGCGCTGCGGCGCCTCCGGCCATTGCACGGGTGCGTCGGCGTCCTGCATGTCGCGCCGGGCCAGCCACACATTGCCGCACTTGGCGCAACGCACGCTCTTGCCTGCCGCGCCGATCAGCGACTCGGCCACGTCGTAGCGCGCCGAGCAGCGTGGACATTCGATGATCATGCGAACCCGCCCCAGGACCGTCACGGCTCCGCCCCAAGGGGCCGCGGCCGCAACGTCTCCCGCCGCGCGCGCCGGCGCAAGGGGCGAGATGCGGGCATCGCGGAACGGCTCCTACACATGCGTGGGGCATGCCGCTACCCTGGCCAAAACGCCCGGAGGAGATGCCAGAATGCTGAGACGCTCGCTGCTCGCCGCGCCCGCCCTCGTCCTCGCTGCGCCGGTGCGCGCACAGGGCTGGCCCGCTCGGCCGATCACCGCCGTCGTCACCTACCCGCCAGGCGGCGTGACCGACACGACGGCGCGGGCGATCTGCGAAGGGCTCGCGCGCGAGCTCGGCCAGCCGGTGGTGATCGAGAACCGCCCCGGCGCGGGCACCTCGATCGGCTCCACGCATGTCGCACGCGCGACCCCGGACGGCTACACGATCCTGTTCGGTGCGACGAGCCTCGCCATCAACCCGACCCTGCAGCCGCAGCTCACGCCGAAGGACCCGATGACCGAGCTTCGCCCCATCGGCATGGCGATGCGAAGCCCGTTCGTCCTGCACGTGCACCCCGACGTGCCGGCCAAGACCGTTGCGGAGCTGATCGCGTATGCCAAGGCCAATCCCGGCAAGCTCTCGGGCGGTTCCTCGGGCAACGGGGCGGTGAACCATCTCGCGCTCGAATTGCTGAAGGCGCGTGCCGGCATCGACATCCTGCACGTCCCCTATCGCGGCGGTGCGCAGATGGTGCTGGACCTCGTCGCAGGCCGCGTGCAGCTCGCCTTCCAGGCGGCGCTCGAGGCGATCCCGGTGATGCGCGAGGGCAGGACGCGGGGCATCGCCATCTCGTCCGCGGAACGGTTCGCCGCGACGCCCGAGCTGCCGCCCGTCGCCGCCACGCTGAGCGGTTTCGATGCGGTGTTCTGGCAGGGTGTTTTCGTCCCTGCCGGCACGCCCGATGCCGTCGCCTCCCGCCTTGAGGCCGCCCTCATGAAGGTGACGGGGGATCGTGCGCTCCAGGAACGGTTCGCCGCCCTTGGCGCGGTCGCGGCGTCAGGCGATGCCGCGGCGCTGCGCCGCCTGCTCGCCGAGGAAACCGAGCGCTGGGGCACCCTGATCCGCTCCGCCAACATCACCGTCTGACACAGGACACGGTCATGCTCCGCCGCCTCGCCCTCGCCTCGGTTCTGCTGGCCTCGCTTCCCGCCGCCGCGCAGGAGCCGCTCCGCCTCGTGGTGTGCGCGCCGGCCGGCTCGACGGTCGACATCACCGCGCGGCTCTGGGCCGATGCGCTGAAGGACAGGCTGGGCCAGCCGGTGGTGGTCGAGCCCCGCGCCGGCGCCGGCGGCATGGTCGGCGTCGAGCATGTCGCACGGGCGCGTGCGGATGGCACGACCGCACTCGTCTGCTTCCCGGGAAGCTTCACGATGCGCCCGCATCTCGGCACGCCGATGCCGATCGACCCGAACACCGCGCTCGCACCGGTCGCGCTGCTCGCCACAGCGCCATTCGTCTTCGCCGCGGACGCCCGGCTCGGCGCGACGCTTCCCGCCTTCCTCGAGCGCGCCAGGGCACCGGGGGCCGACCTGTCCTACGCCTCCGTCGGCAATGGCAGCCTCGCCCATCTCGGCATGGAGCTCTTCAAGGCGCGCACCGGCACGACCCTCGTGCACGTTCCCTATCGCGGCAGCCCCGAGGCGATCGCCGACATGCTCGGCGGGCGGATCGCTGCCTTCATCACGCCGCTCTCCGCCGTCGCCGGCCACGTCGAGAGCGGGCGGATCGCGGCGCTCTTCACCACGGGAGAGGCGCGGCTGCCGCAGCTCCCGACCGTTCCGACGGCGCGCGAGGCCGGCCTACCCGACCTGACGGTGGTGACGTGGCACGGTCTCTTCCTTCCTGCCGGCGTGCCGGACCGGGCGATGGCGAAGCTGTCCGCCGCCGTGCTCACGGCAGCGCGGGAGGACCGCGCGCTACGCGAAGGGCTCGCCCGCGCGGGCTCCGACCTGCCCGTGACGACGCCGCAAGAGGCGCGCGCGCATATCGCCGCGGAGAGCGCGACCTGGAAGCAGGTGATCGCCGAGGCAGGCATCAAGGCCGATTGAGCGCGCTTCCCGGTCAGGCTACGCCCGGGCATCATCGGGCCAAGAACGAACGATCGAGGAAGGATATGCCCATGATGATCCGACGCCGCTCGCTGCTCGCCGGCACCGCCGGGGCGGGGGCAGCCGCGCTGCTCGCCCCCTCCGCCCGCGCGCAGGCCTGGTCGCCGACCCGTCCCGTCACCGTCCTCGTGCCCTTCGTCGCCGGCGGGCCGTCCGACATCATCGCGCGGGTGATCGCTGCGAAGATGCAGCTTGGCCAACCCGTGGTGGCGGAGAACCGGCCCGGCGCGAACGGGTCGGTCGCCGGCCAGATGCTCGCCCGCGCCCAGCCCGACGGCTACGCCTTCCTCGTCGGCTCGATCGGCGTCTTCGCGATCAACAAGGCGCTGCGCGGCGCGTCGATCGGCTACGACCCGGAGGCCTTCACGCCGATCACGCTGGCGGTGACGACGCCGAACGTGCTGACCGTGCACCCCTCGTCGCCCGCGAAGAACCTGCAGGAGTTCGTCGCCTGGCTGAAGGCGAACCCCGGCAAGTTCGGCTACTCCACCTCAGGCGTCGGCGCCTCCGACCACCTGACCATGGAGCTGTTCAAGCAGCGCACGGGGACCGACATCACCCACATCCCCTACCAGGGCGGCGCGGCCGCGGCGACCGACCTGATCGCGGGCAACGTGCACGCGACCTTCCAGAACATGCCGACGATCCATGCCCATGTCGCGAACGGGCGGATGCGCGCGCTCGCCGTCACCGCGCCGGAGCGCCACCCGCAGATGCCGGACGTGCCGACCATGGCCGAACAGGGCATGGCCGACTTCAACGTCACCTCCTGGCAGGCGATGATGGGCCCGGCAAACCTGCCAGCGAACATCCGTGACCGCGTGGCCGCTGAGGCGCGCAAGGCGCTGATGGACCCCGAGGCCAAGGACAGGCTGACGAAGATGGGCTTCGATGTCGTCGCCACCACGCCGGAGGCGCTCAAGGCGTTCCAGGCCGACGAGGTGCGGCGCTGGACCGAGGTGGTAAGGACCGCAAAGATCGAGGCGGCATGAGGCATCGGCGCGGCGCGGCGGACACGCCCCCGCCGCGCCGCCCGCTCAGGCGTAGGGCATCCCCTGCGTGTTGACGTAGAGCGAATAGACGCTCTGGCTTGCCGCCATGAACAGGCGGTTCCGCTTCAGCCCGCCGAAGCAGAGGTTGGCGCACCGTTCCGGCAGCGCGACGCGGCCGATCGGCTTGCCGGCGGGGTTGAACACGAGCACCCCGTCGAGCTCGTTGCTTCCCATCCCCCAGCCGACCCAGAGATTGCCATCGACATCCACCTTGAACCCGTCGGGCGTTCCCGGACCGGCATCGAGAAGCGGCCCGCCGCCCGTGAGCCTTCCGTCATCGCCGACATCGAAGGAGCGGATCACCCGCGGCAGCACGCCGGCCTCGACGATGTAGAGCTTCTTCTCGTCGGGGCTGAAGGCGAGGCCGTTGGGGCGATTGACCTCGCCGGTCGCGACGGTGAGCCGGCCGTCGCGCGGGTCGAACCGGTAGACGTTCGTCGGCAGTTCCGGCTCGGCCTGCGTGCCCTCGTAGTGGCCGAGGATGCCGAAGGGCGGATCAGTGAACCAGATCGTGCCGTCCGACTTCACCACCACGTCATTGGGGCTGTTGAGGCGCTTGCCGTCGTGACGATCCGCAAGCGTGGTGATGCGGCCGTCATACTCCGTGCGCGTGACGCTACGCGTGTCGTGCTGGCAGGTAATGAGCCTGCCCTGCCGGTCGCGCGTGTTGCCGTTGCTGAAGTTCGACGGGCTGCGGAATATCGAGGTGCGCCCCGTCGCCTCGTCCCAGCGCATGATGCGGTTGTTGGGGATGTCGGACCAGAGCAGCGCGCGCCAGTCACCCATCCACACGGGGCCTTCGTTCCAGCGCATCCCTCCATGCGCGATGCGCTCGACGGAGGCGAGAACGAGCCGGTAGCGGCCGAAGGCGGGGTCGAGCACCTGCACCGCCGGGTCGGGGGTAGCGTTCGGTCGGCCGCCATTGCGCCAACGCGCTGGAACTCGCGGCAATCGTTGCGGCGGCGGCGATGGCGCCGCGTCTGGTCAGGGTCATGATCGCTTCCTCTCCTTGGCGGCGCGGCCTTGCTGTCGCGCTCGCGCAACGAGGTGTCGCACACACCCCCCTTGCCCGTCAGCCCGGGATGGGGTGCCATCGCCAAACACGAAAGGGAGAGCAAGCCGAATGGACCTGCTGCTTCGCGGGCGCACCGCGCTCATCACCGGCGGATCGAAGGGGATAGGCCGGGCCGCGGCCGAGAGCATGGCGGCTGAGGGGTGCGACGTGATCCTCGTCTCGCGCACCCTCGGCGCGCTCGAGGAGACGGCCAGCGCCATCCGCTCGCGGCATCAGGTGAACGTGCGTGTCCATGCGGCCGACATCGCTGTGCAGGGCACGGCGGAGGACATCGCCGCGCGCTTCCCCGAGATCGACATCCTCGTCAACAACGCAGGCGCCATTCCCGGCGGCAGCCTCGCACAGGTGGACGGAACGACCTGGCGCCAGGCCTGGCAGCTCAAGGTGTTCGGCTACATCGACATGTGCCGGGCCTTCTATCCGCTCCTGAAGGGCCGATCGTCGGCCGCGTTCATTCCGTCGATCGTCAACGTGGTGGGGAACGCGGCGGAAACGCTCGACCAGGCCTACATCTGCGGCGTCACGGGCAATGCGGCGCTCTATGCCTTCACGCGGTCGCTCGGCGGCACGGCGCCGAATGACGGGCTTCGTGTCGTCGGCCTCTCCCCCGGTCCGGTCGCGACCGACAGGCTGATCGGGCTGATGAAGAAAAAGTCGGGCGACAGGACAGGCGACCCGGAGCGCTGGCAGGAACTGTTCGCGCCCATGCCCTTCGGCCGCGCCGCGACACCGGAGGAGATCGGCGACATGATCGCCTTCCTGGCGAGCCCACGGTCAGGCTTCACAAGCGGCACGATCGTGACGATCGACGGCGGCATGGCCGCCCGCTCCCGCGCGTTCTGAACAGGATCACCCGGATGACACAGACGACCATCACCACGACCGACGACGTCAGCCTCGCGGTCGAGGACACAGGCTCGGGCGCGGCGATCGTGTTCGTGCACGAGTTCGCCGGAGACATGCGCAGCTTCGAGCCGCAGGTGCGCTTCTTCTCCCGCCGCTACCGCTGCATCACCTACAACGCACGCGGCTATCCGCCCTCTGCCGTTCCGCCCACGCCCGACAGCTACAGCCAGGAGCGCGCGCGCGACGACATCCGCGACGTGATGGATGGCCTGGGCATCCAAGGGGCGCACATCGTCGGCGTCTCGATGGGCGGGTTCGCGACGCTGCATTTCGGCCTCGCCTACCCGCACCGGGCCAAGTCCCTCGTCATCGCGGGCGTCGGCTACGGCGCGCCGGCGGAGAAGCGGGCACAGTTCGCCGAGGAGTGCGAGGTGGCTGCGAAGCGATTCGAGACGCTGCCGATCGCCGAGGCCGCAGGAAGCTACGGCCGCGGGCCGACGCGCGTGCAGTACGAGAACAAGGATCCGCGGGGCTATGCCGAGTTCATGGCCCAGCTCGCCGAGCATGACCCGAAGGGCGCTGCCAACACCCTGCGCGGGGTGCAGAAGCGACGCCCGAGCATCTTCGAGCTCGAGCAGCCGATGCGGGCGCTCTCCGTGCCGAGCCTGGTGATGACCGGTGACGAGGATGACCCCTGCCTCGAGGCAAGCCTGTTCATGAAGCGCTGCATCGCGACGGCAGGGCTCGTCGTGATGCCCTGCACGGGGCACACGCTGAACCTCGAGGAGCCGGCCGCCTTCAACGCCCACCTCGCCGAGTTCTATGCGGCGGTGGAGCTCGGCCGCTGGCCGAAGCGCGACCCGAGAAGCACCACCGGCTCGATCCTCGGCACGCGCTGATACGCCATCGCGTGTCGCATCGCACGTCGCGGTGCGACTCGCGCAGTGCTGCGTTGACTCCGGTGGGGGCTGCGCCAACCTAGCGGTCATGCGTGCCCTGCTCGCCGCCCTGATGGCAGCTTCCGCCCTCGTCCCGCTCCCGGCCGAGGCGCAGGACGGTTCGCGCTTCCGCGTCGTCAACCGCACCGGCGAGGTTGCCGTCGGCCTCTACGCGGGCGAGCCCGGCCAGCCGGGGCGGAACCTGATCGCCGGTCGCGCGATGCGGCCAGGCCAGACGGCCCAGGTTACCCGCTCCGTCCCTGGCTGCGTCGTGGATGTGCGCCTCGTCACAGCCGCCGGCTCTGTGTTCGACCAGAAGGGCGCGGATATCTGCGCCGAGCCGGAGATCACCATCGGCACAGCGGTCCAGACGCAGGTGCAGTCGAGCTCGTCCGAGGCCCTTGCGGCCGTGCAGCGCGCGCTTGCCGCCCTCGGCTACGACCCCGGTCCGGCGGACGGGCAGATCGGCCCGCGGACCCAGGGCGCCGTCGCCGCCTTCCAGCGCGACCGTGGGCTCCCCCCGTCGGGCGTGCTGGACGGGCCGACGCTCCAGGCCCTGCGCGCCTCCTCCGCCGCCGTCGCCGCCCAGTCGCCTGACGGCAAGCCGCCGCCTGCCGGTGCTGCGGCCCCCTCGCGAGTCGCGGGCGGCAAGCCACCGCCGGCATCCGGCCCCGACCGCCCCGAGCCGATCCCAGGCGGCCGCGTCGCCGCCCTGCCGAGCCCGGGCGCGCAACGCCCGCCGGCCGCCCAGCCGCCCCAGCCTCAGGGGGCGCAGAGGCGGGCCAGCACGGGAACCGGGTTCGTCGTTGCAGAAGGCCGGCTGCTGACGAACCAGCATGTCATCGGCAACTGCCGCGGCGTGCAGGCCGTCGCGCAGGGAAACCGGCGCGTGCCGCTGACGGTGCTCGCGTCCGACAGCCAGCGCGACCTCGCCCTTCTCTCAGGGCCGGCCGATCTCGGCCCAGTGCTCACGTTCCGTGAGGGGCCGGCGCGGCGTGGCGACGAGGTCGTGACCTACGGATTCCCGCTGACGGGCATCCTCGGCAGCGGCCCGACGCTGACGACCGGCGAGGTCTCGGCGCTGACCGGCCTGCGCGATGATCCGAACACCATGATCATCTCCGCGCCGGTGCAGAGCGGCAACTCGGGCGGTCCGCTTCTCGACCGCTCGGGCAACGTGATCGGCGTGATCGTCGCCAAGCTGAACGCGCTCAGGGTGGCGGAGCGGACCGGCGGGGACCTGCCGCAGAATGTCAACATCGCCATCCATGGCCGCGTGGCGCAAGAGTTCATGCGCCGCAACGGCGTCACGCCGCGCACCGCCGCATCGTCAGGCTTCCGGCCGGCGGCGGAGGTCGGCGAGGTCGCCCACCCCTCGACGGTCCTCGTCGAGTGCCTGCGCTGAGCTGAGCCAGGCGTTCAGCGCCCGGCCAGCCCCGCCTCGCGCAGTGTTCGCTCGAGCCCGGCGATCAGCCTGTCCATCTCCGCGAGCCCGAACGCCGTGGGCGCCTGGAAGGGCGGGCGGTCATGCACCGCCTCGAGGCCGATCTGCCGCGCATAGCCGCGCTTGCCGTAGCACAGCGCCTGCTCGATGGAGCGGATGCGGAACACGATGAGCGGCAGAGCCGCCCTGTGCAGGGCCTCCGCCTCGGCCAGCGACGCCTCGGTTCCCTGCCGGAACAGCTCGTAGATCCGCACCTGCAGCGCGACGATGTCGGGCGCGGGGATCAGCCCCGCCACGCCGGCGCGCAGGTTCGAGAGGAACTCGATGCCGCCATGGCCGCAGAACAGCGCGAGCCGGCCCTCCGTCCGCTCGGCCAGCTCGGCCGTCTCGACCGCGGTTCCTTCCGCCTTCAGCACGGTCACGTTCGGGTGGTTCCGGTGCAGCGCCACGAGGCCCGGCACGGAAAGATTGACCGCGAGGTTGAAGGGGTTGTGCTGGACGGCGACGGGGCAGTCGAGTGCATCGGCGGTCGCGCCGAAGAAACGGATCAGCGCCGCCTCGCCGCCCTCTATCGCCGGCGGAGGCTGGAGGATGATCACGTCCGCCCCGTTGCCGCGCGCCTCCCGCGCGAAGGCGAGCTGCTCGGGCTGCGTGCGCTCGCCCACCGTCACCATGAAGGGCTTGCGTCGCGCGAGCGCGTTCGCGACGAGCGCGACGATCTCGTGCCGCTCCGCCGTCGTGTGCTTGCCGACCTCGGTGATCAGGCCGAGCGCCATCAGCCCGTGCGCCCCCGCGCCGAGGCAGTGCTCGACCTGGCGGCGCATGGCGTCGGGGTCGATCCGCCCATCCTCGCGGTGGAAGGCATAGAGAACGGGATAGATGCCGTGGAACGGCCAGGTCCCCCCCGTCATCGGCCCCGTCCACGCATGCTGCCTCGCCGCATCACCCGCCTCCCTCGCCTTTTCGTTCGTTCTGCAATCGGCCTGAAACCTCCGACATCATGCCGAGAAACTGCGCGTGCATGAAGCGGCCCTGACCCACAAGCCCAGGAACACACGCGCCATGCAACGACCCCTCGCCACGCTGATCGCAGCGTCCTGCCTCGGCCTCGCCTCGCCGTCCGTCGCGGCGCCGATCGTGCAGGCGCTGGCAAGCGGCACCGTGCAGCTTCTCTCCTACCCCGCCCTCGGCCAGTCCTTCACCGCGGAGGACGCGACCGTGTCGGTCGGCTTCTGGATCCAGGAGATCAGGCCGGACATCGCCCCGGCGGGAGACAGCGTGTCGATCACGCTGCGCGAAGGCGCGGGGGCGTCCGGCGCGGTGCTCGCCACCGCCACGGTGTCCGGCCTCGCATCGGGCTTCGCCGGCTGGGTGGATGCGGATTTTTCCGCCATCGCACTGACGGCGGGGAGCGTCTACACCGCCGTGATCGGCGACCTCACGCCGCGCTGGAGCCTCTCCTTCTACGCGGCCGATGCCTATGCCGGCGGGCAGATGCTGTTCGCGAGCGCATTGCAGCCGACGCATGAGGCGAAGTTCCGCGTGCTCCCCGTGGCCCCGGCCGAAGAGGAGCCGCCGATCGCGGTGCCTGAGCCGGCCGGCGCGGGCCTCGTCGGCCTCGCCCTCGCCGCCCTGGTCGCGGCGCGACGGCGGCGGGGCGGGTAGCGCCCGCCGCTATCGCACCCGCTCAGGCCGCCTGCCCAGGCCGCCTGCTCAGGCCGGCTGCTTCGCCGGCACGGGCTGCGCCGTCGCGGTGCCGTTGTTCAGCACCGAGCCCGACACGTCATTGAGCGACAGCGAGGGGTCGAGGCAGAGGATCTCCTCGAATTCGGTCACGTTGTGGATCTCGGTGCCCATCGAGATGTTCGTCACACGCTCGAGGATGAACTCGAGCACGACGGGCACCTGGTGCTCGTCCATCAGCGCGCGGGCCTTCTCGAAGGCCTCCTTGAACTCGTTAGGGCTCTTCACGCGAATGGCCTTGCAGCCGAGGCCTTCGGCGACCGCGACGTGATCAACGCCGTAGCCGGCGACACCCTCCTCCTCGGCCATGTTGATGTTGTCGAAGGCGAGGCTCACCTCGAAATCCATCTGGAAGCCGCGCTGCGCCTGGCGGATCAGCCCGAGATAGGAGTTGTTCACCACCACGTGCAGGTAGGGCAGCTTGTGCTGCGCGCCGACGGCGAGCTCCTCGATCAGGAACTGGAAGTCATAGTCGCCGGAAAGCGCGACGATCTCACGGTGCGGGTCGGCGGCGCGCACGCCGAGGGCCGCGGGAAGCGTCCAGCCGAGCGGGCCCGCCTGGCCGCAATTGATCCAGTTGCGCGGCTTGTACACGTGCAGGAACTGCGCGCCCGCGATCTGCGACAGGCCGATCGTCGAGACATAGCAGGTGTCCTTGGCGAAGGCGTCGTTCATCTCCTGGTACACGCGCTGCGGCTTCAGCGGCACCTGGTCGAAATGCGTCTTGCGCAGCATGTTGCGCTTGCGGTGCAGGCACTGCGCGGCCCACTCGCTCCAGTCCGGCAGCTTGCCGGCATTCTTCCACTCCTCCGCCACCTCGATGAACATCGCGAGCGCGGCGTGGGCGTCGGAGACAATGCCGAAATCCGGATTGAACACGCGGCCGATCTGAGTCGGCTCGATGTCGACATGGATGAAGCGGCGGCCCTGCGTGTAGGCCTCGATCGAGCCGGTGTGGCGGTTGGCCCAGCGGTTGCCGATGCCGAGGACGAAGTCGCTCTTGAGGAACGTCGCGTTGCCGTAGCGGTGCGACGTCTGCAGCCCGACCATGCCGGCCATCAGCGGATGGTCATCGGGGATCGCGCCCCAGCCCATCAGCGTCGGGATCACGGGAATGCCGGTGACCTCGGCAAACTTCACGAGAAGGTCGGACGCATCGGCGTTGATGACGCCGCCGCCGGCGACGATGAGCGGACGCTCTGCCGTCACGAGCATGCCGAGCGCCTGCTCGACCTGCGCCCGCGTCGCGGCAGGCTTGTACACGGGCAGCGGCGCGTAGGTGCTCTCGTCGAACTCGATCTCGGCGTTCTGGACGTCGAGCGGCAGGTCGATCAGCACCGGGCCGGGGCGGCCCGACTTCATCACGTGGAAGGCCTGCTGGAACACCCGGGGAACCAGGCCTGGCTCGCGCACCGTGACCGCCCACTTGGTCACCGGCTTGGCGATGCTCTCGATGTCGACGGCCTGGAAATCCTCCTTGTGGAGCTTCGCGCGCGGTGCCTGGCCGGTGATGCAGAGGATGGGGATGCTGTCGGCCTGGGCAGTGTAGAGGCCGGTGATCATGTCGGTTCCCGCAGGCCCCGAAGTGCCGATGCAAACGCCGATATTGCCAGGCATCGCCCGGGTGTAGCCGTCGGCCATGTGCGAGGCGCCCTCGACATGGCGGGCGAGGATGTGGCGGATCGTGCCGCGGCGCTTCAGCGCGGCATAGAGCGGGTTGATGGCGGCCCCTGGCACGCCGAAGGCAACCGTGACGCCCTCCTTCTCGAGAACGCGAACAGCCGCCTCGATCGCCGGCATTTTCGGCATCGCACCATCTCCCATCGCCTGATCCGCCCAAGCCACGCCGCCCGCTCCCGAGGCGGTCGTTCCGTGGCCGGCGAGCAAATGGGATGGCGCAACCCGCGGAACAAGGCATACGGGATTGCTTTCCACGATGCGGAACCGCACCCGGAGAACCGGCGCGGATCAGGCGGTTGGCCGGCCTCCGAACTGCCCGGTCACGGTCTCTGCCGCCCGCGCCACGAGCGCGCCCGCGGCATACAGGGCGGCATCCCCGATGCGGGCGAGCGGCCCGGAGAGGGAGAGGGCCGCGACGGGCCGTCCCTCCTCGTCCACGATCGCGGCAGCCACGCAGCGGAGGCCGACGGCATGCTCCTCGTCGTCGATCGCGAAGCCGCGGCGGCGGATCTCGGCGAGGTCGTCGCGCAGCCTCCTCGGCGTATCGAGGGTCTTCTCCGTCATCCGCGCCAGGCCGTACAGCTGGAGGATTCGCGTGACCTCCGCATCGGGCAGGCGGGCGAGCATCGCCTTGCCGACGCCCGAGCAGTGCATCTTCACCCGCCCCCCCGGCCGGGAGATCGCCCGCATCAGCTGGCGGCACTCCACCTGGCCCATGCACACGACCTCGCCGCCCTCCTCGATGTAGAGGTTTACGGTCTCGCCGCTGTCCTCCATCAGCCGGCGCATCACCGGCCGGGCGAGCGCAAGCACGTCGCGCGCACGGCGGAAGGCCTGGCCGACGATGAACGCCTGCACTCCGACCTGCCACACCCCCTCGCCGGCGACGAAGCGCACGAAGCGCTGGCCCTGGAGCGTAGTCAGAAGCCGGTGCGCCGTCGATGGCGCAAGGCCGACGACCTGCGCCACATCGCCGAGGCTCATGCCATCGGCGCTCTCGGCGAGCGCGTTCAGCAACGACAGCGCCCGGGTGAGGGACTGCACCTGGCTCGGGTCGCGCGGGCTTGCCCGCCCCCTCGCCGTCTGCCGTGCCGTTCCTGCCATGAAAACCCCTCCGCCCGCTCGATCGGCGGGCGGAGGCTAGAGAGGCGGCCGGCAAAATGGAAGCCCGTCCCGCGATGCGGAACGGGCGCCGGCATCAGGAGTTGGGGCCGCGCGTCATCGCATACGGCTGCCAGCGGGCGAGGCCGGAGCCTGGCAGGACCGTCGGGTTCACGCAGCTCATCGGCCAGCGGCCGGACAGCACGAGCGACAGCTCCTGCCCGACGCGCCGCTTGCGTGCCGGGTCGAACCGCGCGGAGGCGGACGCGTTGTGCGGCGAGAGGATGACATGCGGCATTTTCAGAAGGGGGTTGTCCGGCTTCGGCGGTTCGACCTGGAACACGTCGAGCCCCGCGCCGGCGATCCACTGCTCTTCCAGCGCCTTGATCAGCGCCGCTTCATCCACCGTCGGGCCGCGGCCGGTGTTGATGAAGATCGCGCTCTTCTTCATCTGCCGGAAGTGCTTCTCCTTGAGGAAGCCGCGCGTGAGCGGCGTGTCGGGCTGGTGCATCGACACGAAGTCCGACTGCGAGAGCACCTCGGACAGCGAGCCCGGCCGTACTCCGTAGTCCGACAGCGTGAGCTCCTCCACGAACGGGTCGTAGGCAACCATCTGCAGCCCGAACGGCGCGGCGCGCCGGGCCACCGCGCGGGCCACGCGGCCGAAGGCGAGGAAGCCGAGCGTCAGCCCCATCAGGCGTGGCACCTGCAGAAGCTGCGGCCGCCCCTCTCCCCAGCGCCCCTCGCGCACCATGCGGTCCTGCTCGATGGCGCGGCGATGCGTGGCGAGAAGCAGCATCATCGCATGGTCGGCCACCTCCTCGATGAAGGTGTCGGGGCAGTTGGTGACGGGGATGCCCTTCGCGGTCGCGGCCGCGACATCCACATAGTCGACGCCGACGGTGCCGAGCGCGATCAGCTTGCACTTGGAGAGCGCGTTGATCATCGCGGCGTTGAACTTCATGCCCTTGGCATAGACCGCATCGGCTTTCGATGCGGCGGCGATGAAGCCCTCCTCGGTCGCGGGGCACTCGACGATCTCGACATCCATGCCCTCGAGCGCCTCGAGCTCATGGTCATACCCACCGCCCGCGGTGGTGAAGGAGGCGCCTGCGGGGGTGAGGATCGTGAACTTCGCCAAGTCGGTTTCTCCGTTGTGCTGCGTCAGGCTTGCGGCGGCCGGGCGCGGGCCGCCTGGTCGGTGCGCGGGGCGGGGTCGTCCGTGCGGCCGTCCTATTCCTTCACCGCCCCCGTGAGCGAGGCGACGTAGTAGTCGACGAAGAAGGAATAGAAGATCGCGACGGGGAGGGAGCCGAGCAGCGAGCCTGCCATCAGCGCGCCCCACTGGTAGACGTCGCCCGTCACGAGCTCGGTGAGAATCGCCACCGGAACGGTCTTCCTCTCGGAGGACTGGATGAAGGCGAGCGCGTAGATGAACTCGTTCCAGGAGAGTGTGAAGCTGAAGATGCCTGCGCTGATCAGCCCCGGCACCGCGAGCGGCAGGGTGATGCGCCTCAGGATCTGCAGCCGCGTGGCGCCGTCGATCAGCGCGCATTCCTCGAGCTCGTAGGGGATCGACTTGAAGTAGCCGATCAGCAGCCAGGTGCAGAACGGCACGAGGAAGGTCGGGTAGACGAGGATGAGCGCGAGAGGGCTGTCGAACAGGCCGAGCTGCACCACCATCGTCGCGAGCGGGATGAACAGGATCGAGGGCGGCACGAGATAGGCGAGGTAGATGGCGAGCCCGACATAGGGGCTGCCCGTGAAGCGCAGCCGCTGGATCGCGTAGGCCGCGAGCGTGCTTGCGAAGAGGGAGAGGAAGGTGGAGCCGATGGCCACCCCCATCGTGGTCAGGAACCACGACGGATAGGCCGTGTTGAACAGAAGGTGCTTGATGTGCTCGAGCGTCGGCGAGCTGATCCAGAACGGATTGTGGTTCTTGAAGTCCATCAGCTCGGCGTTCGGTTTGAACGCCGTCACCGTCATCCAGTAGAACGGGAACAGCAGGATGAAGATGAAGCAGCAGAGCGGCAGGTAGATCGTCACGAAGCGCCGGCGCTTCGTCTCCCAGGCCATCGTCTCCGGCTGGTTGTCCTGCGGCTTGGCGACGGGCGGCGCGTCGTCTGCGAGGGCAGCGTCAGTCATTGGCCTCTCCCTGCTGCCACTTGCGCCGCGCGAGCGCGAAATAGCTGAACAGCGTTGCGAAGACGAGGAAGGGGATCATGCTCACCGCGATCGCCGCGCCCTCGCCGAGCTGCCCGCCGGGAATGCCGCGCTGGAATGCGAGCGTGGCGAGAAGGTGGGTGGAGTTCACCGGCCCGCCGCGCGTGATGGCATAGACGAGCTGGAAGTCGGTGAAGGTGAAGATGATCGAGAAGGTCATGACGATCGCAAGGATCGGCATGATCATCGGCACGGTGATGTAGCGGAACCGCTGCCAGGGCGTGGAGCCGTCGAGCAGCGCGGCCTCGTAGAGCGACGGCGGGATGGTCTGCAGCCCGGCGAGTAGCGAGATCGCCACGAACGGAATGCCGCGCCAGATGTTCGCAGCGATCAGCGACCAGCGCGCCGGCCAGGCCGTGGAGATGAAGTCGATGTTGGTGTCGCGCCAGCCGAGCACGTCGACGAAGACGTAGGAGATGATCGAGAACTGCGGATCGTAGATCCACCAGAACGCGATCGCCGAGAGCACCGTCGGCACGATCCACGGCAGCAGAATGATGGCGCGGATGAAGCTCTTGATCGGCAGGTGGTTGTTGAGCAGCAGGGCGAGCCACAGGCCGAGCGCGAACTTCCCGATCGTCGCAATCGCGGTATAGAAGACCGAGTAGAACACCGCCGACCAGAAGATCGGGTCCTCGAACAGCCAGATGAAGTTCTCGAGGCCGACCCAGATGCCGCGTCGGCCGATCGTCGTGTCGGTGAAGGCGAGCCAGATGCCCAACCCCAGCGGGTAGGTCAGGAACACCGTCAGCAGCCCGACCGCCGGCAGAAGGCACATCACGATCAGGAACGGCTTCCAGTCCAGCAGCCAGCCGATCCAGGTCTCCTCGCGCCGCGGCGGCGTCCAGCGTGTCGGCGCGGCCGCTAC
Source organism: Elioraea rosea (assembly GCF_007644105.1). GTDB lineage: Bacteria > Pseudomonadota > Alphaproteobacteria > Acetobacterales > Acetobacteraceae > Elioraea_A > Elioraea_A rosea. Next base: position 51,603 of record NZ_VFAC01000019.1, on the reverse strand, counting down.
GGCCGTTGGCGTGGTGTTCATGTCCTGCCCTCGAGCCTTCTCGGGGTGGGGCGGCACCCTCTGCGCGAGGGTGCCGCCCCGTCTCCGCTCAGCGTGCCCGGAAGAAGCGCTGGGCCCGGCGCTCGGCCTCGCGCGCCGCCTGCTGCGGCGTCGACTGGCCGGAGGCGACGGCGGCGCACATCTGCACCATGATGTAGTCCGCGTTCGCGGCCGCCGAGGCCTGGCTGATCGGCCCCTTGTAGCCGATCCAGTAGTCCGATCGCATCACGTCGCGGAAGATCGCGACCTTCGGGTCGGACTGCCACACCGGGCTCGCCGCGTAGGCAGCGAGCGGCTGCGACCAGTAGCCGAGGTTCGCCTGCAGCCACGGGTCGTACTGCTCGGCCTCCATCAGGAAGGCGATCAGAGCCTTCGCCGCGTTGGGGTAGCGGCTGTGGCGGAAGGTCATGGCGTTCAGCGTCAGCCCCGCCATCGGCGAGGCGGCGGCCTTGCCCTTGGGCAGGAGCGAATGCTCGGTGTCGGCAGCGATCGGCGCCGTTGCGGGATCGTTCTTCAGCGCGAAGTAGAGTGAGACGCCGTTCGCCGTCAGCCACAGCTCCTGCGCCGCGTACGCGCGGTTGTTGCTGATGTCGCCCCAGGCGATCGTGCCCGGGATGAACGTCGCGTAGAGCTCCTTCAGGTACTCGAGCGCGGCGATCGTCTCGGGGCTGTTGATCGCGACATTGCCGTCGGGGTCGACGAGGAACCCGTTATGCGACCAGACGAGCCAGTTGGCGAAACCGTTGCCGTCGCCCACCGCGTTGCCGAGCGCGAAGCCGGACGGCTTGTTCGCCGCCTTGAGCTTCTTGCTCAGGTCGAGGAACCCGGCATGGTCATCCGGCGGCGCCTGGAAGCCCAGCTCGTTCACTGCCGACTTGCGCCACACGAGCGGCCCGCCCGAGGCGCCGAAGGGGATGCCGATCCAGTTGTTCGTTCCGTGGCGCTTGCCGTAGCGCTGCGCCATGGCGAGCCAGCCGCCGTAGCGCGCACCGAGATACTCGGCGACGTCGGTCAGGTCGACGAGCTTGTCGACATAGATGTGCGGGCTCTCGTTGAAGCCGATGATCACGTCGGGGCCGGCGCCGGTATTCGCCGTCACGGCCGTCTGCTGCGTGATGTCCTCCCAGCCGACGAAGTCGACGCGCACCTGCACGCCTGTCTGCTGCGTGAAGCGGGCGCAGTTGGCGCGGAACACCTCCTCGTCGGGCTGCACGAAGCGCACCGGGCGCAGCATGCGCAGGCTCGCGCCGCTCTCGATCGGCCAGGAGGGCGGGTTGACATTGGCGCGCTGGATTTGCGCACCCGCCCCTCCGGACAGCGCGACGGCGGCCGCAGCCGATGCGCCAAGCATCAGCGTGTCGCGTCGGGTGATGATGTTCGCCATGGTGTTCCCTCCGTTTTCGTTGATCACGCGTGACTAGATCCGCCGCCCCGTCTGCTTGTCGAACAGATGCACAAGCTCGGGGTCGGGCATCACCGGCAGCACGTCGCCGTGCCTGGCGGCGATGCGTTCGCGGAACGCTCCCAGCATCGAGGCTTCGCCGTGGCGCAGCACGACCTGCGTCTCCGACCCCGTCGGCTCGACGACCTGCACGGTCGTCGGCACGCCCGCGGGGTCGAGGCGAAGATGCTCGGGCCGGATTCCGTAGATCACCTCCGCGGGCCGCGCACCCGAGCCGTTCGGCGGCAGCGGCCAGGCGGCGCCGTCGGCGGTGCGGAAGGCGCCGCCCTCGATTTTGCCCTCGATCATGTTCATCGCCGGGCTGCCGATGAAGCCCGCGACGAAGAGGTTGTTCGGCCTGTCGTAGAGCTCGAGCGGCGGGCCGATCTGCTCGACGACGCCGTGGTTCATCACCACGATCTTGTCGGCCATCGTCATCGCCTCGATCTGGTCGTGCGTGACGTAGACCGTCGTCACCTTCAGGCGCTGGTGCAGCTCCTTGATCTCGGCGCGCATCGCCACGCGAAGCTTTGCATCGAGGTTGGAGAGCGGCTCGTCGAACAGGAACACCTGCGGGTTCCGCACGATCGCACGCCCCATCGCGACGCGCTGGCGCTGGCCGCCGGAAAGCTGCCGCGGGTAGCGATGCAGGAGCTGGCCCAGGCCGAGGATCTTCGCCGCACGGCCGACCTCCTCCTCCATCACCTCCTTCGGCGCGTTCGCAAGCTTGAGCGAGAACGCCATGTTGTCGAACACGGTCATGTGCGGGTAGAGCGCGTAGTTCTGGAACACCATCGCGATGTCCCGGTCCTTCGGCGGAACGGTGTTCACCACCCTGCCGCCGATCGAGATCGTCCCGCCCGTGATGTTCTCGAGCCCCGCGATCATGCGCAGAAGCGTCGACTTGCCGCAGCCCGACGGCCCGACAAGCACGACGAACTCGCCATCCGCGATGGAGACGTTGACGTCGCGCAGCACCTGGGTGCTGCCGAAGTACTTCGTGACGTCCTTCACCTCGACCGTGGCCATGAACTCTCCTTCTCGCGCCGTGTGCGCAGGCCGTGCCGCTCAGGCGATCCGCGACACCGCCGTTTCCTTTGCCGTGATGAACTCGACCAGCGCCGGCTTGCCTTCCCGTGTCGCGGCGATGCCGCGCCTGATCGCGGGAACGATGTCGGCCGCGCGCTCGACCCGCTCGCCATGCCCGCCGAAGGCCCGGGCCATCGCGGCATAGTCGCCGCTGATGTCGGTCGAGCGGAACTTCTCCGTCGAGATCGGCATCACCTTGAGCTCGATCGCCATCGAGAAATTGTTGAGCAGGATCGACAGGATGGGGATGCGCTCGCGCACCGCCGTCTCGAAATCCATGCCCGTGAAGCCGATCGCTGCATCACCCCATACGTTGATGCAGAGCTTCTCGGGAGCGGCCAGCTTCGCGCCCATGGCGAGGCCGAGCCCGTAGCCGAGCTGCGTCGTCTTGCCCCAGCCGAGATAGGACAGCGGCTCGCTCGCCACCCAGAAGGGGGAGAGCTGGTCGCGCGGGCTGCCGGCATCGTGGGTGATGATGGTGTTGGCCAGATCGACCGTGCCTGCGAGGTCGCGCAGCACGCGGTAGGGCGACAGCGGGCTCGCCTCGCTGTCGCGCTTCTCCGCCCATTGCGCGAGCCAGGCCTCGCGCACCGAGGCGATCTCGGAGGCGACCGACGACGGGTCGCGCGTCTCCTTCACCCTGTCGGCAAGCGCGTCGAGCAGCGCATCGAGCGTCAGCGCCGCGTCACCGACAAGGCCGATCTCGACCGGAACGTCCTTGTTCAGATGATCGGGGTCGAGCGTCGCGTGGATGATGCGCTTTCCCTTTGGCATCGCCACAGCGAAGCTGCTCTCGGTGAAGGAGCAGCCGATTCCGAGGATGACGTCGGCCGCCTTCAGGAAATGCGGCACCGTCGCCGGCACGGCGAGGCCGCCGGAGCCGAGCGCGAGCGGGTGGTTCTCGGGGAACGCGCTCTTGCCGCCGAGGCTCGTGGTCACCGGCGCGGCGAGAAGCTCGGCCAGTTTGCGGAGCTGCGGCCAGGCCTTGGCCCAGTGCACCCCCTGGCCGGCATAGATCACCGGCCGCTTCGCCCCCGCGAGAAGCGCCGCGGCACGCTCGACATCGGCCGGGTCGGGGCCGTAGCGGGTGGCCAGCACGGGCGTGTAGTCGAGCGGCCCCGCCACCTCCTCGTTCCACATGTCGGCCGGGATCTCGACGAGGCAGGGGCCGCCCCGGCCATTGCGGAGCCGCGTGAAGGCCCGGCGCATCACCGCGCAGACCTCGGAGGCGAGCACGATCGGCTCGGCCGACTTGGTGATGCCGCGCATCTGCACGGAGGAGTTGAAGTTCGGGTCGATATGGGCGAGCCGGCGCGGGTAGCCCATGGGCAGGACGAGAACGGGTACGCTCTCGCCATAGCACTGGGCGACGCCGCCATAGGCGTTCTCCGCACCCGGTCCATGCTGCATGCAGAACGCACCGATCTGCCGGCCGGAGGTGACGCGCGAGATCGCGTCCGCCATGTGCAGGCCGATGCGCTCCTGTCGGACCATGATCGGGCGAATGTCGATCGCCGCCGCGTACTCGATCAGGTGATTGACCGGATAGCCGGTCAGCACCTCGATGCCTTCGCGCTTCATGATCTCGGCGATGGCTTCGCCAAGCTTCACCCCTGTCCTCCCCCGGCGACAAGCGCCTTCATGCGCCGCGACGAGGCGCGGCACCTGTTTTCTTTTGGATCGTTCCGCCGGAAGCCTAGACGCCGTTTCGGCCGGGCCGCAACCCCGAAAGCCGGAACAGGACCGGCTCCGGCCCGGCCGTTGATCCGCCTCAATGCGATGGCGTGGCGTTCAATGGTGAACTTGAAATGTTCGAATGTTCCAGGCCGGGAAGAACCAGAAGAGGCAGGAGGCCCTGACATGAGACCCATCCATTTCGCGTTCGCCGCTGCAATGGCACTGGCCTCCGGCCAGGCTGCGGCGCAGGCCTACGATCCCGTGGCCCGCGGGGGCGAGCTCTACCGCTCCGCCTGCGCCTCATGCCATGGGGTGGACGGAAAGGGCGGCGGCCCGGTCGCGCGCTATCTGGAGACCAAGCCGTCCGACCTGACGACGATGACGCGGCGAAACAATGGAACCTTTCCGTTCTACCGTGCCTTCCAGGTGATCGACGGCCGGGAGGAGGTGGCCCAGCACGGCCCGCGCGACATGCTCATCTGGGGCAACATGCTGCGGTTCGAGGCTGGCGACCAGTACGGATCGCTCATGCGCGAAACCTATGTCCGCGGCCGCATCTACGAGCTCGTGAGCTACCTCGACTCGATCCAGCAACGCTGAGCCTGCAATCCGACCACCGCCGGCCGGCGGTGGTCGGATGGAACTCCGTCATGAGGGGGACGTGATGCGTGGATCGTGGCTTTTCTTGATGACGTCCGTGACACTTGGCGCGGGCGCGGCTCATGCAACCGACACGCAGACACTGCGGAGCGGGCAGGCCTTCTACCAGTCCGCCTGCGCGCAATGTCATGGCATCGACGCGAAGGGCGGCGGCCCCTTGGCCAATGTCCTTACCGCCAAGCCGACCGACCTGACGACGATGTCGCGTCGCAATGGCGGACAGTTCCCGTTCTACGAGGCGTTCAAGATGATCGAGGGCAGGACGGCGGTGCCCGCGCACGGCACGCGCGAGATGCCTGCCTGGGGCGCGATCCTCGAGATCGAGCAGCGGGGCCAGCCGCAGGGCACCTCGCCGAGCACCTACGTCTATGGTCGGATTTCCGAGCTGCTGGTCTATCTCGAGTCCGTCCAGCAGCGCTGAACCTTCGTGCCACGGCCGGCGGCGGCCCAACGCGTGGCGGAGGGGGCGGCCACCGTTGGCCGCTTGCGGCGCGCAGACGCGGCGTGCTGCGCTGCGTCCTTCTGCCATCACCTGGAGCGATCCCGATGACGGACCCTTCGCCGGACCGCCGTTTTCCCCCCGTTCTTGCCGGGCGCAAGGCGCTCATCGTCGGCGTGGCGAACGCGCAGTCGATCGCCTGGGGCTGCGCCCAGGCCATGCACAGGGCTGGCGCAGAGATCGCGATGACCTACCTGAACGAGAAGGCGAAGCCGCATGTCGCGCCGCTCGCCGAGGCCGTGGCCGCGCCCATCTTCCTGCCCCTCGAGGTGCGCGACACCGCGCAGGTCGATGCGGTGGTCGATGCCGTCGCCACCCGCTGGGGAAGGCTCGACATCCTCGTCCACTCCATCGCCTTCGCCCCGCGCGAGGCGCTTGCCGGGCGCGTCGTCGATTGCCCGCGGGAGGGGTTCCTCACGGCCATGGAGGTGTCCTGCTGGTCGTTCCTCGACCTCGCCCGCCGGGTCGAGCCGCTGATGGCCCAAGGCGGAACGATGATCACCATGTCCTATCTCGGCGCCACCGAGGTGGTGGAGAACTACGGCGTCATGGGGCCGGTCAAGGCCGCCCTCGAGTGCGCCGTCCGCTACATGGCGACGGAACTGGGACCGAAAGGTATCCGCGTGCATGCCGTCAGCCCCGGCCCGCTCGCCACCCGCGCCGCCTCGGGCATCCCGGATTTCGATGCGCTGATGGAGCGCGTGGCCTCCCGCGCGCCAACGCGACGGCTCGTGACCATCGAGGAGGTCGGGGCGGCCTGCGTGTTCCTGGCGACCGACTACGCCGGCGCGATGACCGGCAACACCCTCTACATTGACGGGGGCTACAGCATCCTCGGCTGACGCATTTCCGTAATCTTACCGAAACGTAGAGTTTCGATAGGCTTCCGTGATATACGCGCTCAAAGGATTGACCTGCGTCAACCTGAGGGCGCGTGGCCAGCATTAGGCTGCAAGCGACCAGGGATGGTCGGGTATGCGCTGCCGCCGGGAGAGCGCGCCTCGATGATCGGAAACGCACCCTTCGGGAGATCGGCGGCATGCCAAAGCACCGTATCGACAGCTTCTTCACCACCCCGGCCGCGCGGAACGACCGCTGGCGTGACCTGCATGCCGCCGCGAAGGCCTGGGCTGCAGGGAGGGGCGATCGGGCGTCGGTCGATACGCACTTCGCGGGGCTCGGGGCCACCGAGGAATTCTATGCCTATCCCGGGGCACGCCTGATCGCGGCGCTGGCCGAGAAGATCGGACGCGACGACGCACCTGGCACCGCCGCCCTGGCCAGGCGCATCTCGACGTCGATCGCCGCGCAGAGCTACCGCGAGGAACTCGGCGAATGGGACCTGACCGACGAGCAGCCCGACGCCCTGTCCGAGGCGATGCCGCCAACAGCGGCCACGGTGCACGCGCGGCCCTATTTCGAGATGCTGATGGTCACGCCCGTGCCGCCGGCGCGCTACCCGCATCTCGTGTCGGAGATGCGCAAGCTCCGCCGCCCGGAGGACCCATTCGTCTACGAGGTGGTGCCCGTCGGCAGCCTCGAGGACGCGATCTGCGCGATCATGCTGAACCCCAACATCGCAGCAGTGACGATCTACGAAGGCTTCGCGCTCCGCTCACGACATGACGCGCCGGTGCTCCGGCAGATCCTCGAAGGCAAGGTCGATCCCGCGACGGCAGACGATGCCGACCTCGCGCTCAAGCTCGCCAACGGCATCAAGAACACCCGCCCCGAGCTGGACATCTATCTGCTCTCCGACAGGCGGGTGGAAGCGCTCGCTGGCGACCCGCGCAGCGCGCCGATCCGCCGCGTCATGTACCAGATCGAGGAGATGCTGGAGCTGCATCTCTCGGTGATGGAGGGCATCTCCGAGCGGTTCCAGACGCCGTTCTTCGACAACCTCAAGAAATACGCGCAGCGGCCGATCGCGACCTTCCATGCCCTGCCCATCGCGCGCGGCAAGTCGGTGTTCAAGTCCGCCTGGATCCGCGACATGGGCGAGTTCTACGGCATCAACCTGTTCCTCGCGGAAAGCAGCGCGACGACGGGCGGCCTCGACAGCCTTCTCGAGCCCACGGGCAACATCAAGAAGGCGCAGGAGCTTGCCGCCCGCGCGTTCGGCGCCGACCACGTGTTCTTCGTGACGAACGGCACCAGCACGTCGAACAAGATGGTGCACCAGGCCCTGCTCGGCCCGGGCGACATCGTCATCCTCGACCGCAACTGCCACAAGTCGCACCATTACGGCTGCGTTCTCAACGGCGCGCAGCCGCTCTATGTCGAGGCGTTCCCGCTGACGCAGTACTCGATGTACGGCGCGGTGCCGCTCGCGTCGATCAAGAAGGCCCTTCTTGCCGCCAAGGCGGAAGGACGGCTCGACCGCGTGAAGATGGTTGACCTGACGAACTGCACCTTCGACGGCCACATGTACAACACCCGGCGCGTGATGGAGGAATGCCTCGCCATCAAGCCCGACCTGATCTTCCTCTGGGACGAGGCGTGGTCGGGCTTCGCGCACTGGTCGCCCTTCCTCCGCCCGCGCACGGCGATGGGCGCGGCCGAGGCGATCGAAAGATGGATGCATTCCAAGCAAGCCGTCGATCAGTACGAGGCGCAGGCGAAGGAACTCGGGCCCGACCCATCCGATGAGGCACTGCTGGCGGCACGGCTGGTGCCCGATCCGAGCAGGATCCGCCTCCGCGTCTACCAGACGAACTCGACGCACAAGTCGATGTCGGCGATCCGCCAGGGCTCGATGGTGCTGGTGCGTGATGTCGAGTTCCACCGCGTCGAGAGCCAGTTCCACGAGGCGGTGTTCACGCATGCCTCCACCAGCCCGAACCAGCAGCTGATCGCCTCGATGGATGTCGCGCGGCGGCAGATGGAGCTCGAAGGCTACGGACTGGTGCTGAACGCGATCGAGATCGCGCTCGACATCCGCCGCGAGGTGAACGCGCACCCGATCATCTCGAAATACTTCCACGTCGCCGGCGCCGACGAGATGATCCCCGCCGAGTATCGCCAGAGCGGCTTCGTCGATTACCTCGTCTCGGGGGCGACCTGGGGCGACGCGCTGAGGAGCATTGAGGAGGACGAGTTCATCCTCGACCCGACGCGCATGACGCTCGTCTGCGGCAGGGCCGGGTTCGACGGCACGCAGTTCAAGGGGCTGCTCGCGGGCAAGTACGACATCCAGCTCAACAAGACCTCGCGCAACTCGGTGCTTCTCCAGTCGAACATCAACAACACGAGAAGCGACGTCGCCCATCTCATCCGCGTGCTGCTCGAGATCTGCACCGAGATCGAGAAGCGCCTCGCGCATGGCGGCGAGGAAGGACGGAAGGCCTTCGCCGCGCGCGTGAAGAGCCTGATGGAGGACGTGCCGGACCTGCCGAACTTCAGCCGGTTCCACCAGGTGTTCCGCACCGATGCGGGCGAGCGCACGCCGGAAGGCGACATGCGCACGGCCTTCTTCTCCGCCTATGACGAGGAGGGCTGCGAGTACGTGCCGCTGTTCGGCGACGAATGCGACAGGCGGCTGGCCGAAGGGCCCGAGATGGTCTCGGCCAACTTCGTCATCCCTTATCCGCCCGGCTTTCCGATCATGGTTCCCGGCCAGGTGCTGACGCCCGAGACGATCACCTTCATGCGCAAGCTCGATGTGAAGGAGATCCATGGCTACGAGCGGGCGCGGGGGCTGAAGTTGCTGAAGCCAGACAGCGTCGGCGCGCGGCGGTCGCGCTGAGCGCGGGGGAGGACAGAGCCATGCAAGCGTTCTTCCAGTTCCTCGCCGCAAACCCCTTCATCCTGCTGTTCCTCACGGTGGGTCTCGCCGTATGGCTCGGCAGGAAGAGCATCGCGGGCTACGGGCTCGGCATGGTGGCATCCGCCATCATCATCGGCTGTGGCCTCGCGGTGTGGGCGAGCGTGTACGGCGTCACGCTCGCGCTCGACAATTTTGCCAAGAGCCTCTTCTACTATCTCTTCATGTACGGCGTGGGGCTCCGCGTCGGGCCGTCCTTCGTCAACAGCCTCGGCGGCGACGGCATCAAGTTCACCTTCCTCGCGATCGTCTCCTGCGTGATCGGGCTCGCCATCGTCGTGCTCGGCGCGCGCATCCTCGAACTTCCCCCGGGTGCAGCCGGCGGCATGCTGGCCGGCTCGCAGACCATGTCTGCCGCGATCGGCTCGGCCGAGCAGGCTGTGACGGCCGGCGTGGTGCGCCTGCCAGAGGGCACGACGGCCGAGCAGGTCACGGCGATGATCGCGCTGTCCTATGGCATCACCTACATCTGGGGCACCGTCGGCATCATCCTGATCACCAAGTACCTCCCCGCCTGGTGGGGCATCGATGCGAAGGCCGCCGCCCGCGCCTACGAGAAGGAGCACGGCGTCGCCTCGGGCGACAGTCCTGCCCTGTCTGGCTGGACACCGGGCGCGCTTCGCGCCTACCGGCTCGAGAACACGGCCTGGGTCGGCCGCACGATGCGCGAACTCCTGCGCGAGAACCCCGAGTACCGCTTCGCAAACCTCGTGCGCGACGGCGCAGCGCTCGGCGCGGCGCAGGAGGAGCCGCTGCGGCTCGGCGACGTGATCGCCCTCGGCGGCCGCCGCGAGGCGATGACGGAGAAGATGGGCCTGATCGGGCCGGAAGTGTCGGACCGGCTCGCGCTCGACATTCCGCTCGACCAGGCGGAAGTGCTGATCACCAACAAGGAGATGCTGCAGAAGACTCGCGACGAGTGGCGCGCCCTTCCCGGCGCCGACCAGGTCCAGGTGCAGAAGATCGAGCGTGGCGGCGTGCCGGTTCCGATCGGCTCGAACACTACGCTGCAGCGCATGGACGTCGTGACGATCGTCGGCCTCAAGGACGCGGTCGACCGCATCGGCCAGACCTTCGGCCGCGTCGTACGCCCCTCCGTGGCGACCGACCTGTTCACCCTCTCCTTCGGCATGATCCTCGGCTTCCTGATCGGCGCGATCAGCTTCCCGGCCTTCGGCGCCAGCATCGGGCTGGGCAACGCGGGCGGGCTTCTCGTTTCAGGGGTGATCGTCTCGTCGCTCTCCTCCCGGCTCAGGTTCTTCGGCAATACGCCGACTGCGGCGCGCAACGTTCTCGAGGATCTCGGTCTCGTCGTCTTCGTCGCCATCGTCGGCATCAACGCGGGCAACTCGCTTCTCGCGCAGCTCACCGGCGTGCTCGCGCTCAAGATCTTCCTCGTCGGCTTCGTCGCCTGCTCGGTGCCGCCGGTGATCGTGTGGGCGATCGGCTACCACGTGTTCCGCATCAACCCCGCCGTGCTGATGGGCGGTGTCGCCGGGGCTAGAAGCCATTCCGGGCCGTGCCGCGAGGCGGCAGTGGAGATCCAGTCCAACGTGCCGTGGATCGGCTTCCCCGTCGGCTACGCGGTCTCGGGCGTGCTGCTGACGGTGTTCGGCTACTTCGCGATGCTTCTCGCGCAGTAGCGGGTGGAGGCGGCGATGGCGTGGGCCCAGGAGTTCCTCGTCAAGTATCCCGAGCTCACGCTCTTCCTCGTCATCGGCATCGGGTACTGGATCGGTTCGCTGCAGCTCGGGCCGCTGAAGCTCGGGCCCGTCACCGGGTCGCTCTTCGCCGGCATCGCGGTGGGGCAGGTCGCGCATGTGCCGGTCTCCGGCACGGCGAAGTCGATCCTGTTCCTGCTGTTCCTGTTCGGCATCGGCTACTCGGTCGGGCCGCAGTTCATGCAGGCCCTGAAGCGGGACGGGCTGAAGCCCGTGCTTGTCGCGGTGGTGATGTCCGTCGCCGGCCTGGGCACGGCCTTCGCCGTCGCCAAGCTCCTCGGGCTCGACCCCGGCTTCGCGGCGGGCCTGGTTTCCGGCGCGCTCACAGAGAGCCCTGCCATGGGCACGGCGACGGAGGCGATCAACGCGCTGCCCATCCCCGAGGCGGACCGTGCCCGCTTCGTCGCCCACATCGCGGTGGCCGACGCGGTCTGCTACCTGTTCGGCGCGGCAGGGATGATCTGGTTCCTCAGTTCCCTCGCGCCGAAGCTGATCGGGGCCGACCTCGTCGCCTCCGCCCGCGCGCTCGAGGCGGAGCTCGGCATCACCCATCAGGCGCCCGGGACGGCATCGGCCTGGCGCCGGTTCGAGCTGCGCGCCTATCGCGTGACCGAGGGCGGCCCGGCGGTCGGCAAGACCGTCGCCGAGATCGAGCAGGGCGCCTTGCCGCAGCGCATCTTCCTGCACCGCGTGCGGCGTGGCGATGGGTGCCGCGACCTGGCGCTCGACGACAGGCTGGAGGCAGGCGACATCGTCGCCGTGTCCGGCCGGCGCGAGGTGCTGGTCGACCTGATCGGCCGCCAGCGCGAGGAGGTCGAGGACCGCGAATTGCTCGATATCGTCGTCAGCGTCGTCGATGTGCTGGTGACGTCGCGTGCCATCGCCGGCAGGACGCTTGCAGAGCTCGCGACGGCAGAGACCTCGCGCGGCGTCTATCTTCGCGCCATCACGCGTGGCGGGCAGGAGATCCCGATCGCCCCGGGCACGGAGATCCTGCGCGGCGACGTGCTCACGGTGGTCGGTGCGGTGCCCACCGTCGAGCGCGCGGCGAAGCTGATCGGCCCGATCGTCCGCCCGACGGAGCAGACCGATTTCGTCGTGCTCGGGCTCGCCATCTTCCTTGGCGGGCTCGTCGGCGTGCTCGTGACGATTCCGATCGGGGGAATGCGCATCTCGCTCTCGACCAGCGTCGGCACGCTTCTGGCCGGGCTGGTCGTCGGCCATCTCCGCACGCGGTACCCGTTGTTCGGCCGAATTCCCGACGGCGCGATCGCGCTGATGACCGCGCTCGGGCTTGCCGCCTTCGTCGCGATGACGGGGCTGCATGCCGGGCCGATCTTCTTCCAGGCCATCGCCGAGGCAGGGATCGGCCTTCTGCTCGGCGGCATGGTGGTGACGATGGTGCCGCTCATCGTCGGGCTCTATTTCGGCCACCATGTGCTGAAGCTGCACCCGCAGCTCCTGCTCGGCGCCCTCGCGGGCGGCCAGACGATGACGGCCGCGATGGCCGCCGTTCAGGAGCGCTCGGGCAGCACCGTCTCCGTCCTCGGCTACACCCCCGCCGTGCCGATCGGGCACATCCTGCTGACGTCATGGGGCACGGTGATCGTCAACCTCGTCGCCGCATGAGCGGCGGCGCCTCACGCGGGCGCCATGGCGAGCCGCGCGACCTCGATCACGCCCGTGACCATGATCTGGATTCCGACGCAGAGAAGCAGGAAGGCCGAGAGTGTCGTGACCACCCTCGCCCCCTCGTTGCCGGCGAGCCGGACGATCCTGTCTGCGTTGCGGTAGAAGAGCAGGATGATCGCCGCGACCACGACGGCAGCGGCAACGAAGCCGCCGACCGCGGAGACGATCAGCGCGCCCTCGCGCTCGGTTCGCGCCGCACCGAGCGCGATCGAGACCGCGATCGTGCCGGGGCCCGTCGTCAGCGGCATGGTCAGGGGATAGAAGGCCATCTGCATGATCGGCGCGGTATCCATCGCCGCCGGCGCCGCTTCCTGCTCGGGTCTCTTCTGCAGGAGACCCCAGCCGGCGGAGGCGACGACGAGGCCGCCGGCGATCCGCAGCACGGGCAGGGTGATGCCGAAGAAGGCGAGCACGAAGGTGCCGAAGAAGTAGCTGCACAGCATCACCGCGAGCGCATAGATGGCAATGCGCGAGGAGAGCTTCTTCCGCTCCGAAGCTGCCGCCCAGACCGTCATCTCGCGAAACACGAAGACCAGCCCGACCGGGTTGATGATCGACAGGAGCGCCACGAAGGCCAGCAGGAAATCGTCGATCACTCGTTCCATTCGGGCACTATCCCACCGGCGCCCTGCGGCGCACAACGACAAGGACCATGACGATGAGCACCCGTCGCATGCTTCTCCTTTCCGCCCCCCTTGCGGCGTTGCCTGGCGTGGCGCGCGCCGCGACGGCCGCGGAGATCGACCGCGACGCCACCGCGGCGCTCGCCCGGCTGTACCGCGCCAAGCCGCAGGCCAGGGCGCTCGGCGAGAAGGCCGTGGCCATCCTGATCTTCCCCGAGGTGACGAAGGCCGGGCTCATGATCGGCGGCGAGATCGGCTACGGTGCCCTGCGCCGCGGGGACAAGACGGTCGGCTACTACCGCACGCAGGCGGTGTCCTACGGGCTCCAGGCCGGGGCGCAAAAGTTCAGCTACGCGCTGTTCCTGATGAACGAGGAGGCGGTGCGCTGGCTCGACCGGTCGGACGGGTGGGAAATCGGCTCGGGCCCGTCCTTCGTCATGGTCGACGAGGCCTATGCCGCCCGCATGTCCTCGACGACGCTGACGCAGGATGTCTATGGCATCGTGTTCGGCCAGAGCGGGCTGATGGCCGGCATCGGGCTGCAAGGCTCGAAGATCACGCGCTATCGTCCCTCCCGCTGACCACCCGCAGGAGGGAGAACAGGATTGACCATGCACATGCCGGGCGCCGCGCCCTCCCGCGGCGTCGCCTATGCGGAAGGCCGCTACATGCCGCTCGAGGAGGCGACGATCGCCATGCTCGATCGCGGCTTCGTCCGCTCCGACGCGACCTATGACGTGGTGCATGTGTGGAAGGGGCGGTTCTTCCGGCTCGAGGACCATCTCGACCGGTTCGAGCGTTCGGTGGCTGGGCTGCGGATGACGTTGCCCCTGCCGCGCGAGGAGATCGCGGCGATCCTGCATGGCTGCGTCCGCCGCGCCGGCCTCGCCGATGCGTATGTGCAGATGGCGCTCACGCGAGGCGTGCCGCCACCCGGAACGCGCGACCCGAAGCTCTGCCAGAATCGGTTCACCGCCTTCGCGCAGCCCTTCGTGTGGATCGCCAACGAGGCGCAGCGGCGCGAGGGGCTCTCGCTGGTCGTGACGAAAACGCAGCGAATCCCGCCCGAGGCGGTCGATCCGCGCATCAAGAACTTCCACTGGCTCGACCTGACCATGGGCATCTTCGAGGCGCAGGACCGTGGCGCGGACGTGCCGCTCCTGCCCGACCGCGACGGCAACCTGACCGAAGGGCCAGGTTTCAACGTCTTCGCGCTCCACGGCCGAACCCTGGTCACGCCCGATCGCGGCATGTTCGAGGGGATGACGCGCCGAAGCGTGATCGAGCTCGCGCCCGAATTGCAGCTTGCCGTCGAGGAACGCGCGCTGCACGCCTCGGAGCTCGCGCGGGCGGAGGAGATCTTCCTGACAAGCACCGCCGGCGGGATCATGCCGGTCTCGCGCCTCGACGGCGCGCCGGTGGGCGAGGGGCGGCCGGGGCCCGTCACCCGTGCGATGCACGATCTCTACTGGCGGCGGCACGAGGAAGGCTGGCTCGCCACGCCGGTCGACTACGAGGGAGGCTGAGCCTCCCGGCCCGCCCGGGCCGCGAGGATGAGCGCCCGCCGCACCCCATCGGCATCGGCCACCGGCCTCTCGAAGGCGAGGCGAAGCACCGCGTCCTCGCGGGCGAAGTCGCAGCCATCGACGTCGACGGCGATGAGGCGCCAGCCAGCGCCCTCGCCGCCGAGCAGCCCCGTCGCGATCGCGTCGCAGGCATCGGCATGGTCGGCGTTGACGTGGCCGACGATCTCCGCCTCCGCCGCGGCGATGGCGGCAGCCGCATCCTGGTCGGGCAGAAGCGCCGAGGCGCCGAGGCGGTGCGCCATCGCGAAGCCGCCGACGAACTGCGCCTCGCGTGGCACGATGCACCAGAGCGAGAAATCGGGCAGCTCGGCATAGAGCGTCGCGTAGGGGTGCCGGGCGAGCCAGCGTGCCTTCAGGGCGGCCGCCCCTTCGCCCTCGAGCCGCTCTGCCGTGCCGGTCACGGTCACGCGAGGTCGGGTCTGCGGGTTCGGGCCCGCCGCCTCGCCGGTGAAGAGCAGCGCGCAGCGCGGCTCGGCCGCGAGGTGGCGCGTGTGCGGCGAGAGGGCGGACAGCCAGAGGAGGATCGAGAGGTCGCCCGCGGTGGCCGGCGTCACCAGGCTGGCATAGGGCTGGCCGTCGGCGACGGTCGCGAGCGTCGCCTCGCCAGCGGCGCGGATCAGCGCCCTTGCCTTGCCGGGGGCAGCCTCCTTCGACCGGGCAAAGGCCTCGCGCTGCGCCTCGTCCAGCGCCATGAATTCACGCCCCCTGCAGTTTCGGCCATACTGCGCGCCCCCCGGCCGCGGCAGCTCACCGGGGAAGAGGAGTTTCCATGGCGCAGACCATCGCCCTTGTCGACGACGACCGCAACATCCTCACCTCGCTGCAGATGACGCTCGAGGCGGAGGGGTTCCAGGTGCGCACCTACACCGATGGCGAGAGCGCGCTGCACGGCATCGCCGCCAAGCCGGTCGACCTCGCGGTGCTCGACATCAAGATGCCGCGGATGGACGGGCTCGAGCTGCTGCAGAGGCTGCGCAAGCAATCCGCCCTGCCGGTGATCTTCCTCACGTCGAAGGACGAGGAGCTCGACGAGCTGATGGGGCTGAGGCTCGGGGCGGACGACTACATCACCAAGCCGTTCAGCCAGCGCCTGGTGCTCGAGCGCATCCGCGCTCTGCTCCGGCGCAACGAGACCGCGCGCGGCGAGGGCTCCGGCGCGCCCTCCTCCGGCGTGCTGACGCGGGGAAGCCTGACGCTCGACGAGAACCGGCACCTGTGCCTGTGGAAGGGCGCGAACGTGCAGCTCACCGTCACCGAGTTCCTGCTCGTCAAGGCGCTCGCTGCGCGTCCTGGCATCGTCAAGAGCCGCGACCAGCTGATCGATGCGGCCTATGGAGAGAACATCTACGTCGATGACCGCACGATCGACAGCCATGTGAAGCGCATCCGGAAGAAGTTCCGTACCGTCGACAACACCTTCACCCAGATCGAGACGCTCTACGGCATCGGCTACCGCTACAAGGAGGAGTAGCCCGAAGGGGGCGCGCACCCATGCCCGACACGGCGATGCAGGCTGCCGAGGCGGCACCGGCGCAGGCGCGCCGGCAGGAGCCCCGGCGGCCGCGCTTCGCGCGACGGCGCGTCTCGCCCCTGCTCAAGCGCATCCTGATCGTCAACGCGCTTCCCGTCGGCCTGCTTGCGGCTGCCCTCCTTTATCTCGACGACTACCAGAAGGGGCTCGTGGACGCCGCGGTCGCGGGACTGCGCACCCAGGCGCAGATCTATGCCGGGGCGATCGGCGAGAGTGCGACGAACATCGAGAACCCCGACGCGCCGAGCATCAATGTCGATCTCGCGAGGCCGCTGCTGCGGCGCCTCGTCGAGCCCACGCCGGGGGCGCAGGCGCGACTCTACAGCCCGGAAGGCATCCTCCTCGCTGACAGCCGCGTCCTGCCCGGGCCCGGCGGCACCGTCGTCACCGAGCCGCTTCCCGAGCCGCCAGCCTCGCGCGGCTTCTTCGGAACGCTCGTCGAGCACGGCTACGACGCGGCGATGGCGCTGCTCGTTCGTGGCCTCACCTACCCGACGCTGCCCGACGGCGCGGACTGGATGCCCGACCTGCAGGGCGAATTCCAGCGCACCGGCGAGGGCGAGCTCGCGCCGGTACTCCGGCGCACCGCCGATGGCCGTCTGATCGCCTCCGTCGCCGTGCCGGTGAGCCGGAACCGGCGCACCGTCGGCGTCGTGGTGTTCACGCGCGAGGCGCAAGAGGTCGACCAGGCCGTGTTCCAGGTGCGTGTCTCCATCCTCGCCATCGTCGCGATGGCGCTTGTGGTGACGGTCGCGATGTCGGTCTATCTCGCAGCCACCATCGCGCGGCCCGTGCGGCGGCTGGCCAAGGCGGCGATGCGCATGCGCGAGGGGCGCGGCCGGTCGGGCAGCGTGCCGCGTGACCTCGTCGCCCGGCGCGACGAGATCGGCGAACTTGCCGATGCGCTCGACGAAAGCGCCTCCGCCCTCTGGGCGCGCATGGACGCGATCGAGCGCTTCGCCGCAGACGTGTCGCACGAGATCAAGAACCCGCTCACCTCCATCCGCAGCGCGATCGAGACGCTCAAGCGCCTGTCCGACCCCGAGCGGCAGCAGCGGCTTCTGGCCATCATCGCGGAGGACGTGCAGCGGCTCGACAGGCTGATCAGCGACATTTCCGATGCGAGCCGCGTCGATGCGGAGCTGTCCCGCACGCCGACGGAGGCGATCGACATCGCCCCCATCCTCGCCACGCTCGCCGAGCTGAACGAGGCGACGCGGGCAGAGGGCGGGGCGCGCATCGTTCTCGATGCGCCCGCCGAGGGCCTCGCCGTGCGTGGCGTGGAGGGGCGTCTCGTTCAGGTGCTGCGCAACCTGATCGCCAACGCGGTGAGCTTCAGCCCACCGGACGGGCGCATCTTCCTGACCGGGCGGACGCTCGGCAGAACGGTGGAGATCGCCGTCGAGGACGAGGGGCCTGGCATTCCCGAAGCCCGGCTCGAGCACGTGTTCGAGCGCTTCTACTCGGAGCGGCCGACGGGCGAGCGTTTCGGCCAGCATTCGGGCCTCGGCCTCTCGATCTCGCGCCAGATCATCGATGCGCTGCGCGGCACGATCTCGGCAGAGAACAGGCGCAACGCCGCAGGCGAGGTGATCGGCGCGCGCTTCGTCGTCAGGCTGCCCGCGGCGTGACTGCCTCCGAACGAGGCAATCGGGTGCGATCGTGTGCAAAGCGTTAACCTGTGCCTTCAGACTGGCCACGCGCGGCTTGACAGGCACCCGTCACGTGCGGCGGTACTGATCGCGCATCATGCAGATCCACGCGACATGCTGTGCCCTCGGCCCCGCCGCGCACGACACCTTGCCCGCCGCCGTGCTTCTCCTCGGCGCGTCAGGCAGCGGCAAGTCCGACCTCGCGCTTCGGCTCGTCGATGCCGGTTTCGTCCTCGTCGCCGATGACAGGGTCGACCTCGCCTCGGAGGGCGGAGCGGTCATCGCGTCGGGACCCGACGCGCTCGCGGGGCTCATCGAGGTGCGCGGCATCGGCATCCTCCGCCTCGGGGCGTCGGTCCGGCGGGCGCGGGTGGTGCTCGCCGCGAGCCTTGCGTCGCGCGAGACGATCCCCCGCCTGCCCGAGCAGACGACGATCGACCTCGTCGGCACGCGCGTGCCAGCGATCGCGCTTGACCCGGAGTTGCCCTCGGCGGTCGCGCGCATCCGCCTCGCGCTCGATGTCGTGTGCGGGCGCGCGGTCAGCCGCTGCGGCGCACTCGGCGACAGCGCAGCCCAGGCCGTGCCGTCGTGACCACCGAGGCGAGCCGCCGCTCGGTCGCCCTGGTCACCGGGCTTTCCGGCGCGGGGCGCTCGTCCGTGCTGCGCGCGCTCGAGGACCTGGGCTGGGAGACCGTCGACAACCCGCCGCTCGGCGTCGTCGCAACCCTTCTCGCCCAGCCTGACCAGGCGGCGCCGATCGCCATCGGCATCGACGCGCGCCGGCCGGATTTCGATGCCGAGGCCGCGGCGGCGCTGGTCGAGCGGGTTCGGGGCGAGCCGAGGCTCGACGTGACGGTCGTGTTCCTCACCGCCGATGAGGAAACCCTGCTCCGGCGCTACACCGAGACGCGCCGGCGGCACCCGAAGGCCCAGACGGGCAGTGTCCTCGAGGGCGTGCAGCGCGAGCGTGCGCTGCTGATGCCTCTCGAGGCGATCGCCGACGTGGTGCTCGATACCTCCGTCATGCCTCTTCCCGAGTTGCGCGCAGCGGTCGAATCGCGTTTCGCAAGAACAAGCGAAACAACGCTCTGGATCGGAATCGTCAGTTTCTCCTACGCGCGTGGGTTGCCGAGGGAGGCTGATCTCGTGTTCGACGTGCGGTTTCTTCGAAATCCGCACTATATACCTGGGCTGAAACCCTTGACCGGCCTGGACCAGCCCGTCGTCGATTACGTTGCCGACGACCCCGATTTCGCCGCATTCTACGGCCGCATGACTGGGTTACTGTTTCCACTGTTGCCCCGCTACGTTCGGGAGGGGAAAAAATACCTTACCATCGCGATCGGCTGCACAGGCGGCCGGCACCGCTCCGTGATGGTCGCCACACGCCTCGGCGCCGATCTGCGCGAGGCCGGTTGGCGCGTCGCCGTGGCCCATCGGGACATCCGGTCGGGCTCGGAAACCGGAGCAGCCGCTGGCGGAACCGCGGCGTGATCACATCAAGGCCCACAATGTCCCTGCAGCGCACCTGCGCACCGTTGCGCCCCGCGAAACGGGCGCACCATCCGGTCGGACACGGCCGATGACCCAGGCAGGCCGATGATCGGCCTCGTGCTCGTGACGCATGGGCGGCTCGCGGAGGAGCTGCGCCTCGCGATGGAGCATGTCGTCGGCCCCCAGCAGGGGGTCGCGACGATCTGCATCGGCCCCGACGACGACATGGAAACCCGCCGGGCCGACATCCTGAAGGGCATCGCCACCGTCGACACGGGTGACGGCGTCGTACTGCTGACCGACATGTTCGGCGGCACGCCGTCCAACCTCGCCATCTCTGCGATGAACGGCCGCAACGTCGAGGTGCTGGCCGGCGTAAACCTGCCGATGCTCGTGAAGCTCGCGGCCGTGCGGTCGAGCGAGCCGCTCGGCTCGGCCGTCGCCTGCGCGCAGGAAGCGGGGCGAAAGTACATCGGCGCGGCATCGCGCCTCCTCGGGGACGAGCATCCGCGATGACGATGATCGACGACTGGCCGCGCGACGGGGCGGAGGAACCGACCGATCCCTTCCCCACCGCGCCTGATGCCAACACGCCGCCGCCGCTGACGCGGCAGATCGTGATCTGCAACCAGCGTGGCCTGCACGCCCGCGCCGCGGCGAAGTTCGTGAAGCTGGCCGAGACATTCTCCGCCTGCGTCACCGTGCGCAAGAACGGCTCCTCCGTCTCGGGACGATCGATCATGGGGCTGATGATGCTCGGCGCCGGACACGGCTGCACCGTGACGCTCGAGGCGGAAGGGTGGGACGCACGCGAGGCGCTGGATGCGCTGGCCGGCCTGGTCGAGGCCGGCTTCCATGAAGACTGAGGCCAAGCCGGCCCCACGCCGCCAGCCGGCCCAGACGGAGCCTGCCTCCGCCCCGCGCAGCCGGCGTGACCGCGAGAGCGGCGAGCTCGTGCTGCATGGCCTCGCCGTCTCGCAGGGCGTGGGCATCGGCAAGCTTGCCACCGCGAGCGAGGGCGCCCCGACGATCGAGCGGCGCGAGCTGTTCGAGGACCAGGTGCCCTGGGAAACCGAGCGCTTCGACCAGGCGGTGGCGCTGTCGCGCAAGCAGCTCGCCAAGCTTCGCGCGCGCCTGTCGATCCTGCCGGAGGACGCCAACCGCGAGCTCGAGCCGCTGCTCGATGCGTATGCGCAGATGCTCGGCAACTCGCGGCTGACGCGCAACATCCGCAAGCGTATCGCCGAGCAGAGGGTGAACGCCGAAGCCGCCGTGGCCGACGAGGCCGATGCGCTGGCCGAGGCGATGTTCGCCGCCGGAACGGATGACCGCGCCACCCGCCAGCGCAGGGCCGACGAGGTGCGCGAGATCGGCAGGCGGCTGACCCGCAACCTGACCGCCACGCCCTGGCGCAACTACGCCTCGCTGCCACACGGCGCGATCCTCGCCGCCGAGCTCCTCACGCCCTCCGATGCCGCCCTGCTCGAGCCTGCGCGGCTCGCCGGCGTCGCTGCCGAGGAGGGCGGGCTCGAGGGCCACACCTCGATCATGCTGCGCGCCCTCGGCGTGCCGGCCGTGCTCGGCGTACCGGGGCTGATGGAGCATGCGAGCCCCGGCACGATGGCGATCGTCGACGGCGGCGCGGGGACGGTCACGCTCCGCCCGACCGCCGCGACGCTCGCCGCGGCGCGCAAGGCCGTCGCTGCCTACGCGCGGGAGCGGCAGCGGCTGGCCAAGCTTCGCCGGCTTCCCGCGATCACGCGCGACGAGGAGCCGGTCGAGCTCCAGGCCAACCTGGAACTGCCGATCGAGCTGCCGATGATCGCCCAGTCCGGCGCCGTCGGAATCGGGCTCCTGCGCACCGAGTTCCTGTTCATGAACCGCGACGACGTGCCCGACGAGGACGCGCAGGCGGAGGCCTATCTCCAGGTCGTCGACGCCATGCAGGGCGACCCCGTCACCATCCGCGTGCTCGACTGGGGTGGCGAGAAGCAGATCGAGAGCCTGGTTGCGCGCGGCATCGTTCCCGGCGCGGGCGGCGACAACCCCGCCCTCGGCGTGCGCGGCCTGAGGCTCCTGCTCAAGGAGACGGAGCTGTTCGAGACGCAGCTCGCCGCCATCCTCCGCGCCGCCGCGCGCGGCCCGGTGCGCGTGCTGCTGCCGATGGTAACCACGCCCGAGGAGGTGCGCGCCGCCCGCGACATGTATGACCGCGTCGCCCGCAGGCTGCGCCGCCGCGGCGTGGAGATCCCCGATCCGCTTCCCCCGCTCGGCATCATGATCGAGACGCCAGGCGCGGCGCTCGCCGCCGACAGCCTCGCGCTGGAGAGCGACTTCTTCGCGATCGGCACCAACGACCTCGCCATGTACACGCTCGCGGTGGACCGGTCGGAGACCGGCGCGAGCCATCTCTACGATCCGCTTCACCCCGCCGTGCTGCGGCTGATGCAGTTCGCGACCGAGGCCGCGCTCAGGATGCGCATGTCGGTGTCGGTCTGCGGCGAGATCGCCGGCGATCCGAGGCTGACGCCCCTTCTCCTGGGCCTCGGAATCCGCAGCCTCTCGATGTCCTCGGCCTCCGTGCCGCGGGTGAAGCAGGCGGTCCGCTCGGTCGCGATCGACGATTGCGCCCGCTTCGCCCGGTCCGTCATGGAACAGTCCGACCCGGCGCGCATCGCCGCGCTCGTCGCCGAGTTCCGCAGCAGGATGGATGCCTGAGGCTGCCGGCGGGCTTGGACTATCCCCGCTCGCTTCGGGCTATGATCCGCGCCGGACTGGAATCGCCCGGGGGGATGCGTGATGGCGCAATCGCGTGACTGGTCGGGGCCGCTGGCCCGCGAGGCGATGGCCTATGTGCTGGCGGGCGGCCGCGGCAGCCGCCTGATGGAGCTGACCGACCGGCGCGCCAAGCCGGCCGTCTATTTCGGCGGCAAGGCACGCATCATCGACTTCGCCCTCTCCAACGCGCTGAACTCCGGCATCCGCCGCATCGGTGTCGCCACGCAGTACAAGGCGCACAGCCTGATCCGCCACCTCCAGCGCGGCTGGAGCTTCCTGCGGTCGGAACGGAACGAAAGCTTCGACATCCTTCCCGCCAGTCAGCGAAGCGGCGACGAGCGCTGGTACAGCGGCACGGCCGATGCGGTGTTCCAAAACATCGACATCATCGAGAGCTACGCGCCGCGCCACATCGTCATCCTCGCCGGCGACCACATCTACAAGATGGATTACGAGACGATGCTGCGCGACCATGTCGAGCGCGGCGCGGACGTCACCGTCGGCGCGCTCGAGGTGCCGCGGGCCGAGGCAACGGGCTTCGGCGTGATGCAGGTCGATGCGTCGGACACGATCGTCGAATTCCACGAGAAGCCGAAGGACCCCCCAGGCCAGCCCGACAGGCCCGACCTCTCCCTCGCCTCGATGGGCATCTACGTGTTCGACACGGGCTTCCTGTTCGACCAGCTTCGCCGCGACGCCGAGGATCCGGGCTCGAAGCATGATTTCGGTGGCGATATCATTCCCTTCATCGTCCGCAACGGACGCGCGATCGCGCACCGGTTTGAGCATTCCTGCGTCCGGTCCGAGCAGGAGACGTCGAGCTACTGGCGCGATGTCGGCACCGTCGATGCGTACTGGAAGGCCAATATCGACCTCACCGCGATCGTTCCCGAGCTCGACCTCTACGATCGCTCCTGGCCGATCTGGACGCATGCCGAGATCACGCCGCCGGCGAAGTTCGTGCACGACGCGGCGGGGCGGCGCGGCGAGGCGGTCTCCTCGCTGGTGTCGGGCAACTGCATCGTCTCGGGCGGGGCTGTGCGCTGCTCGCTTCTGTTCACAGGCGTGCGCGTCCACTCCTACTCGCGCATCGAGAGCAGTGTGATCCTGCCCGACGTCACGATCGGCCGGCATGCGCGGCTCGACAAGGTGATCATCGACCGCGGCGTGACGATTCCGGAACGGCTCGTCATCGGCGAGGACCCGACGGCCGATGCGGTACGCTTCCGGCGCACGGAGAGCGGCGTATGCCTCGTCACCCAGGCGATGATCGACAGGCTCAGGAGCTGAGCCGCCGGTGCGTGTCCTCGCCGTCGCATCGGAAGCCTATCCGCTCGTCAAGACCGGCGGGCTTGCAGACGTCGCGGGGGCACTTCCGGCCGCGCTCGCGGAGCATGGCGTCGCGGTCACCACCCTGCTACCTGGCTATCCCGCGGTGCGCGACGCGCTCACCGGCGCCGTCGCGTGCGCGCTGCCCGACGGGCACCAGCTTCTCGCGGGCCGCGCCGGCGGGCTCGACCTACTCGTGCTCGACGCGCCAGCGCTGTTCGACCGTCCTGGCTCACCCTATCTCGCACCCGGCGGTTATGACTGGCCGGACAACGCCCAGCGCTTCGCGGCGCTCGGCCGCTCCGCCGCCATCGCCGCGCGCGGTGCCGGCACGATCGCGCGGTTCGACCTCGTTCACGCGCATGACTGGCAGGCTGCGCTCGCGCCGGCCTATCTCGCCTTCGCCGAGGGGCCGCGCATCCCGAGCGTGATGACGATCCACAACATGGCCTTCCAGGGACAGTTCCCGCCCGCGGTGTTTCCCGCGCTCGGGCTTCCGCAAGAGGCCTTCACGATCGAGGGCGTCGAGTACTACGGGATGGTCGGCTACCTGAAAGCCGGGCTGCACTACGCCGACAGGATCACAACCGTGAGCCCCACCTATGCGCGCGAGATCGCCACCCCCGAGGGCGGCATGGGCCTCGATGGGCTGATCCGCGCGCGTGCGGGACGTGTCCTCGGCGTCGTGAACGGCATCGACGTCACGGTGTGGAACCCGGCAGCGGACAGGACGCTCCGGCAACGATACGGTGCCGGCACGCTGGAGGCGCGCGCAGCGAACCGCGCGGCCATCGAGCAGGCCTTCGGCCTCGGCGCGGAAGCAGGGCCGATCTTCGCCGTCGTCAGCCGGCTGACCTGGCAGAAAGGGATGGACCTGCTCGCGGAGGCGCTGCCGGCGCTCATGGCGGAGGGCGGCCGGCTTGCCCTTCTCGGAACGGGGGATGCCGCCCTCGAAGGCGCATTCCTCGCCGCAGCACAGCGCTACCCCGGCCGCGTCGGCGTGCGGATCGGATTCGACGAGGGGCTGTCGCACAGGATCTTCGGCGGGGCAGACGCGATCGTCGTGCCGTCGCGCTTCGAGCCCTGCGGGCTGACGCAGCTCTACGGGCTTCGCTACGGGTGCGTACCGGTCGTCTCGCGCGTCGGCGGTCTCGCCGACACGGTCATCGACGCGAACGAGGCCGCCGTCGAGGCGGGCGTGGCGACGGGCGTGCAGTTCTCGCCCGTCACCGTCGCCGCGCTCGAGGCCGCGCTCGCCCGCGCCGTCGCCCTGTTCCGCGACCCGGAGGCCTGGCAGTCGATCCAGCGGGCGGGGATGCGGACGGACCTCTCCTGGTCGCGCCGTGCGGCGGCCTATGCGGCGCTGTTCCGCGAGGTTGCCGGCTAGAGCACCTTCCGATCGATTGGAAACAATCGATCGGAAGCTCGTGCTCTAGAACCATAAATGGGTAGAGCAGCTTAGCCCGACCTGATGGAACCAGCGTTGGTTCCATCAGGTCGAACGCTGCTCTAGTCGTCGAGCCGCGGCCGCGCGCGGGCCGACTTGATGCCGGCGCGAACCGACTTCGCTTCGAGCCTGCGCGCCTTCGCGCCTGCGCTTGGCCGTGTCGGCCGGCGCGGCGGCTGCACGATCGCCGCCTCGGCGATCAGCGCCACGAGGCGCGCGACGGCATCCTCCCGGTTGCGCTCCTGGCTCCTGTGCCGTTGCGCCGTGAGGACGATCACGCCCTCGCCCGTCGCGCGCCGGCCGGCAAGACGGATCAGCCGCTCGCGCACCTGGGCTGGCAGGGAGGCCGACGCCGCGGCATCGAAACGAAGCTGCACCGCGTTCGAGACCTTGTTGACGTTCTGCCCGCCCGGTCCGGAGGCGCGGATCGCGGTGAAGCTGAGTTCGTCTGGGTCGAGCGACAGCCGGTCCGTGACGCGGATTCGCTCGCTCACGGCAAGGCAGGCACGCGGCCCGAGCGGTAGAGGAACGCCTCTTCATGGCGGGCGGCGGCCTCGCGCGCTGCGAGGATGAGGGCGTGGTCGGGCGAGAGGCCGCAGGCCGGGTCGGTCGCCGCGGCATCCCCCGTCAGGGCGAAAGCCTGACAGCGGCAGCCGCCATGGTCCTTCGTCCGCCTGTCGCAGCTCCGGCAAGGCTCGCGCATCCAGCCCTCGCCGCGATAGGCATTGAACCCCTCGCTGTCGCGCCAGATCTCGACGAGCGGCCGGTCCGTCACCTTCTCCCAGGTGATGTTGGGAAGCGAATGCGCCGCATGGCAGGGAAGCGCGAGCCCGTCCGCCGTGACGACGATGAACCGCTCGCCCCAGCCATCCATGCAGGGCCGCGGGCGGTCGGACATGTAGTCTGGCAGAACGAAGAGCACGTCGATCCTGCCGCGCAGCCGGTCGCGCGCGGCGGAGGCGATGTCGCGCGCCGCGCCCACCTGCTCGGGCGAGGGAAGGAGTGCTGCGCGGTTCGGAAGCGCCCAGCCAAGATACTGGGTGTTGGCGAGCTCGAGCCGCTCCGCCCCGAGCCGTTCCGCGAGCGCGACGGCTTCGGCGACGTGGCCGATGTTCGAGCGGTGCAGCACCATGTTCAGCGTCAGCGGCAGGCCGAGCTCCTTCACCCACCCGGCGACCGCAAGCTTCTGCTCGAAGCTGCGCGTGCCGGCGATCCGGTCGCAGCCCGCCTCCGTCACATCCTGCACGGAGAGCTGCACGGCATCGATGCCGGCGGAGGCGAGCGCGGCGAGGCGCTCGCGCGTCAGCGGCAGGCCCGACGTGATCAGCGTGGTGTAGAGCTCGAGCCGCCGCGCAGTGCGCGCGATTGCCTCGAGGTCGTCGCGCAGGAGCGGCTCGCCGCCCGTGAGGTTGAGCCCGACGACGCCCAGCGCTTCGGCCTCCTCGAGAACGCGGCACCACTCCGCGGTGGACAGCGCATCGCGCCGCTTCGCCCAGTCGAGCGGGTTCGAGCAGTAGGGGCAGCGCAGCGGGCAGCGGTAGGTAAGCTCCGCCACCAGCGTCCAGGGCCGCGGCGCGGTCATGGCGCCGCCTCGCGCACGAGGCCGCGGGAGACGAGCTGGTCGAGGAACGGCGTGATCTCGGCGGCGACTTCCCCGGTCTCGCGCCCGAAACGCTCGGCCAGGAGTGCGGCGATCTGGGAGAGGGTGCGCTCGCCGTCGCAGAGCCTCAGCGTCGCCGCCGCCGTGAGGTTCAACGCAAGCCCCGCCTCGGGGTAGAGCAGCAGCGTCCGCCCGGTCTGCCGGTCCTCGCGGAGGCGCGCGCGCGGCGCGAGCAGAGGGCGGGCGTCGGGCGACATCTCACGCCGCGGCCGCATCCGGCGCCTTGGCCTGGTCCTTCTCGACGCAGTCGAGCAGGTGCCAGAGGATCTCGGTCTTGCGGATCAGCGCCGCGACGGAGGCATGCTGCTTTGCGTATGTGTCGGCGTTCTGGACGACGAAGCCGATCGCCTCCTCGCTGTCCACCTTGGCCTGGCGCACGCGATTGCGGAAATAGGTGATCATTCCGGGATCGACCCACGGGTAGTGCGTTTCCCAGGCGAGGATCCGCCGGCTCATGATGTCTGGCGAGAAGAACTCCGTGAGCGAGGAGGCGACCGCTTCGAGAAGCGTCCGCTCCCGCACGAGGGCAACGTAGTTGTCGCAGGCGAAGCGCACACCGGGAAGCACGTCCGCGCAGGTGCGCACGCGCTCGACATCGAGGCCCACGCCTGCGGCGAGCCTGAGCCACAGCGCAAGCCCGCCCTCGCCTTCGGCGTCGCCGTCATGCTCGCGGATCCGGCGGATCCACATGCGGCGGAAGGCCGGGTCCTCCGACTTGGCGAGGATCAGCGCGTCCTTGATGGGGATTCGCGTCTGATAATAGAACCGGTTGCGCACCCAGGCCTGGATGTCGGAGCGCGAGAGCGTGCCGGCATGCATCCGGTGATGGAACGGATGATGGTCGTGGTAGCGCGCGGCCCCTTCACGGCGAAGCCACTCGATGAACTCCTCCCGCGGAAGCGGCGGACGAAGCGGATCGATCAGTTCCGTCACAGCACGATCTCCATCCCGTCATGCGCCACCGTCCAGCCGGCGCGCTCGGCCTCCCGGCGCTCCGCACTCTCCTCGTCGAGAAGCGGATTGGTGTTGTTGAGGTGGATCAGCACGCGCCGGCCTGCCTCGAGCCCGGCGAGGGAAGCGAGGCTGCCGCCTCCGCCTCCGACCGGAACGTGGCCCATGCTCGTCGCCGTCGCGGTACCGAGCTTCTGCGCGATCAGCTCGTCGTCCGACCAGCACGTGCCGTCGAGGAACACGGCATCGGCCCCGTCCATCAGACCGCGCAGCGCGGGCGTGATCGCCGCCGTGCCAGGGACGTAGGCCATCCGCCTACCCGTCTCGGTCTCGGTCAGCGCGATGCCGATGCTCTCGAGCGGGTCGTCCTCGACATGCCCCTTGAGATGCGGCGGTGGGCGGCCTGGCGCGGGCGCGGCGCGAAGCGTCAGCCCGAGCGGTGCACCCTCCGGGTCGGCAAGCGGAATGTCGGTGCCGTCGGCGATGTCGTGCCACGTCACCTGCCCCGGAAACCGGGAGAGGGTGCGGGCCAGGCTGTTGCCTTCGATGAACCCGCGCCGCACGCAGGGCGCGGCATAGACGACCAGGGGCTGGCTCTCCCTGAGGCTGAGAAGCCCAAGCACATGGTCGAGATCGCCGTTGGTGAGCACGATCGCGCCAATCGGCGTGTGCCGGGGCGCCTTGGGGTGAAGCGCCGGAAATGCCTCGATCTGGGAGCGGATCTCGGGGCTCGTATTGAGCAGCACCCAACGCTCGCCATCAGCCGATACGGCGGTGCTCTCCTGGGTGCGGGGGGATGCCTTCACCGTGCCCTCGCGAACGCCGCGACACAACCGGCAGGCGCAATTCCACTGTGGGAATCCGCCTCCAGCGGCGGAGCCGAGAACACGAACATGCATTGGGCGCGAACCTGCCCTGGAGGCCGCCGGCGGCGAGGGAAGCGCGAACGCTCCCCCGCCGCCGGGGCGGAATCAATCGCGCTCTTCGGCCAGATCGTCAGCGTAGGAGCCGATCTCGGCATCCATACGGATCTCGTCGAAGGCCGGGCTTTCCCAGGTCTCGGTCATGGTGTTCTCCCACTCGCGGTCTGTTGCCGCACCTCTCATCATATAGCGCGCCGGGCGCGGCACGCCAGCCCAGGCGTGCGCGGGCCGGTTGAACTTGGCGTTGGTTGAACTTGCTGTTGACTGCTCAACGCGCATTCGCGAGCGTTGCCGCGCCGGTGCCCCCTCGCCGGCCAAGCATCAAGGGAGAAGCAACCATGGCGACCTTCGCCTCCATGCGCCTCGCGCTCGGCGCGGCGCTGCTTGCCGCAGCCGCGGTGCCAGCCTACGCGCAGCAGCAGCAGGTTCCCGCATGGGCCGTCGGCCGTGAAGGCAGCGGGATGAGCCCCACCCTCGCGCCGCACGCGCCGAAGCTCACCGTCACGCCAGAGAACGAGCTTCCGATCAACGACCTGCGGGTGCCCGACGGCTTCAAGATCGAGGTCTGGGCCCATGGCGCGCCAGGTGCCCGGATGATGGCGGTCGGCGATCGCGGCACCGTGTTCGTCGGCTCCCGCGTGATCGGCCGCGTGTACGCGATCAGCGACGAGGGCGGCCAGCGCCGGGTGCGCATCATCGCCCAGGGGCTGAAGCAGCCGAACGGAATCGCCTTCAAGGACGGGGCGCTGACCGTCATCGCCATCAACCAGGTGCTGCGCTGGGAGGGCATCGAGGGCAAGCTCGACAACCCCGGCCAGCCGACCGACCTGACCTCCGCCTTCAACCTTCCGCCAGAGGAGCATCACGGCTGGAAGTTCGCCGGGTTCGGCCCGGACGGGCGGCTCTATACGAATGTCGGCGTGCCCTGCAATGTCTGCGAGTTCGACCGTGACCGCTACGCCATCCTGGTGTCATTCCGCCCCGACGGGTCGGACCGCCGGATCGAGGCACGCGGCATCCGCAACTCGGTCGGCTTCGACTTCCACCCGGCGACGCGCGAGCTCTGGGCCACCAACAACGGGCGCGACTGGGCCGGCAACGACGTCCCCGAGGACACGCTGCATCGCGTCCGCCGCTCTGGCGAGGACCATGGCTTCCCGTTCTGCGTGGGCGACTGGAACGACCCCGCGGTGCCCCGCCGGGCCTGCAGCGAGTTCGAGCAGCCCGCCGCCAAGCTCGGGCCTCACGTCGCGGCGCTGGGGATGCGCTTCTACCGCGGCACGGGGTTCGGGGCCGAGTACGAGAACCAGATCTTCATCGCCCGCCGCGGCTCGTGGAACCGCGAGAAGAAGAGCGGCTACGACGTGGTGGTCGCGAAGCTCGACGGGCAGGGTCGCGTGACGGGCATCCAGCCCTTCCTGACCGGCTTCCTCGATGCGAGCGGGGAGAAGTTCACCGGCCGGCCTGTGGACGTGCAGCAGCTCCAGGACGGCTCGCTCCTGGTGGCGGACGAGCAGCTCGGCGCGATCTACCGCATCAGCCGCCGTTGATGCGCACCACACTGATGGGGGCCGCGGCACTCGCCGCGGCCCTTCTCTTTCCTGGCGCGGTTGCGGCGGCGGATGCCGCGCGCGGCCAGGCGCTCGCCGAGAGCTGTGCGGCCTGCCACGGGCCGGGTGGCAACTCGCAGCTCGACCTCGTGCCCTCTCTCGCCGGCCAGCAGCCCCTGTTCCTCACCCTGCAGATGATCCTGTTCCGCGAGGGAATTCGCGCCTTCCCGCCGATGAACGAGGCGATGAAGGGCGTGGTGGACCGCGACATCGAGGACCTCGCCGCCTACTACGCGAGCCTCACCCTCGAGCCGCAACCACCCGCGCGCGATGCGGCCAAGGTGGAGCGCGGCAAGGCCCTGTCGGCCACGCATCACTGCGGCTCCTGCCACCTGCCGGACTATTCGGGCCAGAACCAGGTTCCGCGAATCGCCGGGCAGCGGGAAGACTTCCTCCTCCACACCATGCTCGAGTACCAGCAGCAGAAGCGCAGCGGCACCGACACGGCGATGAACGCGGCGCTCTACGGTCTCTCCGAGGCCGATCTCGAGGCGCTCGCCCACTACCTCGCCCTGCAGCGCTGAGCACCGCCCGGCGGCGTTGCCGCCGCGGCGCGCTTCGGCTAAGGCGCCTGCCCGATGGATGCCGCGACCGACAGCGCCACCGCCCAGGGGCCGCTTCCGGCTTGGCGTGCCCGCGTGGCGCGCGGCGAGCTCATGCCCGACACGGCGCAGGAGTTCGCGGCCGAACGCCTCCAGGGGCTCTGGCGGGCGTTGGCCGGCTACGCCCCGCCAGCGCCCCAGCTGGGCCAGGGCGGGCTGCTCTCTGCCTTCCGCGCGCGGCTCGGCTTCGGCCGATCGGACGGCGCACGCCAGCGCCGCGTCCGCGAGGATGGGACGGACGTGCCGCAGGGGCTCTACCTCGTCGGCTCCGTCGGGCGCGGCAAGTCGATGCTGATGGACCTGTTCTTCGTTTCCGCACCGACCGAGCGGCGACGCCGCGTGCACTTCCACGCCTTCATGCAGGAGGTGCAGCGCTTCCTGCACGCGCACCGGCAGCGCTCCGACGAGGCAGACCCAATCCCCGCGCTCGCGGACCAGGTAGCGGAACGGTCGATCCTGCTCTGCTTTGACGAGTTCCAGGTGCACGACATCGCCGATGCGATGATCCTCGGCCGGCTGTTCGAGGCGCTGTTCGCGCGCGGCGTGATCGTCGTCGCCACCTCGAACACGGTGCCAGACGAGCTCTATCGGGACGGGCTGCAGCGCGAGCGGTTCCTGCCCTTCATCGCCGTCATCAAGGAGCGGCTCGAGGTGATCGTGCTCGATGGCGGGCGCGACTACCGGCGCGACCGTATCCTCGGCATGCGCACCTGGTGGGCGCCGGCGGATGCGCGGGCCGATGCCGCGCTCGGCCGCACCTTCGAGGAGCTCGCCGGCGAGGGCAGCCCCGCACCCCTCGTGCTCGAGGTGCTCGGCCGGCGTGTGACGCTGCCGCTGGCGCTGAATCACGTCGCACGGGCCGATTTCGAGGCGCTGTGCGGCGTGCCGCTCGGCCCGGCCGACTACCTGGCGCTGGCGACGCACCTGCACGCGCTCGTGCTCGACGACATTCCGCGCCTCTCGCCGCAGAATTTCGACCGCGCCCGGCGCTTCATCACGCTGATCGACGCGCTCTACGAGCACCGGGTGAAGCTCGTCGCCTCCGCCGCCGACATCCCCGACCGGCTGTACGAGCGCGGCGAGAACGCCTCGATGTTCCAGCGCACCGCGAGCCGGTTGATGGAAATGCAGAGCGAGGACTATCTCGCCCTGCCGCATCTGACCTGAGGAGAAAGCCATGGTGACGCCCGAGCCACCGGAGACGGTTCCGCCCGGAGAGCCTGCGCTCCGCACCTTGGCGATGCCGGCCGACACCAACCCCTCCGGCGACATATTCGGCGGCTGGCTTCTCGCGCAGATGGATCTCGCGGGCGGGCTCGCAGCGGGGCGTGCGGCCAGGGGCCGCGTGGCCACGGTGGCGATCGAGGCGATGGCCTTTCACCGGCCGGTGAAGGTGGGGGACGAGGTATCAGTATGGGCGGAGCTGCTCGGCATCGGCCGCACCTCGCTGCGCTTCCGGATCAGCGCCTGGCGCCGCCCCCGTGAGGCCGAGGTGCATGAGCGAGTCACGGTCGCGACCTTCACCTTCGTGGCGCTGAACGAGGACGGCACGCCGCGGCCGGTGCGGCGGTAAGGTCTCTTTCGCGGAGCTCCACAGAGAGGGCAGCACGACGCCCCAGCCGGTCGCGAACCGCGTTACGATCGCCACGATCCATTTCGCCAGGTCAGGTTCGACGCGGGCATTGCCCGACTGAACACGTCGCCCAGCCGGGCGCCATCCGCCACGGAGTGCCTGACGCCATGATTCCGCGTTTCGTCGATGCGTGGCTCGATCGCGACCAGGGTGCGCTCGGGTCGCACTACGCCGCCTTCAAGGAATGGCGCTGGGGCGACCCGCATGTGCGCATCATCGACCTCCTGTGCGACCGCTCGAAGCTTTCCGTCGATGTCGGTGCCCATCTGGGCGACTACACGTACTTCATGCGCCGGGTCTCGCGCGCCTGCCTTGCCTTCGAACCGAACCCGGCGCTGGCGGCGCATCTTCGCCGCCGTTTCCCGACGCGCGTGACGGTCCGCGAGGCCTCTGTGTCGGATCGTCCTGGCCGCGCCGTGCTGCGCATACCACGGGACGGGCTCGGGCTCGCGACGATCGAGCCGGCCAATGCCGTTTCGGGCGATGAGGAAGTCGATGTGGAGATCGTGACGCTCGACGAGGCGGTGACGGAGGACGTGGCCTTCCTGAAGGTCGACGTCGAGGGCCACGAGATGAGCGTGTTCCACGGCGCAGAGGGGGTGCTCAAGCGCTGCCGCCCCAATATCATCGTTGAGCTGGAGAACAGGCATCGCCCGGGCATCGTCGACGAGGCCTTCGCGTATTTCGCAGCGCTCGGCTATCGCGGCTGGTTCCTCCACCGCGGTACGGTTCTGCCGATCGAGCGGTTCGATGCGGAGACGCACCAAAACTTCAGCGTGAGCAAGCCCTATGTCGCGAACTTCATCTTCTCGCCTCGCCCTGATCTGGCGAGAGGCTTGCAGCGCGGATGCGCTGAGGGTCCAGCGTAGCTAGCGGAAGCGCAGTCGCACCGCCGCAAGCCCGAGGACGCCGACGACGAACACGCCGAGCGCCGCCGGCGCCGCGATGGCGACTGCGGGGCCGAAGGCGATGTTGTCGAACTCGAACGCATAGCCGGCGGAGGAGGCCACCAGGCGGTCGAACGCCGCGTCCGAGCGGATGTTGATGTACCGTGTTCCCTGCGGCCCCTGGTTTCCGGACGCACCGGCGATCACGTCGCCGCCGCGCACCGTGCCGACGAGCGTGTCCCCCGCGAACAGTGCGAGCGCGTTGTGGTCATCGACCGATCCCCAGAGCAGCCCGAGGTCGAGCGTGAGGTAGGGCAGGATGATCTCGGCACGCGCATCGCGCTGCGCCAGCGTCGATCCGGTCGTGAGATAGGTCGTGGCGTCGACGCCGGAGCGCTGTCTGCTGCCGCCCGCGCCGAACCCCTCGCCATTTTGCCCCGTCAGGAACGGCGCGGCGTAGCGACCGTCGCTGCTGCCGGTGACGGCCGCTGCGCCGCCGAACAGCGTCACGACGATGCCGCTCACCGGGCTCGTTCCTCCGACCGCGCCGAGCGCAAGCCAGTCGAGATTGTCGCGCATCGTAAGCGAGGGGGCGGGGCTGCCGTTCGGCGTCTCCGAGATCGTCACCGCGGCCAGCGCCGGGCCGCAGGCGCCGAGCCCGATCGCCACCGCCATGGCCCGAACAACCCCACCCAAGCGCGTCATCGTCAGCATTCCCGATCCTCTCGCGTTGCGGCCACGACGCCGCTTGTGCATCCGACACCACTCGGCTTCACACACCGTTAACGTCGCCGCGGCGAGATCGCTTCACGGTCCCTTAACCCGCACGGCTCCACACACAGGAGCACGCCAGGAAGAGGCCACCATTGCGGTTGGACAGGATGCTGCCGATGTCGCACGCCATCGCCGAGGAGGATCCCGTCCTGCCGCTGACCGAGCGGCTTGGCGCAGCCTCCGCGGCGCTTCGCGCGCTTCCGCCGCTGCAGCTCTCGGGCCGGATCGGTGCCGTCACCGGGCTTGCCGTCGAGGTCGAGGGCGTCACCGGCTTTCTTTCGGTGGGCGACCGGCTTGTCGCGACAGCCCGCGATGGGCGCGAGGTCGCGCTCGAGGTCATCGGCTTCCGTTCCGGCCGCGCCCAGGCCATGGCGCTTGGCGACCTCGCGGGGCTGGGCCCCGGCATGCCTGCGCGCATCGGCGGCGAGGCGACATTCTCGGTCTCGCACGCCTGGCTCGGGCGGGTGATCGACCCGCTCGGCAACCCGCTTGACGGCAAGGGGCCGCTGGTTCCTGGCCGGGTGCCCCGGCCCGTGCGCACCGCGCCGCCGCCGGCCACGGCGCGCTCTCGCCTCGGGCCGCGCCTGCCGATGGGGGTGCGCGCGCTCGATCTGTTCGCCGGCTGCCGCCAAGGGCAGAGGCTGGGACTTTTCGCGGGCTCCGGCGTCGGCAAGTCCACGCTGATGGCCATGCTCGCCCGCCAGGCGGAATGCGACGTCGCCGTCATCGCGCTGGTCGGCGAGCGCGGCCGCGAGGTGCGCGAGTTCATCGAGGACGATCTGGGCGAGGCAGGGCTCGCGCGCTCGGTCGTCGTCGTCGCGACCTCCGACGCCGCGCCGCTTCTCCGCCGCGAGGCGGCGCATGCGGCGCTGGCGGTGGCGGAGCATTTCCGCGACGAGGGGCTGAACGTGCTGCTGATGATGGACAGCGTCACGCGCTTCTGCCTCGCGGCGCGCGAGATCGGCCTCTCCGCCGGAGAGCCGCCGGCCACGCGCGGCTACCCGCCTTCGGTGTTCGCCGAGCTTCCCCGCCTGCTGGAGCGCGCAGGCCCGGGACTGGAGGGCAAGGGTGGCTCGATCACCGCACTCTTCACCGTGCTGGTCGAGGGTGAGGACCATGACGAGCCCGTGGCCGACGCAGCCCGCGGCATCCTCGATGGGCATGTCGTGCTCGAGCGCCGCATCGCGGAATCCGGGCGCTTCCCTGCGGTGAACGTGCTCCGCTCGCTATCCCGCGCCGCGCCGGGCATCCTCTCTGCCGAAGAGAAGGCGCTTCTCTCCCGCGCACGGCGGCTTCTCTCGCTGCATGCGGACATGGCCGACATGGTGCGGCTTGGCGCCTACAGGCCTGGAACCGACCCCGAGGTGGACGAGGCGGTGCGCCTCGCCCCGCGCATCGAGGCGCTACTCGCCCAGGACAAGGACGAGGCGGAGAGCCCTGAGGCCGCCTTCGGCGCGCTGGCTGGCATCCTCGCAGGCGCCGATGCGGCGTGACCCGCTCGCCACGCTCGCCCGCCTCCGCCGCCTCTCGGTGAACGAGGCACGGCGGGACCTCGCCGCTGCCATCGCCGCCGAGGACGCAGCGCTCGCCCGCGCCGAAGCGGCAGAGCGGGCGCTCACCACCGAAGCCGAGCAGGGTGACCCCGGCGCCTATGCCGCCTGGCTCCCGCTCGGCCTCGCCCAGGCCCGCGCCGAGGCAGCCAAGGCCGATGCGGCCGCCCGTGCCTCGGAGCGACGGCGCCTCGCTCTGGCCGAAGCACGGGCGGCAGAGCGCTCGGTCGAGATCCTCGCCGAGAAGCGCGATGCCGAGGCGGCGAAGGCGGCGCAACGCCGTGCCCAGGCGATGCTCGACGAGGCGGCGCAGAGCGTCCGCCGCTTCCGCAGCGAGGGTGGCCGGAGGCGCTGATCGGGGCCGCAGGAAGGCCCTCCCGCCCCCGCCTTGCCGCGATGCACCAAACACGCTAGGGGAACCCCCGCCCGGTTCCGGGCGAGGCGGAAGGGCGCCGGCTGGACGCGCGCCGCGCCTCGGCAGCAGTCAGAGAGACAGAACGAGGAAGGTGGCCATGGCCCGCAGCAAGATCGCGCTCATCGGAGCCGGCAACATCGGCGGAACGCTCGCCCACCTCGTCGGCCTCAAGGAACTCGGCGACGTCGTGCTGTTCGACGTGTTCGGCGGCGTGGCTGCCGGCAAGGCCCTCGACATCATGCAGTCCGGCCCCGTGGACGGGTTTGACGCGATGATGTCCGGCGGGTCGGACTATTCCGCCATCAAGGGGGCGGATGTCGTCATCATCACCGCAGGCTTCCCGCGCCAGCCGGGGATGAGCCGCGACGACCTCGTGGCCAAGAACGCGGGCGTGATCGCGCAGGTGGCAGAGGGCGTGAAGACGCACTGCCCCGATGCCTTCGTCATCGTCATCACCAACCCGCTCGATGCGATGGTGTGGGTGTTCCAGCAGAAGTCGGGCCTGCCGCCGGAGAAGGTTGTCGGCATGGCGGGCGTGCTCGACAGCGCCCGGTTCCGGCTGTTCCTCGCCCACGAGTTCGGCGTCTCGGTCGAAGACGTCACCGCCTTCGTGCTCGGCGGCCATGGCGACACGATGGTACCGCTCACGCGCTACTCCACCGTCGCCGGCATTCCCGTGCCCGACCTCGTGAAGATGGGCTGGTCGACGCAGGAGAAGATCGACGCGATCGTTTCGCGCACCGCCAATGGCGGCGGCGAGATCGTGAAGCTTCTCGAGAAGGGCTCGGCCTTCTACGCGCCTGCGGCTTCCGCGATCGCGATGGCGGAGAGCTACCTCCGCGACAAGAAGCGCGTGCTGCCCTGCGCCGCCTGGCTCACGGGCCAGTACGGCGTGAAGGACCTCTATGTCGGCGTGCCGGTGGTGATCGGCGCGGGCGGCGTGGAGCGCATCGTCGAGATTTCCCTCAACGACGGCGAGAAGGCCGCCTTCGAGAAGAGCTGCGGCGCGGTGCGCGAACTGATCGAGGCGAGCCGCAAGCTCGTCGGCTGAACCCGACCGGGCCGGGAGCAGTCCCGGCCCGCTTCGTATCCGGACCACATTTCCTTCGAAACGGGGGCTCCCGCATGAACATCCACGAGTACCAGGCCAAGGAAGTCCTGGCCAAATACGGCGTGGCCGTGCTGAAGGGCGGCGTCGCCTGGAGCCCTGAGGAGGCGGAGAAGATCGCCGCCTCCCTCGGCACGCCGGTGACGGTGGTGAAGGCGCAGATCCACGCCGGCGGCCGCGGCAAGGGCCGCTTCCTCGACGATGCCTCGGGCAAGGGCGGCGTGCGCATCGCCAAGTCACCTGCCGAGGCGAAGGCGGCCGCCGAGGCGATGATCGGCAAGGTGCTCGTCACGGCACAGACCGGCCCCGCCGGCAAGAAGGTGCAGCGCGTCTATGTCGAGAGCGGATGCGACATCGCGCGCGAGCTCTATCTCGGCCTGCTGATCGACCGGGCCGTGGGCCGCGTCGTGATCATGGCCTCGACCGAGGGCGGCGTTGAGATCGAGGAGGTGGCGGCGCACCACCCGGAGAAGATCCTTCGCGTGCACATCGACCCTGCCGCTGGCGTGCAGGGCTTCCATGGACGCAAGCTCGCCTACGGGCTTGGGCTCACCGGCAACCAGGTGAAGAGCTTCACGAATTTCGTGCTCTCGCTCTACCGCGCCTTCGTCGAGCTCGACTGCGCCATCGTCGAGATCAACCCGCTGGTGGTGACGGGCGCGGGTGACGTCGTGGCGCTCGACGCCAAGGTGACGTTCGACGACAGCGCGCTCTACCGCCACAAGGACATCGCCGAGCTCCGCGACGAGAGCGAGATGGACCCGAAGGAGCTCGAGGCCGGCAAGCACGACCTCAACTACGTCGCGCTCGACGGCAATATCGGCTGCATGGTCAACGGCGCCGGGCTCGCCATGGCGACGATGGACATCATCAAGCTCTACGGCGGCGAGCCCGCGAACTTCCTCGATGTGGGCGGCGGCGCGACGAAGGAGCGAGTGACCGCGGCGTTCAAGATCATCCTCTCTGACCCGAACGTCGAGGGCATCCTGGTCAACATCTTCGGCGGCATCATGCGCTGCGACGTGATCGCCGAGGGCGTGGTCGCGGCCGCGCGGGAGGTGTCGCTGTCGGTGCCGCTCGTCGTCAGGCTCGAGGGCACCAATGTCGATCTCGGCAAGAAGATCCTCGCCGGGTCGGGCCTGCCGATCGTTTCCGCCGACAACCTTGCCGATGCCGCCGCCAAGGTGGTCAAGGCCGTGAAGGAGGCCGCGTGACATGGCCGTTCTCGTCGACCAGAACACGAAAGTCATCACCCAGGGCTTCACGGGCGCCCAGGGCACGTTCCACAGCGAGCAGGCGATCGCCTACGGCACCAAGGTCGTCGGCGGGGTGACGCCGGGCAAGGGCGGGACGACGCATCTCGACCTGCCTGTGTTCGACACGGTCGCCGAAGCGAAGGAGCGGACGGGCGCGAACGCGTCCGCCATCTACGTGCCGCCCGCGTTCGCGGCGGACGCCATCCTCGAGGCGATCGACGCGGAGATGCCGCTGATCGTCTGCATCACCGAGGGCATCCCGGTGCTCGAGATGGTAAAGGTCAAGCGCGCGCTCACGGGCTCGAAGTCGAAGCTGATCGGGCCGAACTGCCCGGGCGTGATCACGCCCGATGCGTGCAAGATCGGAATCATGCCCGGCCATATCCACCGCCGCGGCAAGATTGGCATCGTCTCGAAGTCGGGCACGCTGACCTACGAGGCGGTGGCCCAGACCACCGCCGCGGGTCTCGGCCAGACCTCCTGCGTCGGCATCGGCGGCGACCCGGTGAAGGGGCTCGACTTCATCGAGGTGCTGGAGATGTTCCTCGCCGACGCCGAGACGCAGGCGATCATCATGATCGGCGAGATCGGCGGGCAGAGCGAGGTGGAAGCCGCCGAGTTCCTCGCGCGGGAGAAGGTGAAGAAGCCCGTCGTCGGCTTCATCGCCGGCGCGACGGCCCCGCCCGGCCGGCGCATGGGCCACGCAGGCGCCGTGATTTCGGGTGGCAAGGACACGGCCGCCTACAAGATGGCGGCGATGCGCGAGGCGGGTATCCATGTCGCTGACAGCCCGGCCGCGCTTGGCTCGACGATGGTCAAGGCGCTCGGCTGACCGCACGATCACTGGCGCCTGAACGCACGGCGCGGGCCACGGCCCGCGCCGTTTTCGGTCGCGCTCAGCCGAGCAGGCTGTAGTCCGTCGGATCGACGGGGGGGACGAGTGTCGTCGCGGAGGCGAGCGCGTCACCCACAGGGTCGGGAACCGTCTGGCTCGTGCCCGGAAAGAGAAGCGCAGGGTCGCTTCCGAAGGTGACGCTGTCGGTCGGCAGCATCGGGTCGATCACCGCCGCGCCGATGCCGCGCGTCGCTTCCGTCACCACGAGCGGTGCGGTGTCGGCCGGCGCCTGGCCTTGGGTCGAGGCGGACGACGCGGACGCGGAGGAGGACGAGGACGTTCCCGAGGACGCCGTATTGGACGAGCCATCCGCCGCCTGGCCAGGCTGGCTGCCGTCGCCCTGGTCGGCCTCAGGGGGCTTACGGGACGCATTGCCGTTCGAAGCCGCGTCCGGCTGCGCGCGCGAACCTTGGCCGCTGGAACCGCCGGCGACCTTCTCCGCCGGTGCGGCAGGCGCCTGTGCGACGACGTCGGGCTCGGCCGAGTCGGGATCGAACTCGATGGAGCACTTGGGAAGCTGCGCGCCCTGCTCGCCGCCCCTGCTGTCGCGTGCGGGTGCCTCGGGCCCATCGTCGCCGGTGGCGTCGTCCTGCTTCTCCGCCGAGGTCTGGTCGCCTGGACGGCAGGCCGGGGCGTTCTGGTCGGCGCCGCCGCCGGAGAGATCGCTGACGCGAACGGGGGCGGCGTGCGGGTTCGAGGGCTCGCCGACCTGCGCGACCGTCACGCTCGAGGCGGTCGGGCCATTCCAGGTGAAGCGCTCGTGGGGTCCGTCATCCGACAAGGTCGCATCGATGCGCTCGCTTCCCCCCTCGGGCACCTCGCTCTGCCGGCGCGGCTCGGCGGTGGCGGTGCTGAAGGAGGTCGGCAGCACGGGAAGTGCCGCGAGTGCCGGAAGCGGAACCGGCGCGCCGGGAGAGAAGGCGGCCTGCGCTGCCTTCGTCGTCCAGGTCGAGCGGAGCTTCGCGTCCGTCACGGGGAGAATGCACCTCCGATACAGCCCAGCCGAGACAATCCGGCGGGCAGTCCCGCGTCCATGCTGAACACAGACTACCGCGAGCGCGCGAGTTCGTGAACAGATTTTCCCCGGTGAGGACTAGCGCGCGTGATCCCCACGTCTGTTCCTGGTGCAGAAGCGGACCAAGCCGTTCATGCGAAAGGCTCGTGGGTGCCTCACCGGAACAGAAGCGCGGCGCCTCCCGCCTGCGCCCCCGGCACCAGGAAGCCCCCTTCCACCCTGCGACCATGCGCGCCGGCGATCCGCCCGGCCGCCGCGCCGCCATCCGCGGTGCCGATCACGATGCCGGCGATGAAGGGCAGGCAGGGTACGGAGAGGCCAGGCAGGGCCGCCTCGGCCGCTGCGGCGTCGAGCACCCTGAGCGCCCCGCCGGCAAGCGGCAGGGTGAAGCCACCCGGAACGGCCACCGGCTCGGAGCCGATCAACCTGCCGAACCGACCAGCCACTTCCCCCGGGTCGGCGACCGCCAGGATCGTCTCGTCGAGCGAGACTGCCTCGTTGGCGTGCTTGAGAAGCTGGGGCTGCCAGAGCAGCTCCGGCGTCAGGTGCCGGATGAGCTGCACCCTGCCCTCCGGTGCGTCGGGCAGGGGAAGCCTTGCGAAGCGCGCGGTGCGCGTCCCCTCCGGCGTGTCCACCGGGCGCTCGAGCCAGGCGATGCCGGGAATGGGAATGCCGAGGCCGCGCAGCCGGGCGAGCTCGGCGTCGGCGTCCTCGACGCCGAAGGCGACGATGTGCAGCCCCTCGTAGCGGGCGAGGAACCGGTCCAGCGTGTTCGACGGCAGGGCCGGGTCGACGACAGCGATCAGCTCGAGATAGCCCCGCTCGAGCATGGCGCAACGATTGCCGGTGCCGATCGGGCGAACCACCCCGTCCGCCCCCGGGGCACGGTGCTGCGCGAAAGGCGAGAGGGTGAATCCGAGGGCTTCGTACCGCGCCGCGAGGGGAGCGAGGTCGCGCCCGGCGATGCCGACATGGTCTAGGGTCGTGGCTGCCATCGCCTCAGGGCGCCGTCTCGTACTTCGCCTGGTGCCAAGCCTTGGGCTCGGCATCGGCCTCGCGGTACCAGCGATCGACGAGCTTATGGGCGCGCACGGCCTGGACATAGGCGCGGCTCGCCTCCGACAGAGGCGGTGCCCAGGTGATGAACCGCGTCACGACGGGGGCGTACATCACGTCGGCGATCGTGAACTCGGCGCCGAAGAGGTACGGCCCGCCCTCGCCGAAGCGGCCGCGCGTCTCGGCCCAGATCGCCTCGATGCGGGCGATGTCGGCCAGCGCCTCCGGCGTCCGCCCGTGCCCGGCCGCGCGGGCGGAGAAATCCGCCCCCGTGTTCATCCACATCGCCTGGCGCAGAGCGCGGAAGCCCGCATGCATCTCGGCGGAGATTGCGCGCGCATGCGCCCTGGCGCGGATTTCCGCCGGCCACAGGCCCGGCGCGAGCTCGGCGCAGTATTCGGCAATCGCGATGCTCTCCCAGATCACGGCACCCTTGTGATGCAGGCAGGGCACGAGGCCGTTCGGC
The DNA here is from genome assembly GCF_007644105.1 of Elioraea rosea. Taxonomy (GTDB): domain Bacteria; phylum Pseudomonadota; class Alphaproteobacteria; order Acetobacterales; family Acetobacteraceae; genus Elioraea_A; species Elioraea_A rosea. The sequence continues at coordinate 9,721 of NZ_VFAC01000019.1, read as the reverse complement.
GAGGCGGCGGCAATGCGCGCGGCCGTGTCGGGCTGGCCGAGAGGTATCAGCACCTCCTCGACGTCGAGCCCCGCGAGGTGAACCGGAAGCCAGCCGCGAAGGCTCCAGGATGAGTTGCGCTTCGTGCCGATGTAGAGTGTTCCGTCAGGCATCGTCGCCTCTGCTTGGGTGGCAGGAGCAGGCACGGTGCCACGGGCCGGCGATGCTGCAAATCCCGCCGGCTATGGACGCCCGGTTGATGCGGCCTTGGCGCAGTGCCACCCTGCCGCCGCGCTGCATGCTGCCGGCGCTCAAGGAGGCGCCTTCCCATGAACGTTCCGCTTCGCCCCAACAATCTCGACGCGTTCTGGATGCCGTACACGGCCAACCGGAGCTACAAGACCGGCCCTCGCCTGCTCGCCCGCGCCGAGGGCGTCTCCTACTACACGCCCGAGGGTCGCGAGGTTCTCGATGGCACGGCCGGTCTCTGGTGCGTCAACGCGGGGCACGGGCGGCGCGAGATCGCCGACGCCATCAAGGCGCAGGCAGATGAGATGGATTTCGCGCCGACCTTCCAGATGGGCCACCCCGTCGCCTTCGAGGCCGCAGCGCGGCTCGCGGAGTTCACGCCGGACGGGCTCGACCGCATCTTCTTCACCAACTCGGGCAGCGAGAGCGCCGACACGGCGCTGAAGATGGCGCTCGCCTACCACCGCGCCCGCGGCCAGGGCCACCGCCAGCGCCTCGTCGGGCGCGAGCGCGGCTACCATGGCTGCGGCTTCGGCGGCATGAGCGTCGGCGGCATCGTCGCCAACCGCCGCCAGTTCGGCGCGCAGCTTCCTTATGTCGATCACCTGCCGCACACGCATCTTCCGCAGAACCTCTTCAGCCGCGGCGAGCCGAACGAGGGCGCGCATCTCGCCGACCATCTCGAGGATCTCGTGAAGCTGCACGGCGACACGATCGCCGCCGTGATCGTCGAGCCGGTAGCGGGCTCCACCGGCGTGCTCGTACCGCCGAAGGGATATCTGAAGCGCCTGCGCGAGCTCTGCACCAAGCACGGCATCCTGCTCATCTTCGACGAGGTGATCACCGGCTTCTCGCGTCTCGGCAGCGGCTTCGCGGCGGAGCATTTCGGCGTGATGCCAGACATCATGACGATGGCGAAGGGGCTGACCAACGCCGCGGTGCCGATGGGCGCTGTCGCGGTGACGAACGATGTCTACGATACGGTCGTCAACGGCGTCCCGGGCGGCATCGAGTTCTTCCACGGCTACACCTATTCCGGCCACCCGCTCGCCTGCGCCGCCGCGATCGCCTCGATCCGGATCCACCAGGAGGAGGACCTCGCGGGCCGCGTGCGCGAGCTGCTTCCCTACTGGCAGGATGCCGCGCACGCGATGCGCTCGAACCCGCTGGTGACGGATATCCGGGATTCCGGGCTGATCGCCGGCATCGAGCTCGAGCCGATGAAGGACCGCCCGACCGAGCGGGCGATGCGGGTGTTCCAGCGCTGCTTCGACGACGGGCTTCTCGTGCGCGTCACCGGCGACATCGTCGCGCTCTCGCCGCCACTGACGGTGGAGCGCAAGCATGTCGACCGGATCTTCGACACGCTCGACAAGGCCGTGCGCGCGGAAGCCGCCTGAGGTTCCGGAGGCGGGCGGCGTGACGATGGCCGGCGCGGCTCCGGGCAGGCGCGAGTAGCCGATGCGCCAGGCCTCGCGCCTGATGCTCGCGGGCCTCGCGCTCGGTGTCGCCGTCACCGGCGGCGGCGTGGTGTGGTCGCACCTCGCCTCGCAACGCGCCATCGCGATGCTCGAGCGCTACTCAATCGAGCCGGGGCGATTCGATGCAGCTGGCCTCGCGCTCGACCAGGCGCGGCTCTATGCCGCCGCGCTCGAGACGCTCGCCGGCGCGCCGCCCGTGCTGCTGCGCCAGCGCTACGAGGCCTTCGTCGCCTCGATCGCGCGCATCCGCGGCGATGAGTGGCGCGTGCACTTCGCCTCCCTGCCCCGCTTCGAGGAGACGCTGGTCCAGCTCGACGCGCTCGTCGCGCGCATCGACGACCTTCTCGGCACCTCCGCCTCGGTGCCTGGCGCGGCGATGCCGCAGGCGGCGGTGATCGAGCTGACCCGCCTTCTTCCTCCCTTGCGCGAACCGCTCGCCGATCTCGCGCTTGCCTTCGATGCGGCGACCTCCGTGCAGGTCGTGCAGGCGGTGCGGCGGCTCGAGCGCATCCGCCAGACCGAGGCGCTCGCGACCGGCGCCTTCCTCGTCGCCGTGCTCGGCCTCGCCACGGCCGGGCTCGTGATCGTGCGCGGCCTGCCGAAGGGCGAGGACGTGGAGTTCCCGGTTTCCGCGCCGGTCTTCGCCGGCGCGCCCATCCTCGCCGCCACGGCGCGCGACCTCGCCGGCCCGCTGCACAGGATCGCCGGGACCTTCGGCATGGTGCTCGACACGCCGGGCCTCGATGCCGAGAGCACGCGCGCGGCACGCGCCGCGCTCGACGCGGCCGAGGACCTGCTCGACCTCTCCGACGCGCTCGGCGATGCCGCTTCGCTCGCGGCAGGGCGGGCAGACCCGTTGCGCGCGCCGTTCGATCCGGTGGAGACGGTGGGCGATGTGCTGCGCTCGCTCGAGACACGGGTGAGCGAGCTCGGCGGCCGGGCCGCGCTGGTCGGCGGCCCGCTTCGTAGCGCCGCGCCCCAGGGCAGGAGCGAGGGGGAGGAGCCGGCCCTTCTCGCGGTCGGCGACGCGCCGCGCTTCGTGCGGCTCCTCAAGGCGCTCATCGTGCGGATGTTGCCGCTCGCACCCGGCGCGACGCTCGGCATCGCCGTTCGGTTCGAGGGCGAGAAGCTCGCCCTCCTCGTCGGCGACAGCTCCGCCGCGACGCTGCGCGGCGGTGCCTTCGAGACGGTCGATCTCCGCGAGGCCTGGCCGGGGCAGGACCTCTCGGACGGCCTCTCTCCCGCGATCGCGCTTGCCGAGGCGATGGGCGGCGAGCTCACCCGCGCCCGCGCCGGGGCGGGCCGGTCGGAGACCGTGCGCGCGGTGCTTCCCTTCGCGCCGCGCGCGGCCGACGCGGTCGAGGACACCGAAGCCGCAGCGCCGCGCTCCCTCACCCTTCTCGCGGTCGATGACGTGCCGACGAACCGGCGCCTGCTCGCCGCGATGCTCGAACGCCACCACCATGTCTGCGACACCGCGGCGGATGCGACCGAGGCGCTCAGGCTGCTGCGCGAGCGGCCCTACGACGCGGTGCTGATGGATGTGCAGATGCCCGGCACGGACGGGCTCGCGGCGACGCGGATGATCCGCGCCCTGCCGCCCCCCGTCGGGCAGATCCCCGTGATCGCCGTCACCGCGCATGTCCTGCCGGAGCAGCACGAGACGTTCCGCGCCGCCGGCATGAACGGCGTGATCGCCAAGCCGGTCGCGACCGCAGCACTTCTGGACGAGCTCTCCCGCGTTGTCGTCCAGCGCGTCTCGAGCCTGCACCCGACCCGGGCGGAGACGGTGGCGTTGCTCGACGAGGAGACGCTCACCTTCGTCCGCTCGACCCTCTCGCCTGCCGATTTCGCCCGCTTCGTCGAACGCCAGACGGCGGAGGGCGCGGCCGCGCTGGCCGATGCCGAGGCGGCGCTGCGGCGGGGCGACCAGAAGGGGGTGGCCGCAGCAGCCCGCGCCGTCGCCTCGGCCTACGAGGCGGTGGGCGCGCCGCGCGTCGCGGCGATGGCCCGGCACCTCGAGGAGGCGGCGTCGCCGCAGGGCATCGCCCAGCTCCGCGAGGCGGCGGAGGCGACCGAGGCGGCGCTCAGGAGCCGTGCGACAGGCGCACGCCAGCAAGGCTGGTCCGGCCAGCAGGCGACGACCATATAGCGGGGCAGCACGCCCCTCTTCCTCGACCGGGAAACGCCATGCCTGACACGCTCCCTGATACGCGCCCCAACCGCGACACCGTGCCCGTGACCGTGCTGACCGGCTATCTCGGCGCCGGCAAGACCACCCTGCTCAACCGCATCCTCACCGAGCAGCACGGGCGTCGCATCGCGGTCGTGATCAACGAGTTCGGCGAGCTCGGCGTCGACAACGACCTCGTCATCGGCGCGGACGAGGAAGTGTTTGAGATGAACAACGGCTGCATCTGCTGTACCGTCCGCGGCGACCTGATCCGCATCCTCGGCGGTCTGATGAAGCGGCGCGACCGGTTCGACGCCATCCTGCTCGAGACGACCGGGCTGGCCGACCCCGCTCCCGTCGCCCAGACCTTCTTCGTCGACGAGGACGTGAAGGCGAAGACCCGGCTCGACGCGATCGTCACCGTCGTCGATGCCAAGCACCTGCCGCAGCGGCTTGCCGACACGCGGGAGGCCGGCCAGCAGCTCGCCTTCGCCGACGTGGTAATCCTGAACAAGACCGACCTCGCGACGGAGGAGGAGCTCGCCGCCCTCGAGGCGCGCATCCGCGCGATCAACCCGCACGCGACGATCCACCGCGCGGAGCGGGGCAACGTGCCGGTCGAGACCGTGCTCGGGCGCGATGCCTTCTCGCTCGAGCGCATCCTCGGCGAGAAGCCCAGCTTCCTCGAGGAGAGCGACCACAGCCACGACGAGGAGGTGCGCTCGGTCTCGTTCTCCATTCCCGGCCCGGTCGATCCGCACAAGTTCAACGAGTGGATCTCAGCCCTGCTCGCCGAGAAGGGGCCGGACCTGCTTCGTACCAAGGGCGTGCTCGCCTATCCGGGCGAGGACCGGCGCTTCGCTTTTCAGGCCGTGCACATGATCGCGGACGGGGACTTCGTGAACCCGTGGAAGGAGGGCGAGGAACGAGCGAGCCGGATCGTCTTCATCGGCCGCAACCTCAACCGCCCGCAGCTCCGCCGCGGCTTCGAGGCCTGCGCCGCCGCATGAGCGCCGAGGCCTCCGGCGCGGACTTCATCCTCGAGACGCGCGGCGCGCAGCACCGCCTCGAGGCGCATGTCGTCACCGCCGCCGTCGAGGGCTCGGGGCGCACCGCCGCCTTCGCGCTCGGTGACGGAACGGTCGCGCTCGTCTCGCTTGCCGACCCGGCCCGCGTCGCGGCGCGGCCCGCCGTGCATGACGGCGCCGCGCTCTCCCTCGCGCCCGATTCGGCGCCGGGCGCCTTTCTCTCCGGCGGCGACGACGGGCTGTTCGCAAGGCTCGACGCCACGGGAGAGGCCGCGCCCCTCGCCACGTGGCCGGGTGCATGGGTCGAGCACGTGCTTGCCTTCCCGGGGAAGGGACCGTGGCGTGCGGCGGCTGTGGGCAAGCAGGTGCACCTGTTCGACGGCGGCAAGGACGCGCGCATCCTCAAGTCGCTCGCCCATCCCTCGACCGTCACCGGAATCGCGACCGACGGGAAGGGCAAGCGGATCGCGGCGAGCCACTACAACGGCGCGAGCCTCTGGTTCGTCGCCGCGAAGGAGGACCGCCCCCGTGCTTTCGCCTGGAAAGGCAGCCACACAGGCATCGCGATGAGCCCCGATGGCCGCTACCTGGTCACCTCCATGCAGGAGAACGCCCTGCATGGCTGGCGGCTGGAGGATGGCGCGGACATGCGGATGAGCGGCTATCCCGCCAAGACGAAGTCGATGTCCTTCACCCCGCGCACCCGCTGGCTCGCCACTTCCGGCGCCGAGGCCGTGGTGTGCTGGCCCTTCACCGGCGACGGGCCGATGGGCAAGGCGCCGCGCGAGCTCGCCGGGGGCGATGCCGTGCTCGTCAGCCAGGTCGCCTGCCACCCGCAGCACGAGGTGGTCGCGGCCGGCTTCGCGGACGGTCTCGTCGTGCTGGTCGAGATCGAGAGCGGGCGCGTGCTGCCTGTCGCTGAGCCCGGCCGCGGCGCGGTCAGCGCGCTCGCCTGGAGCCCGGAGGGGCGCTGGCTCGCCTTCGGCACGGAGCAGGGTTTCGCCGCGCTCGTCGATTTCTCGAGCCCGCCGCCGCGATAGCGGTCACTCCCGCCGCGTCGCCGTCATCATCATGTAGCGAGCGGAACCGCTGCGGATCAGCCGCTCGAGCCCGAGCGCGCCGAGCCGGGCGTCGAGCGCGCGGCGGAGATCGCCAAGCGGAACGAAGCGCCGCGCCGTTGCGAGCCGGCGGGCAAGCCTGTCCACCGCCGCCGGGCTGTGGGCGGGCACCATCGGCGTCAGGTCCTCGACCGCGAGGAGGGTCAAGCCGGCGGCCTCGATCCTCCGCCGCCATTCCGCCTCGCCAGCGATCGAGGGCGCGCGGAGCCGGCGTGCGAGCTCGCTGCGCTCCCGCTCATCGGCCTCCACCATGTCCTCGACGAGAACGAGCCGCCCGCCCGGGCGAAGCACGCGGCCGAGCGCGGCGAGGCCGGCCTCGGCATCGCGCGCGCGCAGCAGCGCCTCGACGGCGAACACCGCATCGAACTGCTGCATGGGTGGATCGTCGGGCGCGCCGAGATGGAGGGCGATCGCGCCGATGAGGCCACGGGCCTGCGCGAGGGCGCGCGCCCGCTCGCACTGGATCGGCGAATAGGTCAGCCCCACCCACCGCCCGCCACGGCGCGTCGCGAGATCGACCATCAGGTTGCCGAGGCCGCAGCCGGCATCGAGGGCGACGGGCTCAGGCGGCAGCTCGGCCGCCTGCTCGGCAAGACGGTAGAGGAGCCCCGTGTCCGGCGCGCCGCCAGGTAAGGCGAGCACGCGGTGGGCCGTCGGCTCGGCTCCGCGGAGACGCGCGCGCAAGGTCGCATCCCGCGCGCAGACGTCGAGGAACCGCGCGATGGCGCGGTCGCTCGCTCGTGCAGTCACCGGCATGGCGGCTCGCCCGGCACCAGACCTTCTCCCTGTTCAGCGGCGCACCCTGCCCATGGCAGCTTGCCGCGACAAGGGCCGTGCTGTGGCGAAATCTTGCAACGGCGACCAGGACATGGCCTGAAGGAGCATGCTCGACAAACTTCGCGAAGCCACCGGCCTGATCCGCTCCGTCGCCGTCTACCATCGCGGCGGCAAGGCCCGTCGCGCGGCGCTCGACCGGTGGTATGGCCGCTTCCTTGCGCCCGGCGAGCTCGGCTTCGATGTCGGCGCGCATGTGGGCGACAGGGTGGCGAGCTTCCGCCGCCTCGGCGCGCGCGTCGTCGCGGTGGAGCCCCAGCCGGGGCCGCTGCGCGTGCTTCGGCTGATGTTCGGCCGAGACCCCTCCGTCACCCTCGTTGCCGCGGCGGTGGCCGCGGAGCCGGGCTCGGTGACGCTGCACGTCAACCCGGCGAACCCGACCGTCAGCACCGCCTCGGCGGAGTTCCTGAAGGCAGCCGATGGTGCCGTGGGCTGGGAGGGGCAGCGCTGGTCGGTTGCCGTAACCGTGCCCGCCGTCTCGCTCGATTCGCTGATCGCCGAGCACGGGCTGCCCGACTTCGCCAAGATCGACGTCGAGGGGTTCGAGGCGGAGGCGCTGCGTGGCCTCTCGCGCCCGCCGCGCGCTCTCTCCTTCGAGTTCACCACGATCCAGCGCGACATCGCGGAGGCCTGCCTCGACCGGCTCGTGGCCCTCGGCTACCGCGCCTTCAACGCTTCGCTCGGCGAAAGCCTCGCCTTCGCGCACCCGCGCCTGATCGGCGCCGAGGCCATGGCAGAGTGGATCGCGGCCCTGCCGGCCGACGCCAACAGCGGCGACGTCTATGCCTGCCTGGACCCCGAGCGGCTTGCCTAGATCCAGCGCCGGACGCGCCGGAGATAGGCCTCGTAGGCAGGCCCAAACCGGGCGGCGAGGTAGGGCTCCTCGCGGGCGATGACCAAGCGGTCCATCACCACGAGCACCGGCACAAGCAGTATCAGTGCCCAGGACGACGCAAGCGCGAGCGCGAGCCCGGCATAGGCGGCGCTGACGCCGAGATACATCGGGTTTCGGCTGATCGCGTAGGGCCCGCGCTGCACGAACCGGGTCGCCGCCTGCCAGGTGGGAATGCCCGTTCCGGCCCGGTGAAAAAGCCAGGCCGCCCACAGCGCGAAGCAGGTTCCGAACACGAGAAGCATGCTCGCCGCGCCGTGCCGGACGCCGTCCGAGAAGAAGGCCGGGAGCGGCAGGAGCCTGTCGAGGCCGAGCCCTGCGAGGAACGCAGCGGCGTAGAGGATGGGCGGGTGGATGGCGACGGGAGGCGGGCTGTCGTCGAGCCCCTCGGTCACTGGGTCGCTTCCTGGGCCGGTTCCTCGACGGCTGCCATCCACGGCATGCGCACGGGATGCAGCACCGCCTCGCCGCAGCGGAGCGTGCCCTCGAGCGCCTCGGTGCGGAGCATCGCGAGCGCCCGATCACCCCGCCCCGACCGGATCGTGCCGACCTCCGCCTCGGCGGCGAGCACGGGCGTGCCCGGCTCCGGCAGCTTCCCCTCGACACGGACGGGAACGAGCTTGCGCTTGACGAGACCGCGATACTTCGTGCGCGCCGTCAGCTCCTGCCCCATGTAGCAGCCCTTGGTCCAGGACACGCCGCCGAGCGCGTCGAACCAGGCTTCCAGAAGCAGCGTCCTGTCCGCCTCGAGGTCGCGCGAGCCGTCCGGCAGGCCAAGACCGAGGCGATGGCTGTCCCACGCCTCGAAGGGCTCGCTCGCGGCCGGCGCCTCGGCTTCCGGAAACACGCCGCGCCAGCCTGCCTCCACGCTGCGCGGATCGGGCGCCGCAAGCCCCGGCGGCATGGCCGCGCCGCCCCAGCCCGCCGCCACCACGACGCCGGGCGAGATGTCGGCCACCGTCACCTTTGCGCGCAGCCGGAACCGGGCGAGACGCTGGGCGAGATCGCCCGCCCTTTCCCGCTCGCACTCGAGCACCAGCCGCTCGCCCTCGGCGAAGACAAAGAACTCGTGCAGCCAACGCCCCTGCGGCGTCAGCAGGGCGGACCACAGCGCCTGGCCGGGCGCTGCCCGCGCGACGTCCGCCGACACGAGGCCCTGGAGGAAGGCCACCCTGTCGGGCCCCTCGACGGCCACGGCGCCGCGATGAGGCAGATGGGAGATAGCGCTCATCCTCCGGAGATGGGCGCGGCGGCCGGGTGGAACAAGCGCCGGCCTCCTCCCCCCCCCCCCCGGCCAGCCCGCCCCTGACAGCGGCCCACGCCTCGGCTACAAGGCGCGCGATGCGCATCCTGTTCGTCACCGCGACCCGGATCGGCGACGCGGTGCTGTCGACCGGCCTGCTCGACCATCTCCTCCGCGCGTATCCGGGCGCTTCCGTCACCATCGCCTGCGGCCCCGCCGCCGCCGGGCTGTTCGACGCCTGCCCCGGGCGCGAGCGGGTGATCGCGCTTTCGAAACGGCGCCTCGGGCTGCACTGGCTCGAGCTCTGGCGTGCGGTCGCGCCCATGCGGTGGGACATCGCGGTCGACCTCCGCGGCTCGGCGCTGACTCTGATGCTGCGCGCCGGCAGGCGCTACGTTATGCGCGGCGGGCGGAAGGAGGGGCACCGCATCGCGCAGCTCGGCGCCGTGCTCGGGCTCGACCCGCCCCCGCTTCCGGTCGTCTGGACGGCACCGGCGCACGAGGCGAAGGCCGCCGCCCTGCTTCCGCCAGGCCCGCCGATCATCGGCCTCGGCCCGACGGCGAACTGGGCGGGCAAGGTGTGGGACGCCAACCGCTTCGTCGCCCTGTTCGACCGTCTTGCCGCCGCCGACGGCCCGCTTCCCGGCGCGCGCGCGGCCGTGTTCGGCGGCCCGGGCGAGGCCGAGCGCGCGATGGCCGCGCCCGTGCTCGCCGCCCTCCCGCG
>NZ_VFAC01000018.1 GCF_007644105.1 Elioraea rosea | reverse complement strand
GGGCGGCGCCCGCCCAGGGCGGCCAGCAGGCCGCGCTTCCCCGCCCGCCGGCGGCACCGCCGGCAGCACCCGCTCAGCGCAGCGCCCAGGCGATCCTGACCGACGCGCAGGCGGCAGCCCGCCGTCAGGACTGGGCGGGCGCGGAGCGCGAGGCGAACCTGTTCCTCTCCGCCTATCCGCGCGACAACCGGGTGGGCGAAGCGCACCAGATCCGCGGCGAGGCCTTCTATGCGCGGCGCGACTATGCCCAGGCGGCGCTCGCCTTCGACGACGCTCAGCGACGCCTGTCGGGCAATGCGCAGCAGGATGCCCAGCTCCGCCTCGGCCAGTCGCTCGGCGCACTGAACGAGCGTGCCGCGGCCTGCGAGGTGCTCGCCCGGCTCGCCTCGCAGCACGCAACCAGCCTCAAGCCCGATGTGCGCGAGGGGCTCGACCGTGAGCGGCAGCGGCTGCGCTGCTGAGCGCGCCGCCGCCCGCTTCGCCGAAGCGATGGCGGAGGCGGGCGGATGGGAGGATGCCCCGCGCCTCGCCATCGCCCTGTCCGGCGGTCCCGACAGCCTCGCCCTCGCTCTGCTTGCCGGCGCTTGGGCGCGCGCGCGGGGGGGCGAGGCGATCGCGCTGATCCTCGACCATGGGGTGCGACCGGCGGCCGCAACCGAGGCGCGCCTCGCAGCTGCCTGGGCCAGGCGACACGGTCTCGCCGCGCACATCCGTCGCCTGCCGCCAGGCACCGGGCCGAGCGCGGCGCGGCTTCGCGCGGCCCGGCATGCGGCGCTCGAGGCTGCCTGCGCCGAGGCCGGGGCGCTCCATCTCCTGCTTGCCCACCACCGGTCCGACCAGGCTGAGACCGTGCTGATGCGCGCCCTTGCGGGAACCGGAACGGCTGGGCTCGGCGGCATGGCGCCTGTCCGCCATGCCGGCAGCGTGAGGCTGCTCCGCCCCCTGCTCGGGGCAACGCCGCGCGAGCTCAAGGCGGTGCTTGAGCGGCACCGCCAGGGCTGGATCGACGATCCGAGCAACGACACGGCGGGGATGCGCGCGCGGCTTCGCCGGGGGATGGCCGATCGTGACGGCGAGGGGGCGGCCGTCGCCGCGCTCGCGGCGGTCGCTGCGTATCGGCGACGGGAGGAGGAGGCCCGTGCGGGGGAGGTCACCGCCCTGCTCGCCCGCGCGGCCTCGCTCCTTCCAGGCGGTGGCCTGGCGCTCGACCATGCGATCCTTGCCTCCGCCCCGCCGCCTCTTCGCGCCGCGGCACTCGCTGCCGCGTGCGCGGGCCTGGCCGGGCGCCTCACGGCGCCACGAGGGCGCACGCTTGCCGCTGCTGCACTGAAGCTCGAGAGCGAGCCGGCCTTCACGCTCGGCGGATGCGTGTTGCGGCGACGCGGCCCGCGATGGCGCGTGACCGCCGAACGACGCCGAGTCGCGGCGGTGGCCGAGCCCGCCGGGCTCCTGTATGCTGACCGCGCGAGAGATGGCTCGACCGGCGGCGCGATGCCGCTTGCGGCGGAGGGATTGGACGCCGTGCCGACCGCACCATCTCTAGCACGATGGATCGGCCCTGCCGGTCCTGATGGCGTGCCGCCTGGCGGAGCGCCCCTGACCGGACGATCGGGAAACCCGAGGCCGGGGTGGGGCTGTCGGGTCAGGTGGCCTTAGGAGAGACCGCGCGCGTGAGCAATTTCGGACGCAACCTCGCCCTCTGGGTCTTCATCCTGTTGCTGCTGGTGGCGCTGTTCAACCTGTTCCAGCCCTCCGGCCAGCGCAGCATGGCGACGCAGGTGCCCTACAGCGACTTCATCCGTGAGGTCGATGGCGGGCAGGTGCGTGACGTGACCATCCAGGGCCGCGTCGTCTCGGGCCGCCTCAGCAACGGCACGAGCTTCCAGACCTACCTGCCGGACGGCAACAACGTCGTCCAGCGGTTGACCGACCGCGGCGTGCGCGTGGAGGCCAAGCCGGAGGAGAGCGACGTCAACCCGCTCTTCCACTACCTGCTCTCCTGGTTCCCGATGCTTCTGCTCATCGGCGTCTGGATCTTCTTCATGCGCCAGATGCAGTCCGGCGGCGGGCGGGCGATGGGCTTCGGCAAGTCGCGCGCGCGCCTGCTCACGGAGAAGCAGGGCCGCGTGACCTTCGACGACGTCGCCGGCATCGACGAGGCGAAGGGCGAGCTGCAGGAGATCGTCGACTTCCTGCGCGACCCGCAGAAGTTCCAGCGCCTCGGCGGCAAGATCCCCAAGGGCGTGCTGCTCGTCGGCCCCCCCGGCACCGGCAAGACACTGCTCGCCCGCGCCATCGCCGGCGAGGCGAACGTGCCGTTCTTCACCATCTCGGGCTCGGACTTCGTCGAGATGTTCGTCGGCGTCGGCGCCTCGCGGGTGCGCGACATGTTCGAGCAGGGCAAGAAGAACGCCCCCTGCATCATCTTCATCGACGAGATCGACGCCGTCGGCCGCCATCGGGGCGCGGGCCTCGGCGGCGGCAACGACGAGCGCGAGCAGACGCTGAACCAGTTGCTCGTGGAGATGGACGGGTTCGAGAGCAACGAGGGCGTAATCCTGATTGCGGCCACCAACCGCCCCGACGTGCTCGACCCGGCCCTGCTCCGCCCCGGCCGGTTCGACCGCCAGGTCGTTGTGCCGAACCCGGACGTGAACGGGCGCGAGAAGATCCTCTCCGTGCACATGAAGAAGGTGCCGCTCGCAGCCGACGTGAACCCCAAGACCATCGCGCGCGGCACGCCGGGCTTCTCGGGTGCCGACCTCGCCAACCTCGTGAACGAGGCAGCCCTGCTTGCCGCGCGAAACGGCAAGCGCGTCGTCGGCCATGCCGAGTTCGAGGCGGCGAAGGACAAGGTGCTCATGGGCGTCGAGCGCAAGAGCCTCGTCATGAGCGACGAGGAGAAGCGCATGACCGCCTATCACGAGGCCGGCCACGCCCTCGTCGCCTTCTCGATGCCCGAGTGCGACCCCGTGCACAAGGCGACGATCATTCCCCGCGGCCGGGCGCTCGGCCTCGTCATGTCCCTGCCGGAGGGCGACCGCTACTCCAAGCACAAGTCGAAGCTCCTGCAGGAGCTCGCGATGGCGATGGGCGGCCGCGCGGCGGAGGAGGTCGTGTTCGGTGCCGACCGGGTCAGCAACGGCGCCGCCGGCGACATCAAGATGGCGACCGACCAGGCCCGCCGGATGGTCACCGAGTGGGGCATGTCGGACAAGCTCGGCATGATCGCCTATGGCGAGAACAGCCAGGAGGTCTTCCTCGGCCATTCCGTCACCCAGTCGAAGAACCTCTCGGAGGCAACCGCGCAGGCGATCGACGGCGAGATCAAGCGCATCATCGACGAGGCCTACGACACGGCCGTCCGGGTCGTGACGGAACGCCGCGATGGGCTGGACACGATCGCCAAGGCTCTGCTCGAGTTCGAGACGCTCTCGGGCGACGAGATCAGGGGCCTGCTCGCAGGTGAGCCGATCGTCCGCAAGCCGGCGGACGAGACGCCCGCGCCCGATCTTCGCCGCTCCTCCGTCCCGACGACCGGTCGCATCCCGAAATCGGGCGGCGCGCCGGGCGGGCTCGGGCCGGCACCCCAGCCGAACGGCTGAGGCCCACCGCGTTGGGGGGAAACTCCCTCCCGCGCCACCTCGTCGAACCGATCGGCCTCGCCCCGCGGCACCTCGCACCGCCCGGGGCGATCGCCGTCGGCGGAACGGGGCTCGGTTTCCGCTTCGCGCGGCTCTGGACGCGCGGCGAGCACGGCGACGCCGTTTCGGTATTCGACGCAGCCGACCCGCCGGGCGAGGCCGCAGCGTCTCTGGCCGCGATCGCCTCGCCCCGCACGCCCCTTGTTCCCGGACTGGCCGCCGACCGCCCGCTTGTGATGGGCACGATCAACGTCACGCCGGACAGCTTCTCCGATGGCGGCCGATTCTTCGAGGCAGGGGCGGCGATCGCCGCGGGCGAGGCGATGCGCGCGGCCGGCGCCGATCTCCTCGACATCGGCGGAGAGAGCACGCGCCCCGGCTCGGCGCCCGTGCCGCCGGAGGAGGAGCAGGCGCGGATCCTTCCCGTGATCGCCGCGCTCGCGCCGGGCGGGCCGGTCAGCGTCGATACGAGGAACGCCGCGACGATGCGGGCGGCGCTGGCGGCGGGGGCGTCGATCATCAACGACGTGAGCGCGCTCGCCCATGACCCCGGGGCCGCCGGCGTCGTCGCCGAAGCGGGTTGCCCGGTCATCCTCATGCACATGCGTGGCACGCCGGCGACGATGCGCGCGCTCACCCGCTACCGCGACGTTGCGCTCGACGTCGCCGAGGAGCTTGCCGCCCGCGTGGCGGCGGCCGAGGCGGCCGGAATCGCCCGGGCTCGGATCGTGCTCGACCCCGGCATCGGCTTCGCCAAGACGCCGGCGCAGAATCTCGAGCTCCTTGCCAGGCTGCCGGTGCTGCACGGGCTCGGCTGCCCGGTCCTCGTCGGCGTCTGGCGCAAGAGCTTCATCGGCCTCTACGGCAACGAGCCCGATGCGGCGAGGCGCCTTCCCGGAAGCCTCGCCGCCGCGCTGGCCGCGGTCGGTTGCGGAGCGTCAATCATTCGCGTCCACGATGTGGGCGAGACCGTGCAGGCGCTTGCCATCTGGCGGGCCATCGCCTGCGCGGGGGCGGCCGAATCTCCCGGGATGGATCGCAGCCCGGCTGAGGCCGTAGGATAGGGGCGTGGGGGTCGGGCCTGGCGTCGCAGCAAGGTCGAGGAACAGTCATGGGTAACGCCAAAGCGAAGGATGCCGAGGCGGCGCGTCGCAGGCGCCTTTTCGGGACGGATGGGATACGCGGCAAGGCCAACACGCCGCCGATGACGCCTGGCACGGGGCTGCGGCTCGGCCAGGCGGCAGGGCTCCTGTTCCGCCGCACCGCCGGCGGCGGGCATCGGCCCGTCGTGGTCATCGGCAAGGACACGCGGCTTTCGGGCTACATGATCGAGCCCGCGCTCACGGCCGGGTTCGTCTCTGTCGGGCTCGACGTGATCCTGGTCGGGCCGCTGCCGACGCCCGCGATCGCGATGCTCACGCGCTCGATGCGCGCCGATCTCGGGGTCATGGTCTCGGCAAGCCACAACAGCTTCGAGGACAACGGCATCAAGCTGTTCGGCCCCGATGGCTGGAAGCTGTCGGACGACATGGAGCTCGAGATCGAGGCCATGATGGACGACGCGGCCCTTCCCGAGCGGCTCGCCGACCCGCGCGACCTCGGCCGCGCACGCCGCATCGAGGACGCAGCCGGCCGCTACATCGAGACCGCCAAGGCCTCCTTCCCGCGCGGCCTCCGGCTCGATGGGCTCCGCATCGTCGTCGATTGCGCCAACGGCGCCGCCTACAAGGTGGCACCCACGATCCTCGCCGAGCTCGGCGCGGAGGTGATCCGCCTCGGCGTGGCACCCGACGGGTTCAACATCAACGAGGGCTGCGGCAGCACCAAGCCGGAGACGATGCGCGCGGCCGTGCTCGCCCACGGCGCCGATCTCGGCATCGCGCTCGACGGCGATGCCGACCGGCTGATCCTTGCCGACGAGAAGGGTGCCGAGATCGACGGCGACCAGCTTCTCGCGCTGATCGCCGCGCAATGGGCCGAGGCCGGCCAGCTCCGCGGCGGCGGAATCGTCGCAACCGTGATGAGCAACATGGGGCTCGAGCGTTTCCTCGAGCAGCGGGGCCTCTCCCTCCACCGCACCCAGGTGGGTGACCGTTACGTCGCCGAGGCGATGCGCGCGGGCGGCTACAATGTCGGCGGCGAACAGTCGGGCCACATGATCCTGTCCGACTTCTCGACGACGGGCGACGGGCTGGTTGCAGCGTTGCAGGCGCTTGCCGCGGTCGTCGCATCCGGCAAGGCGGCCTCGGAGGTGTGCCGGCAGTTCACCCCGATGCCGCAGAAGCTGCGCAACGTGCGTTTCGCCGGTGCCTCGCCGCTCGGCCTCGCGCCGGTGAAGGAAGCGATCGCCGATGCGGAGGCCGCGCTCGAGGGCCGGGGGCGGCTGCTCATCCGCAAGTCGGGCACGGAGCCGCTGATCCGCGTAATGGCGGAGGCCGAGGACGAGGGGCTGGTCGCGCGCGTGGTCGACGATCTCTCGGGGTTCATCGAGCGCCACGTCGCGCATGCCGCGGAATAGCGCGCGATGAAGGGACGCGTCCTGATCGTCGCGGGCTCCGATTCCGGCGGCGGCGCGGGCATCCAGGCGGACATCAAGGCAGTGACCGCGCTCGGCGCCTTCGCCATGACGGCGATCACGGCGCTGACCGCGCAAAACACCGAAGGCGTCTCCGGCGTGTTCCCCATCCCCCCCGCCTTCATCCGCGAGCAGATGGGCGTGGTGATCGCCGATCTCGGGGTGGACGCGGTGAAGTCGGGCATGCTGCACGATGCCCCCGTGATCGAGGCGGTGGCCGAGGAGGTGGCGACGCGCCTGCCCGGCATCCCCTTCGTGGTCGACCCCGTGATGGTCGCCAAGGGCGGGCACAGGCTTCTCGAGGAGAGCGCGGTCTCGGCGCTCAAGGCGTCGCTCCTGCCTCTCGCCTCGGTGCTGACGCCGAACGTTCCGGAAGCCGAGGCGCTTTCGGGCCAGGCGATCCTCGACGAGGGAGACATGCGCCGTGTCGGCGCGGCGCTTCTCGCGCTCGGGCCGAAGGCTGTGCTCCTGAAGGGCGGCCACCTCTCCGGCGAGCGGGTGACCGACCTGCTGGTGACGTCCGATGGCGCGGAAGCCTTCTCGAGCCCGCGCATCGAGACGCGACACACCCATGGCACGGGCTGCACCCTCGCCTCGGCCATCGCCGCGGGGCTCGCGCAGGGGATGGCGCTGCGCGAGGCGGTCATCCGCGCGCGGCACTACGTGCTTCTCGCGATGGCCTCCGCGCCGGGCTATGGCGGCGGCCACGGCCCGCTCGACCACGCCGTGACGGTCGACCCTGCGCGCGTCGCCGCACTCTGTCGCGAATGAGCCCGATGCGGCTTCCGCTCTACGTCGTCGATGCCTTCGCCGAGCGTCCCTTCACCGGCAACCCTGCGGCGGTGGTGCCGCTCGACGCCTGGCTGCCTGACGCGACGCTCCAGGCCATGGCGGCGGAGCATAACGTCTCCGAAACGGCCTTCCTGGTGCGTGAGGGCGCGGGCTGGCGGCTCCGCTGGTTCACGCCGACCACCGAGGTCGCGCTCTGCGGCCATGCGACGCTTGCCTCGGCCTTCGTGCTGGCGACGGAATTGGGTGCGGCGCCGCCCTTCGCCTTCGCGACGAGGAGCGGAACGCTCGGCGTCGCGCGCGAGGGCGGGATGTTCGTCCTCGACTTCCCCGCCGACCCGCCGCACCCGGTCGCCCACCCGCCCGAGGGCCTCGTCGCCGCGCTCGGCGCCGAGCCGCTCGAGGTCTGGAAGGCGAGGGACTGGATCTGCCTGTTCGACGATGCCGCCACGGTCGAGGCGCTCGCACCAGACCATGCCGCGATCGCGGCGCTGCCGGATACCGAGACCGCGCCGGACGGCTCCTGCGTCATCGCCACCGCGCGCGGCCCGGCGCGCACCATCGCCACCGCACCAGGCGGCGGGGGCGTCGATGTCGTCTCGCGCTACTTCGCCGCCAAGGTCGGCATCGCCGAGGATCCCGTGACGGGCGCGGCGCATACGCAGCTCGTTCCATTCTGGGCCGCACGCCTCGACCGCGCCCGGCTCGCCTGCCGCCAGGCCTCGAAGCGCGGCGGCCTGCTCGACTGCACGCTCGACGGAGAGAGGGTGAGGATGGGCGGCCGCGCCGTGCTCTACGCGCGCGGCGAGATCCTGCTTCCCGGCTGAACGCCGGTTCAGCGCTCAGGCCGCGTCGCGCACCCGGCGCAGCACCGGCAGCGGCCCGGGCCTGCCGAACAACCAGCCCTGCATCGCATCGACGCCGAGGCGCCGAAGCAGCGCGGCCTGCGCCTCGGTCTCCACACCTTCCGCGATCGACATCGCGCCGAGCTCGCGCACGAGACCGATCATGCCGCCGAGCAAGGTGGCGGAGCGCCGGCAGGAGGCGGCCGCCTGCACCAGGCGGCGGTCAATCTTCACCGTGTCGAACTGGAGGTCGCGGAGGTAGTTGAACGAACTCGCACCTTCGCCGAAATCGTCGAGCGCGATCATCACGCCGAGTTTCCTCAGCGCCTCCACGGTCGCCCGCGCGCTGTCCCGGTCGCGCATCATCACCTGCTCGGTGATCTCGAGAACCAGCTGGTTCGGCGGAAGCCCCGACCGCGCGAGCGCCGCGGTGACGGTCTCCTCGAGGTCGGCGAGAAGCAGGTTCGGCGGCGAGAGGTTGACGGCGATGCGGGTCGGCAGCCTGGCGGCGACCGCGGCCGAAGCGGCGCGGTTCAGCACCCAGCGGTCGACGCGGGAAATCATCCCGCTCTTCTCTGCCACCGGGATGAAGGCGGCCGGCATGATCGCCGGGCCGTCAGGCCTCGGCCAGCGGATCAGCGCCTCGTGGCAGGCCGGCTCGCCCGTACGCGCATCGACGATCGGCTGCCACGCGAGCGAGAAGGGCTCGCGCCCGGAGACGGAAAGCGCGTCGCGGAGGAGACCGGCGATCGCCCGGCGGCCAAGCATCGGCGCGCGGCGGGAGGGGGAAGCGGTCGTTGCGATCCGCTTGCCGTTCGTCTTTGCGGCGTAGACGGCGGCATCGGCCGCGCGGAGGAGATCGGCAGGCCCCGCGCCGTCGAGCGGGAAGCGCGCGATGCCGATCGAGGCGCCGACGCGCAGCCTGTGGCCCTCGACCATCAGCGGTTCGTCGAGCGCGGCAAGCATCCTGCGCGCGAGCGGTGCGGCGCGCGCGGCGGGCGCCGTCAGCACGGCGAAGGTGTCGCCTCCCAGTCGGGCGAGCGAGCCGGAGCGGCGAAGCGCGCCGGAGAGGCGCGCGCCAACGGCTGCGAGCACGGCATCGCCCATCGTGTAGCCGAGCATGTCGTTGATCGCCTTGAACCCGTCGAGGTCGAGCAACAGAAGCGAGGCCGGCGGCGCACCTGGAGAGAGCGCGGCGAGCGCATCCTCGAAGCCGCGGCGGTTGAGCAGCCCTGTCACGGCGTCATGCGTCATCAGCCCGCGCAGGTGCCGCACGGCGGCGTGGAGTGTGAGCATCTCCGACACGCCCTGCGCGAGATCGACCAGCCGCGTGGTCGGAAAACCGCTGTCGATCCGCCTCGGCTTGGTGTCGATCACGCACAGCGTGCCGACGGCGTGGCCGGCCGGCGTGCGCACCGGCGCGCCGGCGTAGAAGCGGATGCCGAGCGGCCCCGTCACGAGCGGGTTGTCCGCGAAGCGTTCGTCCTCCCGCGCATCCTCGACGAGGAGCGGGTTCTCCGGGTCGAGGATCGCATGGGCGCAGAAGGCGTGGTCGCGCGGCGTCTCCGTCGCGTCGAGGCCTTCGCGCGCCTTGAACCACTGCCTGTCGGAATCGACCATGGTGAACAGGGCGATCGGCATGTCGGCGAGCGACCGGGCGAGCCGCACGAAGCGATCGAACCGTTCCTCCGCCTGGGTGTCGAGCAGGCGCAGGGCATGCACGGCGGCGATGCGCTCGGACTCGTTCGGAGGCAGGGGGGCAGGGGGCATGTCGGATCATGCCGGCCGCGCCGTAAGCGTGGCGTTAACGGAGACGGTGCGGGGCAGGCCGGCGCTGTCCGCCCCTTGCATGGCCAGCACGCGACGGTGTAACGCTCGCCGCGGGTCACGCCCCCCCACCGGGGCGCTTCTCTTCTGAAAGGGAGAGCTCGTCATGGTCACGCCCGCACCCTCCGTGCGTCCCCGCAACCCGCGCTTCTCATCCGGCCCCTGCGCCAAGCGGCCAGGCTGGAGCCTTGCCGCCCTCGAAGGCGCGCTGCTCGGCCGAAGCCACCGCGCCAAGGAGCCGAAGGCAAGGCTCGCCGCCGTCATCGAGCGGTCCAAGGCCCTCCTCGGCATGCCGGACGACTGGCGCCTCGGCATTGTTCCCGCCTCCGACACCGGCGCGGTCGAAATGGCGATGTGGAGCCTGCTCGGCCCACGCCCAGTCGACGTCGTCGCCTTCGAGAGCTTCGGCGAGACCTGGGCGACCGATGTCGCCAAGCAGTTGAAGCTCGAGCACCGCGTGCTCGGCGCGCCCTATGGCCGGCTGCCCGACCTCGGCGCGGTGGACTGGACCCGCGACGTCGTCTTCACCTGGAACGGCACCACCTCCGGCGTGCGCGTGCCGGACGGCAATTGGATCCCGCCCGAACGCGAGGGGCTTGCCATCTGCGATGCCACCTCCGCCGCCTTCGCCATGCGGCTCGCCTGGGACAGGCTCGATGTCGTCACCTGGTCCTGGCAGAAGGTGCTGGGCGGCGAGGCGGCGCACGGCATGCTGGCGTTGTCTCCCCGCGCGGTCGAGCGGCTTCTCATCCACAAGCCTGCCTGGCCGATGCCGAAGGTGTTCCGGCTCACCTCGGGCGGCAAGCTCGCCGAGGGCATCTTCAAGGGCGAGACGATCAACACCCCCTCGATGCTCTGCGTCGAAGACGCGCTCGACGGGCTTGCCTGGGCCGAGAGCATCGGCGGGCTCGAGGGGCTGATCGCGCGGACGGAGGCGAACCTCGACGCCGTCGCAGCCTTCGTCGCGAAGAGCCCGAACTACGCCTTCCTCGCGGAGGACCCGGCCACGCGCTCCTCCACCTCCATCTGCCTCTCCATCACCGCGCCGTGGTTCAAGGCGCTGGGGGCGGAGGCGCAGGCGGAGGCGGCGAAGAAGATCGCGTCTCTCCTCGAGAAGGAGGGCGTGGCGCTCGATGCCGGGGGGTATCGCGACGCACCGCCGGGCCTGAGGCTCTGGGGCGGAGCGACGGTCGAGACGGAGGACATGAGGGCCGTGCTTCCCTGGCTCGACTGGGCGGCCGACACCGTCGGTGCAGCGATCGCATCCCCCAAGGCGGCGGAGTGAGTGCCATGGAGAAGCCGAAGGTCCTGATCTCAGACAAGCTCTCCCCCGCCGCGGTGGACATCTTCAGGACGCGCGGCGTCGAGGTGGACGTGAAGACCGGCCTCACCCCGGCGGAGCTTCGCGCCATCGTCGGCGGGTATGACGGGCTGGCCATTCGCTCCGCCACGAAGGTGACGGCCGAGGTGCTCGCGGAGGCGAAGCGGCTGCGTGTCGTCGGCCGCGCCGGCATCGGCGTCGACAATGTAGACATCAAGGCCGCCACCGCGCGCGGCGTCGTCGTGATGAACACGCCGCACGGCAACGCCATCACCACCGCCGAGCACGCCATCGCGATGATGTTCGCGCTCGCGCGGCAGATCCCCGAGGCATCGGCGAGCACCAGGGCCGGGAAGTGGGAGAAGAACCGCTTCATGGGCGCGGAGCTGTTCGGCAAGACGCTCGGCGTGATCGGCTGCGGCAATATCGGCGCCATCGTCGCCGACCGTGCGCTCGGGCTGAAGATGAAGGTGATCGCCTACGATCCCTTCCTCTCCGATGCCCGCGCGGTCGACCTCGGCGTCGAGAAGGTCGAGCTTCCCGAGCTGTTCTCCCGCTCCGACATCATCACCCTGCACACGCCGCTGACCGAGGGGACGCGCAACATCATCGACGCGCGGGCGATCGGGCGGATGAAGAAGGGCGTGCGCATCATCAACTGCGCCCGCGGCGGGCTCGTGGTCGAGAGCGACCTCGCCGAGGCGCTGCGCTCGGGCCATGTTGCCGGCGCGGCGCTCGACGTGTTCGAGACCGAGCCCGCGACGGAGAACCCGCTCTTCGCGCTCGAGAACGTCGTCTGTACGCCGCATCTCGGCGCCTCGACCACCGAGGCGCAGGAGAACGTGGCGCTGCAGATCGCCGAGCAGATGAGCGACTTCCTGCTCACCGGCGCGGTCTCGAACGCGATCAACATGCCGTCGGTCTCGGCAGAGGAGGCGCCGCGGCTCGCGCCGTACATGGCGCTCTGCCGCAACCTCGGTGCCTTCGCGGGGCAGCTCTCGGTCGCCCGCGATGGCGGTTTCGGCCGCGTCACGATCGAGTACGAGGGGGCGGCGGCTGCGCTGAACCACAAGCCACTGACGGCGGCCGCGCTTGCCGGGCTGCTCGGGCCGCTGATGGAAGGCGTCAACATGGTCAATGCACCGGTCGCCGCGCGCGAGCGCGGTATCGAGCTGACCGAGGCAGTGCACGATCGGCCGAGCGAGTACCAGACGCTCGTGCGCATCTCCGTCACGACCGACCGCGACACGCGCAGCGTCGCCGGAACGCTCTTCGCCGGCGCCAAGCCGCGCGTTGTCGAGATCAAGGGCATTCCCGTGGAGGCCGATTTCACCCGCCACATGCTGTACGTGACGAACAAGGACCAGCCTGGCTTCATCGGCCGGTTCGGCGCGGCGCTGTCGGACGCCGGCATCAACATCGCCACCTTCCATCTCGGCCGTGCGGAGAAGGGCGGCGATGCGATCTGCCTCGTCTCGGTTGACGAGCCCGTACCGGAGGCGGTGCTCGGCAAGGTGCGGGCGCTGCCGCTCGTGGTGAACGCAACCGCCCTCGGCTTCTGATGACGACGCATCCCTCGCTGCTTCCTGCCGGGTTCTCCGACGTCCTCCCTCCCGAGGCGGAGACGGAGGCGGCGGCCATCGAGGCGATGCTCGGCGTCTTCGCCGCGCACGGCTATGAGCGGGTGAAGCCGCCGCTTCTGGAGTTCGAGGACAGCCTGCTCGGCGGGGCCGGCTCGGCCACCGCCGCGCAAACCTTCCGGCTGATGGACCCCGTCAGCCAGCGCATGATGGGGCTTCGCGCCGACATCACGCCGCAGGTTGCGCGCATCGCCACGGTGCGGCTCGCCCAGGCGCCGCGGCCGCTTCGCCTCTCCTACAACGGCCAGGTGCTGCGGGTGCGCGGCTCCGAGCTCCGCCCCGCGCGGCAGATGGCGCAGGCCGGCGTCGAGCTGATCGGCGCCGACACGCCGGAGGCCGATGCCGAGGTCGTCGCGGTCGCGGCCGAGGCGCTCGCGGCGATGGGCGTTCCCGCCGTGAGCTTCGACCTCACCCTGCCGACGCTCGCCGATGCGCTGCTCGCCACGCTGTCGCTTCCGCCCGAGCAGGACGAGGCGCTTCGCCACGCGCTCGACCGCAAGGACGCAGCCGAGGTCGCGAGCCATGCAGGGTCGCTCGCAGACGTGCTCGACGAACTGCTCCACGCGGCGGGCCCGGCCGACCGCGCGCTTGAGGCGCTCGCCGCGGCGACACTTCCGCCCAAGCCGCGCGCGCTCGCCGAACGCCTCGCGCGGACCGTCGCCGCCATCCGCGCCCGCGCGCCAGACATCGCGCTGACAGCCGACCCTCTCGAGTTCCGCGGGTTCCGCTACTACCGCGGCATCGGCTTTACCGTGTTCAGCGCCGCGCTCTCGGAAGAGGTCGGCCGCGGCGGCGGCTACATGGCAGGCGACGAGCCCGCCACGGGCGTGACGCTCTATCCCGATGCCGCGCTGCGTGCCGCGCCGCCGAAGCCGCGCCGCCCGCGCGTGTTCGTTCCCGTGCCCCTCGCCGCGTCGGGGGCTGCCCTGCGCCGGCAGGGCTTCGCGACGGTTGCCGCGCTCGGCCCCGTCGCCGATGCTGCCGCCGAGGCGCGACGCCTCGCCTGCTCCCACCTCGCCACCGAGGACGGCGATGCCCGTCCCCTTTCCGGCCCGCTCGAAGGATCCTGACGCATGCCCAATGTCGCGGTGATCGGCGCCCAGTGGGGCGACGAAGGCAAGGGCAAGGTCGTCGACTGGCTGGCGAGCCGCGCCGAGATCGTCGTGCGCTTCCAGGGCGGGCACAATGCGGGCCACACGCTCGTCGTCGGCAACGAGACGTACAAGCTCTCGCTGCTTCCCTCGGGCGTGGTGCGCGGCAAGCTCGGCGTGATCGGCAATGGCGTGGTGCTCGACCCGCAGGCGCTTCTCGCAGAAATCGCGCGGGTGACGGCGCAGGGGTTGTCCGTCGGGCCCGACAATCTCCGCATCGCCGAGAACGTGCCGCTCATCCTGCCGCTCCACCCCGCGCTCGACCGCGCCCGCGAGGCCGCGCGCGGCGAGCGCAAGATCGGCACGACGGGGCGCGGCATCGGGCCGGCCTACGAGGACAAGGTTGCGCGCCGGGCGATCCGCCTTTGCGATCTCGCCGAGCCCGAGACGCTGTCCGCCAAGCTCGACGAGCTGCTCCTTCACCACAACACGCTTCTCCAGGGCCTGGGCGCAGAGACCTTCACCAAGGACGCGCTTCTGGCCGAGCTGCTCGACCTCGCGCCGCGGCTCCTGCCCTTCGCAGAGCCTGTGTGGGAGCGGCTCGACATCGCCCGGGCCTCCGGCGCGCGCATCCTGTTCGAGGGCGCGCAGGCGGTGATGCTCGATGTCGATCACGGCACCTACCCGTTCGTGACCTCCTCCAACACCGTCGCCGCGACGGCGGCCTCCGGTGCTGGCATCGGCCCTTCGGCGATCGGCACCGTTCTCGGCATCGCTAAGGCCTACACGACGCGCGTGGGCTCCGGCCCGTTCCCGACTGAGCTCGACGACGCGACCGGCCAGCTCCTCGGTGACCGCGGCCGCGAGTTCGGCACCGTCACCGGCCGGCGCCGACGCTGCGGCTGGTTCGATGCGGTCATGGTGCGCCAGGCCGTGAAGGTCGGCGGCATCGAGGGCCTGGCGCTGACCAAGCTCGACGTGCTCGACGGCCTGCCCGAGCTGAAGGTTTGCGTCGGCTACCGGCTCGGCGAGAGGACGGTGAAGCATCTCCCCGCCGCCGCCGGCGCGCAGGCGGCCGTCACGCCCGTCTATGAGACGATGGAGGGATGGTCGGGCTCGACGCGCGGGGCGCGGAGCTGGGCCGAGCTTCCGGCGCAGGCGATCAAGTATGTCCGCCGGATCGAGGAACTGGTCGAGGCGCCGGTGGTGCTTCTCTCGACGAGCCCGGAGCGCGACGACACGATCCTGATGAAGGATCCCTTCGCGGGATAGTTCGCGCTCAGGCGCCCGGTGCCGCCTCGCCGTTCACCCTTTCTTCACCGCCCACGCGGCAGCATGCCTCGGCGTGCAGCGCGGAGAGAACGGCGTGTCGGCCAAGCAGATCGAGGTGGCAGGGTTCACGATCGACCTCACGAAGCCGCTCCAGGGCTTCGTCGGCGGCGGGCTCGCGGCCTTTCCCGCGCGCGCCGCGAAGGGCGAGGCGAGCCTCGGCTTCGCCGTGCGATGCCGCGCGCATCACCCGCCGCGCATCCGCGTCATGGGCCGCCTTCCCGAACCGGATGTCATCCCGAACCTGCTGATGCCGATCGGTCAGGGCACGGCGCCTGCGGGTGAGGAGGCGCCGTCACGCTTCCTGATCTACCCGCTTCCGCCCGGGCCGCCGCTGATGACGCCGGGCGAACGGCGCAGCCCGCTCGGCGAGACCGACCTGATCCAGAACGTCGCCAAGCCCGTCGCGCGCACCCTCGCCGCACTTGCCGATTTCGGCATCACCCATCGCGGCGTGCGGCCCGACAACCTGTTCCGAGGCACCAATGGTGGCCCGGTCACGCTCGGCGAGGCCTTCGCCCTGCCGCCCGGCTTCGCCCAGCCCGCCGCCTTCGAGCCGGCCTCGATGGCGATGTGCACGCCCGCTGGCCGAGGCGAGGGAAGCATCGAGGATGACCTCTATGCCCTCGGCGTCACGCTTCTCGCGCTTGCCACCGGACAGTGGCCGCTTGCCGGGCTCGATGAGCGCGCCGGGCTGAAGCTCCGGCTCGAACGCGGCAGCCTCGCCGCCCTCGTCGGCAATGCCCGGCTTCCCGCCTCGCTCGCGACCATGCTGCGCGGCCTGCTTGCGGAGGACCCCGCCTACCGCCCGAACCTCGACGAGATCGCCTCCTGGCCCGGCGGCGCGCGGGCGCGGCCGCAGACGGCGCGGCCGGTGCGCAAGGCGACGCGTCCGTTCGATTTCGCCGGCGAACCGATCCTCGATGCCCGGAGCCTCGCCTTTGCCATGGCGTCGCGCTGGCAGGAAGGCGTTCGCGCCATCCGCTCGCCCGCGCTTCTCGCCTGGCTCGACCGCGCGCTCGGCGACCAGGGGCTCGTCAACCGCGTGGGCGAGATCGTCTCTGCCGACCCCATCGCCGGCGAGGCGGAGGGCGACTTGATGCTCTCCCGCACCCTCTCGGCGATCGACCCGGCAGGGCCGCTCTGGTGGCGCGGCGTGGCGATGATGCCGGACGGGCTCGGCGCCATGCTCGCCGAAGCCCATGCCGCGCCGGCGCCCTCGGCCGAGCGGCAGCGCGACCTCGCCGACATGATCGAGGCGCAGGCCATCAGCCGCTGGGCGAACGAGCACCCCGAGCGCGCGGACATGATCGATCTCGACAAGCTCGGCCGCGCCGCGCGGGCGCAGTCGCGCGCACGCGTGCTCGGTGCCGGTCGCGAGCGGCTCCTCTACCAGCTCAACCCCGGCCTTCCGTGCCTCTCGCCGCTCGTGCGCAAGGCGGGCGTCACGACGCTGCCGGAGCTTCTCGCCGCGCTGGAGACAGCGGCCGCGGCCTCGCCCCCGGGCGGCGGCGCACAGAGCCCGATCGATCGGCACATCGCCGGCTTTGTCGCCGCGAGCATGGAGGGCCAGCTCGACACGCTTCTCGCCACCGCCGGCGACATGGGGCGGCCGGACGAGGCAGGGCTCGCAAGCGTTGCCGTGTTCGCGCGGCTGCAGAGGCTGCAGCGCGGGCTGAAGCTTCCGGCGCTCGCGAAATGGGTCGCAGCGCTCGCCGCGCCAGCCGTCGAGACCTGGCACAACAAGACGCTTCGCGAAACGATCGGCAAGCGCCTGCCCGAGGCCGCTGCCTCCGGAGATTTCGCGCTCCTGCTCGAGGTGCTCGACGACCAGTTCGCCCGCGCGGAGGACCGGGGGGGATTCGCCGAGGCCGCCGCCACCTTCGCGCGCGCCGCCGCCGCCGGCATCGCGCTCCGCGCCGAGGCGCCGCTGCGCCAGGCAGAGGCCGCCCGCGTCGGTGGCCTCAGCGCGCAGGCCGTCGCGCTGTGCCTGCTCGGCGGCACCGTGCTGCTTCTGGCGGGGAGCTGAGCGATGGCGGAGGCGGCAGCGAAGGCGCAGGGCCAGCCGGCGGGGCAGGGCAAGCGAAAATCGGGCCGCGGGGCCAGGCTCGCGGTGTGGACGCTCGGGCTCGGCACGGGCATCGCGCTCGGCGTCGCGCTGCCGACGGGCATACTTCTCGTCATCGGCCTGCTTCCGGCAGCGGCCTCCTTCGTCACCGATGCGCACCCCGACAAGACGACGGCCCGGCCCGTTCTCTGCCTCAACCTCGCAGGCCTCCTTCCCGCGCTGAAGACGCTCTGGCTCGGCGGCCACGACATGCGCGGCCTCGCCGCCGTGCTTGGCGACCCCGGAACGTTACTGCTTGCCTACAGTGCGGCGGCCTTCGGTTTCGCGCTTGCCCGCACCATCCCCTATGGCGTGCTTCTCGTGCTCGAGGCGAAGGCGGCGGCGACGATGAAGCTGCTCGAGCAGAAGCAGGCGGAACTCCGCGCCGCCTGGGGCGACGAGGTGGCGGCCGAGGCCAACCGCCTTGCCGCGCGCGCCGCCCGCGCGATCGAGCGCCGCGCGGCGGAACGCGACGGCTAGCGGGTCCGAGGAAACCACAGGCGCCGCGCGGCAAGGGGCTTGCGCTGGCGCTGCCTTCACCGCGATGATCCTGCCACGGCCGCGCAACGACGGCCGGAGGGAGGGATGCCATGACCGGGTCGCTCACGGCCGCACAGGCGGCGTTCTACGCCGAGAACGGCTACCTGTTCCCGCTCCCTGCGCTGAGCGAGGCCGAGGTCGCGGAGGCCCGCGCGAAGCTCGATGCGACTGAGGCGATGGTCGGCGGCAGGCTCGACGGGCGGAACAACCAGAAGCCCAACCTGCTCTTCCCCTGGATCGATGCGCTGATCCGCCATCCCCGCATCCTCGATGCGGTCGAGAGCGTGATCGGGCCGAACATCCTCTGCTGGGGAAGCCAGTTCTTCACCAAGCGTGCGGGCGACCCGGCCTTCGTATCCTGGCACCAGGACGGCACCTACTGGGGCCTCTCGAGCGCCGATGTCGTGACGGCCTGGGTCGCGCTCACGCCCTCGACGCCGGAGAGCGGCTGCATGCGCGTCATCGCCGGCACCCACACGTCGCAGGTTCCGCACACCGACACCTTCGCCGACACCAACATGCTGAGCCGCGGCCAGGAGATCGCTGTCACGGTCGACGAGAACGAGGCGACCGACCTGGTGCTGGCGCCAGGCCAGATGAGCCTGCACCACGTCCTGATCTTCCACGGCTCGCCGCCGAACCGGGCGAACCACCCGCGCATCGGGCTCGCGATCCGCTACGTGCCGACGCACGTGCACCAGCTCGACGGCGGCAAGGGAAGTGCCACCCTCGTGCGCGGCAGCGACGATACGGGCCACTGGGAGCACGAGAAGGCACCGCTTTCCGACATGCACCCGGACGCCGTTGCACACCACGCCGCCGTGCTCGACCGGCAGCTCGCCACGCTCTATCGCGGCGCGGACGGCAAGGGGAAGCTCGCCGCGACGGCGATGTGACGGCGACCAAGGGAAGGGAGAACCCGCGTGATGATCCGCCGCAGAACGATTCTGGCTGCTTCGGCCGCAACGCTCGCCATGCCCGCCCATGTGCGCGGCCAGGGTGCCGTCAACATCCGCATGGCGCACAGCCTCTCGACGACCGAGCCCGCGCACCTCGCCGCCCTGTTCTTCGCCAAGAACGTGCTCGAGCGAAGCAATGGGCGCGTGCGCATCGAGGTGTTCCCGGGCGAACAGCTCGGCTCGGGCAAGGACGTGAACGAGATGATCCGCTCGGGCGCGAACGTGATGAACGTGACAGATTTCGGCTACCTCGCCGATTTCGTTCCCGACGCCGGCATCATCAACGGGCCCTATCTCGTGCAGCGGCACGACCAGTTCGCCAAGCTCTTCGCCTCCGACTGGTACAAGGACCTCGACCGGCGCATCCAGCAATCGGGCTTCCGGCTCATCATGGCCGGCGCGTTCTTCGGCGCCCGCCACGTGATCGCCGACAAGCCCGTGCGCACGCCGGCCGACATCGCGGGGATGACCGTGCGCGTGCCGCCGAACACGATGTGGCTCGAGACCTTCAAGGCCATGGGGGCGCGGCCAACCACGGTGCAGTGGAGCGAGGTGTACAACGCGCTCAGCCAGGGCGTTGTGCAGGCGGCCGAGGCGCCCTATGGCAGCCTCTGGGGCGCGAGATTGCATGAGGTCAAGAAGGTCATCTCGACGACGGCGCACTTCATTGCGACGACGACCTGGCCGATCAACAACGGCTACTTCAACCGCCTGCCGAAGGACGTACAGGAGCTTCTGCTGGAGGAAGGTGCCAAGGGCGGCGAGGAGCAGACACGGCTGACCAACGCAATGGAGGAGGATTTCATCGCCCGCTTCAAGGGCGCGGGCGCGACGATCGTCACCGATGTCGACCTTGCCGCGTTCCAGCGCGCCACCGTTCCCGCCTACTCGGCCTTCCCGCGCTGGACGCCGAACCTGCATCAGACGGTCTCGCGCATCCTCGCCTCGTGATCCTGCGTCGCCTCGCGGCGCAGGCGGAGGAGATCGTCGCCGGCGCGGCGATGGTCGTCGTCGTTCTCGCCGTCTGCTGGGGCGTGATCACGCGCTACGTCACCGCCCAGCCGGCGGCGTGGACGGGCGAGGTGGCGGCGATCGGCTTCGCCTGGTGCGTGTTCGTCGGTGCCGCTGCAGTCGCGAAACGGTCCGGCCACGTGGCGATCGACATGCTCACCGCAGCCCTGCCTGCGGCGGTTCAGGCAACGATCAATGCCGGCGCGCGGCTCGCGAGCATCGGGTTCTGCGCGGTTGCTTCCGTCCTCGCCTTCGAGTTCAGCCTGGCCAATACCGACAACCCCTCCGCCGTGCTTCGCCTGCCGCTCGCGGTGCTCTATCTCGCGCCCGCGACCGGCTTCGCCCTGATGGCGGTGCGCATGGCCGAACGGATGCTGCGCGAGCCGAGGATGCGTTGAGCGGCCTCACCCTCTGGCCCATCTGGGTGATGCTCGGCCTCTTCGCGCTGAACGTCCCCGTGGCCTTCGCGATGGGCATCGCAGCGCTCGCCTTCTTCGTCTCTGCCGAGGGGCTTCCGCTCGAGATCTTCGCGCAACGGATCGTCGCCGCGACCGACAGCTTCCCGCTTCTCGCCGTGCCCTTCTTCATCCTCGCGGGCGCGATCATGAACCGTGCGGGCATCACCCGACGGCTGATGAACCTCGCCGATGCGCTCGTGGGCCACACGGTGGGCGGGCTCGCCCAGGCGAACATCGTGCTCGCGACGCTGATGGGCGGGCTCTCCGCCTCCGCCAACGCCGAGGCCGCGATGCAGGCCAAGATGCTCGGGCCGGAGATGATCCGCCGCGGCTATGCGCCGGGGTTCAGCGCGGCCGTGATCGCCTGCGCCGCGGTGATCACGCCGATCATCCCCCCGGGCATCGGGCTCGTCGTGTACGGGTTCCTCGCCGATGTCTCGGTCGGACGCCTCTTCCTCGGCGGCGTCGTTCCGGGCCTGTTGCTGTGCGCGGCGCTGATGGGTGCGACCTGGGCGGTGTCCCGCCGGCGCGGCTTCAAGCCTGCGCGCGAGCATTTCGCAGGCCTGCCCGCGCTCGGGGTGGCGTTCCGCGAGGCGGCCTGGGCGCTGACCATCCCGGTCTACATCCTCGTCGGCATACGCTACGGCATCTTCACGCCGACGGAGGCCGGCGCGATGACGGTGGTGTATGCCCTTCTCGTCGGCTTCTTCGCCCATCGCGAGCTTCGCCTGTCGGACCTGCCGGAGATCCTCACCGAAAGCGTGCTCGCCACCGCGACGGTGATGCTCATCATCTGTGCCGCGGGAAGCTTCGGCTTCTACATGGCGTGGGAGCGCATCCCGCCGCGGCTCGCCACCGTGCTCGCCGCGGCGACGGGGGATCCGCTCGTCCTGCTTCTGCTCGTGAACCTGCTTCTGCTGTTCGTCGGCATGCTGATCGAGGGAACGGCGGCGCTGATCCTTCTTGCGCCGATCCTCGTGCCCGTTGCCGCACGGCTCGGCATCGACCCGGTGCATTTCGGGCTGGTGCTGGTGGTCAACCTCACCATCGGCGGGGTGACGCCGCCGGTCGGGACGATGATGTACACCGCCTGCGGCATCCTCGGCGTGAAGCTGACGCGTTTCGCCGTCGAAGGCGCGCCGCTGATCCTCGCGATGCTCGTGGTACTCGCCGCGATCACCCTCTACCCCCCGATCG
Source organism: Elioraea rosea (assembly GCF_007644105.1). Taxonomy (GTDB): domain Bacteria; phylum Pseudomonadota; class Alphaproteobacteria; order Acetobacterales; family Acetobacteraceae; genus Elioraea_A; species Elioraea_A rosea. The sequence goes on along the minus strand of NZ_VFAC01000018.1, from coordinate 62,488 downwards.
TCACTGCCCTGCCGAATGCGCTGATGGGGCGCGGATAGAGAAGCGGATAGAGAAACGGCCGGGGTTGTTGGCCCCGGCCGTCGGTCTCGTCAGCTTGCGCGTGGCTTAAGCTGCGCCTGGCTCAGGCGGTGGCGGCGTTCCGCGCACCGACCTCCGACTTCATCGCGCGCTGCAGCTTTTCGAAGGCGCGAACCTCGATCTGGCGCACGCGCTCGCGGCTGATGCCGTACTGGTGCGAGAGGTCCTCGAGCGTGGTCGGCTCGTCCTTCAGCCGGCGCTCGATCAGGATGTGCCGCTCGCGCTCGTTCAGGGTGCCGAGCGCGTTGGCGAGAAGCGCCTTGCGCTGGCCCATGTCCTCACGCTCGGCGAGTTCGACTTCCTGGTTGTCGCTCTCGTCGACGAGCCAGTCTTGCCACTCGCCCTCGCCGTCGATGCGCACGGGCGCGTTCAGGCTGTGGTCGGCCGAGGCGAGGCGGCGGTTCATCTGGATGACGTCCTGCTCGGGAACGTCGAGATCCTTCGCGATCTTCGCCACCTGCTCCGGCTTCAGGTCGCCGTCCTCGATCGCCTGCATCTCGCCCTTCAGGCGGCGCAGGTTGAAGAACAGCTTCTTCTGTGCCGCCGTCGTGCCCATCTTCACGAGTGACCAGGAGTGCAGGATGTATTCCTGGATGGCGGCGCGGATCCACCACATGGCGTAGGTGGCGAGGCGGAAGCCGCGCTCCGGGTCGAAGCGCTTGACCGCCTGCATCATGCCGACATTGCCCTCGGAGATAAGCTCCCCGACGGGCAGGCCGTAGCCGCGATAGCCCATCGCGATCTTCGCGACGAGGCGAAGATGGCTGGTGACGAGCTTGTGTGCCGCCTCGAGGTCTCCGGCGTCCTGCCAGCGCTTGGCAAGCGCGTACTCCTCCTCGGGGGCCAGCATCGGGAATTTCCGGATCTCCTGGAGATACCGGGTGAGGTTCCCTTCTGGCGCCATCGGGATGGCAAAGGCCGAAGCCATGGGCGTAGCACCTCCATTACTGCGGGCAGAACGGGCAGGCACCGTGCGAACGGCGCGCACACTCGCACGGAGCGGGGCCGAACGGGATCACGTTCGAGAAAACAACGCGTCCCGACCAGAAACGGTTTCCGAAGCTTGCTTTGCCTTCCCCGATCATGGCCGGGATTGGCTGGCACTCATGGCCCCCGAGTGCCAGCGCGACAACTTTGCCCCAGAGGAACCGGGGCGCGCAAGACAAATCAGACCGGATTGGTCGGGATTGTCCCCCAATCCGGCCACAATGCGGATAGCAATTCCGCGAGGTCGGGCGGCGGCGGCGTCTCGAACCGGAGCGCCTGGCCGGTGACGGGGTGGGTGAAGCCGAGCACCGCGGCATGCAGGGCCTGGCGCGGGAAGCCGGCGAGCCTGGCCTCGAGTTCCTCCGGCAAAGCCTTGGCCGCGGCGGGGCGGCGCCGGAGATAGAGCGGGTCGCCCACCAGCGGGTGGCCGGCATGGGCGAGATGCACCCTGATCTGGTGCGTCCGCCCCGTCTCCAGCCGGCACTCGACGAGCGCGACGGCGGTTCCCCAGGCGCGGAGGAGCTTCACCCGGGTCGCGGCAGGCTTGCCCTTCGGCACCACGGCCATGCGCTTGCGGTCCACCGGGTGGCGGCCGATCGGCGCCTCGATTCGGAAGGTCGCCTCAGCTGGCACGCCCCAGACGAGCGCGAGATAGGCCCGCTCGAGATCGCGCGCGGCGAAGGCCTCCGACAGAGCCTGGTGCGCCCTGTCGGTCTTCGCGACCACCATGACGCCGGAGGTGTCCTTGTCGAGCCGGTGCACGATCCCGGGCCGAACGGCGCCGCCGATCACCGGAAGCTCCTCCCCGGCATGGGCGAGCAGGGCGTTGACGAGCGTGCCGTCGAGGTTGCCCGGGGCGGGGTGGACGACGAGGCCCGCGGGCTTGTCGAGCACGATCAGGTGGTCGTCCTCGAACAGCACGGAAAGGTCCATCCTCTGCGCGGCAGGCGTCGCCGGCGCCGGCGGGGGAAGGGTGAGCGTGTAGCGCGCGCCGGGGCGCACCGCCTCCGATGGGTCGCGTGCGATGGCGCCGTCACGCGTGACATGGCCCTGCTCGATCAGTGCCTTGACGCGGGAGCGGGAGAGGTCGCCCATGACGTTCGCCAGCCAGCGGTCGAGCCGCTGGGTGGAAGCGGCCGCGTCGGCAACCATGTCCCGCGAAGCGGCCGTCTCGTCCATCGTCCTGACCGGGAGTGTCGAAGGGTTCATGCGCGCGCTGAAGGCAGCCGTCATCATCATGGGGGTGATGATCGTCGCTGGCACCATCCTCCTTGGCATCGTGCTCGCCAACAGGCTTTCCACGCGCAGCGGCCCGGCGGTCGAGGCGACGCTGGGCCAGCCGGCGGGAACGCGCATCGTCTCGATCGCCGGGGCGGGCGAGAGGCTTGCCGTGCATGTCGCAGGCGGCGGGCTGCCAGACAGGGTGCTGCTCGTCGATCCGGCGCGGGGGCGGGTGGTGGGAACGCTCCTGCCCGAGGTGGCCGCAGCGGCGCCGGTGCGCTAGGGTTCCGGCATGAGTGGGGTCGTGCGGCTTCACCGGGCGGTCGCCGACGCGCTGCCACGCCTTGCCGCGGCCGCTGCGCCGCGGGAGGCCTGCGGGCTGCTGCTCGGCCGACGCGTGGGCGAGGCGCTGGTGCTCGACGGGATCGCGCCGAGCCGCAACCTTGCCGCGGCCGAGGACGAGTTCGAGCTCGACACCGCCCTGCACCTCCGCCTGCAGCGGCAGACGCGCGCGGCCGCGGGCGTTTGGCACAGCCACGTTTCGGGCCGGGCACTTCCCTCCGCGCGTGATGCCCGGGGCGCCTGGGATCCCGCCCTCGTCTGGCTGATCACCGCAGCGGGGGAGACCACCGCCTGGATGCCGGAAGGCGAAGGCCAGGGGTTCAGCCCGCTTCGCCTCGAGATCGGGTGAGGGCCCGTGCGCAGGAAGGGTGACCTGCCCGAGAAGGTCTGCGCCGTCTGCGGCAGGCCCTTCGCCTGGCGCAGGAAGTGGGCAAAGGTGTGGGAAGAGGTGCGCTACTGCTCCGATGCCTGCCGCGCGCGCCGCGGCAAGGCAGCGGGCGCGAGTGCGGCCGGGACGGGAGAGAGCGATGCTGTTCAGGAGCGACAACGTCACCGCCGTCTGTGACGAGGTGATCGCGGCGATCCTCGCCGAGAACCAGGGCGATGCCGCGCCCTACGGCGCAGACGACACGACGGCGCGGCTCGATGCCGTGTTCGGCGAATACTTCGAGGCGGCCGTCTCCGTTCACCCGGTGGCGACAGGCATCGCCGCAAACGCGCTCGCGCTTGCCGCCGCGATGCCCTCGCCAGGTGCTGCCGTGTGCCATCGCAACGCGCACGTGAACACCTCCGAGAGCGGCGCACCGGAGTTCTTCTCCGGCGGCGGCAAGCTTCTGATGCTCGATGGTGGGCACGGCAAGCTCTCGGCCGAGGCGGTGGACGCTCTGGTGCGTGCCGCGGCGCCCGAACGCATGCAGTCCGCCCCGCCGACGGCAGTGACCATCACGCAGGGGACGGAGGCCGGAACCGTCTATGCGCTCGAGGAGATCGCCGCGATCGCTTCCGTTTGCCACCGACACGGCCTTGTGCTGCACATGGACGGCGCACGCTTCGAGAATGCCCGCGCAGCGCTCGGCTGCTCGCCTGCCGAGCTCTCCTGGCGCGCGGGCGTCGACATCCTGAGCTATGGCGCGACCAAGAACGGTGCGATGTGCGCCGACGCGGTGGTGATCTTCAGCGACAGGCCGCACGCGGCGCAGCTCGGACGGTTCATGGGCCAGCGCCGCCTCCGCGCCGGCCAGGTGTTCAGCAAGATGCGCTACCTCTCCGCCCAGCTCCTGGCGATGGTCAGGGGCGGGGTTGCGGGGCGCAACGCCGCGCACGCCAACGCGATGGCCGCGCGGCTCTCGAAGGGCCTCGCCGCGATCGGCGGGGTGTCGCTCCTGCACCCGACCGACATGAACGAGGTGTTCGTCTCGCTTCCCGGGAACGTGCGCGAGGCGCTCGCCCGCGGCGGCTTCCCTGTCCGCCCCCGGCCCGACGACCCCTCTGCCGTGCGGTTCGTCACGGCCTGGAACACGGCCGAACGGGATGTGGATGCGTTCCTCGCCGCCGCCTCGAGCCTCGAGAAGGTGGCGTGAACTGCGCGCGGTGCAGGTCTTGGGTCCCGGTCGCGGCTTGATCTCCTCGCCGGCGGAGGTTATGACCCCGCCTCGCAGGGTCCCGTTCGTCTAGAGGCCTAGGACACCGCCCTCTCACGGCGGTAACAGGGGTTCGAATCCCCTACGGGACGCCATTGATTTCATTATGCTTTTTGGCTTCTGAGCGCTTAGATAGCGCTACTTCTCCCAATAATTCTCCCATATCGGTTTCGGCAGCGCTCTTTCCGCACGCTTCCCATCCGCGCACCGCGCGGCGTGATCGCCGGGGAGTGGCCTGCCTCGCCCCTGGCCCTCGCCCCTCCGGGGTGTCCCGGAACGCATCAGCGAAAGAGCCGTAAGGGTCGGTCAGAAAATTGTACTTAGCGCTTCGGACACCAATCTGACTTCTTGTCGAGCGGCGTTCTTTAGAAGTTTTGTTGATGGGCGGTGCGGTGTCATCCATATTTCAAAAATGGTACTAGTGCTTGAAGCGCCGCCGCTGCCGCTTCCCCCGCCGGTTCATGCATTCGGATTAGATGATGCGGGACCAGTGGGCGCACGCGATCGCGTTGCCGCGGATCTAGCGGTCGACGCAATGTCTATCGCAGAACGTGCGGAGCGGGGCTTTCTGTCCGCCACCAACGTGCTTTTGGCGGCTGTGCAGCCTTGGATTGACCGCACACGAAATGCATTCGCAGACGGCCTCGTCTACGACATTGGTCCTGCGGTTCTGGCGATCGGCAGAAGGATAAACGAAGACCGCGATGCTGCGGCGCCCATCCGGAAACGGGCCAAGTTCATGCTTCATGGGCTAGGCCATCATGACCCGAACGCCGTAGTGATGCGCGAGGCGGTCCAGCGGATTGAGGCGGCGATCGATGCTCACCTTCAGCAGCTCTCACTCGTACAGGAACAGTTGAGAACCTTAAGGGAAATCGGGCGCATCACTGCTAAGCGTCGGTCTGATGCCGACCGAGCGGCAGAGCAATACGAGCGCGCGATAACCGAAGCGTTTGGCCTCGACCAGCCGCCTCTCACAAGGCCCGAGTTTGTCGACGATAGGCCCGTACTCGTCATGTTGGTCCCTCTTTCGGAACAGCTCATGGCAGATCGTAAGCTTCGCCGCGAAGCGGAGGCTCGTGCCCACGAATTGGTGCGCGATGTTGCCCCCGATCTAGAGGGCTTTGTCGCGATCCGATACGCCGATACGCATGTTCGAGAAAACCCTCAGTAGCATCACCTGATGGCTCCTATAGAATTTTTGAGAGTAGCGATTAAAATCATGGATGAGCGGCAGGGGCTTGCGTCCGAAGCGGAATCGCGAATTTCTGCTCATGCAAGCTATTACGCAGTTTATCATCTTCTTGTTCAGCATATGCAGTTAGCTGACATAAGGTATGCAGACAGAAAGCATTCTATGATCGATTCTATTCTACGTGGACACCGCCCGTCTACGTCGGTGACCCGTGCTGGATTACGTTACTTTAGAACATTGCTGAACCTGCGGGTCAGAGCTGACTACGTTCCTCAGGAACGATTTGCCGTGACCGATGCAGAGCACGCTATCGATTGCGCAATCGAAGTGTTCGCCGCTGCCGGGCAAGCTCCATAGCCGATTCACTCTCGCGGGCTGAATTCTTTAGCGTCTTCGCCAATCCCATGGGTAGTCAAAGCGGCCCGCCCATACCCCGCGGTGCTCACGCTCCGCTTCTGCTTCATCGGCCACGTAATCCTGCCCGTAGCGCCGGTACGCCAACGCCCATCCCTGGCGCACCATCCATCCGCCTAGGTCGATGCCGTCCAGATGGCACCGCGCAATCACGCGGCGGTTCCTGTCCTGGCCCATCGGCTCGCACTGAACGATCCGTCGGCGCGAACGCTGGTAAAGCGCTTCGGCTGCTTCGATGCCGCACTGCCAGCGCTTGCCGCCCATCGTGACGCAGTACTGGCGCATCTCGGGCGCGTCGATCGCGTGCAATCGGATCATCTGCCCATCGATCTCGAGCGTGTCGCCGTCTACCACTGAGGGCTGGCCGCTGATGGTGGCTGAGGAGACCGCAGCGGCAGGACCAAGGCACAATGCGATAACGATAAGCTGGAATGCACGAACCATCGTCCCAACGGCACCCGTCCCTATCGTTCCGCGTATGTTATGCCGATCCGGTCTACGCCAGCGCTTGATGGCGCCTTGCATTTGCTGCCGGCCAGAATTGTCCGGCTTACCCGGCTTCTCCTCGCATCCGCTGAAAACCTCGGCGCCTATGCGCCTCGAGTTGTTCCGCCGATAATGCGAACACGGCACGTGTGTGGTCGACGCGCTCTGCGAGTGCGCGGAACGAATCCAGGGCCATCTGGCTTCTAAAGTTAAGGCGTCCGTCCGCGCTTAACATTGGCAGCCCCTCCGATGTATTCAGAAAATCTATCATCTCGATTGTCGCCGTCAGGTAAATTTCGACCGATGACGCAAATGCTGCGATAAATGGGCGGCTACGCTGAACACCGGAAGCGACACCTTCGATCGCAATTGCCCGCTGGCTAGGTGTCATTCGAGGTGAGTCAATTTGCTGTAGCCTAGCGAGTCCTTCAGAAACGCTGGAATCGACACGCGTCATAGTTGTTGCTGCGATAGCGCGAATCTTCCCAAACTTGGGCAGTGTGACGGCGCGCCAGTGGGCATCGCCAAGGTATCGAGGATCAAACACCTCTACGAAAGCCTGATCATCTAAGCTGGCAGCAAGGCTGTCCAATTCACGCGTGTAGCCATCTAGAGCAACCATTGCATCTGCAAAAAATTGGGCGAAGGCTGAGCTTGAGCTCCTAGCAACATCCATGATGCCTTCGTCTGGAACAGCTGCGATTTCACGCTGAAAGCGTCGAACGTCAACGGCCGATAGGATGTCTTGCATATTGCTGTATATGAATACTGTTGCAGACACGATCAGCGCGACGTCGAGGCGCGTCTGGGATTTCCTCCGGCGCCCAACAACAAGTGCGATTAGAACTGGAATTATCAGCGTACCAAGGGCGCTAGCTAGATCATAAGTGAAGCCGTCTGTGGTCCCGGAACGAATCAACGTGCTGACCGCGGCGGCCAAGCCGAAGTAGGCAGCTAACGCGAGCAAGAGCCAGAGTCCGTGCGGCTTTGTGGATCTGGATGTTGAAATGGGCGCGTGTGCTGACATCCGGACAGCGTAGCTAGTGGCGGCGGGGAGTGCGAGCACTCTTGTTCCCGCCATTGAACTAGTCGCTCCCGATGCCGGAGAGGCGCTGCCGAGGAGTTCCGGCTTAGTTCCGCCGAGGCATTTTCGATTCAACAGGAGGGGGTGGAGTGCGCACGCCCTTCTTTCTGGCCACCTAGTACCAACGGGATTGAGCGTCGCGCGACGACCCGAGACGTGTCGCATTGCGGCGCAGGTAACTGCATTCGACTAGGCTAGCGGCTCGCGCAAGCTCCGGCGCAAAGGGCTCGATTGCCGCCGCCGCCTCGCGTAGATCCCTCGCCGCATTCGGAACTGTCCTCCCATTCCTCATTGCCGCGATGACGCGACGGAGCACATGGCGCGCCTGGATGGCTTGCGGTCCAATGTCCGGATTGGCTTCGGCGTTGACGGCGTAAGGGCGCAGCCGACGCCATGCCCATAGCAGCTTCGCACGCTGATCCTCGAGGCTCTCAGGCCTCGCGTAGCCACGCGCTCTCGCAGATATCGGCGCTAATGGGAAACGCGGCGCTTCATCCTCTGATGCGAAATGAGCTTCGCGCCTTGACCGCTGTCGTGCCGGCTATTGCGGACAGCAAGCACCCGATGGGCCAGCGCCTCGCGGATGCGGTCGACGCCCGCGCGTTGACCGCGCGACAGGCGGAGCACTGGCGCATCCGATTGGGGCTGTAGCAAACATGACGGACCCTATGGCGATCGACCGTATCGAGATGCTTGAAGGCCGGCGCACCCCTTCGGCCATCGTGTGGTTCAGGATTGGCGATATCGGCTTGGCCTACACCCTGCAGAACTGGCGGAGGGGGGAGGTGTGGGCTGGCGCTCCGGAACGCGCCAAATGGCACCAGGGCGTGAAGCTGACAGCCGAGCACGTCGCGGCCCTACGCGCGCTGATCGATGCGCGGCTCGAGGGCAAGCCGCACCTTGCTAAAGCGCTGTGTCGCTCAAGTGCCTATGTCCCGAGCCGGATAATCTGGGCGGAGTAGCCCCCGACCGGACGCGCGCGTTGTGCGCGCTCGCGCGCGAAGCGGGGGCGACTACATTCGCATGCGTAACAAATTGAGATTGCGTTCACGGTTTTGCGCATAGATGATTGCGTCTGCACAGGCGGGTGATTTGAGCATCGCTGCACGGTCGCGCGCACGTGTGGGAGATCATTAAGACTTGGGAGTTTTCCATGAAGGTAGTTCGTGTCGGATTCGCGCTTGCGGTTTTCGCTCGCTGCGCGAAGGCGCCGGAGAACATCCGACTAAAGTCTGCCAGTGCAGAACCCTATCGCACTAAGATCGTACAATGAACCGACCGTTTATTTCCCTCTCAATAAGCGAGATTGAGAGGATCGCTGCAAGTGCGCGGTCGTCTAGGGATAGGAACAAGCTTGATCTAGTCTTGTACGAGCTGAGCTTTCGGAGCACGGCGAAAGCTGCTGCGCTCCGCGAGGAGCTGCGCCGAGATGCTGGTGCAGTATCGCCGCCACAACCACAAGGCGCAGATCCGGGAAATGCAGCGAACAGAACGGCTGGTGGCGGTCAACGACCGGCAGCGAAAAGGCCGACCGCACGGACAGGCAAAGCACGCACCCACAAGCCGACGGCTGAGCAGGACGAGGCAATCGACCTCTTTCGGACAGGGCGAAACCTCAGGATCAATGCCTACGCCGGCACAGGCAAGACTTCGACGCTGGAGATGCTCTCACATAGCACCTCCCGCCGAGGCCAATATCTCGCCTTCAACCGAGACATCGTGGCAGACGCGAGAAAGCGCTTTCCGGACACCGTCAACTGCGCGACCACTCACAGCCTCGCTTTTCGATCAGTGGCCTCCCGATATGGGGGGAACACAGCGAAGCTGACCGGCAAGATGAACGCCAATCAGCTTGCCGAACTTTTTCAGCTCAAGAGTATGCGCCTCGGCGAGAAACATGTCCTTAAGCCTCGGTCACTAGGGTTCCTAATCCTCGACACCGTGCGCCGTTTCACCATGAGCGGCGATGCCGAGCCCCTCCCGTCGCACGTCCCGTTGCATGGCAGCCTGGTGGCAGCGCCTGGAGCCGTGAGGGAAGAAGCGGAGAACTTTGCCGTTCAAGGGGCGAGAATGTTGTGGAAGCGCATGTGCGATTCAGGGGATTCGGTCCCCCTCGGGCATGATGGATATCTGAAGCTATGGGCGTTGTCGGAGCCAGCCATCGCCGCCGATTTCATCCTTCTCGACGAAGCTCAGGACACTAACCCCGCCGTGCTTGAACTCCTTAAGCGGCAACACTGCCAGACAGTTTACGTGGGCGATAAGTATCAGCAGATCTACGAGTGGCGCGGCGCTATAAACGCCATGGACACCGTGCAGACGGATGCCGACACCTATCTGACCACGTCATTCCGGTTTGGCCCTCGCATTGCAGAAGCAGCAACGAAGTTGCTGCAGCAAATGGGTGAAACGCGGCCGCTGACAGGCAACTCAGCGCTCGCAAGCCGGATCGGCGTAACACCTAATGCTCGCACCATTCTATCGCGGACCAACGCCTCTACCATAAATACCGTGATCACTGCGTTAGATGCAGATCTTCGTCCCCACTTAGTGGGCGGTACAGACGAATTGATGAGAATGTTAGACGGTGTAGCTGATCTTAAGCAGGGAGAGCCTAGCACAGTCGCGGAGTTCTTCGGCTTCACGCGATGGGACGAGGTCGTGGATTTTGCGAACAGTGACGACGGCGAGCACTTACAGACCTTCGTCAATTTGGTGCAGACCCGGGGCGAACGGCAGCTAATGTGGGCATTGCGCCGCACCACAACTGATTCCGACGACTGTGACCTGATTGTCTCGACAGCTCACAGGGCCAAGGGTCGCGAATGGCCCACTGTGGCGCTCACAGATGACTTCCTAAAGTCCTGGCAGAAGTCACTCTCGGACCCTCGAAAGCAGGAACGCGATCGCGATCCGTACGCTGAGATTCGCCTGCTCTACGTGGCGCTGACCCGAGCGCGTGAGTCTATCGAGATTCCAGAGCCGATCCTTCGCCGGATCGGAATGCTTGAGTGGTCGGCGCCAGAACGATCGAACCCGCAGAACGCTCCTTCAGGAGCGTCTTCGGATGGGACCGCTCGTGTAGACTCACCTCCGATTCGTAGTTCTCCTGCTTCGCGGTACGGGCCGACACCACCCAGCGCGCACTCATTGTCGCGGAACAATGCTGTGCCTAGGCCGTCGATAGTGCCCAAGACGGAGAATGGCGTCTCGGGTCCCCATTCGGCACCCTCCGCCCCTTCGCCAGCATCAGCCGCACCAACAACGCCGAGGCCTAAAGGCCTGCTCCGGCGTCTGCTCGGGTTCTAATGGATCGTCTTGCACGCGCAATGGATCGGACAGACACAAAATCCGCACCGAAAACGGACGGTTCACGATGAGCGCTAGAGCCGCATGGTCGAAAGGCTGGCTAAACCGCACAAGGAAAGATTATCGTTTCCGCTGCGCAAGCATCTTTAGGAGGCAGTGATTATGCTTAAGAAATTGATTTCATTATGTTTTTTTGGAGTCCTTGCTTTCTCTAATGGACCAGCTTCAGCGAGCTCCGCCTACCGAGAGTTTAGGGTAGGCGATTGGAGCGTTGGAGCCTACCGCGACAATAGAACTCGACAGTTTTCAAATTGCATGGCTACCGGACAATATAGATCAGGTATATCGTTATTCGTATTCGTTAGCCGCAGCTTGGACTGGTTGTTGGCGTTCAGTCACCCGGATTGGAGGCTTTCGCCTGGGCAAAAGTTCCCTATCCAGATGAATTTTGATCAGCGTGCCCCGTTACACCTGCAAGCCGAAGCCATTTCTTCAAATCTTGTCGGTGTTCCAATGCCCGCAACAGGGCCGGTCGTGGAAGCATTTCGCCAGTCTTACGTTTTGCGTGCGTTTGCACTGGGCAACAGGTTTGAGTTCAATTTGACCGGGACATCCCGGCTCTTAGTCGAAATGGTCCACTGTGTCCGGACGGAGCTTGCAATCGAACGCGGTGAGCCGCCTCCGGTCTTGGCGCAGCCTGCGCCCGCTCGGCCGCCAGCTCAAACACCAATTCCGGCCCGGCGCGAAAGTTCGGTTTCTCCGCATTCCACCGAAATGCAGCTTCTCGCGACGCGGATCGCCTCGAACCTTCTGTTGCAAGCTCAACTGCCGAACGCTCGGTTGCTAGCGCCCTCGGAGGTCCCGAGCGAGTTCCGCGAAGTGGCTGCTGATGGCGTTGCATTTGTGTCGGACGCCGGGCTGGGTCTGGTGAGGTTGATCCGCTCGAGTGATGGAAACAGCAGTCAGATGGTGGCGTCGAACCTAATCGCTTCTGACGCGACGGCATGCAAAGGCGAGTTTGCCTCCGCTCGTTCTACAAGCCTTGTCGACAACGACGTAGTGACCCGGGCCTCAGTGGCTTGCCGGCAATCCGAGACTGGATTCTCTACGAACTACTACATTGTAGAGCGGCGCGGGTTCGGCTTCGTTGTCGTGGGCGTCCTAAATGCAGATCGAGATGGGGCACCCGGCGGCGCTAGACCTGGGATAGGGGAGGCTGCGCTCCAATTGGCCGTCAGCAAGGCAGCAGCAACTCCCTGAACATCCGCTACTCGACCCGGCCGGCAGTTAGCGCAAGCCGACGCGTGTGGCGCCTGGCCGGCTTGCGTATTGCTGTCAGCCTTGCCTGCGCCTGCATGTCCTGGTCGGCTCCTGCGGTCGCCACCTTGATCAGCGGGCGGCCTATTGTGATCGACGGTGATACGCTTGAAATCGACGGTATAGTGATCCGCCTGCACGCAATTGACGCTCCTGAACTCAGGCAGACGTGCATCAGTAGTGGCGGGAGGCGATGGCCGTGCGGGGAGCATGCTGCCGAAGTGCTTTACCAGCGCGCGCGGCAACGGATCGTCCATTGCCAGCCAATGGGCCGAGACAGAAACCGGCGCGTCATGGCGCGATGCAGCCTTGACGGGATCGACCTGGGCGGGTGGATGGTTCGTGAGGGATGGGCTATCGCCTACCGTCGCTTTGGTCACGACTACATAAGCGAGGAAGCCGAAGCGCAGAGTGCGCGAAGGGGAATATGGGCAGGGCGCTTCGATCCTCCTTGGGATTGGAGGCGGGGGAAGCGCCATGCCATCAAGTAGCGTCGGTTTCGTTGGTACAGGTGGCGCAGGAAGGGTTAGGTCGAGCCATTGGGTTCGGCCGTACTATCGCGAGCGGTAGATGGCGCCAGCGATGTCATGGGGCGCAGCACCACCCGCCCGGACATCTCGATGTGCTCGGCCAAAATTTCGGCCACGATGTGCGCGGACAGCTCGTGAGCGTGCCGGTGCGCCTGGCCACTTCTTCGGAACCTGAGCGCGTAGGATAGGGCGGCGACAAAACTGGCGCGATCTACGGGGACGAGCTTTTCATCGGTCATCCACGAAGCGTAAGCGTGGCAATCGAACAGAACAAGAACATTACACGACCTACCCAGGGTCGTTCATACTCCACGGGCGCGCGATCAAACTGGCTGGGGTAGGGTGCGAAAACGAAGTCGGCCGCGCCGTCAGCAATGTGCGCATAACCATCACAACCGGAGGTACGAAGGCGAACTGTGGGGGCCGGCGTGGGCCCCGACTAGCGCGGAGATAAAAGACAATCCGATCAGGTGGTTGGATGAGTTTTCTGGCGTCCCGCACGGACTTCGATGCAACATCGGGACTTTTCCTCCTGGGTTTGGCCGGAAGTCTGCAGCAAAGGAGCTAAGGGGATAAATAGGGGAATATTCAGCCTGTAAGGAACAAAGGCGCAGTTACTCGACATTGTTGGTCGATGACGGACACTGATTTTCGCACAAGTGCCGTATTGGCAAATATTCAAGGCGATTTATGTTGGCCGATGAATGGCTGGCGCATGCGCGTAAGCCAACACGTGATCGGGCCTTCGCCGCCACCGCGCGAGAGCATCGGCGCCGTGCATCCAGGCCGCCATCCCAGGCCGCATGGGGCCACGTTGCAGCCCTGGCCGGTGTTCCACTGCGGCACGATTCCGGAGGGCTTCCAGCGTCGTGTGAACGCGAGCAGCGGACCAATCAGGAACGTATCTCTCCCGGATCTCGCGTGCCGTCATCCATTCGCCGGGTGGCAGCTGCGGCAATAGATGTTCCGCACCGCAGGGGCCGAAGCATGCGCGGCCACCGTGCAATTCCGCAAAGGTCGGGCGCCGATGGATCGGCAGCGGCTTCGGCACCATGCGCTTGGCGTAGCGGCGGCGGCGCGTCTTCTTCGCCTTCGCAATCGCCTCGCGCTTCGCTCGCTTGGCTCTATTGCTCTCGCCCCGCGTGAGCCGTGCTAATTCGCGGATGACATCCACCGGCTTGCGTGTACGGCGAGGGGCGTGGGTGTCGTCAGCGCTCATGGAGCGGCACCACGGGGCATGCTTTGTGGCCACGGGGGGCGGGGGAGGGGTTCAAAAAACTTCCCAACACCAAGCCCTGCGCACCGGCGCACCGCACATAGGGTGCGGTGCGCATGGTGCGCATCATGGGCCAGCGCACTGGTGCGCACTGGTGCGCAGTTGGTGCGCAGCGGTGCGCATCAATGCACGGCATTCCCCACCCCCTGGCCAGAGTGCGAAACCGGCGCCGCCCGTGGTGTGACGTACTCCGCAGGAACGCCGATTTCGATGCGCCCACCTACCACGCGCCGCTCTAATGCTCCCTTCTTCACTAGATCATCTACAGCCCGCGCTCCCGCGCTGTTTCCTTTGCCCGCCTTCCGCTTTGCCACTTGCGCCGCCTTGGTCGCGTCGGCTCGAGGAAGCCAGACCATTTCCCCTTCGGGCTTTCCAATTTCGGCAGCGGCCCCGGCCACCGCATCGAACGCCGCGCGCAACGCCGGAGTTAGCCGCGCGACTGGCGGATCGAAATCATCCGCGATCGATGCGGCGCCGTCTCTCACCACACACGTCGTCACCGGATCGCCGTCAGCATCTCTCCCTATCTCGACCACGCGCAGGCTGAACGTCATCGCCTTGTCCTTGGACCCGTCGCGGACCTTCTGCAGGATGATCCTGCCCCTCTTCATGTATAGCGTCTGATCGACGTTCCCGTTGAAGCCGGACGATCCTCGAGGCCCGCGGCTCTCGTCCTTCCCCGGATGGTGCAACAGAAGCACCGTGGCCCCAGTGTCCTGTGCGATGCGCCTCATGGCCTTCAGGAAGGGAGAGACGTTCTCTGTCTTGTCCTCATCGCCACCGATGGCCAGCGCCACCGTGTCGATGCATATGACGCCTGGCGACATGCCGGTGGCGTTGAGCAGCTTCCGATATGCCGAAATCAGCCGGCGAGTGTCCCGATTTGTCTCTGATGTGAGGGCGAGCAGCTCCGTCATGAGATAGAGGCCGTTGGCCCCTTTCTCCCTGTGCAGCGCCGTGTATCGCTTCTTGATGCCCGCCTCGCCTTCCATCGCCACATGGAGGCAGAGTCCCTGGCGCGTCTTTCGCCCCATCCATGGCTCGCCTTTGGCCACCGCTGCCATGAAATCCATGGCGACAAAGGTTTTTCCCTCGTTCGGTGCGCCGTACAGCATTGTGACGCTGCCGCAGCCGATGACGCCTTTCAGCGTCTCCGGGGCACTGACGTCGAAAAACACATCCGGCGCGTGCTCGACGCGCAGCCCTTCGTCATCGCTGTCTTCATCACCACCCGTCCCAACCGGACTGATTTCCACCTTCTCGAAATTTGCTTCCGGCGCGAGGTACTGGATTGGGTTCTTCCGCGACTTCGCCGCGGACGCAATTTTCCTCTCCAAGTCCTCGACATCCCAAGGGGGCGCGCACTCCTCGTTCCAGTACTCATCCATGATCTCGAGCGCAGTCGCGGGGGTGACGAAATCCAAGGCGCGGTTTGCCACCACGATCGTGTGGGGGTCGCCACCGGCGCCCGCGATCGCTGGCCCAAGCGCCATGATCTCGCGTATCGCAAGCGCCCTGGTCGAAGCGGAGTCCTCCGGCAAGAGGCACTCACCCGCGAACTCGGAGCGATCGCGTGGGCGGTTGAGGCTACCGAGGAGCCAATCCGGGACTTCCATGAACATGGATCACCACTCTCCCGCCCTGAAGAACTCTTGGAAGGTGGCGCTATCCTCTTCCCAGGAGTAACCCATCTGCCCGGGTGCCACGACAAGGCCGCCGGTACCCCTGATGTCGATACCGTTCGCGATGCCGTGTAGCTTTCCATCTGCATCGACGCGGCCAACGCCGTTGGCCACCGGAACTGGCGACCACATGTAGTAGTGTCTGCCACCGCTCCGGGTTCTGACACGCGGACAATGCGGGAGCGGTTCATTCGCCTTCTCGAGCGCGGCAAGAGACGCGAACCCGTCCCGATTTTCGCTAGGCTTGTTGTCGACATCGATGACAACGAGGTACTTGCCGTTCGGATATGGGCCGCCGGTCGCAATGCCGACAGCGCATCCCTCCTTCCAGTATGAGAGGTCGCCTTTCTCGGCGCGAGCCTGCCACCCTCTGAGAGCCGGTCGCTTTGTCTGGGGGACGATCTCAAACACGCGGAAGCCGCTCGCGTGTAGATCCTTCGCGAGTTGATGCGACATGCTCGCGGCCCTCACGCTTTGCCGACCGTGGCGCGGCGGCGCTTTGCGCTGCCTGAGTGCCATTGACCGCGGTGGGCAACGCACGTGCGGGGCAACGCGTCCGCCCCTAACCAGGAGGGGGACGTGAATTCACGATGGCAAACCGCACAGCGTCCGCTCCAAGTCAGGACGGTAGAAACATCGCCATCCTTCCGGATGTACTGGCGCTTGCCGACAAGCCTGTACAGGAAGTCCGCACCGTTCGCGGAGTCCACCCGGATTGTGCCCGGCCGCAGGTCGCTCAGTTCCATCGGCGACTCAACTGGGTTATATGTTACCGACTTCATGTGATTTTCCTTCGGCCCCGTCGCGCGCCAACGCTTCGGGGCCGCCTTCTTTTCAGGGGTTGTGACTAGCTGGCCGATTGTGATTCGGCAGCCGATGCGATGCGTCGCGCCTCTAGCCAGCGCTGCAAACTCGCGACCGGAACGATTGTGCGAGCGCCTACTTTGACCCGCTCAATGCGCCCGGCCTTTAACTCGAGGAACAATGCGCTCCGAGAGATGCCGATCGCGCTCGCGGCTGCCGGGATTGGCAGGGCTAGAGCGGGGGTGTGAGTTGCTTGATCCATTCGGGGCCTCCATGCCTGTCCTGGATTGTTCTTAGGACTGCTATGGAGCCGCGATTTGCCGACTCTTAAGTTGTCGGTGAAAAACGCGTAATCTATTGATTCAAAATGGGCCGGTTGCGGCCTTTCGCATCGCCTCGATCATGCCTTTGCGGTAAGCGGTATGTCGCGACTGCCGCTCTTTCAGGATCCGAGCCGATACCTTCAGCGAGCAGCGGCAGTTAGCTCGCGATCCGGCGGAGATGTGCTGCAGTCGACGGCTTCTTGAGGCTTCAAGCAACGCTTCTGCGAGCTCGCGAGCGGTGCGCGATGCAGGACAGTGGAGCCCGCGCTGCGCGAGCTCTTCGTCCAGCACCACGGGCGCGGCAGCGCGCAACGATGTGTTGGCCTCCCGCGCTAGGTAGCGAACCTGCGCGCCCCATCGGAGAGAAAGCTCATTCGCATAGGCGCGCTTCTCTTCCGTATCCCATACAAAGGTTTCAAGATGACCGGGGATGCCCTCGTCATCCTCTTCGGCACTGGCTTTGGCCGGAAGCTCGAATGACTCCCACGCTGACTTCTGCGGCGGATCGGGGATGCGATGTAGCTCTATCGGCTGTCCCTCAATCTCTCCCAATTTCCTGCGAACGTGCGCTTGATTTGCGTTGCCTCGATAGAAGCCCGCAGCTTTGGGCGTCCGTTCAAAAAACTCCGGGAAGTGCTTCAGCAAGAGTGCTGCGAGCCGAAACTTCCACAGCGCAAACCTCCGCTTCCCTGCGTTTTCGTGCGCGGCCAGGAACGCCGCGAAGGCTTCGGATTTCTCGCGATGAAGCCTCGCTTCCGCGGCTTTTCGTTTGCCGTTCGATCGCTTGGTCATGGCTACACCGCGCGAAGCCTTGCGGGCTGCGTTGGCGCAAGCGGTGTGATCGCGTTGCGCATCAATTCTTCCGTCGCATCCACGATGTATGCGGCGTAGTGCTTTTCGATCATCGCAACGGACGTGTCATGCATCGCGGCCACGAGGCGCAGCGGCAGCCCCTTCGTCAGTGCGCGCACGATGCTGGTATGGCGCAGCGCATAGGGCACGATCCCCGCCGGCAGTCTCGCCGCTGCGATCGCTTCATCCCATGGCCTCGCCATGTCAGCCCCGACGCGCCAAGGCTCGCGCCGGTCGCGTATCCATTCGATGCGTCCTGCGTTCTGCGGCGTCACCGGCGCTCGCTTGTGTAGCCAGCGCATCAGCAACGGTTCATGGCCGCCGCGGCCGGCCATAGCGGGCCGCAGGGCGTCGATCACGTCACTGCCTACCGGAATAGCGATCGGCGGCTTTGAGCGGCCCGCCCGCCCCTTGGCGCTGGCCGGAACCATAATCCGTGCTTGTGCCACCTGCACATCGGCAACCGTCAGCTTCGCAGCCTGCCCAAACCGGCAGCCCGTTCCCGCGAGCACGAGCACTAATCGCCCGAAATCGCCCTCCGGATCGATCGCCATGGCGCCCTCGAGCACGCGCCGCACGTCTGCGTCGTTAAGGATCTGCTTCCGAGCCGTAGTCGCATCCGCAATGCCTTTCAGCCCTTCGCGGATCTCGAGTTCAAACCCTGTCGGCAGGTTGCGCCGGTGCAGCCGGCCGGCGCCATTGAGTGCGGCCCTTAGATCGTTCATCAGCCGGTTTGCCGTCGCTGGCTTCAATGCTGAAAGCCGGCGTGACCGCCACGCGGCCAACGCTTCCGCCGAAACCTTGTCGAGAGGCAGGGCGGCAAGTGGATCATCGGCAGGCACGTGGCGTTCGAGTCGCGCCTCTGCATCCTTACCCGCGCGCGCCGCACGCTGCTTCCTGGTGTCGCTATACGCTGCCAGGGCGTCACGGACGGAGGGAAGGGGAGCCGTCCCTGGCGCGGCCCGGTGCTTCTGATCCCACGTGCGCGCGGCTTCCTGAGCCTGCGCGAACGTCATCACCTGCTGGCCATCGGCAGGGCTGCGATCATCGGCCAGCGCAAGCCGCTCTGTCTCATATGCCCCATCGCCAAGGTAGCGACGCGCAATCCATACGCCGCGGCGAACCCGATCGCCGCCATCGCGCGCCTTCTGTTCGCCAGCGTAGTAGCCAAGGTGAAGGCCCGCGGCGATCAGCCGGTAATAGGGCTTCTTTCGGGGCTTCAGCCGCAGCCTGGCGGCTTCGGTGTCCAGCTTCGCGTCTCGAATGGCACGGGGCATTCAGGCCTCCGGTAATGGCTATGGGAGATCTCCCATATTTCTCCCATATACCGGCGCGGATCACAAGGGACACGTATGGACGCAATGGCCTGTAGATCAGCGAATGACTGGACTTTGGAGGATGACTAAGGAAAAGCGATAGGCTTTGCCACGCCCCTCTCACGGCGGTAACAGGGGTTCGAATCCCCTACGGGACGCCAATCTTTTCAGTACGTTAGCGGCTGCCGATGCTGCGGCGTCGAATGCAGTGCCTACAACCGTTTGCTGCCAGTAGCGGATGGATCGCCGCGACGATCCCCCACTCCGCGTTCTGTCAGCGGCCCCCTCGCGCGTCTCATCGCTCGCCCCGGGTGCCTGCTTCCACCTGTCCTTGTTCTGAGGCGACGCTCAGCCGATCCAATCCCCGCCGCAGCCCAGCTGTTCATTGTCGAGGCACATGCAGTAACTCGCGCGATTGCGGCGCAGGGTTCATCAATGTTGCCGCGAGGTCCCGTGACCGGTTAACATTTCGGAACCGTATCACCTACAGTTGGCGATATCATCAAAGTGGGCGGGGGGATCAGGTGGCACCGGTAGAGATGGGCCATGCCGTCGTGACCGGCGCAAGCTCCGGCATCGGGGAGGCCATCGTCACTCGCCTGCTCCGCGACGGGTGGCGCGTAACCGGTCTCAGTCGCCGCGATCCAGCACGATCTGAACCGGGCTTCACGCATCGCGCCGTCGACCTGCTCGACGACGCTGCATTGGTGAACGCGCTGACCGGCATCGATGCTAATGCCCTTATCCATGCCGCCGGCGTCACGCGCGCCGGACCGCTTGGCTCCCTAGACCTGAACGCCGGTCATCTGCTGTGGCGACTTCACGTCGATGCGGCAATCCGGTTGGCCGACATCCTGGTGCCCAGGATGCCGGACGGGGGGCGCATTGTCCTAATCGGAAGCCGCGCCTCAGCCGGCGTGGCCGGCCGCAGCCAGTACGGCGCCACCAAGGCTGCACTGGTGCCGATGGCCCGGGCCTGGGCGCAGGAACTCCTTCACCGGCGCATCACGGTGAATATCGTCGCGCCTGGTACCACGGACACGCCAATGCTGCGCGACCCCGCGCGAAGCGCCACGCCTCCGAAGGTGCCGCCCATAGGGCGCTACATTCGCCCCGAAGAGGTAGCCGCCCTGACCGCCTTCCTGGTCGGGCCGGAAGCAGATGTCATCACAGGGCAGCAGATCATGATTTGCGGCGGCTCATCGCTTTAGGGCTTTGATCGTGGTTGATGCTTCCCATGCTTGCGTGGACCCGCAAGTCTGGGCGCATGAGGGAAGGGATTGAGATTCAGCTCTGACTGGGCGATCGCGAGCAACTGGATGGCCTGGTCTCCGATCGCAAAATTCCGCAGCACCATGTCTGGCGGGCGCGGATCGTACTGATGAGCGACGAGGGTTCGGGCAGCACTCCACCAGCGCCACCTCACGGAGTTGGACCCCGGCCAGCGTTTCGCCACCGACTTGATGCCCGGCAACTCGGTATGGGAGAGGGCCATGGCAGAGACCCCAGATGCTCAGGACGACCGGACCGCGCTCGATCTGCTGCTGAGAGGATTCCAGGTTTCACGCATGCTGCGCCTCGTGGCCGACCTCGGCATAGCCGACCGGATCGCGCCCGAAGGCCAGGTCGCACTGAACGACTTGGCGCGCGACTGCGGCGTCCACCCCCAGCCCTTGATGCGCGTGCTCCGGGCCCTCTCCGCCTTCGGCGTCTTTGCCGTCAGAGCGGACGGCACAGTCGCGCATACGGCACTGTCCCGCTTGCTGCGCACCGACACGCCCAAGAGCTTTCACCACGCCGCTCGATTTTGGACGGCGCCCGGGTCGTGGCGCGCCTGGGAACGGCTGGATGTCGCTCTTACCGGCAATGTGCCGCACGAGGCTGCATGGGGCATTGGACGCTTTGATTATCTTCGAGCTCATGCCGAGGAGGGGCGCATCTACGACGCGATGATGGCGAACTATCCTGACGACAGACATGCGGCGATAGCGGCGGCCTACGACTTCTCCGGCGCCGGGCTGATCGCTGACATCGGCGGTGGCAATGGGGCGATGCTGCGTCAGGTCCTGGCGCGATTCCCCGACGCGCGGGGGGTGCTTCTTGACCGTTCGGACGTGATCCGTGCCATTCCGCCGGACGGGCTGATGGGCGGGCGGATCGCCATCGCCGAGGGTAGTTTTTTTGAGCGCGTGCCAGAGGGAGCGGACGTCTACACGCTCGTGCGGGTGCTACACGACTGGAGTGACGAGGACTGCGTGACCATCTTGCGCGCGTGCCGGGCGGCGATGAAGCCTCAGGCGCTGTTGCTGATCGGCGAGCAGATCCTCGACCCCGACCCTGCAAGTGGCCAGCATGTGGCGTATCTTTCCGACATGCAGATGATGGCGATGCTTGGCGCAGCGCGCGAGCGGACTGAGGATGAGTTCCGTGGCCTGCTCGTCGCCGCCGGCTTTACGCTGCGGCGCGTGCTCTCGACCCGCTCAGTGGTCTCGGTCATCGAGGCTGCGTTGGCGTGAGGCGCGCACGGCGCTCCCACTGCTCGCGAGATGCAGAGGCGACGTCGCATAGCGGCGACGTCTGACTATATGTGAACAACGCGTTGCTGACCGAGTTATGCCGAGGGCTCCCTGACTGGTCTCTGATCGATGTCCACAGCGGCGTCTACATGTTGGGCACGCGAAGCAGGCAGTCCGCGAGCTATGTTTGACGATTTGGGTGGACACCCGCGCCTATCCGCCCCAATGGCCGCAGGAATCGACACGTTCCAGTTCCCGTCTTCATCGTGCACGGGACGCCACTTCAAGAGCCGCAAGTTTTCTCTTTTGTGATGGGCCGTGCTTATGGCGCGGACTGTTCGCCGATCGTCTGCTGCGTGATGCGGCAGATGTGGATGGTCGGCGCCGGTCCTCCGCGCCAGGCGGTCACGCTGATGAAAGAGCGCATGTGGCCCGGAACGACCGGCCCCGCGCGCCGGCTTCACGCCACCCGGGCGCGCCGGCGGAGACCGAGGACTGCCAGCAGCCCCGTGCCAAGCAGGGCCAGCGAGGCAGGCTCAGGGACGGTCACGACGTTCCCGCCGCCGACATTGTTCCCGCCGCCGCCATTCGACCCATCGTCCCCGCCGCCGACAATAAACATTTCCAGTGGAATGTTGATCGAGAACGTGTAGTCCTGCCAGGAGTCAAAATTCTCTACGGTATCGTAGACAGTTTTATAGTACTTAATCTCTTCGGTAACATAGTCAATTTTTTCTACTTCAAATTCGAGGTCGCCACAGGGATACGGTAAACCAAACCTCGCGCACTCCTCCGGCTCATACGGAATATAGATTGTTTCGTAATATCTGATTTATCGCGTAATGAATTCACTATAATCATAGACCTCTTCTCGGTACTCTTTAGTCATAAATACAAATGAATCCATGTATATGTCATAGAGGCCAGGCATGAAGTAAGAGAAGGTCGCGGTGTAAGACGCTGTGGCGCGTAGCCCTGATGACGTGAATGAGGTCGGAGATGCAATGACGGCCTGCCCGTTCGAGCGGACCTCGACAGCCGCGTCGATGAACGGATTGGTGTAAGGTTCCTGAATGAAGTATTCGAACAGGAACGTAATCGGCACCGGATTGGGCCCTGGCAGCACCCACTGCGGCGTGATCCGGTAGTACTCCTGCGCCTGCGCCGGTCCGGCCGCGGCCATCCCTGCGGCAAGCGCGAGCGCCGATAGTGCTGACGAGAACCTACCCATCCCGTGTCCCCTGCATTCCGTTGACGTGCCACCCGTTCGGCAAGCACGACGACCCCTACCGTTATGAAATGAGTGTTTTGTCCCTCGGCGGCAGTCTCTTGAAGAGCCATTCGCGCCGCCCGAGCCGGTTTTCTGCCGGATCTGTCCCGGGCTGCCGAATCTGTCCGAGCCGTGCTTCGGGCAGGAACGCCATGGTGGGCCGATGCCCGGCGACCACGGCATCGACGGCCGGTCGATGCACGCCGCGACGCGCTGTTGTTGCCGCGTGAACCAGGACCGGAGACAATGCGGGTGACTGTAACCGGCCTGGGGACGTTGAAGCGGCAATGCGAGGGGACGCGCACGCCATCGATCCGATGGCGCTCCCGCTGTTCGATGTCAGCGCCACGAGCGACGGTGGCCTGCTCGACGGAACATCACGCGTGGTCGAGCGGGTGGCGCAGCCGAAGACCACCTATGCCTACCAGCTGCGGGACCGGACGCTGTGGCGACAGCGTTTCGACCGGCCGATCTTCACCCTCGCCACGCGCAGCGCGGGCTCGATCATTGCAGCACACGCCACGAACCGGTTCGCGACGGACGTGACGATCGACGGCGAGCAGAGCGGCCTCATCTGCTTCACGACGCTGCTGCAAGGCCGGTCAAGCCTGATCAATGACACGGTGGAAGTGACAGCGACGCCGGAATGCGGGCTGGTGTTCCGCCCCGGGCCTGCCACCCGGCTGCTGATCAGCGACGACAATGAGCGGGTCAACATCTTCCTCGACGCTGGGGCGGTTTAATCGACGCTGGAACGGCTGCTGGATCGGCATCTCCCCAGCCCTCTCCAGTTCGCGCCCCGCGTCGATTGGGGCTTCGGGCTGGGCGCCAGCCTGAAGCGGCACTTGGATCTCCTGGCGCTCGAGTTCGAGCGGCCGGACGGTATCGCGAGCAATGCCGTGGCGCTCGCATCGATGACCGACCTGCTGGTTGCACTCGTGCTTCAGGGTGCGCCGCACAACTACTCCGCAGCGATGCACGTACGGTCAGCGCAGCAGGGCCAGGCAACGGCTGCTCCGGCCTATGTCCGGCGGGCCGAGGCCTTCATGGCCGCGCACGCCATGGAGCCGATCCGGATGGCCGCTATCGCCGCCGCCGCGGGGTGCAGCGTCAGGACGCTCGGCGACGCGTTCCGCAGGTTCCGCGGCAAGACGACCTTGCAGGCGCTGTATACGATCAGGCTCGAGCAAGCCAGGAGTGCGCTCGAACGCGGCGAGGAAGACAGCTCGGTCGCGCAGGTCGCACGCCGCTATGGCTTCAGCAATGCCGGCCGGTTCAAGGCCACATACCGTCAACGGTTCGGACAGATGCCGGCGGAGACGCGTCGGCAGCGGTCGCGTTAGGCCCGCCCACGAACCCGTCTCACGGCGCTCATGTCGGCGAGGGGTTTATCGCCTACCGATCGACAGCGGTGACGATAGGTGGAGCGCCTGAGCGTAACTCGCTCCGAAACCGGTCACCCAGAACGTGCTTCTCGATTTTCAGAAGCACGAAGCTCGCCGCGCCGATGGCGAAGATCAGCACGCCCTCCGGCCCCGTCAGTGGGCTCGAGCCGAAAATGGCGTTCATCGACCTTGCGGATGTTGTCGTGCACCATACGCCCCTCGTACACGGCGGCGACGATGGAGGCGAAGTTGTCATCCATCAGCACCATCTGGGAGGCTTCCTTCGCGGCCTCGGTGCCCTTGATGCCAATCGCGATGCGGACATCGGCGCGCTTGAGCGAGGCAGCGTCATTCACCCGTCGATGCGCAGGCTTCGGGCCCGCAGGAGGCGGAGATCCGCAGGCACGCGGTCACCGGCCTCGATCAGGACGATGTCGCCTGGCACGAGGTCGGCCATCGGCACGCTGATGAGGTGGCCGTCCCGCGGGACATGCGCCTGGGGGGCGATGAGGCCGCGGATCGCGGCGAGGGCATTCTCCGCTTTGCCCTCCTGGAGGAAGCCGACGATCGCATTGACCAGAACGACGGCGAGGATCACGCCGCTGTCGACCAGATGCCCGAGGACCGCTGCTGCCAGAGCCCCGGCGAGCATGAAGTAGATCAGGGCGTTGTTGAACTGCGCCAGCAAACGCAGGAAGGGGTGCCGGCGCGTGCCCGTCGGCAGCGTGTTCCGGCCGTTGCGCAGCAGCCGACGCTTCGCCTCCTCGCTCGTCAATCCGTGCGGGGAGGTAGCGAGCTCCTCGATGACGGCGGCAATGTCACGCGCATGTGTCGGGGAATCGGTCCGGCGTGTTCCGGTGGCGGTGTCAGTCAAATCGAGCGTCCTCGAAGCCCCTGCAAGAAGCGGACGCGATCATGGGTGAATCCAGCCACAACAGGACCGCCCGTCCTACTCGCGGGACAGGCCGAACGGCGATCGGCCATCAATCATCGAACCCACGCGGCCGACATGACATTGCTGGTTCCGACGGCTCCTTCCAGGAATATTCCGCTTGCGGTCCTGTTCCCCTCGCCGAGACCCGGCGAGCCGGGCGAGGGTTCTGGCGTGTCCCTGTTCGTCCATCCAGCATCCGGACACGCCACGCCTCAGGCTTTTCCCTTTCCGTTGCGGATAGGCAATTGCTAACGTCCCGAGTCCGAGGTTCGGCTACCGGAGCCAGGGGCTGCACGATGATGAAGGCCGCGCAGCCCGGCCGGCACGTCGCGCTTCGGATCAATGGCTGCCAGCACAAACAATCGGAGGGAGGGAGCGGTGGAAAAACCTTTCCGCTTCGTGTTGCCCGGCGCGATCGTCGCGGCCGTGGCCTTGTCCGGCCCGGTTTTCGCCCAGGCCCAATCCGGCGCGCCGAACCTCGCCAGCACCACGGTGGTGACCGGCCGGGAACTGGTCTGGGACATGGCCTTCCTGCCTGACGGCACGATGTTCTTTACCGAGAAGTGCCGCGGGCTCTCGGTCCGCGCACCGTCGGGGACCATCACCCCGCTGCTCGGGATGAAGGATTCCCAAGGTTACCCGGAGACGGCGGCAGACCTGTTCTGCAGCGGCCAGGCCGGAATGAACGGCGTGGCGATCGACCCGGAGTTCGCCTCGAACCGCTTCATCTATGTCTACTCGCTGTCGAACATGACGGCGCCTGGGACCAATCGCGTTCTCCGTCTGACGGTCAACCCCGACATGACCCGGGTGAGCAACAGGACAGACATCGTCGCCGACATTCCCTACAAGCCTGCCGCCAGCAATCACCCGTTCGGCGATCCCGGCGCGCACAACGGCGGGCGCCTGCGTTTCGGCCCCGGCGACGGCTTCCTCTACGTGACGACCGGCGACACCCACAACGGCATGGTGCCGCAAAGCCCGACGCGGATCGGCGGCAAGGTGCTGCGCATCGATCGGGACGGACGGCCCGCGGCAGGCAACAACGCGCCGCAGGGGTTTGACCCGCGGATCTTCACCTACGGGCACCGCAACCCTCAGGGCATCTGCTTCCGCCCTGGCAACAACCAGGTGTTCACGGCGGAGAACGGGCCCTGGCACAGCGACGAGGTGACGCTGCTCAGGGCCGGCGGCAATGGCGGGTGGGACCCCCGGCCGAACACCGCCGGGCGTGGCGACTGCCCTGACGGATACTGCGGCTACATGCCAAACCAGATGGGCGCCGTTCCTCCGGCAGAGCGGTCGGCCTTCATGCCGATGACCGACACGAAGACCTACCCGGATGCGATGAAGCCTGCCTGGAACAATGACGGCCTGTCGCAGGGCATGTCGTCCTGCACGTTCCTGAACGGGTCGCAATGGCGCGACTGGAGCGGCCGCATGGTCGTTGCGTTCATGGGCATCGGCATCCACGGTACGCCGGTGGGCAACCGGCTCGATGTGCTGGACATCGCAGCGGACGGGTCCTCCGCGAACCGCACCACCATCTCGCTTCCGATGCCAGCCGGCCGGTTCCGGTCCGTCGTCCAGGGGCCGGACGGCAGCCTCTATGTCGGCACCGACCAGGGAGACATCTACCAGCTCAAGCCCGGCAACTGAGCTCGTTCTGCAAAGGCCGCACCGCCCCCTCGGGTGGTGCGGCCCCCGCCTTGTCGCCGGCTCCGTCACGATGCGTGACAGGGCCGCTTGGCTGCCGGCGGCTTTGCGATCAATCTTCTGCCAAGCCGTGTCATCCGGAGGGCGCAGGATGAAAGCCGTGTCGATGTTCGACCTTCGCTGCCTCGTCGTCGTTTCCGCCGTGCTCCTCGCGCCATGGAACGCCTTCGCCAGCGCCGAGCTCGCGAGGAGCAAGAACTGCGTCGCCTGTCATTCCGTCGAACGCAGGATGATCGGCCCGCCCTTCAAGGACATCGCCGGCCGGTATGCGAATGACGGCTCGGCCGTCCAGACGCTGAGCCAGAGAATCCGGGAAGGCACGGTGGGCAACTGGGGCCAGATGCCGATGCCGGAACAGCCGCAGGTGTCGCAGGACGATGCCGAGGCCCTGACGAGATGGATCCTGTCGCTCCAGTAGGAGGGCTCCATCCGGCGCGCATCGAGGAACCCGGCCGGCAGCGTCGGGCAGGCCGCCGGCTTCCGGCCCGGGCGGCGCGGTTCGCGTGTCGCGCGCGTCGTGCGGGCGACGGGGGAACCCGACGCGATCGGGCTATTTCCCCGGGCGCACGCCCGCCGCGAGGGTCCACTCGTCCGAACGTGCGGCGTACTGGAAGCCACGGCGAACGCCCCAGAGATTCACCTGGTGGTGCGTCGGGACGAGCCCGACATCCTGCATCGCGATCTCCGTCGCGCGGATGAAGATCTGCCGCCGGCGCTCGTCGTCCAGCGTCGCAAGCCCCTCCTCGAGAAGCCGGTCGACTTCGGGGTTTGAGTAGCGCGAGCGGTTCGAGGCGCCGCGGCCGGTGGTGCGGTCATGCGTGGCGAGGAGCGAGCCGATCGGCGACGAGGGCTCGGCCGTGTCGATGCCCCAGCCCCCGAACAGCATGCTGTACTCCTGCCGGCTTGCCGCCGTAATCCAGGTGGCGAAGGGCAGAAGCTGAACGCTCGTCTGGATGCCCGCGCGCGTCAGCATCTGGCCGAGCGCCTGGCAGATCCGGTCGTCGTTCACGTAGCGATTGTTCGAGCAGTGGATCGTCAGGTTGAACCCGTCCGGGAAGCCAGCCTCGGCGAGCAGGGCGCGGGCGCGCGCCGGGTCATAGGGCGGTGGGGGAAGCGTCGGCGTCCAGCCGAACCAGTCGCGCGGCATGAGCTGGCCCGTCGCCTCCGCCGCGCCGTCCATCACGCGGCTGACGATCGCCTCGCGGTTGATGGCGATGTTGACGGCCTGGCGGACGCGAAGATCGCGGAACGGGTTCTGCGCCAACGGCCTTCCCTGACGGTCCGTCACGTGCGGCGATGACCGCTCGAGATGATCGACGAACACGTACATGTTGCGGTTCGAGATCGCGCGGCTGACATGGGTGCGCTCGTCGCGTTCGACACGCGTGATGTCGCTCGTCGGCAGCGCGTCGATGATGTCGACGTCGCCGGCCAGGAGCGCGGAGACCCGCGCGGCTGGGTTGCGGATGAACCGGGTCGTCACCGAGGCCCAATGCGCCGCCCCGCCCCAGTAGTCCGGGTTGCGCTCCATCACGATCCGGTCGCCCTGCGTCCAGGACACGAAGCGGAACGGCCCCGTTCCGATCATCGCCTTGCCGCTGTTGTAGTCGGCCGTCGTAGCCCCCTCGCCATGGCGGCGCGACACGATGCCGAAGGTCGAGAGATAGACCGGCATCAGCGGGAACACCGAATGCGTGCGGAAGCGGATCGTGTGCGCATCCACCACGATCGTCTCGGCGATCTGCCGAAGGTAGAGGCCGAAGGAGGAGGGGCTGTTCGGAACCGAGGGCGCGCGTGAGATGGTGAAGGCAACGTCATCGGCAGTGAAGGGCGAGCCGTCATGCCAAGTGACGCCTTCGCGCAGCTTGAACTCCCAGGTCAGCTCGTCGACCGCGCGCCACGAGACGGCTAGGCCGGGAACGAGCTTCTGCTGCTCGTCCTGCAGGATCAGCGCGTCGAAGAAATGCGCCGCGACGGCCTTGTTCGGCGCGAGGTTGTGGAAGTGCGGATCCGTCGAGGTGATTTCTGCCTCGATTGCGATGCGCAGCGTCGGCTCGCTCTGCGCCGAGGCCGGGCTAAGGCCGGGTGCGGCGAGGAGCACGGCGCGCAGGGTCGTTTCGAGAAGCGTCCGTCGTCCGACTGGGAGCATCGCGGCGGTCTCCTTCTGGGTCAGGGGGAAGGCATGCGCAGGATCTCCCGCGCATCGGCAGGGGTGGCGACCTCACGCCCCATGTCACGCGACATGCGCGCGACGCGGTTCACGATGTCGGCGTTCGTCGGGCAACCGAGCTCGGGATAGTGGTAGTCGCCGAGCCCCGGCGCGACATGCCCGCCCGAGGAGATGGCAAGCGCGGCGCAGGGGAAGATGTTGGCGTGCTTGGTGCACACGGCCCACTGGATGCTGCCATCGGCCGGCACGGCATGGAAGAACGCGCGCAGCCCCTCTGGCGTGGCGTCGTGTCCCGCGAGGCGCCCGCCGCCGCACAGCGGGATCTTCGCAAGGGCGGGGCTGTCGAGCAGGCCCATCTCGATGAACGCGGCCGCGGCGCGCATGAACGCTACCGTCCAGATGCCCAGGCTCGGCTTCACGCCGAGCTCGCGCATCGTTTTGGCGAAGAACATGCAGCTTTCGATGCTGTTCTCGTACACCTTGTCGGTCGTCTCCCAGCGCTTCTCCGCCGGATTGTACCGGTCCATGTTCGTGCTGCCGATGTCGATCGTCGCGATGTCCGGCTTCGAGGCCTCGACATGCTTCACGCGATCGGTCGCATCGCCTTCGAGGTAGACATTGCCGAGCGTGGTGTGGATCAGGATGTCGCTCCGCGCGCGGATCTCGCGGGTGATCTCGGCATAGAGCTCGGGGCTGTGGCTGCGCTCGCCGTTCGGCCCGCGCGCGTGCACGTGCACGATCGATGCCCCCGCCTCGCGGCACTGCGCCGCCTGCTCGGCGATCTCGCGGGGCGAGTAGGGAATGTGCGGATTCGGGCCGCGCATCTCCCACTCGTTCAGCCGGACGTTGATGATGAGCTTGTTCATGGGGCGTGTTCCGTATCGGTTCCGGGCGGGAGTGGTGCGAAGCGTCAGGCCTTGGGCAGGCCAAGCATGGAGCGCGTCTCGGCCGGTGTCGCGGGCTCGCGGCCGAAGCCACGGGAGAGGCCGGCGAAGAAGCGGACGAGCTCTGCGTTCGTGGGGCAGCCGAGCTCCGGATAGGGATAGTCGCCGATGCCGGGCGAGAGGTGCCCGCCGCGCTCGAGCGCCACCGCAGCGGCCGGAAGGATGCTGCCTTCCTTGCACGTCACCGTCCATTCGATGCGCCGCTCGCGCGGCAGGACGTCGAGGAAGGCGAGCGTGCTCGCGATGGTGCAGGGATGGCCGCCGACGATGCCGCCCTCGCAGAACGCGAACTGGACATAGGCCGGTTCCGTGAAGACGCCCATGTCGAGCAGCGCGTCCGCGGCGCGCAGGAAGGGGATCGCCCAGCAGGTGAGGTGCGGCTTCACGCCGGCGCGATCCATCTCTCCTGCGAGGTACATGCAGGTGCCGATCGTGTTGAGGTAAGTGCGGTCGGTCGTGAGAAAACGCTTCTGCGAGCGGTCGTACACGTCGATGTTCGTGCTGCCGACATCGACCGCCGCGAGGTCCGCCCGCTCCCCGGGCGTCTCGCGCATGCGCGCGATATGGGCGGCGCGCGCCTCGTCGCCCTTGATCGTGTTCTGCCCCAGCGTGCAGTCGATCAGGATGTCGGTGCGCGCGCGGATGCGTCGGATAATGTCGAGATAGACATCCGGGTCGTGCGAGGGGGATCCGTCTGCGTTGCGTGCGTGGAAATGCACGATCGAGGCCCCGGCTTCGCGGCAAGCGGCGGCGGTCTCGGCGATCTCCTCGGGCGTGAAGGGCACGTGCGGGTTGCGGTCACGCGGCGCGTACTCGTTCACGCGCGCCATGATGATGACCTTCTTGGACATGGGGGCTTCCTCCCGAGGGTCAGGCTTGCGCGATGCCGGCGCGCACCGCGCGGTCGGCGAGACTGTCGCGGCCCTCGCGCATGTCGTCGATCGTGCCGAAGGCGAGCATGTAGTGTCCGCGATAGCCTGCCTTCTCGATCATCGCGAAGGTGTCCTCGAAGTCGATCGTGCCCTCGCCGGGGCGGAGATGCTCCTCCTTGCCGCCGCGATTGTCCGCCAGTCGCACCTCCTCCATCCGCCCGGGCCCGAACGCCTCGAAGAAGCCGCGGATGCCGATGGGAAGCATGTGCGCGTGGTTGACCGTGTAGGTCCACCCGTAGATCTCGGGGTCGAGACGATCGAAGTAGGCCCGGCATTCCTCGACGTCGCAGGCGAGGTAGCGCACCTCGGCATCCGCCGGCTCTGGGTTCATGTTCTCTAGCAGCAGCCGGATGCCGTTGGCGCGAGCATGGTCGCCAAGGCGCTGCAGGCGCTGGATGCCTGCCTCCATGCGCCGGTCGTAGTCGCCGGTGAAATGGAAGCCGCCATGCAGGACGATCCAGCCCGCCCCGATCGGCCGCGCCAGCTCGATGTAGCGGCGGAAGTACTCCTCGACCGCTTCGCTCAGGAATGGCGCGGTCTCGGCGACGTTCACCGCCGACAGCGTGTGCAGCCCGAGATGGATGCCACGCGCCTCGAGCGATGCGCGCACGGCCCCGATCCGCCTGGCATCGAAGTCCCCGAAGGCGTTGCCGGTGTCGCCCAGCCGCACGTCGATCACGCTGACGCCATGGCTCGCCGACCAGGCGATGGCCTCCTCGATGGGCAGGCGTGCGCCGAAATCGATGCCGATACGGTCCTTGAACGTGGTCACCCGGCTGCTGCCCTCTTGCTGTGCGGGGCCGTGCCCCGGATTGTCGACGATCTTGGAGCGTTTCGTTCAGCCAGGGGTTTGTCAAGCGATGCCTCGCCACAACAGGGGCCAGTTTGGCGCGGGTCTGGCGAGGCGCGGCTTCGTTCCGGGCTGTGTGGGTTCAAGTTTTGTTGACAATACTGTCATTTCCGTGTCGCATCGGCGCTTCGCCGGCCTGATCCTGTCCTGACGAGGAGCGATGCGTTGACCGTTCTGCCTGTCGTGCCGCTCGACCCGGGTGCCCCGCAGCTGCGCCGTCCCTACGATCCGCGGCAGCCCCTGCTTCGGCCCTACGTGTCCGAGGCGGCCGCCTTCCGCACCGGACGGACGACGCCGCGCGCGTTTCTCGAAGCCTGCCTCGCACGGATGGAGAGCGACGAGCCCGCCATCCGGGCCTTCGTCTCGCACGACCTCGCTGCCGCGCGCCGGGCGGCCGACGCGGCAACGACACGCTGGGCAGCAGGCCGGCCGCGCTCGCCGGTCGATGGCATGCCGCTCGTGGTGAAGGACATGATCGCCACGGCGGATCTTCCGACGCAGATGAACAGCCCGATCTACGCGGGGTGGGACGCGCGCGCCGATGCGGCGTGCGTGTTCGCTCTGCGCGAGGCCGGTGCCGTCGTCATCGGCAAGACGGTGACCACCGAGTTTGCCTGCGGCAATTCCGGGCCGACGCGAAACCCCTACGACACGGCGCGTACGCCGGGCGGCTCCTCGAGCGGCTCCGCCGCGGCGGTCGGGGCGGGGATGGCAACGCTCGGGTTCGGCACGCAGACGCACGGTTCGACGATCCGCCCCGCGGGGTATTGTGGCGCCTACGCCCTGAAGCCGACGCATGGCGCGCTGCATGTCGGCGGCGTCGCCCCGCTCGCCGCGACGCTCGACCATCTCGGGCTGATCGGCGCGAGCCTCGAGGACGTGTGGGCCACCGGCATGGCCATCTCGCGCATCGTCGGCGGCACGCCGCCCCATGCGGGCCTCGCCGGGCCCGAGCTGGCGCCGGATGCGAAACGACCCGCGACGCTGGTTCGCCTCGAAACGCTCGGCTGGAAGGAAACGCCGGAGACCGCGCGATCGGCCTTCGAGGCGGTGGTCGCGGCACTCGCTGGGGCGGGCGTGACGATCCTCGACAGACGGAACGACGATGCCGTCGCCGCGCTCGAGGCCGAGCTCGAAGGCATCGGCGAGTTCGCGAACGACCTGCTCGCCTGGGAATCGCGCTGGCCGCTCGCGGCCTATCGCGCGCATGGGCCGGAGATGGTCGGCGGGCGGATCCAGGACCTCCTGGCGCGCGCGGCCAGGCTCGATCCCGCCTCTTACGCACGCGCACTCGCCGACAGGCAGCGCCTGCGTGACCGTGTCGCGCGGTTCGTTGGCCGCGCCGACGGATTCGTGATGCTCTGCTCGAGCGGACCCGCGATCGAGGACCATGGCTTCACCGGCTCGCGCAACTATGCGCTGCCATGGACGCTGGTCGGCGCGCCCGCCTTCGCTCTGCCCCTCCTTGAGGCCGATGGCCTGCCGCTCGGGCTGCAGATCGCCGGCTTCGCCGACCGCGATGCCGAGGCCTGCGCGATCGCGGCGTGGTTGCGCGACACACTGCTTCCGGAACAGGAACAATGAGGGAGACGAGACCCATGACCTTCCGCAGAACCGTGCTGGCCGGCCTGCCCGCGCTTCTCGCAGCACCTGCCGTGCGCGCCCAGGCCGAGTTCCCAAGCCGTACCATTCGCTTCCTCGTCGGCTTCCCGCCAGGCGGGACGACGGATGTCGCCGCGCGGCTGATGGCGCCGAAGATGCAGGCGATCCTCGGCCAGCCTGTCGTCGTCGAGAACCGCACCGGCGCACATGGCAACATCGCTGCCGAGCATGTCGTCCGTTCGCCGGCGGATGGCCACACGATCCTGATGGGCACGATCGGCGGGCTGTCGATCAACCCGACGCTCTACGGCAATCTCAGCTTCGATCCTCAGACCGACCTCGCTCCGATCACGCGCGTCGGCATGATCCTGAACGTGCTCGCCATCCCGCCCGATCGCCCGTGGCGCAGCACGGCAGACCTCGTCGCGGCGGCAAGGCGCGACCCGCTGAACTACGGCTCCTCCGGCTCGGGCGGCGCTGGCCACCTCGCGGGCGAGCAGCTCAACATGATGGCGGGGCTGAAGAACGTCCACGTTCCGTATCGCGGCGGCGCGCCGCTGATCACCGACCTCATGGCAGGGCGCCTCGACTTCGCCTTCACGCCGGCCTCCGGCGCGAAGCCGCAGGCCGATGCAGACAAGCTGCGCATCCTCGCCGTTTCGACCAAGAATCGGAGCGCGCTCCTGCCGGACGTTCCGGCCGTCGCCGAAACGCCAGGCCTCTCAGGCTTCGACATGGCGGACTGGAGCGCGATGATGGCGCCGCGCGGAGTATCGGCACCGGTGGTTCGCGCCCTGCACGCAGCGGCAACGGGCGCGCTGCGCGACCCGGAAGTCGTCGCCGCACTCGCTCAGCGCGGCATCGAGCCCACGCCATCCAGCCCCGAGGACTGTGCGGCCTTCATCAAGGCCGAGACGGAGAAGTGGACGCCCGTGGTCCGCGCTTCCGGCGCTCGGCCCGATTGAGCCGGGCCGCGTTGCCTCGCGCCGATAGGAGGAGGTCGCCATCGCAGCGCATCGTCTGAACGAACTGTCTGCGGCAGAGACCGCCCGTCGCATCGCCCAGGGCGATGCGACGGCGCGCGCTGTGGTCGAGGCCTGCCTCGAGCAGGTGTCGCGGCGCGAGGCCACGGTCATGGCCTTCGAGCATCTGGATGCGGAGGGCGCACGCCGTGCGGCCAATGCGCTCGATTCGCGAGGTGGGGCGAAGACCCTGCCGATCGCCGGCGCCCCCTTCGGCATCAAGGACATCATCGACACCGCCGACATGCCCACGGGGTATGGCTCGCCGATCCATGCCGGGCACCGCCCATCGGCCGATGCGGCCTGCGTCGCGCTCTCGCGCAAGGCAGGCGGGATCGCGCTCGGCAAGACGGTGACGACCGAGTTCGCCAACCTCCACCCCGGCAAGACGCGCAACCCGCATGATCCGCGGCGAACCCCGGGAGGCTCCTCCTCCGGCTCCGCCGCGGCTGTCGCTGCGATGATGCTGCCGCTTGCCCTCGGGACGCAGACGACGTCCTCGACGATCCGCCCGGCCTCGTTCTGCGGCGTCGTCGGGTTCGTTCCCAGCTACGGCTCGATCAGCGTCTCCGGCGTTCGCGCCGCGGCGGGCTCGCTCGACCGGCTGGGCCTGTTCGCGCGCACGGTCGACGACGTCGCGCTCTACGCTGACGTGCTGCGCGGCATACCGCCCGAGCCGTCGCCGTCGACACAAGGCTTCGCCCCGCGCATCGGCTTCTGTGCCGATTTCCTGGCCGATCGCATGGAATCCGGCACGGCAGATGCCCTGTCGCGCCTTGCGCGGACCCTGGGGACGGCTGGTGCGGCTGTCGCCGACATCGCGGTGCCGCCCGCCTTCTCGCGCCTGACCGATGAGCACCGCTGGATCTCGAGCTTCGAGTTCGTGCGCAACTTCACCTACGAGATCGAGAACCACTGGGACCGGATCAGCACCACGCTGCGCGAGGGGCGCATCAGCCACGGGCTCGCCTGCTCTTACGAGCAGTACCTCGCGGCTCGGCGGCTCGCTGGGGACGCGCAGCGGCAGATCGATGTGCTGTTCGGCCCCCACGATGTGCTGCTCGCCGCATCCGCCGCCGGCGAGGCGCCTGAGGGCACTGCGACGGGTGACTTCGCCTTCTGTGCAGTGTGGACGGTGCTTGGCCTGCCGGCCGTCTCGCTTCCCCTGCTGAGCGGCCCGGCGGGACTGCCGATCGGTGCGCAGCTTCTCGCGCGGCCCGGCGAGGACGCACGCCTGCTCGCCGCGGCATCATGGGTGATGGCGCATGGAGGCTGATCTTCTCGCCACCGCCCTGCTCAGCCATCCGCCGCCGGCGGAGCACAAGACGCATGTCGACCGGGTGTTCGAGCAGATCGAACGCGCCATCGTCATCGGCGAGTTCGGGCCAGGCAGCAGGCTCGGCGAGGAGACGCTGGCGGAGCGTTTCGGCGTCAGCCGCGGCCCGCTTCGCGAGGCGCTGCGCCAGCTCGAGGGGCGGGGCCTCGTGGTGCGGCTGCCGCATGCCGGCGTGCGCGTTGTGGCGCTCGGGCGCGAGGACCTGATCGAGCTCTACGAGATCCGCGCCAATCTCGAAGGGCTTGCGTGCCGCCTTGCTGCACAGAGGATCAGCAATGCCGAGGCCGATGCACTCGAAGGCCTGCTCCGTCGCCATGGGGCGGAGGAGGGGGTGCGCAGCGGCACCGCGTATTTCCAGGAACACGGCACGTTCGACTTCCACTTCGCCATCGCGCGGCTCTCCAAGTCGCGCAGGCTCGAGAGGCTGCTCTGCGAGGATCTCTACTCGCTGACGCGGCTGTTCCGCTATCGCACCAGCCACAAGCCCGGACGGCCGGGGAAGGCCTATGACGACCACCTCCGCATCTGCGAGGCGCTCCGCCAGCGGGATGCCGAGGTCGCCGAACTGCTGATGCGGCGCCATGTCGAGGCGGCGCGCAAGGAGCTCGAGGCGATGGATCTCGGCGATGCCGGGCCGCCGCGTGGCCCGGGCCGCGCGGGACGAAACGGCCGTGCGGGCTGAGGGCGCCAGCACGGCCTCCCGGCGCCGCGCGAAAGCCGCACGGCGCCCCCTTGCCCTACGCCAGCAGCAGCGGCCGCTGCGCCGGTCGGCTGATCACCGCGCGCCGCCGAGATAGTCGAAGGCGGAGAGCACATGCACCTTCACCACGTGCAGGTACTCCTCGATATCGACGTTCTCGTCCCGCTGCCCCATGCCCCGCGGGTGCGGGCCATAGATGAAGGCTGGGATGCCGCGCTGGCGCCACAGCCGCGCGTCCGATCCGCCGAGCGAAAGGATCGGGCGCGGTTCGATGCCCGAGACCGCCTTGGCGTTCTCCCGCATGAAGCCGACCATCTCGTGGAACGGGTCGCACGCCGCGGGCTCGGTGAAGTTCAGCTCCTCCATCGTCACGCTCGGGTAGCGGGCGAGGACGGAAGCGATCCGGGAAAGCAGCTCCTCCTTCCTGCCGCCCACGGGAAGGCGGAAATCCGCCTCGAAGCTGCACGAGCCCGGGATCATGTTGACCTTCAGGCCGCCCTGGATCGTGCCGATGTTGAGCGTGTAGCGCTGCACCGTATCGGCCGCGCCGGCGCCCATCGCACGGTCGGCCGCCTCCGCGCCTTCCGCGAGCGCTTCGCCGATCCGCCCGGGAGGGGCGACCGCATCGCCGGTGATCGCCTGGAGGTCGCAGATCAGCCGCGCGGCCGTGATCGTCGCGCTTTCGCTGAGGTGCGTGTAGGCGCCGTGCGCCCCGGGTGTGCGGACCGTGAAGCGCAGCCACAGCGGCGCCTTCTCGCCGAAGCGGATCGTGAACGGCGAGGACGGCTCTCCGTTCAGAACGCAGTCTCCCAGCACCTCGGGTTCGTTCGCGACAAGCCAGCGCGCACCGAAGGGGCCGAACGTCTCCTCATCGGAGACGCAGGTGAGCGTCAGCTTGCCGGCGAGCTCTGCACGCAGCGCGTGGAGATAGCGATAGGTCATGATCATGGCCGCCGTGCCGGCCTTCATGTCCGTCACGCCGCGGCCCCAGATCTTTCCGTCCGCGATCGCGCCAGACCAGGGGGCGTGCGCCCACGCTTCCGTCTCGTCGACGGGGAAGACGTCGATATGGCCGTTCAGCACGAGGTGCTTCCCCTCGCGCGCGCAGGAGAAGGTGCCGAGCACGTTCGGCCATTCCAGAACCGGAGCGACCGTGCGCCATGGCAGGCCGTGCCTGTCGAGGAAGGCGGTGATCACCGCCGTCGCCTCGCGCGTGTCGCCAGGCGGATTCGGCGAGGGCGCGCGCACGAAGCGGCAGAGAAAGTCGATGATCTCCTCCCTGTCGCGATCGATCATCGCTCCCAGCTCGCGCTTTGTCGTCATTGTCTCGGCATCTCCTCCATATTGGACGGCGATATCTCGCCCTTCTGCGCATTTCGTAGCCGGACCGGCCTTGCAACCGAGTGCTGCGCGTGCATACCCTTGCTCAATGACAAAGACACCGCAATGGTGCGAACTCGAACCGGTAGCGCACTCAACGCTCCATGGAGGCTCCGATGGGAAGCAGGAATGAATCCGGGCGTCCGGCAACGCGTGACCTTCGGGCACGGCGCCGCGAAGTACTGAAGTTTCTCGGCGCGTTCGGCCTCACTGCGCCGTCCGCCGCGCTGGTTTCGGCGATCGACGGCGCGCTGCAGTCGGCCTCCGCCCAGGCCGCCGCAGGCCAGCCCGTTCCTCGGCTTGGCGTATACCTGCCGAACTGGCCCGACCAGGTCGAGCTCTGGCGCCAGCTGTCGCGCGAGTGGCAGCCGCTCGGCATCGAGCTCGACCTGCAGCAGGGCACGCTCGACACCTTCGTGTCGCAGATCGTTGCCGAGCAGAAGCTGCCGCACATGGGCAGCATGTCCTGGGGTGGGGCACCGGACAGGCTCGACCCGGACTATTTCCTCTCCGAGATGTTCCACAGCCGCAGGACGGCGCGGGGCGGGCTGAACTTCGGTTTCTACCGCAACGAGGCGTTCGACCGGCTGGCCGACGCCCAGCGTTCCGAGATGGACCCTGCCAAGCGTCAGCAGCTCGTGCGCGAGGCGCAGACGCACATCGTCGAGGACAGCCCTTCGATCGTCCTGTTCCACCGCGACATCATCCATGCCTACAACAAGCGGCGGTTCTCCGGCGTCAAGCCGATCCTCGGCAACGGCATCGGGTTCCCCTACATGCCGCTCTCGTACATGGACATCACGCCGCTGACGCCGCGGAAATTCATGCGGCTGACCTCGATCTACGACATCGCATCGTTGAATCCGTTCCTGACGCCCGAGATCTACAACTCGACGACCCTGCGCCTTATCTATGCGACCTTCACGACCCGCGACGAGAAGGCCGATGTGATGCCCTGGGCGCTCGAGCGCTGGAACATCGTCAACCCGACCACGGTCGACATCACGCTGCGCGGCAACACGAAGTTCCACGACGGCAGGCCGGCCACCGCGCAGGATGTGAAGTTCACCTTCGACTTCATCAACAAGCACCGCTTCCCCGCGCTCTCGCGCATCTACGAGACGGTCGAGAGCGCCGAGATCACCGGCGACCTCACCGTGCGGCTGAAGCTGCGCACGGCGTCCGCTCCGTTCACGGCGAACGTGCTCGGCTACGCCTTCCTTGCGCCCAAGCACATCTGGGAGGCGGTGCCGTCGAACCTCGCGACGCCGGCTGACTGGCCGAACGACAAGCCGATCGGCAGCGGGCCGTGGAAGTATGTCGAGTGGCGCAAGGGCGAGTACCTCCAGCTCGCCGCGAACCAGGACTTCTTCATGAAGCCGAAGCTCGAGGGCATGGTCGTGCTTCCCGTGCCGCAGATGGAAAGCATGGTCGGCATGCTCGAGCGCGGCGATTCCGACATGCTTGGCTGGAACCTCGACATGACGCTCGGCGAGCGCATCAGCCGAAACCCCGAGCTCGAGGTGGTGCGCACGCCCACGCACGGCCAGCACGAGGTTCGCCTGAACCTCGGCATGGCGCCGACGGACAACAAGGCCTTCCGCCGCGCGCTTCAGCACGTGACAGACCGGAAGAAGCTGCTCGACATCATCTTCTCCGGTGCCGGCGTCGTCTCGAACGGCGCGCCGATCACGCCAGCGCTCGAGAACTGGGCGAACCCGGCGATCAGCGCGCCGGAAGTGTCGGTCGACAAAGCGCGTGCGGTCCTGCGTGATGCGGGCTTCACCTGGAATGCCCAGGGGCGTCTCGTGATGCCGTCTGCCTGATGGCATTCTGGCTGTTCGCGGCACGGCGTGCGGCGCACACCGCCGTCACGCTCGTGCTGCTCCTGCTGTTCATGTACGTGCTGTTCAGGCTCGTGCCTGGCGATCCGACCACGATCATGCTGGGTACGGGCGAACTGCCTCTCGAGGCGCAGCAGAGGCTGCGTGAGCTCTGGGGCCTCGACAGGCCGCAATGGCAGCAATTCGTCACCTATGCAGGCAACCTGCTGACCGGTGATCTCGGCATGTCGTTCTACTTCCGGCGGCCCGTGCTCGAGATCGTCTGGCCGATGCTCTTGAACACGCTGGTGCTGATGACGCCGGTGGTCGTGATCTCGATCGTGCTCGGCGTCACGCTCGGCACCTGGCTCGGCTGGCGGCGGGGGGAGCGCATCGAGGAGATCGGCGCGATTCTGGCGCTGATCCCCCGCGCGCTGCCGGTGTTCTGGATCGGCATCGTCCTGCTCGCGCTGTTCGCCTACGAGCTCCGCTGGTTCCCGATCGGCGGCATGCGCCAGGCGTTCTTCTTTCCCGAGACCTGGTACCAGGAGCTGCCCTTCTTCGACATCGCGCGCCATCTCGTGCTGCCTGTCGCAGCCGGGGTGCTCACCTCGATGGCCGATCCGCTGATGATCCAGCGCACCGCGCTGATCGAGGTGAAGCATGAGGATTTCATGGTCCATGCGCGCGCCCGGGGCCTGAGCGAGGGTGCGCAGCGGCGGCTTGCGCGGCGGAATGCCTTCCTGCCCGTGCTGACGTATTCGGCGATCATGGTGGGCTTCGCCTTCGGCGGGCAGGTCCTGCTCGAGGTGGTGTTCAACTGGCCCGGCATGGGGCGGTTGATGGTGAACTCCGTCAGCCAGCGCGACTATCCGGTCGCGCAGGCGACGTTCTTCTTCATGGCCGCGGCCGTCGTGACGTTGAACCTGCTCGTCGATCTCGCCTATGGCTGGCTCGACCCGAGGATCAGGCATGAGTGACGCGGTGCTTGCCTCCGCCCGCCCCTCGCGGGCGCGCGAGGCCTGGCGGGCGGCGCTGCTGCCCTTCGCCTCGTGGTCGGGCGGGTTCGCGGCCTGCGTCCTCGTGCTTGTCGTCACGGTGGCGATCTTCGCGCCGTGGCTCTCGCCCTATGATCCGCTCGTGAATCATTTCGATGCGGCAGGTCAGCTGCGGCGCCTCGAGCCGCCGTCTGGGACGCATCTCCTGGGCACCACGTATTACGGGCTCGACGTGCTGTCGCAGCTCATCCATGGCACGCGCATCGTGCTCATCGTCGGCATTACCTGCGCTGTGCTGATCGCGCTGATCGGGACGAATATCGGCCTGATGGCGGGGTACTACGGCGGGCGCATCGACACGATCCTGATGCGCGCGACGGATCTCGCCTTCGGCATTCCCTTCATTCCCTTCGCCGTCGTGCTCGTCGCGCTGCTCGGCCCGTCCCTCTGGAACACGATCATCGCCATCAGCTTCCTGATGTGGCGCAGCACGGCGCGGGTGATCCGCTCGCAGGTGCTCAGCCTGCGCGAGAGGGGGTTCGTGAAGGCAGCGCGCATCGCCGGCGCCTCCGACATGCGCATCCTCTACGTGCACATCTTCCCCAACGTCCTGCCGATGGCGCTGCTCTACGTCGCCTTCGACATTGCGTGGGCCGTTCTCGCCGAGGCCTCGATCAGCTTCCTCGGCTTCGGCGATCCGCATCAGACGAGCTGGGGGCAGATGCTCTACCTCGCCTACGTTTCGGGCTCGATCCGCCAGGCGTGGTGGTGGACCGTGCCGCCCGGTGCCGCGCTTTCGCTGTTCGTCATCGCCGTGTTCCTGGTCGGCCGGGAGTACGAGCGGCTCGCCAATCCGAGGCTGCGCTGATGCTCGCGCTCGACGACGTCTCGATCGTCTACACGACGCGGAGCGGACCGGTGCAGGCCGTCTCGGGCGTGACGCTGTCGCTGCCGCCTGGCGGGTCGCTCGGGCTCGTCGGCGAATCCGGCTGCGGCAAGAGCACGCTCGCTCTCGCGGCACTCGCGCTGCTGCCGGCAGAGGCTCGGCTTGCCGGCGGTGCGGTCCGGCTCGACGGGCAGGACCTTGCCGCGCTCCCGGAGGCAGAGCTTCGCAAGCTTCGCTGGACGCGCATGGCCTATGTGCCGCAGAGCGCGCAGAACGCGCTCGTGCCGGTGCATTCGCTTCGCCGGCAGTTCCGTGACACGGCCGCAGCGCACGGCATGCGGTCTGCCGAGGCGGATGAGCGGGCCGCTGCGCTGCTGCGCCGCGTGGAGCTCGACGCCGCCGTGCTCGACCGGTTTCCGCACGAGCTTTCGGGCGGCATGCGCCAGCGGGCGATGATCGCCCTGGCGCTCCTGTTCGGCCCGTCGCTCCTCGTGGCGGACGAGCCGACCACGGGGCTGGATGTGATCGTCCAGCGCCAGGTCATCGACCTGCTGCGCGACCTGCGCGGCGAGGATGGGCTCGCCCTGCTCTTCATCAGCCACGACATCGGCGTCGTAGCCGAGCTCTGCAGCCATGTCGCGGTTCTCTATGCCGGCAAGGTGATGGAAAGCGGCCCGACCGCGACCGTGTTCTCGGAGCCCGACCATCCCTACACGATGGGCCTGCAGCGCGCCTTCCCCGACATACGCCACCCGGAACGGTCGATCGTCTCCATCGCCGGCCATCCGCCCCGGCTGTCGTCGCCGCCGAAGGGCTGTCCCTTCGCGCCCCGTTGCCCGTTCGTGCAGCCCGTGTGCCGGGACACCACGCCGCCGCTCGTCGCCGTGTCGGATGCCCGCGCCGTCGCCTGTCATTTCGTCGATGAGGCCGCGGCGCTGCGCGAGCGGGCGCGGGACCCCGCGCTCTGGGATGAGGCCGCATGAGCGGCGCCGTCTTAGTCACCGATGCGAGGAAGACCTTCGTTGCCTCGCGCAGGCTGTTCGGCGGGGGAACCCCCGTGCATGCCGTCGACGGCGTGTCGTTCTCTATCGCGCCGGGTCGCGTTCTCGGCATCGCGGGGGAGAGCGGCAGCGGCAAGTCCACGCTTGCGAATCTTCTCGTCGGCCTCGAGTTGCCGAGCGGAGGCGAGATCGCCATCGGCGGCAGGCCGCTCGGCCGCAAGCCGAATGCCGATTTCCGCCGCAGCGTGCAGATGGTGTTCCAGGACCCGTTCGGCTCCATCAACCCGCGCTTCACCGTCGGCCGCACGGTGGAGGAGCCGCTGTTGATCCATGGCCTCGGCTCGGAGGCGGAGCGTCATGCGCGAGCGATCGCCGCGCTCGAGGAGGCCGAGCTGCGTCCCGGCGCGGCGTTCATGGAACGCTTCCCGCACGAGCTCTCCGGCGGTCAGCGGCAGCGAGTCGCGATCGCGCGCGCGATTGTTCTCCGACCGCGGCTGCTGGTGGCCGACGAGCCGGTCTCGATGCTCGACGTCTCGGTGCGCGCCGGCATCCTCCGGCTGCTCAATCGCCTCGTCCACGAAAGCGAGATGGCGATGGTGTTTATCACCCACGACCTCTCGATCGTCGCCTCGGTGTGTGACGAGCTCGCGGTGATGTATCGCGGACGCTTCGTCGAGCATGGCCCAGTGCGCGCCGTGCTGCAGAAGCCGCGGCACCCCTATACGCGCGCGCTCATCGCCGCGGTGCCGGTGCCGGACCCGACGGTTCCGCCCACGCCGCTGCCGGCGAAGCTGATGTCCGGCGGCGCGCCTGTCGCGGGCGGCTGCCGTTTCGCGCCCCGCTGTGGCTCCGCGATCGCCGCCTGCGAAACGGTCGACCCTGTGCTCGAGGAAGCCCAACCGGGGCACCGCGTTGCCTGCATCCGCCACAGGGAGATCGCGCAATGACCGTCGCCGAGGAGCGCGCAAAGCTCCTCCACTGGATCGAGGCGGAGACGCCGAGCCTCGTCGATTTCCTCTCGCGCTTCACGCGCGCGGCGAGCCCGAACCCTCCGGGCGACACGCGCGAGGCAACGGGCGTCCTCACCGGGTGGCTTGATGCCGCGGGCTTGCCCTACCGGCTGATCGCGCCGCTGCCCGAGGCGCCGAACCTCGTGGCGCGCCTCGAGGGCGGGCGCCGCGGCAAGCACCTCGTGCTGAACGGGCACATCGACGTGTTCCCCTGCGACGATGCGCATCGCTGGACGCATGCGCCGTGGGGCGGGGAGGTGACGGCCGGCCGCGTCTATGGCCGCGGCGTCTCCGACATGAAGAACGGCACGGCGGCGCTGCTCTTCGCCCACACTTGGCTCGCCCGGCTTGCCGACACGCTTCCCGGCACGCTGACGCTGACGGCGGTTTCGGACGAGGAGACCGGCGGGACCTGGGGCGCGCAGTACCTCGTCGACAACCACCCCGAAGTGCTGGGCGACTGCCTGCTGAACGCGGAGCCTGGCGCGCCGACGACGATCCGCTTCGGGGAGAAGGGCATCCTACGCCTGAGGATTGCCGTGCGCACGCCTGGCTGCCACGGCGCCTACACCCACAAGAGCCCGAGTGCGACGCGCATTGCCGCGCGCCTCGTGCGCGAGCTCGAGGCGATCACCGACCTCCCTGTGTCGATGGAGCCGGAGGTGGCGCGGGCCCTCGAGGAGGGTGCAGGCGAGATGGACAGGATCCACCTTCCCGGCGCGGCGGCGGTGATGCGCCGCTTCTCGCTCAATCTCGGCGTGGTGCGGGGCGGCGCGAAGGTGAACATGCTGCCTGGCGCGTGCGACCTCGAGTTCGACATCCGCATCCCGCCCGGGGAGCGCATCGCGACGGTGCTTGCCGAAGTCGAGCGGATCATCGGCCGCTTCCCGGAAGCCTCGCTCGAGATCACCGGCCTGAGCGAGCCCACCTGGTCGAGCCCGAACCATCCGATGGTCAGCGCGCTTGCCGCCGCCTGCGACGAGAGCTGCGGGTTCCGCCCGCGTGCCATCGCCTCGCTTGCGGCGACCGATGCGCGCAAGTGGCGCGGCAAGGGCGTACCCGCCTTCACCTACGGCACGACCGCGACCAACGTTGCGATGCCTGACGAGCATACCGACATCGCCGAATGGATCGGTGTGGTGAAGACGCTCACCCTCGCGGCGCATTCCTGGCTGCATGCGGAGGCAGCACGATGACGCCGCTCCGCGACGCGCTTCTCGCCCGCATCGCCGGCGACGAGGCGGCCCTTGTCGGCCTGCTCGGCGATCTCGTGCGTGCCGCCTCGCCCAACCCGCCGGGCGACACGCGCGCGGCGGCGGCCGTGCTCACCGACTGGCTCTCGCGGCACGACGTACCGTTCCGCGTCGTCGGGCCAGACCCTCTGATGCCGAACATCCTCGCAAGCTTCGAGGGGGCGCGGCCCGGCCCGCATCTCGTGCTGAACGGCCACATCGACACCTTCCCGACCGTCGGCGCCCATCGCTGGACGCAGGATCCGCTTGGCGGCGCCGTTGTCGATGGCCGGCTCTACGGCACGGGCTCGAGCGACATGAAGCAGGGCACGGCGTCGATGGTCGCGCTGTTCTGCTGGCTGTACGGGATGCGCGACCGCCTTGCCGGCCGGCTCACGCTCAC
This sequence comes from Elioraea rosea, assembly GCF_007644105.1. Lineage (GTDB taxonomy): Bacteria > Pseudomonadota > Alphaproteobacteria > Acetobacterales > Acetobacteraceae > Elioraea_A > Elioraea_A rosea. The sequence continues at coordinate 17,522 of NZ_VFAC01000018.1, read as the reverse complement.
CGCCGTGTCGGACGAGGAGACGTTCGGGCCGAACGGCGCCCGCTACCTCGTCGAGCACCATGCCGAGGAGGTGCTCGGCGATTGCCTGCTGAACGCAGAGCCGGGCGCGCCGACGACCGTGCGCTTCGCCGAGAAATCCCCCCTCTGGCTCGGCATCGATGTCCAGACGATGGGCTGCCACGGCGCCTATACGCACAAGAGCCCGAGCGCGACCAAGATCGCCGCGACGATCATCGAGGAGCTCGCCGCGCTCGAGGAGACGGATGTGCCGCTTCCGCCAGCGGTGGCCGAAGCGATCGCCGCGGGTGCAGCGGAGATCGACCGCGTGCACCTTGCCGGTGCGGCGCGCACCATGGGGGCGGTCACGCTCAACATCGGCACCTGGCAGGGCGGCGTGCTGGTCAACATGCTTCCCGGCCATTGCGCGATCGAGGCGGATATCCGCATCCCGTGGGGCATCGACCCGGATGCGATCGTCGAGCGCGCGCGCGGCATCGTCTCGCGGCACGAGGGCGCGACGCTGCGGGTGCTCTCGAAACAGTCGCCCCGCTGGTCCGACCCAGCGCACCCGATGGTCGGCCACATCCAGCGCAATGCCGAGGCGGTCGCGGGATGGTCGGTCCGCCCGATTCCGAGCCTTGCGGGCACCGATTCCAGGCTCTGGCGCGAGCGCGGCGTCCCTGCCTTCACCTACGGCACGACGGCGACGAACGTCGCCATGCCGGACGAGAACACTGACGTCGCGGAGTGGATGAAGGTTGTGCGCATCCACGCCCTCTCCGCGCTCGACTACCTCACGAAGGAGACCGACCGGTGACATCGCTGGAGGCGACGCTGCTTGCCGAGATCGACGCGGCACGGGACGAGCTGATCGCATTCTTCCAGGGCTTCACGCGCATCGCCACACCGAACCCGCCGGGTGAGACGCGCGAGGCGGCGTCCTTCCTGGGCGCCTTCCTCGATGCGCGCGGGCTTCCCTACCAGGTGATCGCGCCGGTTCCGGAATGGCCGAACATCGTCGCCGATCACCGCTTCGACAGGCCGGGCAGGCACCTCGTGCTGAACGGCCATATCGACGTGTTTCCCGCCGGCGACCCGGCGCGTTGGCGCCATGGATCGCCATGGTCCGGCGCGATCGACGATGGCCGGCTCTATGGCCGCGGCACCGCCGACATGAAATGCGGCACATCCGCCTCCTTCATCGCGTACGCGCTTCTCGCCAGGCACCGCGACAGGCTGAAGGGCCGGCTGACGCTGACGGCGGTGTCGGACGAGGAGACGGGCGGGCGCTGGGGAACGGGCTATCTCTTTGCCAACCACCCGGATCTCGTGATGGGTGATTGCTGTCTCAACGGCGAACCCTCCTCCGCCTATACGGTGCGCTACGGCGAGAAGGCGCCGCTCTGGCTCGTCTTCACTGCCCGCGCGCGCGGCGCGCACGGTGCCTATGTGCATCTTTCCGAAAGTGCCACGAAGATCGCCACCGCGCTGATCGACCGCCTCGAGGCCGTGACGGCGATCAAGCCCGAGATGCCGGACAAGGTTGCGCGCAACCTCGCCGACCCGAGCGTGCGCCAGGCGCTCGAGACCGGGCTTGGCGCAGGCGCGGCGGATACGGTTGCTGCGGTGACGCTGAACATCGGCATGGTCGAGGGCGGGCTCAAGACGAACATGATCCCCTCCGAATGCCGGGTGGAGGCCGACATCCGGCTTCCCGTCGGCGTGCCCAAGGCGAGGGTGTGGGCGATGGTGCGTGAGATCATGCAGGACTTCCCGACCGTAACGGTAGAGGAACAGTCCCTCCCCGAGGAGGAGGGGGCGAACTGGTGCGATCCCGAGGGCGAGATGCTGCGCATCATCCAGGACCGCGCCACCCGCATCGCCGGCATCACGCCCGCGCCCGTCATCACGTTGGCCGCCACCGATGCGCGGTTCTGGAGGAATGCAGGCGTGCCCGCCTACATCTACGGCTGCGCCTTCGATCTCGTCGGCACCTACGACGAATCGGTCGCGCTCGAGGAGTTCCTCAACGTCGTGCGGGTGCACACGCTCTCCGCGGCAGCCTATCTGGGCGGGGAGTGACGGCGATGGACACGCTTTCCCGTGACCTGCTGGCCAGCCTCGAGGCGGAGCAGGAGGCGTCGATCGCCTTCCTGCAGGCCCTGTTGCGTGCGCCGTCGCCAAACCCGCCGGGCGACACGCGCGCCGCAGCGGCGCTGCTGATCGAGGCGCTGACGAAGGCTGGCCTCGAGCCGAAGCTGTTCTCGCCGCAACCGGAGATGCCGAACATCGTCGCCCATTTCGATGGCGCGAGGCCGGGGCGGCATCTCGTGCTGAACGGGCATATCGACGTGTTCCCGGTGGCGGCGCACGAATGGTCGCGCGATCCCTGGGGCGGGGAGATCGCCGAGGGGCGCATCTACGGCCGCGGCGCGTGCGACATGAAGGGCGGGCTCGCCTCGCTCCTGCTCGCCTTCCTGCATCTCCATCGGCACCGCGACAAACTCGCCGGGCGGGTGACGTTCACGGCCGTGTCGGACGAGGAGACCTTCGGCCCCTGGGGCGCACGCTGGATGTTCGAACACCAGCGCGAACTGATGATGGGCGACTGTCTTCTCTCAGGCGAGCCCTCCTCGCCGCAATGCGTCCGCTTCGGCGAGAAGTCTCCCTACTGGGTCGCGATCACCGTGCGCACCAAGGGCGGCCACGGCGCCTATACGCACTCCTCGGCATCGGCGACGAAGATCGCCGCGCGCATAGCGACCGCGCTCGAGGAGGTGAGGGGGCTCGAGGTCCGCGCGCCGGACAATGTCGTTGCGATGTTTCGCGACCCCGCCATCGCGCGGCAGATCGACGAGGGTTGCGGCGCAGGCCATGCGGCGGTGATTCCCGAGATCACGCTCAACATTGGCCGGATGAGTGGCGGACTCAAAATGAACGTGCTTCCCTCGGAATGCAGGATCGAGGCGGATGTGCGTCTGCCGATCGGCCTCTCGCGCGAGGCGGTGCGCGCAGAGGTCGCGCGCATCGTGGCGCGGTTCCCGGAAGCCACGCTCGAGGAGATCTCGCCGCCCGAGGACGTGCCCAACTGGTCCGACCCCGATGGCGAGATGATGGGAATCCTCCGCCGCACGGTGCAGGAGCTCGGCCGGCCTGCGCCCGTGCCTGTCATCACGCTTGGCGGAACCGATACGCGCCTGTGGCGATACCACGGGGTGCCGGCCTACGTGTACGGGCCCTCACCCGCGAGCATGGGCGCGGCGGACGAGAACATCGCGCTCGATGACTTCCTGCACATCCTGCGCACGCACACGCTCGCCGCAGCACGCTACCTCACCAACGGAAAGGCATGACCATGGGCGCGCGCGAGACGCTTCTCTCCTGGATCGAGCAGGACCGCGACAGGATCATCGGCTTCGTCCAGGGCTTCGCGCGCATCGACACCTCGAACCCGCCTGGTGACACGCGGGCGGGTGCGGCGCATGTCGCGAACTTCCTCGAGCAGGAGGGCCTCGCGTTCCGCACCGTCGCGCCGAAGGAGGACAACCCGAACCTCGTCGCCACCGTCTCGGGTGCGGCGCCGAAGCGCCACCTCGTCCTGAACGGCCATATCGACGTGTTCCCGATCGGCGACCGCTCGCGCTGGACGCGGGACCCGCTCGGCGGGGAGCTCGCCGATGGCAGGGTGTGGGGGCGCGGAACGGTGGACATGAAGGCGGGCACCACCGCCTCGATCTTCACCTATCTCTACCTTTCCCGGCTGATCGGCGAGACCGCCGGCAAGCTCACGCTCACCGTCGTGTCGGATGAGGAGACGGGCGGGCGCTGGGGGGCCGACTACCTCACCGCGGAGATGGGCGAGGAGGTGCTAGGCGATTGCGTGCTGAACGCCGAGCCGTCCTCGCCGCACACGGTGCGCTTCGGCGAGAAATGCATGTTCTGGCTGAAGCTGAAGGTCCGCACCAAGGGTGGGCACGGCGCCTATCCGCATCTGTCCGCGAGTGCGACGCGCATTGCTGCCTCGGTGATCGAGGCGCTGGCCGAGGTCGAGACCGTACGCGCACGGATGCCCGAGCATGTGGTCAAGCTGCTCGCCCAGCCTGACGTGATCGCGGCGTATGACCGCGGCCTCGGCAAAGGCGCGGCCGACGTGGCGCAGCGCGTGACGCTGAACATCGGCACGCTGTCAGGCGGCGTACTCGTCAACATGCTGCCTGGCGAGTGCGACATCGGCGTCGACATACGCCTTCCGCCGGGCATCACCTCCGCCGAGATGCTCGAGACGGTCAAGCGCATCACCGCGCGGTTCCCCGAGGTGAGCATCGAGCTGCCGCCGCGCATGCCGGTCGACCCCACGCTGTCGGACCCGAACCACCCGATGCTGGGCATCCTGCAGGACACGGCGGAGGAGCTGATGGGCGCGCGCCCCGCGGCGGTGATCTCGCTCGGCGGAACCGATTGCCGCTTCTGGCGGCGACGCGGCGTGCCTGCCTTCGTGTACGGCCCCTCGCCCGAAGGCATGGGCGGCATCGACGAGGGCGTGCGCGTCGACGAGGTGCTGCACGTTCTCCGCACCCACACGCTCTCGGCCTGGCGCTGGCTGAGCGGCTCCTAGAGCCGTTTCGTCCGTGCCGTGGGGGCCTCCGTCGGTCCCTCCAGCGCGCCCAGCCACGTCCTGAGCAGCGATGACAGAGTGGCACGCTCCGTCTTCGGCAGGGCGCGCATGAGCTCGGCCTGGCAGGCGACATAGTCCTCGAGCGCTGCGTCGATCAGCGCCCGGCCGCGCGGCGAGAGAAGTACGATCACGCTTCGCTGGTCATCGGGGTTCGGCTGGCGCTCAACGAGCCCCTGCGCCTCGAGCTGGTCGATCCTGTGCGTCGTCGTGCCGGAGGTGACCATCATTGCCGCCATGAGCGCCGACGGCGACAGCCCGTCTCGCGGCGCGGAGCGGCGGAGGGTCGCGAGCACATCGAAGCTCGCGAAGCTGAGCCCGTGCCGCGCGAGCGTGCCCTCGAGCGCGCGCATCAGGTGACGCGACAGGCGGAGTACGCGCCCGATCGGCCCCATCGGCCCGACGTCGAGCCCGGGGCGCTCGCGGGCCCATTGCGCGAGGATCTCGTCGACGCGGTCCATCCGGCCCGTTTCACATCCGGATATCTTGACGTCAAGGTAAATCGGATTATCTTGACGTCAAGATATCCCGGAGTTCGCATGACCCGCCTCGCCGATCTCGCCCTGACAGCGCTCGCACCGCTGGTCTGGGGCAGCACCTACATCGTGACGACAGAGCTTCTCCCCGGCTGGCACCCCCTGATGGTGGCGATGCTGCGCGCCCTGCCGGCCGGGATCCTCCTGCTTCTGATCGTCGGAAGGCTGCCCAAGGGCGTCTGGCGAGGCCGCGCCTTCGTCCTCGGCGCGCTGAACTTCTCGATCTTCTGGGCGCTTCTCTTCGTTGCCGCCTACCGGCTGCCCGGCGGCGTGGCCGCGACGGTCGGCGCGATCCAGCCGCTGATCGTCCTGCTGCTCTCGCGCCTGCTTCTCGGCACGCCCATCCTGGCTGTCTCGGTCATCTGCGCGGTCGCCGGGATGGCCGGGGTCGCGCTGATGGTGCTCGACCCGGCGGCGGGGCTCGACACGATCGGCATCCTCGCGGCGCTCGGCAGCGCGGTCTCGATGGCCTTCGGCACGGTGCTGACGCGGAAATGGCAGCCCGATGTGCCGGCGCTCACCGTCACGGCCTGGCAGCTCGCCGCAGGCGGCATCCTCCTGCTTCCGGCCGCGCTGCTTCTCGCGCCTGTGCCATCGGCGGTCGGCCTGGGCAACCTCGCGGCCCTTCTCTGGCTTGGCCTTGCCGGCGCGGCGCTGACCTACCTTGTCTGGTTCCGCGGCATCGCGAGGCTGGGCCCGACCATCGTCGCCCCGCTCGGCCTGCTCAGCCCCGCCAGCGCCATCGTGCTCGGCTGGGCCGGGCTCGGCCAGGCGCTGAGCCCGCTGCAGATCGCCGGCATAGCGCTGGTCGTGGGGAGCATCCTCGCGGGCGAGGCGGCGCATCGGAGCGCGTCAGGAGCGGACGAGGCCTCACGCGTTCGACACCGCCCGGCGCGTTGACAAGCGCGATTGCCGCCCCCATTCATCAGGAAACCGGAAAGTTTTCATAGGTCCAGCATGCACCCGCATTACCAGCGCGGCGCCACACGGCGCCGGCTCGCCGCAGCCTTTGCCCTCCCGGCGCTGCTTGCCCTTGCCGCCTGCGACGAGCCCGTAACGCCCGGCGCGGCGCGCGCCCAGGGCAGCGCCCCGCCGCCGGCGGTGACGGTCCTCACCATCGAGCGCCGCGAGGTGCCGATCACCTCGACGCTGCCCGGCCGCACCTCGCCCTACAGGGTGGCGGAGGTGCGCCCGCAGGTGGGCGGCGTGCTGCGTGAGCGGCTGTTCGCCGAAGGCGAGGAGGTCAAGGCCGGCCAGCCCCTGTTCCAGATCGAGCCCGCCGCCTTCGAGGCGGAGGTCCGCCGCGCCGAGGCGGCGCTCGCCCGTGCGGAGGCCACGGCGCGGGCGGCCACCAGCACGGTGGCGCGCTACCGCACGCTCGCCCGCGTCCAGGCGGTGAGCGAGCAGAACCTCGAGAATGCCGAGGCCGCCATGCGCCAGGGGGAGGCGGACGTGATCTCCGCCCGCGCCGCGCTCGAGACGGCGCGGATCGACCTTGCCTATACCCGCGTCACCTCGCCGATCGACGGCCGCACCGGCCGCGCCTCGGTGACACCCGGCGCGCTCGTCACCGCGAGCCAGGCGAACGCGCTCGTCACCGTCACGCAGCTCGACCCGATCTATGTCGACGTGACGCAGCCCGCCTCGGCGCTCCTGCAGCAGCGGCGCGACGTCGAGACCGGCGCGCTACGGCGCGATTCGGCCGCCGATGCGCCTGCGACGCTGATCCTCGAGGACGGCTCGCGCTACGCCCACCAGGGCCGGATCCAGTTCTCCGAGGTGATCGTCGACCAGGGCACGGGCTCGGTCACGCTGCGCGCGGTGTTCCCGAACCCCGATCAGCTCCTGCTTCCCGGCATGTTCGTCCGCGCGGAAGTCGAGGAGGGCGTGACCGACCAGACGCTTCTCGTGCCCCAGCGCGCCGTGCAGCGCACGCCGCGCGGCGAGCCGATGGCCTTCGTGGTGAACGGCGAGGGCGTGGTCGAGCAGCGCATCCTGCGCGCCGGCCGCGCCATCGGCACCGACTGGCTGGTGACAGAGGGCATCGCGCCGGGCGATCGCGTCGTCATCGAAGGGCTGCAGCGCATCCGCCCCGGGCTTCGCGTGACCGTGACCGAGGCGCCCGCCCGCGTCGCGTCGGCTAGGTAGCGACGGTGGCACGCTTCTTCATCGACAGGCCGGTCTTCGCCTGGGTGATCGCGATCGGCCTGATGCTCGCCGGCGCGCTCGCACTGCGCGGGCTTCCCGTCGCGCAATATCCCGCCATCGCGCCGCCAGCGATCCAGATCACCGTCACCTACCCCGGCGCCTCGGCAGAGACGGTGCAGAGCACGGTCGTGCAGGTGATCGAGCAGCAGCTCTCCGGCATCGACAACCTGCTCTACTTCACCTCGAACACCTCGAAGGACGGCACGGCGCAGATCCAGCTCACCTTCGCGCAGGGCACGAACCCGGACACGGCGCAGGTGCAGGTGCAGAACAAGGTGCAGCTCGCCGTGCCGCGCCTGCCGCTGACCGTGCAGCAGCAGGGCATCCGCGTTGCCAAGTCTGCCGGCACCTTCCTCCTCGTCGTCGGCTTCGTCTCGACGGACGGGCGGCTCTCGAACTTCGACATCGCCGACTTCGTCGCCACCGCCGTGCAGGACCCGATCAGCCGCACCCCTGGCGTTGGCGACTACCAGGTCTTCGGCGCGCAGTATGCGATGCGCATCTGGCTCGACCCGGCGAAGCTCGTGAACTACGGGCTGACGCCGGGCGACGTGGCGACTGCCATCCGTGCGCAGAACGTCCAGGTCTCGAGCGGCGAGATGGGCGCGCTTCCCGCCGTTCCGGGCCAGCAGCTCAATGCAACGATCATCGGCCCCTCCTATCTCCGCACGCCGGAGGAGTTCGGCTCGATCCTTCTCCGCGTACGGCAGGACGGCGCGCAGGTTCGGCTGCGCGACGTCGCGCGCGTCGAGATCGGCGCGGAGAACTACGCGATCCGTTCGCTGTTCAACGGCCAGCCCGCCTCGGGCATCGGCATCCGGCTCGCGAGCGGCGCGAACGCGCTGGAGACGGCCGCGAACGTTCGCGAGACGATCGAGCGGCTCCGCCCGAACTTCCCCGCCGGCGTCGAGGTCGTCTACCCCTACGACACCACGCCCTTCGTGCGGCTCTCGATCACCAGCGTGTTCTACACGCTGGTCGAGGCGGTGGTGCTCGTCTTCCTGGTGATGTTCCTGTTCCTGCAGAACTGGCGTGCCACGCTGATCCCGACGCTTGCGATTCCCGTCGTCCTGCTCGCAACCTTCGCCGTGCTCGCCGCCGCGGGCTTCACCATCAACACGCTCACCATGTTCGGCCTCGTGCTCGCGATCGGCCTGCTCGTCGACGACGCGATCGTCGTCGTCGAGAATGTCGAGCGCGTGATGGCGGAGGAGCATCTCTCTCCGCTCGAGGCGACGCGGAAGTCGATGGACCAGATCACCGGTGCGCTGATCGGCATCGGCCTCGTCCTGTCTGCGGTGTTCCTGCCGATGGCGTTCTTCGGCGGCTCGACGGGCGTCATCTACCGCCAGTTCTCGATCACCATCGCAACCGCCATGACCTTCTCGGTTCTGGTGGCGATCTTCTTCACGCCGGTGCTCTGCGTGACGCTCCTGCGCCCGCACAAGCCCGGGCAGGGCAAGCGTGGCATCTTCGGCTGGTTCAACCGCGGCTTCGAGCGGCTGACGCGCGGCTATGTCGGCAGCGTGGGCTGGAGCGTGCGCAGACCCGCACGGCTCATGGCGATCTATGTCGCGCTGCTCGCAGCACTCGGCCTCGCCTTCCTGCGGCTTCCCGGCGGCTTCCTGCCGAATGAGGACCAGGGCACCGCCTTCGTCCAGGTGATCGCCCCGCCGGGCGCGACCTCCGACCGGACGCAGCGCGCGCTGGATGAGCTCAGCCGCTACCTCCGCGAGGAGGAGGGCACGGTGGTGCGCTCGGCCTTCACCATCAACGGCTTCAGCTTCAGCGGCCGCGGCCAGAACGCAGGCCTCGCCTTCATCAGCCTGAACGACTGGAAGGACAGGCCGGGTCCGGAGAACTCGGTGCACGCGCTCACCCAGCGCATCACCGCGCGGTTCGCGTCCTACAAGGATGCGATCGTCGTCGCCTTCGCCCCGCCAGCGATCAGCGAGCTCGGCAACGCCACGGGCTTCACCTTCCAGCTTCTCGACCGGGCCGGCCTCAGCCACGAGGCGCTGATGGCCGCACGCAACCAGCTTCTCGGCCTGGCCGGGCAGAGCCAGGTGCTCGCCGGCGTCCGCCCGAACGGGCTGAACGACGAGGCGCAGTTCCGCCTGGTGGTGGACTGGGAGCGCGCGAGCGCTCTCGGGCTCTCCGTGTCGGACGTGAACCAGACGCTGTCGACCGCCTGGGGCGCGACCTACGTGAACGACTTCATGGATCGTGGGCGGATCAAGCGTGTCTACATGCAGGGCGACGCGCCGTCGCGCATGCTGCCGGGAGACCTCGACCGCTGGTTCGTGCGCAACGCCTCGGGGCAGATGGTGCCGTTCACCGCCTTCGGCCGAGCGGAATGGGTCTACGGCTCGCCGCGGCTCGAGCGGTTCAACGGCATCGCCTCGCGCGAGATCCAGGGCAACCCCGCGCCCGGCTTCACGACAGGCCAGGCGATGGCGGAGATGGAGCGCCTCGCGGCCCAGTTGCCGCCAGGCTTCGGCTTCGAGTGGAGCGGCATCTCCTACGAGGAGCGCCAGTCCTCCGGCCAGGCGCCTGCGCTCTACGCCCTGTCGCTTCTCGTGGTGTTCCTATGCCTCGCCGCGCTCTACGAGAGCTGGTCGATCCCCACGGCGGTGATGCTGGTCGTGCCGCTCGGCATCCTCGGCGCGGTGCTCGCAAGCCTGCTGCGCGGCATGTCGAACGACGTCTACTTCCAGGTCGGGCTGCTGACCACCATCGGGCTCTCGTCGAAAAACGCGATCCTGATCGTCGAGTTCGCCCGCGAGGGATACGACCGCGGACTGTCGCTCGTCGAGGCCGTGCTCGAGGCGGCGCGTCAGAGGCTTCGGCCGATCATCATGACCTCGCTCGCCTTCAGCCTCGGCGTCGTGCCTCTCGCGATCGCGACGGGCGCGGGCTCGGGTGCGCAGAACGCGATCGGCACGGGCGTCATCGGCGGTGTCGTCACCGGTACGGTTCTCGCGGTGCTGTTCGTTCCGGTCTTCTTCCTTCTCGTGCTGAAGCTGTTCGGCACGAGGCGCGCGGGAGAGGCGAGGGCGGGCGATGCCGCCCCGCCCGTGCCGGCGGCGGGCGAGTAGGGGCGGAAGGATGACCGAGACCGCAACCGCGGAGCGGAGCACGGAGGCCTGCCGCAGGCCCGGCCGTCAGCCCATGCCGGAGGCGGAACGCTGCCGCCTGCTGACCGAGGCCGCCGAGACGGTGTTCCTCCGCGACGGCTATCTCGCCGCGAGCATGGATGACGTCGCGCGCTGCGCGGGCATGTCGAAGCGCACGCTCTACCAGCACTACCCGTCGAAGGCAGCGCTGTTCGAGGCGACGATCGAGGCCATGCTCGCACCGCTCTCCTTCGACACCGAGCTCGAGCGCGAGCCCGATCTTGCCCGCGCCCTTGTCGGCATCGTCGAGGCAGCGGGCCGGCATCTCCTCGCGCTTCGCCAGCACGCGCTGTTCCGCCTTGTGATCTCGGAAGTGCCGCGCTCGCCCGAGCTCGCCGAGGCGTTCCATCGCGCGACCTTCGGCCGCGGGGCGAGCGCGCTCGAACGCCGGCTCGCGGGAGAGATCCGCGCCGGCCGGCTGAGGATCGCCGATGCGCGCGAGGCGGCGAACATGCTGTTCGGCATGAGCTTCGGCGCGACGCACATCCAGGCGCTGCTCGGCCTGCGCGCCTTGCCGGACGAGAGCGAGATCGCCCGGCTGTCCCAGGCCGCCGTGTCCGTATTCCTGCGCGGCGCGCTCGTGCGCTGAGCTCAGTCGCCGAGCGCGACACCCTCGCGGCGCCTGTCGGCCCCGCCGAGCCACCCGCCGCCGCCGCGCAGGATCGCCTGCAGCCCGCTCGTCATCTCGCGCACCGCCACCGTGTGGCCGCGCGCCTCGAGCGCGGCGCGAAGCGCTTCCGCATGCGTTCCGGCCTCGAGCTCGGTCGCGCCGCCGACCGTTCCGACATGGCCGAGGTCGATCGCCGCCTGCGGGTCGAGCCGCCAGTCGAGCAGCGCGACGAGCGCCTGCGCGACATAGGAGATGATCCGCGCCCCGCCGGGCGAGCCGACGACGGCGACGAGCGCACCCGCCTCGTCGAACACGAGGCTCGGCGACATCGAGCTGCGCGGACGCTTGCCCGGCTCGACGCGGTTTGCCACGGCGCGGCCGCCGATCTCCGGACGGAACGAGAAATCGGTGAGCTGGTTGTTCAGCAGGAACCCCGCCGCCATCACCCGCGCACCGAACGCGTCCTCCACCGTCGTCGTCATCGAGACGGCGTTGCCCGCGGCATCGACGATGGACACGTGGCTCGTGCCGTGCTCGGAAACCTGCGCATCCGGCGCGCGGCCTGCCCCCTCGCGCCAGGGCGGGTTGCCTGCGCGAGGCGCCATCGTCGCCCGGTCACGGTCGATCCCCTGCGCGCGCACGGTGAGGTAGCCGGGATCGAGAAGCCCGCGTACGGGAACGCGAACGACGTCGCTGTCGGCGAGGTAGAGGTTGCGGTCTGCGAAGGCCAGCCGCGAGGCCTCGGCGAGCAGGTGCCCCGCCTCTTCCCCGCGCGGGTCGAGCGAGGCGAGATCGAAATGGCCGAGCAGCCCGAGGATCTGCCCGACCGCGACTCCGCCGGAGGAGGGCGGCCCCATGCCGCAGATGCGCCAGACGCGATAGACGGTGCAGACGGGGTCGCGCCGGAGCGCGCGATAGCCGGCGAGGTCCTCCGCCGCCATGCCGCCTGGGTTCCACGCCGCGCCGCGCACGGCTGCGACAATCGCCTCGGCGATCGGCCCGCGCGCCAGAGCGTCCGAACGGTCGCGCGCGATGGCCCCGAGCGTCCTGGCATAGGCCTCGTTCCGCACGACATGCCCGGCGGGAAGCGGCGACCCGTCGGGGAGGAAGAAATAGGCGCGCGCGGGGGGGTCGCGCGACAGGCGCTCACGATCCGCGGCGATCGCTGCTGCGAGCCGTGGCGAGACGGCGAAGCCGTCGCGGGCGAGCGCGATCGCGTCGCCGAACAGCTCCTCCCAGGGCAGCATCCCGTGCGCGCGATGCACCTCGTCGAGCACCGCGACGGCGCCGGGAACGCCGACAGCGCGGCCGCCCACGGCAGCCTCGTGGAAGCCCATCGGCGTGCCATCCGCGCGCAGGAACAGCTCGCCGGTTGCAGAGGCTGGTGCGGTCTCGCGGCCGTCCCAGGCCGAGACCTCGCGCGCGCGTTCGGACCAGTGAAGGATGAACGCGCCGCCGCCGATGCCCGAGGATTGCGGCTCGACGAGGCCGAGCACCGCCTGTACCGCCACCGCGGCGTCGATCGCCCCGCCGCCACGGCGGAGCACGGCGAGCCCGGCCTCCGCCGCGAGCGGATGTGCGGCGGCGACCATCTGGCGGGTCGCTGTCGCAGGCTCCCGCGCTGCGGCGGGCAAGACGAGGAGGAGCAGGACGAGCAGAAGGCGCATCGGGCGATGCTGCGCCCCGGGGCGGCCTCATGCCAAGCCTGCCGGCGATACGTTCGATACCTGCCTGGGCATGGCGCGACATGCGCCTGTCATGCGGCGTGCCCATCCTGCGGCGCTTCCGCACCGTTTCCGGCGAGGTCCGATTTGAAAACCCAGGGTTCCCACGCTAGAGCTTCCGCCATGGGTGAGGGGGCGCGCCTGATCGTCTGCGACGATGAGCCTGGCCTGCGCGAGATGCTCGAGGAGTATCTCGGGCAGTCGGGCTTCACCGTTGCCTGCGCCGCGGACGGCGCGGCCCTGCGCGCGTTGGCTCCCCGCTTCCGCCCTGACCTGACCGTGCTCGACATCAACATGCCCGGGGAGAACGGCCTGTCCCTCGCGCGCTGGTTGCGCGAGGAGGAGCTTGGCGCCGTGCTGATGCTCACGGCCAATTCCGACACGATCGACCGCATCGTCGGGCTAGAGCTCGGGGCGGACGACTATCTCGGCAAGCCGTTCGAGCTGCGCGAGCTGCGCGCGCGCATCGCCACCGTGCTTCGCCGGACGATGGCGCGGCCGCCTGCGAAGGGCCCGGCGCCTGCGCGGCTCCGCCTTGGCCGGTTCGTGTTCGACATCGAGGCGCGGCGCCTCGCCGACGATGCGGGGGCCACCGTGTCGCTGACACCGATGGAGCTCGACGTACTCGCCGTGCTTGCCGCCGCCGCTGGCAAGGCGCTCAGCCGCGACGAGATCATGCAGCGCGCGCATGGAAGGCGCTGGGAGCCGGAGGACCGTTCGCTCGACCTCCGAATTGCGCGGCTTCGGCGGAAGATCGAGCGCGACGCGGCGGATCCGCGGCTGATCCGCACCGTGCGCAACGAAGGCTACATGCTTGTGCCCGACGCGGAGTGAGCACCCCGCCGCGCCGCCTCTGCCGCTCGACGGCGCGGCGCGGCGTCTTCTCGATGCGCTGCCGCTGCGGGCTGCGCTGATGGACCGCACGCGCCGCGTCGTCTACGCGAACCGTGCGCTCACCGGCTTCGCCGGCCTGCCGCGACGCGGCTATCGCGGCTGGACCGAGCAGCAGCTGGTCGGCGATGCGCTCTGGCGGCAGTCGCGCCACCTCGCCGCCGCAGCGCTCGCTGGCCGCCCCGCACGCTGGGAGGGCAGGGTGCCGAGCCGCCGGCACGGCCCGCGCCATGTCGTGCGCCACTACGTTCCCGCCCGCGCCCGCGGCGGGCGAATCCTGGGCTACTGGATCTTCGTCCTCGACGTCACCGACCGTGTCGAGACCGAGCGGCGTGCGGATGCGACCGAGCGGCTGCGCGCGGCCATCGTCGACGGCGCGCTCGACTGCGTGATCGCGATCGACGAGGAGGGCCTGGTGCGGGAGTGGAACCCCGCCGCCGAAGCGACCTTCGGCATCGCCCGCGCTTCGATGATCGGCAAGCCGCTCGGCGACGTGATCGTTCCGGAACGGCACAGGCAGGCCCATGCCAGCGGCTTCGCCCGCTACCTCGCCGGCGGCGCGCCGCGCATCCTCGGCCGGCGCGTCGAGATCGAGGCGCTGCGTGCGAACGGCGAGGAGTTCCCCTGCGAGCTTGCGGTGAGCGAGGTGCGGCTCGCATCGGGGCGTATCTTCGTCGCCTCGCTGCGCGACCTCACATCGGTGCGCGCGGCGGAGGCCGAGCTCGCGCGCCAGCGCGCCTCCCTCGTCCAGGCAGAGAGGATGAGCGCGATGGGCAGCCTTCTCGCGGGCGTCGCGCACGAGCTCAACAATCCTTTGTCCATCGTCATCGGCCAGGCGGCGATGCTTGCGGAGGCGACGGAGGGTAGCCCGCATGCCGCGCGCGCTGCCAAGGTTCAGGATGCGGCGGACCGCTGCGCCCGGATCGTGCGCACCTTCCTCGCCATGGCGCGGCAGAAGCCGCCCCGGCGCGAACCGGTCTCGGCCGAGGCGATCGCCCGCGCGGCGATCGAGCTGCTCGCCTACGGGCTCCGGTCCGACGGGATCGAGGTGACGCTCGATGCCGACCCAGCGACGCCGTCTCTCTCGGCGGACCAGGACCAGCTTCACCAGGTTCTCGCCAACCTCCTGACGAACGCGCAGGCCGCTCTGCGCGGCCGCGACGGGCCGAGGCGCATCGCCGTGACCGTCTGCCCAGAGGGCGCGGATGTGCGCATTGCCGTGTCGGACAATGGCCCCGGCGTAGCGGCCGCGATCGCCGAGCGCGTGTTCGAGCCCTTCTTCACGACCAAGCCCGTCGGGCAGGGGACGGGGATCGGCCTTGCCGTCTGCCGCAGCATCGCGATCGCCCATGGCGGCGGGATCGCGCTCGAGAGTCCGCCCGAGGGCGGGGCGCGTTTCGTTCTTCGGCTTCCTGGCTCGCCCCTCGCGGTGGCGGAGCCGGAAGCGCAGCCCCAGCCCGCCCGTCTTCGCGGACGCGTGCTCGTGGTCGACGACGAGCCGGGCATCGCCGAGGTCGTGTGCGACATCCTCCGCACCGATGGCTGGGAGACGGCCGTGGCGCATGACGGCAACGCCGCCATCGCCACCCTCGCCGCCGAGCGCTTCGACGCGGTGCTGAGCGACGTGCGCATGCCCGGGCAGGATGGGATCGCCGTGTTCCACTGGATCGCCGCGCACCGCCCGGGGCTTGCCGGCCGCGTCGTGCTGATGAGCGGCGACGTGATGGGCTCGGCCCCGCTCGCCTTGCCGGAGGCGGCGCGGCTCGTGGAGAAGCCGTTCGAGCCGGCGGAACTCCGCCGTGTCATGGCATCGCTGACGTGAGCACAGGGCGCGGCGCGGCGGGGTAGCGGCTGGGGAAGTTGCGTGCCATAAGCCCGGCTCCGATGCGGCTTCTGTATCATCTTCCGCTCTCGCCCTACTCGCGCAAGGTGCGGCTCGCGCTCGCCGAGAAGGGGCTCGACTTCGAGCTCAAGCTCGAGAAGGTGTGGGAGCGCCGCCCCGAATTCCTGGCTATGAACCCGGCCGCGCAGGTGCCTGTCCTTGTCGAGGACAGCGGGCTCGCCATCCCCGACAGCGGCGCGATCTGCGAGTATCTCGACGAGGCCTATCCCAACACACCGCTGCTCGGGCGGACGCTCGCGGAACGCGTGGAGTGCCGACGCCTCGTCGCCTGGTTCGACGGCAAGTTCGCCCGCGAGGTGGACGACAACCTCCTCTTCGAGAAGCTGATGCGACGGCTGCTCGGCCGCGGCGAGCCCGAGGCGGCGGCGATCCGCGCGGGCTTCGTCAACCTGCGCCATCACCTGGCGTATCTCGGCTGGCTCGCCGAGCACAGGAAGTGGCTCGCGGGCGACACGCTCAGCCTCGCTGACCTGACGGCGGCGGCGCATCTCTCGGCGCTCGACTTCCTCGGCGATGTCGACTGGTCGATCAACCCGGCGGCGAAGGAATGGTACGCGCGGGTGAAATCCCGCCCCTCCTTCCGCGCCCTCCTGGCTGACCGCGTGGGCGGCATGACGCCGCCCGCGCACTACGCCAATCTCGACTTCTGAGGCGCCGTCCCGGTTGACATCGCGCGGCGGCGTGGCGCGATCATGCGCCATGCGACGTTTCGTCCTCGCCCTGGTTCTCGCGCTTGTCGCGGCACTTCCCGCCTCCGCGCAGCGCGTCGCGCTCGTGATCGGCAACGGCGCCTATGTCGAGGCGCCCGCCCTCGCCAACCCCGGCTCCGACGCGCGCGGCATGGCCGCTGCGCTGAACCGTCTTGGCTTCGCGACCGACCTCCTCCTCGACGCCGACCGCACGACGATGGAGGCAGCCATCCGCCGCTTCGGAGAGGCGGCGGTGGGCGCCGAGGCGGCGCTCGTCTACTACGCCGGCCATGCCGTTGAGGTGGCGGGGCGAAACCACCTCATCCCCGTCTCGGCACGCATCAGGAGCGACCGCGACCTGCCCTTCGAGACGGTCGATTTCGATGCCGTGATGACGCAGCTCGAGGGACGGGCGCGGGTGATCCTGGTGTTCCTCGATGCCTGCCGCGACAATCCGTTCCGGCAGCGGCTCACGGCGGGCGGCACGCGCGGCGTCGCCGCGCCCGGGCTCGCCCCGGTGCGGGGCCCCGTCGGCACGCTCGTCGCCTTCGCCACCGCACCTGGGCAGGTGGCGCAGGACGGGTACGGCGCGAACTCCCCCTTCACCGCGGCGATCCTGCAGCACATCGAGACGCCAGGGCTCGAGGTTCGCCCGATGCTGGGGCGGGTGCGGCAGTCTGTGCGCGAGGCGACGGGCGGCGGCCAGGTTCCGTGGGAGAACTCCTCGCTCGAGGGCGAGTTCTTCTTCCGGCCCGGCCCGGCGCAGCAGCGCATCGCCGCCGCGCCCGCGCCAGAGCAGGTGCCGATCGCGCAAGGCGTGTCGCGTTCCGGCCAGAGCCCCGACGGCGCCACGGAGCGGCTGTTCTGGGAGAGCGTGAAGGACAGCCGCAGCCCGGATGAGCTGCAGGCCTATCTTCGCCGCTACCCCGATGGCGTGTTCGCCGACCTCGCGCGCACGCGGATCGCGGCGCTCTCCCCGCCGCAGCAACCGCCGCCGGCTCCGGCTGTCGTGGTGGCGCGCCCCACACCTGCACCGCAGGCAGCACCCGCCCCTCTCCCGGCCCCGCCGCCCTCTCCGCCTGCGCCGCCGCCGGCGAGCGCCGCCGCGCCTCC
>NZ_VFAC01000017.1 GCF_007644105.1 Elioraea rosea | reverse complement strand
GGCGGCGGCAGCGGCTCCTCGCGGCGCGGGGCGATTCGGGCTGGCTTCTCCTCCGCGACGCGCGGTGTGGAGGCAGGCTGGGCCGGCGGGGCCGCGGCGGCGGCCGGCGGCGGCGTGGCCTCCGCCAGCGCCGTCGTGCCATGCGGCTGGGCCTCGGGAAGGGCCGCGATCACCTGCGGCTGCACGAGCTGGGCGGGGCGAACCGGCACGAGGTCGAGATGCCGCGTCGCGAGCGCACGAAGCCTGTCAGGCTCGTTCAGCAGCGACCATTCCGCATGCAGCACATGGATGCGCTCATGCGTCGCGGCGATGGCGCGGTTGGTTCGCGCCAGATGCTGCTCCAGCCCCTGCACCTCATGCTTGACGTTGTAGAGAAGCAGCCCGACGGCGACGGCGAGCGCAAGCCAGAACAGGGTTGCGAGGCGCAGCATCAGGCGGCCTCCGCGAGGCGCTCTGCCGCACGCAGCCTTGCCGAGCGTGCGCGTGGGTTGGCCCCTATTTCCGCCTCCGACGGCATCACCGCGCGCGGCGTGAGGAGCCGGAAACCTGGCCGCGAGGGCGCTGCTGCGAGCGCCGCGGGGTCGTGCCGCGAGGGGTTTCCGGCTCGGCCGGACACCTCAGCGAGCCGGCGCTTCACGATCCGGTCCTCGAGCGAATGGAACGACACGGCAACGAGACGCCCGGCCGGGGAGAGAAGCGACAGCGCCGCCTCGAGCCCGCGCGTGAGCTCGCCGAGCTCGTCGTTCACCGCGATGCGAAGCCCCTGAAAGCTGCGCGTCGCGGGGTCGATTCCGTCGCGCGCGGGCGGCACGGCGGAGCGCACGATGGCGGCGAGCCGCGCGGTCGTCTCGATCGGCGCTTCGGCGCGGGCGCGCAGGATGGCGCGGGCGACGCGGCGTGCGTGCCGCTCCTCGCCGAACTCGAGAAGCAGCTCCGCGAGCGGGCGCTCCTCGAGCGTGTTCACGAGATCGGCCGCCGTCGGGCCGGCCCGGCCCATGCGCATGTCGAGCGGGCCTTCCGCGCGGAAGGAGAACCCGCGCCCCGCCTCGTCGAGCTGGAAGGAGGAGACGCCGAGATCGAACACGACGCCGTCGAGCGCCGTGACGCCTTCGGCCTCGAGCAGCGACACCATGTCGCCGAACCGGCCCTCGATGAGGTGCAGCCTGCCCGGGTGGCGCGCGGCGAGGCTCGCGCCGCGGGCGATCGCATCGGGGTCGCGGTCGAGCGCGAACACGGTGCAGGGCGCGGCCTCGAGGATGGCGCGGGTGTAGCCGCCGCCGCCGAAGGTCGCGTCGAGATAGGTGCGGCCCTCGCGTGGCGCGAGATAGGCGAGCACCTCGGCGAGCATCGCCGGGAGATGCCCTCCGCTCATGCCGGGCCTCCGGCGCGGCCGCGCGGCACGGTGAGCCGCCGCTCGAGCGAGCGGGTGCGTGCATCGGCGACGAACTCGTCCCCGGCATCGGGGCGCCAGAGCTGGAAGCTGTTCCCCATGCCGACGAAGGAGACGAGGTCGGACAGCCCGGCATGGGCGATCAGCCGCTCGGGAAGCATGATCCGCCCTTCGCCGTCGGGCATTGCGGAGGTGGAGCGGGCGAACAGCGTGGCGGCGAGGTCGTCATGGTCGTCGGAGAACACGTCGAGCGTGTCGAGGGCGGAGGCGATCTGGCGGAACACGAGGTCGGGCCTCGCGTCTATGCAGGGGCGCTTGTGGTTCGGCGAGAGGATCAGGTCGCCGGCATTCATCCGCTCGAGCGCCGCGCGGAAGGGGGCAGGGACCGAGACGCGGCCCTTCTTGTCCAGCCTGTTCGTATAGGTGTCGTAGAACTGGGTCATCCAGGCTCCGACACGGCCTCCACTGCTCGCTCCACCGCCAAGCGCGGCGCCGCCTAACGCCCCGCCACGCCGTGCCACGATGGGTGGGACGAGGGCGTCCCGACGCCGCGGCTCATGGTTGGTTATGGGATAACACGGGTATCCATGGGTTACAAATGGAAACAGCCCGTCAATACGTGGGCGCAGGCGCCCGCGAGCGGTTCCGGCGGCACAACCGGCGGTCAGGACTGGCGACGTACAATATTCACGTTTTGTTCCACAATGTCGTTGCTTGAGCGGCACGAGTGCCGCGGCGCTCCTCGCATGCGAAAGACGGGTCAGGCGGCCTGTAAGCCGGGTTCTGTCCAGGGCCTCGCGGCCCCTGGACGGCCATTCCTCTGCGACGTCCGTCGCCGGACGCCTGACGCGACCTACCCGGGCGGAAAGCGCGGGAACGCGCCTGTGGCCTGCCGGTCTCCCGGCTTCCACGGTCCGCCCCTATTCGGTCTTGCTCCCGGTGGGGTTTGCCGTGCCGCGGCCGTTGCCGGCGCGCGCGGTGCGCTCTTGCCGCACCGTTTCACCCTTGCCAGCAGGCCGACAGGGCGAACCCCGGCGGCGTGATGGCGGTCTGTTCTCTGTGGCACTGTCCCTGGGGTTGCCCCCGCCGGGCGTTACCCGGCACCGTGTTCCCGTGGAGCCCGGACTTTCCTCACCCCGCGCCCTTTCGGGCCCTGCCTTCCTTGCGGAAGGGTGCGGAGCGCGGCCGTCCAGCCGCCTGACCCGGGCGTGACATGGGGCCGTGGCGGCCGTCGCGTCAAGCTCCGCGCACCCGCCCCTCTGCGAGGCCCAGAACGCGGCCGGCACGCCAGCGCGTCTCTCCGTCGGCCACGCCATCGGTCCGGTGCTGCGCCCAGTGCCTCTGGAAGGCGGTGACGGTCACCGCAAGCGTGCGGTCATGCGCACCTTCCGGCACCACGCGGTAGCCGATGCGGCGCAGCGTCTGGCGGAGCGCGCGGACGCCGGGGCCATCCTCGCCGATCATGATCGGGGGGAGCGCGCGCGCCTCCTCCGGCGCCTGGCCTGGCCAGAGGCCGATGCCGGCTTCGGCGAGCCGCTCCCAGGGGAAGCGTTCGCCGGGGTCATCCTTGCGTTCGGGCGCGATGTCGCTGTGCGCGACGACGTTGCGGGCGGGGATCGGGTGCCGGCCGAGAATGCCGCCGCAGAGCGCGATCACCGCCTCGATCTGGGCGGGCGGGAAGTCGCGATAGCCCCACTCATGGCCCGGGTTGACGATCTCGATGCCGATCGACCGGTCGTTCAGCGACAGATGCCCCCGCCACCAGGACAGCCCGGCATGCCAGGCACGGCGCGCCTCCGGCACGAGCGCGAAGACGCGCCCGTCCTCCTCGACAACGTAGTGGCTCGACACCTTGGCCGCCGGGTCGCGAAGCCGCGCGATCGCTGCCTCTCCCGTCTGCATGCCGGTGTAGTGGAGGACGAGCGTGTCGACCGCGCCACCTTCGGGCCGCGCATCGTGGTTCGGGCTCGGCGCATCGAAAACCGCGAGGCTCAGAGTCCTCGTTCCTTCTTGATGCGGTTCCAGGCGGCATTGAACTCGGTGACGCGCCGCGTGGCATGCTCGATGAAGTGCGGCGGAACCCCGCGGGCGGCGAGCGTGTCGGGGTGGTTCTCGCGCATGAGCTGGCGCCAGGCGGCGCGGATCTCTGCATCGGAGGCCGAGCGCGAGACGCCGAGCACCTCGTAGGGGTCGGGCCCCTGCGGCTCGGCACGCGCGGTGTTGCCCGACCGAGCATTCTCCCAGGCCCGTTCGTTCAGCGCGAAGCGGCGCCGCACATCGGCGAGGAACTTCTCTTCCGCGACGTTCAGGGGCCCGTCCGACCGCGCGACGGCGAACAGGCTCGCGAGCACCTCCTCGAGCACGGTGCGGTTGTCGGCGAAGGCCTCGGCGAGCTTGTCGGCGAAGGGCTCGTAGCCGGAGGCGCTGTCGCGCGCGCCGTCCCAGAGCTTGGCAATGTCCTTCGCGTTCTCGGGCGCGAAGCGGAACAGCCGCTTGAACGCGTCGATCTCCGCCCGCTTCACCGGCCCGTCCGCCTTGGCGAGCTTGGCTGCGAGCACGACGACGGCGATAGAAAAGACCGTGTCGCGGCTTCCCATCATCGCCGCGATCTCGGTCATGCGCAGCGGGTCTGGCGGGCCGAGCAGGTCGGCCGGGCTCGCGCCCGTCACGCCTGGGCCGCCCTTCTGGTCCGCCGCATGGCCGAGGGCTGCGCCAAGCACCGCGCCCATCGGGCCGCCCATCGCGAACCCGGCGACACCGCCGAGGATCTTCCCCCACACGCTCATCAGGCCGTTCCAGCAAACCCCTCAAATCCGGCCGGCATGCCCCTGCCTTGCCGTCGTCGTGCGCGAACGCTACCACGCCGGGTGGGGCCGCGCATACGCGCACGCGGCGCGAGGCAACGGGGCGAGACGAACGTATGCAGAAGGCCGTGCAACAGGCGGGCTGGCAGTTCTGGGTCGATCGCGGCGGCACCTTCACCGACATCGTCGCCCGCGCCCCCGACGGTGCGCTGACCACCCACAAGCTGCTCAGCGAGAACCCGGAGCGCTACCGCGACGCGGCGGTGGCCGGCATCCGCGCCGTGCTCGGGCTAGAGCGCGACGCTCCGATCCCGACAGGCCTCGTCGAGGCCGTGAAGATGGGCACCACCGTCGCGACCAACGCGCTTCTCGAGCGCAAGGGCGAGCGCACGCTGCTTCTCGTCAACCACGGCTTCGCGGACACGCTGCGCATCGGCTGGCAGACGCGGCCGCGGCTGTTCGACCTCGCGATCACGCTTCCCGAGATGCTCTACGAGCGCGTCGCGGAGATTCCCGGCCGCCTGATGGTCGACGGCTCCGAGCGCGAGCCGCTCGACCTCGACGCCACCCGCGCGGCGCTCGAGGCCGCGCTCGATGACGGCATCCGCGCGGTGGCGATCGTTCTGATGCATGCCTGGAAGAATCCCGGGCACGAGCGGCGGGTTGCGGCACTTGCGCGCGAGATGGGCTTCGGCCAGGTGAGCGCGAGCCATGAGGTGAGCCCGCTGATCAAGTGGGTCGGCCGCGGCGACACCACGGTGGCAGACGCCTATCTCTCGCCGATCCTCCGGCGCTACGTCGAGCAGGTGGCGGGAGAGCTCGGCGACACGCGGCTCTACTTCATGCAGTCGAATGGCGGGCTTGCCGAGGCCGGCGCCTTCCAGGGCAAGGACGCGATCCTCTCGGGGCCGGCGGGCGGCATCGTCGGCGCGGCGCGGACCGCCGGGCTCGGCGGCTTCGAGCGCATCATCGGCTTCGACATGGGCGGCACCTCGACAGACGTCGCGCTCTATGACGGCGCGTTCGAGAGGAGCTTCGAGACGCTGGTCGCGGGCGTCCGCATCCGCGCGCCGATGATGGCGATCAACACCGTCGCTGCCGGCGGCGGCTCGATCCTGCATTTCGACGGCTCGCGCTATCGCGTCGGCCCCGACAGCGCAGGTGCTGCGCCGGGGCCTGCCTGCTATCGCCGCGGCGGGCCGCTGACCGTGACCGACGCCAATGTCTGCGTCGGCAAGATCCAGCCCGCGCATTTCCCCTCGATCTTCGGCCCGGGTGGCGACCTGCCGCTCGATGCCTCGATCGTGCGCGAGTGCTTCCTCGCCCTTTCCGCCCGCATCGCGCGCGACACCGGCACGAAGTTGCGCGACCCGCGCGAGGTGGCGGAGGGGTTCCTGCGCATCGCAGTCGCCAACATGGCGAACGCGATCAAGCAGGTCTCGATCGCCAAGGGGCATGACCCTGCGCGTTTCGCCCTGCAATGCTTCGGCGGCGCAGCGGGCCAGCACGCCTGCCTGGTGGCCGACGAGCTCGGCATGGGAACGGTGTTCATCCACCCCTTCGCCGGCGTGCTGTCCGCCTACGGCATGGGCCTCGCCGACCAGAGCGCGATGCGAGAGGCCGCGGCGGAGCTGCCGCTCTCGGGCGAGGCGATGGACGAGCTTGCCGGCAGGCTCGATGCGCTCGCCGCCGAGGCGACGGCCTCGCTTGTCGCGCAAGGGGCGGAGGCGGGGCGCATCGCCGTCACCCGCACGCTGCATCTCCGCTACGAGGGAACAGACACGACGCTGCCCATCGCCTTCGGCGCGCATGCCGAGGTGAGGGACGCGTTCACCGCTGCGCATCGCGCGCGCTTCGGCTTCGCGACCCCGGAGCGGGCCCTGGTCGCCGAGGCGGTCTCCGTCGAGGCGACCTCGCCTGGCGAAGCGGTGCGGGAGGAGCGCCATCCCGCGCGCACCGAGGCGGACGGCACGCTTGCGCCCATCGACACGGTCGAGAT
The DNA here is from genome assembly GCF_007644105.1 of Elioraea rosea. Classification (GTDB taxonomy): domain Bacteria; phylum Pseudomonadota; class Alphaproteobacteria; order Acetobacterales; family Acetobacteraceae; genus Elioraea_A; species Elioraea_A rosea. Next base: position 81,098 of record NZ_VFAC01000017.1, on the reverse strand, counting down.
GTTCACCGCCGGGCGGGCGTGGGAGACGCCTGTGTTCGACCGCGACGCGCTGCGTGCGGGCGACATCGTCAAGGGCCCCGCCCTGATCCGCGAGGCGACGGCGACGACGGTGGTCGAGCCTGGCTGGCAGGCGCGGGCGACGGAGGCGAACCACCTCGTGCTGACCCGTACCGAGGCGCGTCCTTCGCGCATCGCCATCGGCACGGGCGAGACGGGCGAGGGGGCCGACCCCGTGATGCTCGAGCTCTTCAACAACCTCTTCATGTCGATCGCCGAGCAGACCGGGCTCGTGCTCCAGAACACCGCGCAGAGCGTGAACATCAAGGAGCGGCTCGACTTCTCCTGCGCTGTTTTCGACGAGAGCGGCAACCTCGTCGCCAACGCGCCGCACATCCCGGTCCATCTCGGCGCGATGGGGGAAAGCGTGCGCACCGTGCTCGCGACGCGGCGCGACACGCTGAAGCCGGGCGATGTCGTTGCCCTGAACAATCCCTACAACGGCGGCACGCACCTGCCCGACATCACCGTCATCACGCCGGTGTTCGACGAGGCGGGGCGCGAGCTCCTGTTCTTCGTCGGCTCGCGCGGCCACCACGCCGATGTCGGCGGCATCACGCCTGGCTCCATGCCGCCGCTGTCGCGCACGCTCGAGGAGGAGGGCGTGCTCGTCGACAACATGCTCCTCGTCGACGGTGGGCAGTTCCGCGAGGCCGAGTTCCGCGCGCTGCTGACCGGCGCGACCTGGCCCGCGCGCAACCCCGAAATGAACATCGCCGACATCAAGGCGCAGGTGGCGGCGAACGAGAAGGGAGTGCAGGAGCTTCGCCGCATGGTCGGCCAGTTCGGGCTCGACACGGTGCGCCGCTACATGAAGCACGTGCAGGACAATGCCGAGGAGAGCGTCCGCCGCGTCATCGGCCGTCTCGGCGACGGGTCGTTCGACTACCGGATGGATGACGGTTCGCCGCTCCGCGTCGCCGTCCGCGTCGACCGCGCGGCGCGGAGCGCGGTGATCGACTTCACCGGCACAGGCGCGCAGAGGAACGACAACTTCAATGCCCCCCCGGCGGTGACGCGCGCGGCAGTGCTCTACTGCTTCCGCTGCCTCGTCGGCACCGACATCCCGCTGAACGACGGCTGCCTGAAGCCGATCACCATCGTGCTGCCGGGCGGCTCCTTCCTCTCGCCCCGGCCGCCTGCGGCGGTCGTCGCGGGCAACGTGGAGGTGAGTCAGGCGGTGACCAACGCGCTGTTCGGCGCGCTCGGCGCAATCGCGTGCAGCCAGGCGACGATGAACAACTTCACCTTCGGCGACGGCGCGTTCCAGTACTACGAGACGATCTGTGGCGGCACGGGTGCGGGGCCCGGCTTCGACGGCACTTCGGCCGTGCAGACCCACATGACCAACACGCGCATGACCGACCCCGAGGTTCTCGAGCTCCGCTATCCCGTTCTGCTCGAAGAGTTCGGCATCCGTCGCGGCTCGGGCGGGAAGGGCAAGTGGCGCGGCGGTGACGGCTCGGTGCGCCGGATCCGCTTCCTCGCGCCGATGACGGCCGTGATCCTCGCGAGCCGCCGCAACGTCGCCCCCTTCGGCCTCGAAGGCGGCGAGGACGGTGCGGCCGGCCTGCAGCGCGTCGAGCGCGTCGATGGCCGCGTCGAGGTTCTGACCGGCACCGACAAGGCCGAGCTCGAGCCGGGGGACGTGTTCGTGATCGAGACGCCGGGCGGCGGGGGGTACGGGACGCCTTAACCGCTTGTTCTCCAAGGCTCCGTCTGGCAAGTCGGAGCGGTGGGTGCCTTCCTTCGTCCTCTGGCCTGGATCTCGGCCTTCGTCGCCGCGCTCGCCGTGCTCGCGGCCTGGCTCGTGCCGCCGCGGCTCGACTGGACGGCCTATCGCGACGCGCTCGAGCAGATCGCCTCCGCCCAGCTTGGCCGCGAGTTCCGCATCGAGGGCCCCTTCGCGATGACGCTCCTTCCCGCGCCGCGGCTCGTCGCGCGCGGGGTGAGGATCGGCGAGGAGGGCGAGAGCTTCACCGGCTCTGCCGAGGAGCTGCGGCTGACCCTCGCGCTCGGTCGGCTGCTGATCGGCGAGGTGGCGGTCACGGAACTGACCCTCGTCGCGCCGCACCTGATGGTGCGCGACCTTCCCGTGCCGCTCTGGGCCGCGAGCATCCGCCCCGCGCCCTTCCTCGCCGGCACGCGGGTGACGCTCGAGCGCGGCACGGTGATCGTCGGCGGCGTCACGCTTGCCGATGTCTCGGCGAGGCTCGCCGCGCAGGGGCCGCTCGGCCCCTACACGGTCGCAGGCTCGTTCGGGCTCGGCACGCTTCCGGTCGAGGCGCAGCTCACCCTCGGGCGGGCCGGGCTCGATGGCGCGGCGACGCTCGAGGCGGCCTTCGCCAGCCGCGGCGCGCGCGTAGCCGCTTCCGGGCTCGTGCTGCATGGCGGCTTCGTGTTCTCCGGCGAGATCGAGGCGGAGGGGCCTGACCTCTCCGCGCTCCTTCCCGCGCCGCCGCTTCCCTTCCGTGCAGAGGCGAGGCTCTCCGTGGAGGGCGGGGCAGGCAGCGCCGACCAGCTTCAGCTCCAGCTCGGCCAGTCGCGTCTCTCGGGTGCGGTGTCGTTCGCGACCCAGCCCGAGCCGCGCGTCGATGTCGCGCTCGCGGGCGTTCGTTTCGTTCTCGACCCATGGATCGCGCCCTCGCGCGGCGCGCTCGCCGCCCCGCCCTTCCCCATCGGGCTCGACCTCTCCTTCGAGGCGGCCGAGATCGGCGGCGGCACGCTCCGCTCTGTCCGCGCCTCGCTGCTGATCGCCGACCAGCAGGTGGCGGTGAACGAGGCCGCAGCCGTCCTGCCGGGAGGCGCGGCGCTCGCGCTTGCCGGCGCGGTCGCGGTGGTCGAGCGTGGGCCGCGCTTCGAAGGGCTGATGGAGCTCGAGGCACCGGACCTTCGGGCCCTGCTCGCCTGGCTCGATGCGAATCCCGCCTGGGCGGGCCCCGATGCGCTCCGCTCTCTCATGCTGTCGGCCCGCATTGCGGCGGAGCCCGGGGTGCTGCAGGTCGAGCAGGGGTTCGGCCAGCTCGACGGCGTTGCCATCGAAGGCGGGGTGGTGATCCGCCCCGCCGGTGCGCCAGGACAGAGGATGCAGTTGGGCGCGGGGCTTCGGCTTGCCCGGCTCGACCTCGACACGCTGTTCGGCGGCGACACAGCGCAGCTCGGCACAAGCGGCCTCGCCGCATTCGACGCCAATCTCCGGCTCGAGGCCGATGCGGTGACGGTGCAGGGCCTGAGCGTCTCGCAGCTCGGGCTCGACGCCACCCTCGCGGATGGCAAGCTTGCGCTCCGTCGTCTGACCGCGTCCGGCATCGCGGGCGGGCAGCTGACGCTGTCCGGCACGGCCGACACGGGCGAGGCGGCGCGCATCACCGGCTTCGATCTTGCCGTCTCCGGCTCCGATGCCTCGCGCCTCGGGCTGCTGTTCCCGCGCTCGGAAATCCTCGCCGCGGCAGCGCCCGTCTGGCAGGGCGGGTTCTCGCTGCGCGCCGCCGGGCGCGCGGCGGGCGAGCAGCTCGAGATCAACGCGGTCGCGGAGCTTCTCGATGCGCGCATGGAGGCGGTCGGGCTTGCCGATGCCGGCTTCGCCGGCGCGTCGGGCCGCGTAGCGCTCCGCCATCCCGGCGCGCCACGGCTCCTCGCCTCGCTCGGCTGGGCAGACACCGAGCCGTGGCTCGGTGCGGGCTCGCTCGCCGTCGTGCTCGAGGGCGCGCTCGCGGAAGGGACCATCACGCTTCGCAGCGCCGAGGTGGTGGCGGGGCGGCTGCGCGCGCGCGGGTCAGGCGAGATCGCGCCGGCCGAGGCGGGGGGGCGGTTCCGTCTCGCTGTCGAATCGGAAGTGCTGCCCCTGCCTGGCGTGGACTGGGAGCAATCCGCGCCCGTCTCGCTCGACCCGCTCCGGGGCTGGACGGGAACGCTCGCGCTCCGCGCCGCGGCGGTGCCGATCGGCGCCGGCAACGGTCTGTCGGAGGTCGATGCCCGCGTCGAGGTGGATGATGGCGCCGTGCGCATCGCGGCGCTGCGCGGCCAGCTTCGGGGCGGGGCGCTCACCGGCTCGGCGAGCCTGCGGCCCGAAGGCGCCTTCGCCGCCGACTGGGTTCTCACCGACGCGGTTCTCGATGCGCCGCTGTTCGGCACGCCGTTCGACGTGACGGGGGGAAGCATCGGCGTGACGGCGAGCGTGCGCGGCGAGGGGCTCAGCCCGGCCGTGCTCCTCGCGACGCTGTCGGGCGAGGCGCGCGTCACGGCCAGCTCCGGCGTGGTTGCTGGCTTCGATATCGCCGCCGCGGCCGAGGCGCTGAGCGCGCCGCTTCCCGACGCCGAGGCGCTGGCGCGCATCCGCGACGCGCTCTCGGGCGGAGCGACGGCATTCGAGCAGATGGCGCTTCTGCTCCGCGCCGACACGGGAATCGTGACGATGACGGAAGGCTCGCTGCGCGCGCAGTCGGGCAACGTCGCCGCGACCGGCGAGATCGACCTCCGCGCCCAGGCGCTCGGCCTCTCGATCTCGATCACCCCCGTCGGCGGGGCTGAGACGCTGCCTGATCTCGGCCTGCGTGCGTCGGGCGCGATCGGCGAGCCGCGCCGCGTGGTCGAGACCGCCGCCGCCGCCCGCCACCTCGCCGAGCGCGCGCGCACGCGCAACCGCTAAACTTAGCCTCGTCGCAGTTCGAGGGCGTGCAGCCTGAGCGCGCTTGCGAGCGGCATGGCGGGGGTGACGCGCGAGGCGTCGATGCTGCGCACGAGCGTCGCGAGGCTCACCCCCTGGCGTGCCGCCGCTTCCTCGAGAGCGCGCCAGAACGCCGGCTCGAGCGCGACGGAGGTGCGGTGCCCGGCGAGGCTGAGCGATCGCTTCTCGAGATGGCCCGCCATGCTATCCGCCGCCGCCCGGAAGCGTCGTTCCAGGCACCACCATCTGCTCGGGCCTGATCCATTCGTCGAACTGCTCGCCGCTGACATGACCGGAGGCGATTGCGGCCTCGCGCAGCGTGATGCCTTCGGCCAGCGCACGCTTGCCGATCGCGACCGCGCGATCATACCCGATGCGCGGGTTGAGCGCGGTCACAAGCATCAGCGAGTTCGCGACGTGGCGGGCGATCTGCTCGCGGTTCGGCTCGAGCTTGTCGACCATGTTGACGGCAAAGCCTTCCGCCGCATCGGCGATCAGCGTGCACGACTGCAGCACGGCGTGGATGATCACCGGCTTGAACACGTTGAGCTGGAGGTGGGAATGGCTTGCCGCGATCGTCACGGTCGTCGCATTGCCCATCGCCTGAACGCACACCTGCGTCAGCGCCTCCGCCTGTGTCGGATTCGTCTTGCCTGGCATGATGGAGGAGGAGAGCCCGTCCGGCGGCACGACGAGCTCGGCGAGCCCCGCGCGCGGGCCGGAGCCGAGCAGCCGGATGTCGTTGCCGATCTTCATCAGCGACACCGCGAGCGTGTTCAGCGCGCCGGAAAGCTCCACGAAGGCATCGTGCGCGGCCATGCCCTCGGCCTTGTCTGGGTTGGGCTCGAAGGGCAGCGCTGTAAGGGCGGCGATGCGTTCGCAGAACACCTCGTCGAACCGCGCGTGGCGGTTGAGGCCGGTACCGATGGCCGTGCCGCCCTGGGGCAGCAGGAACAGGCGGGGCAGGGCATCGCGCAGCCGCGCGATGCCGTTCTCGACCTGGTGCGAGAACGTGGCGAACTCGCCACCCAGCGTCATCGGCACCGCATCCATCATGTGGGTGCGCCCGAGCTTCACGATCGACGCCCAATCCTCGGCGCGGGCGGCAAGGCTGTCGCGCAGGTGCCGAAGTGCAGGGATCAGCCGTTCGGTCACCGCGATCGCGGCGGCGACGTGCATCACGGTGGGGAAACTGTCGTTGGAGGACTGGCCGCGATTGACGTGATCGTTCGGGTGGATCGGGTCGCGGGAAGCGAGCGGGCGGCCGAGAAGCTGCGCGGCGCGGTTGGCGATCACCTCGTTGGCGTTCATGTTCGTCTGGGTGCCGCTTCCGGTCTGCCACACCGGTAGCGGGAAATGCTCGTCGAGGCCGTTCGCGGCGACATCGGCCGCGGCGGTGATGATCGGCCGGGCGATCGCCTCGGGAAGCTCGCCGAGCGCGAGGTTCGCCTCCGCCGCAGCCTGCTTCTGCAGGCCGACCGCTCGGATCAGCACCGGCGGGAAGCGTTCCGTGCCGATGCGGAACAGCCGCCGCGCTCGTTCCGTCTGCGGCCCCCAGAGCCTGCCTTCCTCGATCTCGACCGTGCCGAGACTGTCGGTTTCCGTGCGCGTTCCGCTCATTCCGTCCTGCCTTCCAGCCTCGCGAGCGCCCATGCCCCCGCCTCGGCCACCACGGGGTCGGCATCCCCTGCCAGCAACGCAGCGGAGGGGCGGAGGGATGCATCGGCGCTGTTGCCGATCGCGATGGCGACGTTGCGCGCCATCCGCTTCCGCCCGCTGCGCTTGATCGGCGTGCCGGCGAAGCGGGCGCGGAAGCCTGCGTCATCGAGTGCGGCGAGCTCGGCCAAGGGCGGGGCGAGGAGGTCGGCCCGTGCGGCGAGCTTCGCCTCTTGCGTCGCCCTGGCGAACCGGTTCCAGGGGCAGACGGCGAGGCAGTCGTCGCAGCCGAACACGCGGTTTCCCATCGCGGGCCGCAAGGCTTCGGGGATCGGCCCGTCATGCTCGATGGTCAAGTAGGCGATGCAGCGCGTGGCATCGAGCCTGTAGGGCCCGGGGAAGGCGTCGGTCGGGCAGATGTCGAGGCAGCGGCGGCAGCTTCCGCAGTGGTCGCCGTGCGGCGCTTCCGGGGGGATCGCCAGCGTCGTCATCACCTCGCCGAGGAACAGCCACGACCCGTGGCGACGCGAGACAAGGTTCGTGTGCTTGCCCTGCCAGCCGAGCCCGGCGGCCTGCGCAAGCGGCTTCTCCATGACCGGGGCCGTGTCCGCGAACACCTTCACGCCTGCCCCGAAGCGCCGGGCGATGAACTGCGCGAGATGCTTCAGCCGGCCCTTCAGGATGTCGTGATAGTCCCGCCCGCGCGCATAGGCGCTGATCGTCCCCACCCTTGGCTCGGCGAGCGGGGCGAGCGGGTCGTCCTCCGGCGCGTAGGAGAGGCCGAGGCTGATCACGCTCACCGCCTCGGGCCAGAGCGCGCGTGGGTCGGCCCGCTGGTCACGCCGTGCTTCCATCCAGCCCATGGTGCCGTGGTGGCCTGCGGCGAGGAATGCCTCGAGCCGCGTGCGTGCCTCCAGCGGCAGGGTCGCCGCGGTGAAGCCGACGGCGTCGAAGCCGAGGCGTATCGCCTCGGCGCGGATCCTCGGCCGCGGGTCGGCCTCAGCCGCGCCCACGGTAGGGTGCGACGCCCTGTTCCGGCACCCAGACGCCCTCGGGGGGGGCGCCCGTCTGCCAGAACACGTCGATCGGGATGCCGCCGCGCGGATACCAGTAGCCGCCGATGCGCAGCCAGGCGGGATCGAGAAGCTTCACGAGCCGCTTGCCGATGCCGATGGTGCAGTCCTCGTGGAAGGCGCCGTGGTTGCGGAAGCTCCCGAGATAGAGCTTCAGCGACTTGCTTTCTACGATCCAGGCGCGCGGCACGTAGTCGATCACGAGATGCGCGAAGTCCGGCTGGCCGGTGAGCGGGCAGAGGCTGGTGAACTCGGGTGCCACGAACCGCACGAGGTAGGCCGTGTCGGCATGCGGGTTGGCGATGCGCTCGAGCAGCGCCTCGTCCGGGCTCGCGGGCATCGGCGTCTGCCGGCCGAGCTGGGTGAGCGTGTCGGTCATGTCTCTTCCGCTTCCATCTCTCCTGCGGTCCAGGCGGCGTGCAGGGCGGCGGTGTGGTCTGCGAGGCGGTGCTCGAGGATCGCTTCGCGGAGGCCGCGCATCAGGTCCTGATAATAGGTGATGTTGTGCCAGGTGAGCAGCATCGGTCCGAGCATCTCGCCCGCCTTGAACAGGTGATGCAGATAGGCCCTGCTGTGCCGTGCGCAGGCCGGGCACGCGCATTCGGGGTCGAGCGGGCGTGCATCATCCGCGAAGCGGGCGTTGCGCAGGTTCATCTGGCCGTGGCGCGTATAGGCCCGCGCGGTACGGCCCGCGCGCGTCGGCATCACGCAGTCGAACATGTCGATGCCGCGCGCGACGGCGCCGAGGATGTCGGCCGGCGTGCCGACGCCCATCAGGTAGTGCGGCCGGTCGCGCGGCAGGAGCGGCACGGTGGCGTCGAGAACCGAGAACATCGTCTCCTGCCCCTCGCCGACGGCAAGGCCCCCCACCGCATAGCCCTCGAAGCCGATGCCGGTGAGCGCGGCGACGCTCTCCCCGCGCAGCGTCGGATAAACCCCGCCCTGGACGATCCCGAAGAGGCCATGGCCCTCTCGGGGGATGAAGGCCTCGCGCGCGCGCAGCGCCCAGTCCATCGAGAGGCGCATCGAGGCTGCCGCCTGCTCCTCCGTCGCCGGAAAAGGCGTGCACTCGTCGAGCACCATCGTCACGTCCGCCCCGAGCGCGTGCTGGATGGCGACGGCGCGCGCCGGTGTCAGCCGATGCTGCGAGCCGTCGATGTGGGAGCGGAACGTCACCCCGTCGCGGTCGATCGTGCGCAGCTGGCTGAGCGACATCACCTGGAAGCCGCCGCTGTCGGTCAGGATCGGGCCGTGCCAGTCCATCACCCTGTGCAGCCCCCCGAGGCGGGCGATGCGCTGCTCTCCTGGGCGGAGCATCAGGTGATAGGTGTTGCCGAGCACCATGCGCGCGCCGGTCGCTCGCACCGCATCGGCCGTCATCGCCTTCACGGTTCCGGCCGTACCCACGGGCATGAACACCGGCGTTGGGACATCGCCGTGCGCGGTGTGCAGGACCCCGGCGCGGGCCGCGCCATCCGTGTCCGCAAGGGTGAAGGAGAGCGTCATGCGTCGCGTTCCAGCAGCGTCGCGTCGCCGTAGCTCGCGAAGCGGTAGCCCGAGCGCAGCGCGTGCCCGTAGGCCGACATGATGCGCGCATGGCCCGCGAAGGCGGAGACGAGCACCATCAGGCTCGTCCGCGGCAGGTGGAAGTTCGTCATCAGGAGGTCGGCCACGCGGAACGCGAAGCCCGGCGTGATGTAGAGCGCGGTCTCGCCCGACCACGGCCGCACGGTGCCCGTCTCACGCGCGGCCGTCTCGATCAGCCTGAGCGCTGTGGTGCCGACCGCGACGATGCGCCCGCCTTTCGCCTTCGCCTCGGCGATGCGTGTCGCCGCCTCCTCGTCGAGCTCGCCGCGCTCGGCGTGCAGGTGGTGGGCGGTGATGTCGTCGGTGCGGATCGGCAGGAAGGTTCCGGCGCCGACATGCAGCGTCAGCCGCGCGAGGCCGACGCCGCTTTCGGCGAGGGCATCGAGGAGCCGGGGCGTGAAGTGCAGCGCCGCCGTCGGCGCGGCGACCGCGCCGGCTTCGGCTGCGAACATCGTCTGGTAGTCGGACGCATCGGCCTCCGTCGGGCCTTGGGGGCGGGCGATATAGGGCGGCAGCGCGAGCGTGGCCTCAGCCGTCGGGTCGCCTGCGAAGCGGAGCACCACCGCGCCTTCGCCGTGGTTGGCGACGACGGTCGCGGCAAGCCCATGCGGCAGCGCGAGCGTGTCGCCAGGCTTCAGCCGCCTGGCATTCCGCGCAAGCGCCGCCCAGATGCCATCGCCGAGGGGGCGGTCGAGCGTCAGCCCGATCGATGCCGCGCCGCGGCGTGCGTCGAGCTGGGCGGGGATGACGCGCGTGTCGTTGACCACGAGAAGGTCGCCCGGTGCGAGAAGCGCTGGCAGGTCGGAGACGCGGTGGTCGCCCAAGCCCTCGCCTCGGACATGCAGAAGCCGCGCGGAATCGCGCGGGCGCGCCGGCTCCTGCGCGATCGCCCGGTCGGGCAGCGCATAGTCGTAGGCCGAGAGGGAGGTCAGGTCAGCCGAGATAGGAGCTGATCTCGATCAGGTTGCCGTCGGGGTCGCGGCAGTAGACGGAGGTGATCGGCCCGAGCGCGCCATGCTTGGCGACCGGCCCGAGCTCGATCGTGACGCCGCAGGAATGGAGATGCGCGATCACGTCCTTCGCATCGACCGCGACGACGAAGCAGAGGTCCTGCGTGCCAGGCGCGGCGTCGATGCCGGAGAACCATTCGTCATGCGAGATGCCCTCCGGCCGGAGGTTGATCTTCTGCCCGCCGAAGCGAAGCGAGGTGCGCTTGTAGGGGCCGAAGGCCTCGCGCTCCATGCCGAGCACGCGCTGGTACCAGCTCGCCATCGTCTCGACGTCGCTGCAGGTGATGACGAGATGGTCCAGCCGGTCGACGGAGAAGCGCATCGGGTTCAGCCCTTCTTCGGCAGCTTCGCCGTCACCTCGATCTCGATGCGCATCGCATCGGTCTGCAGCGCGGCGTGGATCAGCGTCGAGGTCGGGCGGGCCTTGGCGAAGTGCTTCTTCATCACCGGCCAGCAGGGTGCCCAGTCCTCGCGCCGGGGGACGATGATCATGGCGCGGACGACATCATCGAGCGTGCAGCCGGCCTGGGCCAGGGCCGCGGCGATGTTGGCGAAGCACTGCTCCGCCTGCGCGACCACGTCGTCGGCGATCGTCATCGTCGCGTAGTCATAGCCGGTGGTGCCGGACACCCAGACGTAGTCGCCATCGACGACGGCGCGGGAGTAGCCGATCTCCTCCTCGAAGCGGGAGCCGGAGCTGATGAGGCGTCGCGTCACGTCGTGTCCTTTCGCGGTCGGTCGCCGTCCCGTACGAGGGAAAGCAGCAGGATGGCAAGGGCCGCGCCGATGAGCAGGGCATGACCGGCATGGCTCGCTTCCCACTGGCTGCGCCAGGCCGTCCAGTCCGGCGGCAGGGTTGCCGCGGTCCAGCCGTTCAACGCCGCGTTCACGGGCGCGGTGAAGAGGGCCCACAGGACGAGCCCGGCCACCACGAGGGCCGCGGCGGTGGCGGAAGTCTGCCAGGCCCAGCCGCGCCGCCATTCGCGAAGCGCGAGCGAGCCCGCAGCGAGGGCCGCACCCGGCTCGGCCAGTGCCGCGACGGGGGCGAAGGCGACATAGAGGTTCTGCTGCACGGCAAGCCAGGTCGGGCCATCGAGGCGAAGCTTGCCCCAGAGCTCGAGCGGATGGCTCGCCACCATCGCGAAGGTGACGATCAGCAGCCAGAGCGTGACCAGCCTGTGCGTGCGCAGTCCGCTCACTCGAGCCCGTCGTAGAAATCGTTGCCCTTGTCGTCGACCACGATGAAGGCCGGGAAGTCCTTCACCTCGATGCGCCACACGGCCTCCATGCCGAGCTCGGGGAACTCGAGCACTTCGACCTTGGTGATGCAGTCCTTCGCGAGACGCGCCGCCGGGCCGCCGACGGAGCCGAGATAGAACCCGCCATTGTCCCGGCAGCTCTCCCGCACAGCGCGCGAGCGGTTGCCCTTGGCGAGCATCACGAGCGAGCCGCCCGCCTTCTGGAACTCGGCGACGTAGCTGTCCATCCGCCCCGCCGTGGTCGGGCCGAACGACCCGGTGGCGTAGCCCTCCGGCGTCTTGGCGGGGCCGGCGTAGTACACGGGGTGGTTCTTGATGTAGTCCGGCAGCGGCTGGCCGGCGTCGAGCCGCTCCTTCAGCTTGGCGTGCGCGATGTCGCGCGCGACCACCATCGGGCCCGAGAGCATCACCCGCGTCTTCACGGGAAGGCGGGAGAGCGCGGTGCGGATCTCGTTCATCGGCCTGGTGAGGTCGATGTGCACGCTGTCATTGCCGAGATGCTCGTCGGTCGTCTCGGGAAGGTACTTCGCGGGGTCGGTCTCGAGCTGCTCGAGGAAAACGCCCTCGGGGGTGAGCTTGCCGAGGATCTGCCGGTCGGCCGAGCAGGAGACGCCGATGCCGACGGGGAGCGATGCGCCGTGCCGCGGCAGGCGGATGACCCGCACGTCATGGCAGAAATACTTGCCGCCGAACTGCGCGCCGATGCCGAGGCGGCGGCTGATCTCGAGCACCTTCATCTCCGCCTCGAGGTCACGGAAGGCGTGGCCTGCGAGCGAGCCGTGGCTCGGCAGCGCGTCGAGGTAGCGTGTCGAGGCGAGCTTGACGGTTTTCAGCGTGAGCTCGGCCGAGGTGCCGCCGATCACGATCGCGAGGTGATAGGGCGGGCAGGCGGAGGTGCCCAGCGACTTCATCTTCGTCTCGATGAACTCGTAGAGCCGCTTCTCGTTCAGGATCGCGCGGGTTTCCTGGAACAGGAAGGTCTTGTTCGCGCTGCCTCCACCTTTGGCGACGAACATCAGGTGCATCTCGTCGGCATGGTCGTCGCCCGGTGCGGCCATGATGTCGAACTGCACGGGCATATTGTTGGCGGTATTGACCTCGTCGAACATCGAGAGAGGCGCCATCTGACTGTAGCGGAGGTTGGTCTCGGTGAAGGTGCGGAACACGCCGCGGGCGAGCGCCTCCTCCTCGTTGCCCTCCACCCAGACGCGCTGGCCCTTCTTGCCGAACACGAGCGCGGTGCCCGTGTCCTGGCACATCGGCAGGATTCCGCCTGCGGCGATGTTGGCGTTCTTCAGGAACTCGAGCGCGACGTAGCGGTCGTTCGCCGAGGCCTCGGGGTCGTCGAGGATGGCGCGGAGCTGGGCGAGGTGGCCTGGTCGCAGCAGGTGGCTCGTGTCGCGGAAGGCCTGGGAGGCGAGCGCGGTGAGCGCGTCGGGAGCAACCGTGAGCACCCGCCTGCCTGCCGCCTCGATCGCCTTGACGCCGCCCACGTCGAGCTTCTTCCAGGGCGTGGCGCTGTCGCCAAGCGGATACATCGGGCTGTAGGCGAATGCGCCGGTGGCAGCGGCGCGCGTGGCGGGCGCGTTCATGCGCGTCTCCCTCGCTCCAGGGTCGGATCGCGCGGCTTATGGCATGGGCGGCCCCGTGGGGCCAGACGGGGGGCTCGGGCCCGGCGGGCAGGTCAGCCCTTCGGCGGGCGCTTGCGGAACGCGTCGAGGCTGACGACCTGCGGCGCGTCCTCTGTCGCGGGCGGCTCGCCCTCGGGCAACTCTGGCGCCGGAGCGAGCGCGGTGCCGGTGCCTGGCTGCTCCGCCCCCTCTGGCGCATCGAAGCGAAGCCCGAACCGGACGGAGGGGTCGGCGAACTGGGTGATGGCCGCCCAGGGGATCGAGAGCTGTGCCGGCACGCCCCCGAAATAGAGCTTCACCGAGAAGCCGTCGTCCGTCGTGCGCAGGTCGTCGAACTGGTGCTGCAGGACGATCGTCATCTCATTGGGATACTGCGCGCGAAGCCGGTCAGGCATCCCGACGCCCGGGGCATCGGTGCGGAAGGTGAGGTAGAAGTGATGATCGCCCGGAAGCCCCTCTCCCGCGGCGCGGTCGAGGGCGAAGCGGAGCACGCCGCGAAGGCTCTCCTGGATCCAGCCTTCGTAGGGGAGGAGGCTGTCCTTCAGACCGGGCTCGTCCTGCTGCGCCATGCCGCGTTCGCACCTTCCAGCGTCGTTCTCGCGCGAGGCAAGCTAGATCGAGGCAAGCCCGCCTGTCACGTCTCCGACTTCGTAACGCAGAGTGGGGGGCTTCTGTTGCCCGGTGCCCCCCGAACCGCGCTTACCTGACCTTAATCAGGCAGCGAGCGCCATACGGCTGTTGTCGTTGGCACCTGAGGATCGGCCCGATAACGGCGGAACCATGCCGGGCAAAAGGTGAGTCTTTACCACGCGCGTCGAGCCTGTTTCGCCCCCTCGGCCCCCTCAACAGCATCGGGGAGAGTGGTGGAGGCGCCGGGCACTGCCCCCGGGTCCGCAACGCTTATTCCAAACACCGTTTATCGCCATAGCCGGGTTGCCCCGGCACCGAGGAATATAGGAAACCGGAGGCGCCGACGGAAGACCCGCGACTCGGCATCCCCGGGGCAAGCCAGGCAGGAAAGCCACGCATGGACCTGACAGAGGCGCAGTCAGCCGAGATCGCCGAGGCGCGCGCGGACGCGGTGCCCACCCTGCGGCCGACCGTCCCGGCCCTCGAGGCGCTGCTCTACACGGCCATCCCCGTGCTCGATCACGGCTTCGTCCGCGTCGTCGACTACATGGGCGACGATGCCGCCGTGGTGCAGGCCGCTCGCGTCTCCTACGGCCGGGGCACGAAGCGGGTGCAGGACGATGCGGGGCTGATCCGCTACCTGATGCGCCACCGCCACTCGACGCCCTTCGAGATGGCCGAGATCAAGTTCCACGTGAAGCTGCCGATCTTCATCGCCCGGCAGTGGATCCGCCATCGCACCGCGAACGTGAACGAGTACTCCGCCCGCTACTCGGTGCTCGACCGCGAGTTCTACATCCCGGCCCGCCACGCGCTCGCCGCGCAGAGCGCCGTCAACCGCCAGGGCCGCGGAGAGGTGCTCGACGGCGGGGAGGCGGAGGAGGTGCTCCGCCTTCTGCGCGAGGACGCAGCCCGCTGCTACGACCACTATGCCTGGATGCTGAACGAGGGCGAGGGGGGCGAGCCGGCCGAGCCGGACCGGCAGGGCCTCGCGCGCGAGCTCGCGCGGATGAACCTGACCCTCAACACCTACACGCAGTGGTACTGGAAAACCGACCTTCACAACCTCCTGCACTTACTCTCCCTGCGCGCCGACGCGCACGCCCAGTACGAGATCCGCGCCTATGCCGAGGCGATGCTCGACGTGGTGAAGGCCTGGGTGCCGATCACCGCCCAGGCCTTCGTCGACTACCGGATGAATGCCGCGCTCCTCTCGGCCCAGATGCTCGCCGCGCTGAAGCGCATGCTGGCGGGCGAGCAGGTGACCGCGGAGACCTCGGGGATGAGCAAGCGCGAGTGGCGGGAGTTCATGGCCACGCTCGGCCGCGAGGCCTGATCGGCGAGAGGTGGGGCGATGATCCTCGTGTTCGGCTCGATCAACCTCGACCTGATCGTGCCCGTTCCCGCCCTTCCCGCGCCGGGGCAGACCGTGCTCGGCGAGGCGCTTCGTACCGAGCCCGGCGGCAAGGGCGGGAACCAGGCCGTTGCCGCGGCGCGCGACGGGGCCAGGGTGGCGATGGCCGGCGCGGTCGGCGAGGACGCCTTTGCCGAACCCGCGCTTGCCACGCTCCGCTCCGCCGGCGTCGATCTCTCCAGGCTCGCCGCCGTGCCCGTGGCAACCGGTGCGGCTGCGATCTGCGTCGACCCCGAGGGCCGCAATCAGATCGCCGTGGCGCCTGGTGCCAACCTCTCGGCCAAGGCGGCGCAGGTGGCCGACGGCGACCTCGGTCCCCGCACGACCCTCGTGCTGCAGAGGGAGGTGTCGAGGCAGGAGACGGAGGCGCTGATCGCCCGCGCGAGAGGGCTTGGCGCGCGGATCATCCTCAGCCTCGCCCCGCCCGAACCGCTCGCGCGCGCCGCGCTTGAGGCGGTGGACGTGCTTCTGCTGAACGAGGGCGAGGCGGCCGCCCTTGCCGCGATGCTCGGAACGGCTGACGGCCCCGCCGCCCTCCGTGCCGCGCTCGGCCGGCCTTCGGTGATCGTCACGCGCGGCGAGAAAGGGGCGGAGGCAGCGACCGAAGAGGGCAGCCTCCACCAGCCTGCCTTTCCCATCACCCCGCGCGACACCACGGCTGCGGGCGACACCTTCGCCGGCGTGCTCGCCGCCGCGCTCGACCGCGGGGCGTCGCTGCGGGACGCGATGCGTCGGGCGGCGGCGGCGGCGGCGCTCACCTGCACGCGGCCAGGCTCGCAGGGCTCCATCCCCGATGCGGCGGAGACCGACGCGCTTCTCGCGCGCGGTGTGACCGCGTTCACCGCGCCTTGACGGTTGGCGGAGCAGGATACCCCCATGAACATGCTCTTCCCGACAGCGCTTCTCTTCGCCCAGGCAGGCATGATCGCCGGCTTCGCCGCTGCCTTCGCGTTTCCCGCGATGGCGATGGGCGCGGCCCAGGCGATGACGCTTCCTCCGCGACGCTGAACCGCTACTCGACGATGATTTTCGGTGCTGCCGCCTCGCGGCGCGCCAGGACGGCCTCGCACTTGGCCCAGACGCGGCCGGCGATGCCGCGGTAGAGCGCGGCCTCCTCGCCATCGGGCATCGTCGCGGTGATGGGCGCGCCCTCGTCCGACGTCGTGCGGATGTCGAGCCTCAGCGGGATCTCGCCCAGGAATTCGGTGCCGAGTCGCTCCGCCTCCCGGCGCGCCCCGCCATGGCCGAAGATCTCGCTCCTGTGCCCGCAGTTGGGGCAGCAGAAATAGCTCATGTTCTCGATCAGCCCGAGAACCGGCACGTTGGTGCGCCCGAACATCGCGATGCCGCGCCGGGCATCGATCAGCGCCACGTCCTGCGGGGTGGAGACGATGACCGCGCCGGTCAGCGGCACGCGCTGGGCCATGGTGAGCTGGGCGTCGCCCGTGCCGGGGGGCATGTCGACCACCATGATGTCGAGCTCGCCCCAGAGGACCTGGCCCATCATCTGCTCGAGCGCGCCCATCACCATCGGACCGCGCCAGATCATCGGCGTCTCCTCCTCGACGAGGAAGCCGATGGACATCACCTTGAGCCCCCATTTCTCCATCGGCGCGATCATCTGCCCCGCCGCGTGCGGCCGGCCGCGGATGCCGAGCATGCGCGGCACTGAGGGGCCGTAGATGTCGGCATCGAGGAGGCCGACCCGGAGCCCGCTCTGGGCCAGGCCGATCGCAAGGTTGGCCGCCGTGGTCGACTTGCCCACGCCGCCCTTGCCCGAGGCGACCGCGACGATCGCCCGGCAGTTGCCGAGGAGCTGCGGCCCCTTGCCCTTGCCGGCCTGGGCGGCGGCGGCCTGCGCGCCCCGGGTGGCGGGCGCGGGCTGAGCCTGGGCCTTCTCCCCCCGCTCTGCCGTCAGCACCACCGTTGCATTCAGCACGCCTGGCAGCGCGTTCAACGCCGCCTCTGCCGCCCGGCGCAGGGGTTCGAGCGCTGCGGCACGCTCCCGCGGCACCTCGAGGGCAAGGGAAACCAGCCCATCCCTGACCTGCAGCCCCTGCACCATGCCGAGCGACACGATGTCCGCACCCCGCTCTGGGTCGCGCAGCCGGGCCAGGGCCGCGAGCACGGTTTCGGGTGTCACTGCGTTCATCACTTGAAAACCCCTGCGGACTGGACGATATCCGGGCGGGCCGAAGGGGCATGATCCCTCCGGCGTTTTGGCGCAACCATCGGGGCCGCGCTGCCGTGGCCGGATATGGGGCGCGGCAAAGAGGCTTCCAACAGCGAGAAGGCCGGGAACAGAGCACATGCCCTGGACCAACAACAGCGGGGGCGGGAGCCCCTGGGGCGGAGGCGGACGTCAAGGCGGCCCGTGGGGCGGCGGCGGTGGCCCGCAGCTCCCGCAGGCCCCGAATCTCGACGAACTTCTTCGCAAGGGCCAGGACTTCGTCCGCCGGTTCCTTCCTCGGGGCTTCGGCGGTGGCAAGGGCCTCGCGATCATCGGCGTGATCCTCGTCGGCATCTGGCTGCTTTCGGGCTTCTATCGCGTGCAGCCCGACGAGCAGGGCATCGTGCTTCGATTCGGCGCGTTCAACCGCATCACGGCGCCGGGCCTGAACTACGCGCTGCCCGCGCCGATCGAGAGCGTGCTGACGCCGCGGGTCACCCGCATCAACCGCATCGAGGTCGGCTTCCGCAGCCCGGAGGGCGCGAACATCCCGGTGACGGCGCGCCCCGTGCAGTCGCGCGACATCATCGAGGAGAGCATGATGCTCACCGGTGATGAGAACATCATCGACATCGACTTCTCGGTGCTTTGGCGCATCAGCAACGCCGCCGAGTACCTCTTCAACATCCGCAACCCCGAGCAGACGGTGAAGTCGGCCGCGGAGAGCGTGATGCGCGAGGCGATCGGCCGCACGCCGATCCAGCCGGCGCTGACCGAGGCGCGCGCGCAGATCGAGCAGGCCGTGCGCACCGGCACGCAGGCGATCCTCGACCAGTACGGCGCCGGCATCGAGGTTACCCAGGTGCAGCTGCAGAAGGTCGACCCGCCGCCTGCGGTCATCGACGCGTTCCGCGACGTGCAGCGCGCCAACGCCGACCGCGAGCGCCTCCGCAACGAGGCAGAGGCGTTCCGTAACGACATCATCCCCCGGGCCCGAGGCGAGGCAGAGCGTCTCGTCCAGGAGGCGCAGGGTGAGCGCGAGGGGCGCATCGCCCGGGCGAACGGCGAGGCGCAGCGCTTCGTCTCGGTTCTGACCGCCTACAGCGAGGCACGCGACATCACGCGCCTGCGCCTCTATCTCGAGACGATGGAGGAGGTTCTTCGCCAGAGCCCGACCATCGTGGTCGACGACAAGGTGCAGAACGTCGTTCCGTTCCTGCCTTTGAACGAGTTGAACCGCGGGGCACGCCAGGCGAACACCGGCGCCGGTTCGGCTGGCGGCACGGTGGTTGACCGGCCGCAGCCCACCCCCTCGGCCCGCGCGTCGGGAGCATCGCGATGAACCAGAAGCTTGTCATCGGAGGCGTCGTCGCCCTCGCGGCCGCCGCCTTCATCCTCTTCTCCACGCTGTTCACCGTCCACCAGACGCAGCAGGTCCTGGTGGTGCAGTTCGGCAAGCCCGTGCGGGTGATCACCGAGCCGGGGCTGAACGCGAAGCTGCCGATCGTGCAGAGCACGATCAGCTTCGACCGGCGCCTGCTCGACTACAACATGCCTGGCGAGGAGGTCATTCTCAGCGACCAGCGCCGACTGATCGTCGACGCCTTCACGCGGTTCCGCATCACCGACCCGCTGCAGTACTACCAGACGGTCGGGTTCGGCGAGGACGCGATCCGCGCGCGCCTCTCCTCGATCGTGACCTCGGCACTGCGCCGCGTGCTCGGCAACGAGCCGCTGCTCGCCGTGCTCTCGGCCGATCGCGGCCGGATCATGGGGAGCATCGCCGAGCAGGTGAACACCGAGGCGCGCCGCTTCGGCATCGAGATCGAGGACGTGCGCATCCGCCGCGCCGACCTGCCGGAAGAGAACACGCAGGCCATTCTCAACCGGATGCAGTCCGAGCGTGAGCGTGTGGCCCGCGAGGCGCGCGCAGAGGGCGCCGAGGTGGCCACCCGCGTGCGCGCCGGCGCCGAGCGCGAGCGGACCGTCATCCTCGCCGAGGCGCAGGCCCAGGCCGACATCCTCCGAGGCCAGGGCGAGCAGGAGAGCATCCGCATCCTCGCGGACGCGTTCCAGCGCGACAGCCAGTTCTTCGCCTTCTGGCGGAGCATGCAGGCCTATCGCGAGGCGTTCGGCGAGGGCGCCGAGGGCGGCCGCCTCGTGCTGACGCCGGACAGCGAGTTCTTCCGCTTCTTCAAGGACATCCCGCAGGACGTGCGGGCCGCCGGGGTGCGCTGAGGCCACCCCGCGCTGCCCACCCGGCGCCTTGGGCCGGCGGGATGACGCAGGCTTCCATTCTTCTGGCCCTCGGCCTCGTGATCGTGGCCGAGGGCCTTTTCTATCTTTTCGCTCCAGGCGAGGCGCGCCGGATGCTCGCCTCCGCCGCCGCACTTCCGGACGGCGCCGTCCGATTGCTCGGCCTCGCGGTCGTGGCGATCGGGGCTGCGGCACTTGCCGCCCTGGCGCTGGAGTGAGCTCCCACATCAGAAACCCGGGAGAGCCAGGCGGCCGCGCTTCCGGTTGCGCCGGATCGACCCCATACTGTGAGCAGCGGTGATGAGGACGCGGTGAGACCGCGCCCCGGTAACGATCACCCCTTTTCGACCTTGGCCTTCGAACCAGGCAGGATGCCCATGCGCTTCTCTTTCCGTCCCGCGGTCGCCCTCGTGGCGATCGGCCTGATGGCAGCACCGGTCGTGCTGCCCGCGCCCGTCGTGGCGCGGTCCGCGCCCGAAAGCTTCGCCGATCTCGCCGAGCGGCTTCTGCCATCGGTGGTCAACATCCAGACGACGCAGACCGTGCAGGCGCGCGGCGACCGTCAGGGCCCGGACGTGCCGCAATTCCCGCCCGGCTCGCCCTTCGAGGAGTTCTTCCGGGAGTTCTTCGACCGCCAGCAGCGCCAGGGCCAGCCGCAACAGCCCCAGCGACCCCGCCGGGCACAGAGCCTCGGCTCGGGCTTCATCATCGAGTACTCGAACGGCGAGGGCTACGTCGTCACCAACAACCACGTGATCGATGGCGCCGACGAAGTGAACGTGGTGCTGACCGACAACACCACCCTGCGCGCCGAGATCGTCGGCCGCGACCAGCGCACCGACCTCGCCCTGATCCGCGTCAAGAGCGAGCGCGCGCTGCCGACGGTCCGCTTCGGCAACAGCGACACGTCCCGGATCGGCGACTGGGTGGTGGCGATCGGCAACCCGTTCGGGCTCGGCGGCTCCGTGACCGCCGGCATCGTCTCGGCCCGCGGCCGCGACATCCGCATCGGCCCCTATGACGACTTCATCCAGACCGATGCCGCGATCAACCGCGGCAACTCGGGCGGGCCGCTGTTCAACATGGCCGGCGAGGTCGTCGGCATCAACACGGCGATCTTCTCCCCGACTGGGGGGTCGATCGGCATCGGCTTCGCCATCCCGTCGAACATCGCAACGAACGTCGTCACCCAGCTTCGCGAGTTCGGGCGCGCCCGCCGCGGCTGGCTCGGCGTGCGCATCCAGCAGGTGACGGACGAGATCGCCGAGAGCGTCGGGCTCTCTGGCGGCCCGCGCGGCGCGCTCGTCGCCGGGGTGAACGAGGGAGGCCCGGCCGACCGCGCGCGCCTGCAGAACGGCGACATCGTCCTGAAGTTCGACGGCACCGACATCCGCGAGATGCGGACCTTGCCGCGCGTCGTCGCCGAGACGCCGATCGGCAAGCAGGTGCCCGTGATCGTCTGGCGCTCCGGCCGCGAGCAGACACTGACCGCGACGGTGGGCGAGCTTCCGGAGGAGACGCAGCAGGCCGCGGCCACGCCGGGGCCGCAGGACAGGGGCGGCCGCCCGGTCGAGATCGCTGGGTTCGGGCTCCGCGTCTCGTCGATCACGCCGGAGATGCGCGAGCGTTTCAGCCTGAGCACGGAGGCCAAGGGCGTCGTGGTTGTCGAGGTGCTGCCGAACAGCCCCGCCGCAGAGCGTGGCGTGCGGCCCGGCGACGTGATCGTCGAGGTGCAGCAGGAGGCGGTGGCGACGCCCGCCGAGGTGCAGGAGCGGGTGGACCGTGCCCGCCAGGCCGGCCGGCGCAACGTGCTGATCCTCATCGAGGGCCAGCAGGGGCTCCGCTGGGTGCCGCTGCCTGCCGCGCCGGCGACCGGCCGCGCGCCTGGCTGAGGGACCGAGGCGCAGCGACCCTAGCGGGACGGGGCGGCGGCAGCGCCGCCCCTCCGGCTCAGCCCCGGGCGAGCACCCCCGTCGGGGTCGAGCGCACGAGCGCGAAGCGCGGGTCTTCGGCGAGGAAGGCCGCGACGGCCTTCGCGCAGCCGCCGAAGTCGTTGAAGTCGTCCAGAACGATGCGACCTCCCGCGGGCATCCTCGGCGCGAGCGATCTCAGCACGAGCAGGACGGGATCGTACCAGTCGCAGTCGATATGGGCGAAGGCGACGGTCGCGGGGAGCTCTCCCGGCATCGTGTCGCTGAAGAGCCCCCGCACGAGCCTGATGCCGCTGCCATCGACGGGCAGGCCATGCCGGGCGAACGCGGTCGTGACCTCGCCGAACAGGTCGTTGACGTACCCGTAATAGGGGCGGCCCGCGAGGCCTTCGCTACGGCCCTCCCGGATCACGGCGTGGCGCTGATGCGCCTCGGACGGGTCCATCTCCCCGGGGGGCGGGATCATGCCGAAGAGGTCGAAACCGGCGAAGCGTCGCCTGGGCCGGGCAAGCCTTGCGAGCACGATCGCAGAGCCGCCCGCCGCAACGCCGGCCTCGACCACGTCTCCCTTGACCCGGGCGGCGTCGACTTCGGCAAGCGCGCCGCGCAGAACGGAGAACCGGTCCTCGCCGAGATAGGTGAGACCGTCGGCGCGGACGGCGGCGATCAGCCGGTCTATCCGGCTACGGAACAACCGCGCAACGCGATCGCCCAGACCGAAACCAAACATGCCAGGCATCCTCGCCGGTTCTCCGACAGGACCACGGTAGAACCGATTCGACAGCGACGCGACCTGCCGATCCCATCACGGCTGCGCGACGATCTCTCCCGCCGTATAGCCCTGCGCCCAGAGAAGCGCGGTCAGATCACCATGGTCGATGCGCACGCGCGCGGCGGCTGCGACCACGGGCTTGGCGCGGTAGGCGACGCCGAGCCCCGCGGCCTGCAGCATCGGCAGGTCGTTCGCCCCGTCGCCGACGGCGAGCGCCGCGGCCAGCGGCAGGCCCTTCGCGGCGGCGAGGTGGCGAAGGGTGGCGAGCTTAGCATCCTTGTCGAGGATCGGCTCGGCCACGCGGCCTGCGAGCGTTCCCTCCTCGATGATCAGCTCGTTGCCCTGGTCCATGTCGAAGCCGAGCGAGGCGGCGACTCGGCCGGTGAAGTAGCGGAATCCGCCCGAGACCAGCGCTGCGTAGGCGCCGTGCCCGCGCATCGTCGCCACGAGCGTCGCAGCACCCGGCATCGGGGCGATCCGCGCATGCGTCTCGGCGAGCGCGCTCTCGGGAAGGCCTTTCAGCATCGCCACACGCTCGCGCAGCGCCGCGGTGAAATCGAGCTCGCCATTCATCGCGCGGGCGGTGATCGCGGCGATGCGCTCCTTCAGCCCGGCGAGCCCGGCGAGCTCGTCGAGCGTCTCGCCGACCACGATCGTGCTGTCCATGTCGGCGACGAGAAGCTTCTTCCGCCGCCCGGTTGCGGCCTGCGAGACGAGGTCGAGCGCTTCGCCGGCGAGCGCCTGCCGAGCGGCCGCCTCCGCCGCGTCGGGCGCGATGTCCTCGAAGGGGATGTCGGCCGCCTCGCCCTCCTTCAGCCAGCGCGGCGTGGCGGCGACGGCGCCGAGCGCGCGGATGGCCTCGCGCGCGCAGTCGAGCCGGGCGCGGGACAGCGTGCCGCTGCCTGGCGGCGCGATGACGGTCAGTACATGCTCCATGGCCGGACCATGGCGGCAGCTTCATGAGCGCGCAAGACGACGACACCCCGCCCGCGCTGATCGTCGCGGGGCCGACCGCAAGCGGCAAGTCGGCGCTCGCGCTCGCACTCGCCGAGCGGCTCGGCGGGGCGGTGATCAACGCCGATTCCATGCAGGTCTACCGCGACCTGCGGATCCTGACCGCGAGGCCGACGGCGGAGGAGGAGGCGCGCGTGCCGCATCTCCTGTACGGCGTGCGCGATGCGGCCGAGCCCGCCTCGGCAGGCTGGTGGCGGCGCGAGGCGCTCGCCTCCATGCGGCAGGTCACGGAACAGGGGCGCGTTCCCGTCCTCTGCGGTGGCACGGGGCTCTGGCTCGCCGCGCTCGCCAACGGCATCGGCGCCCTGCCCGCCATCCCGGACGATGTGCGCGGCGCGGCACGGACGCTCGAGGCAGAGATCGGCGCAGAGGCGCTGCATGCCCGCCTTGCCGCGGCAGACCCGGAGACGGCCGCCCGCCTCGAGCCTGGAGACAGCCAGCGCGTGATCCGCGCCTGGGAGGTTCTAGCAGCGACGGGCCGAGGCCTCGCCGCCTGGTGGCGCGAGGCGCGCGAGCCGCCCGCGCCCTACCGGTTCGCGATGATCCTCCTGAAGCCGCCGCGCGCCGAGCTGCGGGCCGCGATCGATGCTCGGTTCCTCGCCATGATCGAGGCCGGTGCGCTCGAGGAGGTGCGCGCACTCGCCGCGCGTCGGCTCGACCCCGCGCTGCCGGCGATGAAGGCGCATGGCGTGCCGAACCTCGCCGCCGCGCTCGCCGGGCGCATCCCGCTCGCGCAGGCGATCGCCGAGGGCCAGGCGATGGTGCGGCAGTATGCCAAGCGGCAGGACACGTGGTTCCGGCACCAGGAGGTCGTGCCGCAAACGGCGATGCATACGATCCATGCGCGCTTCGCAGGTCTGACGCAACTTTCGGAACAGGAAATGGCGGATTTGTTTGCGTTTATTGACAGAAACCGGTTGACGCACCGCATCAATCACGCCTAGATGCGCCCGACGGTGGCCTCGGCGATGACCCGCGGCCGCCGTTCGTGCTCGTGGCGCGCCGCCACGGCACGTGCGCAGGCGAACGGGGAAGAACCAGCATCATGTCCGCGACGGAACGGCCAGCCCAGGACCTCCTTTCGGGAGCGGAGATCGTCCTCCGCGCGCTGAAGGACCAGGGCGTGGACGTCATCTTCGGCTATCCGGGCGGTGCCGTCCTGCCCATCTACGACGCGCTGTTCCAGCAGAACGCCATCCGCCACATCCTTGTCCGGCACGAGCAGGCGGCCGTGCACGCGGCCGAGGGCTACGCGCGCTCGACAGGCAAGGTCGGCGTCGTGCTCGTCACCTCCGGCCCAGGCGCGACGAACGCCGTCACCGGCCTCGTCGATGCGCTGATGGACAGCATCCCCGTCGTCTGCCTGACCGGCCAGGTGCCGACGCACCTGATCGGCAACGACGCGTTCCAGGAAGCCGACACCACCGGCATCACGAGGCCGGCTACCAAGCACAACTACCTCATCAAGAACGTCGATGATGTCGGCCGCATCGTGCACGAGGCATTCTACGTCGCCCGCGCCGGCCGTCCGGGCCCCGTGGTGATCGACCTGCCGAAGGACGTGCTGATCAACAAGGGCAGCTATCGCGGCCGGCCCGAGGACGGCCATCGAAGCTACCGCCCGACCACCGAGCCCGACGCGGCTTCGATCCGCCGCGCGGTCGAGATGCTGAAGGCAGCGAAGCGCCCGGTGGTCTATGCGGGCGGCGGCGTGATCAATGCCGGGCCCGAGGCGTCACGCCTTCTGACCGAGTTCGTGCACCTGACGGGCTTCCCCTGCACCAACACGCTGATGGGCCTCGGCGCCTTCCCGGCCTCCGACCGCCAGTTCCTCGGCATGCTCGGCATGCACGGAACCTACGAGGCGAACCTCGCCATGCATGGCTGCGACGTCATGCTGAACATCGGCGCGCGGTTCGACGACCGGGTGACGGGCCGGCTCTCCGCCTTCAGCCCCGGCAGCCTGAAGATCCACGCCGACATCGACCCCTCCTCCATCAACAAGAATGTGCGGGTCGATTGCCCGATCGTCGGCGATGCGGAGAAGATCCTGCGCGCGCTGATCGCAGCCTGGAAGGCCGACGAGACGAAGCCCGACACGGGCGCGATCGCGGCCTGGTGGAAGCAGATCGAAGGCTGGCGCGCGCGCGACTGCCTGCGCTTCCGGCAGGCGACGTCGGCAGACGCGATCATCAAGCCGCAATACGCCATCCAGCGCCTCTACGAGCTCAGCCTGGAGACCCGGAAGGACACGTTCATCACCACGGAGGTCGGCCAGCACCAGATGTGGGCCGCGCAGTACTGGAAGTTCGAGAGGCCGAACCGGTGGATGACCTCCGGCGGGCTGGGCACGATGGGCTACGGCCTGCCGGCGGCGATGGGCGTGCAGATCGCGTATCCCGACGCGCTCGTCATCGACATCGCGGGCGAGGCCTCGATCCTAATGAACATCCAGGAGATGTCGACGCTCGCGCAGTACCGCCTGCCGGTGAAGGTGTTCATCCTCAACAACGAGTACATGGGGATGGTGCGGCAGTGGCAGGAACTGCTGCATGGCGGGCGCTATTCCGAGAGCTATTCCGCCGCGCTGCCCGATTTCGTGAAGCTCGCCGAGAGCTTCCACGGCGTGGGCCTGCGCGCGACCAAGGTGGGCGAGCTCGACGACGTGATCCGCGAGATGCTCACCGTCGACCGTCCGGTCATCGCCGACATCTGCGTCGACCAGAAGGAGAACTGCTTCCCGATGATCCCCTCCGGTGCTGCGCACAACGAGATGCTGCTCGGCCCGGAGGACGAGGCGCCGAAGGGAGCCAGCAAGCCCGGCGTGACCGAGGAGGGCATGGTGCTGGTCTGACCGGCTCGGGCGGGGCAGGTTCTCTTTCCTTGGTGAGTATCCTCAGATGACAGAGACGACGACACGCCAGGCGGTGATGGCCGTTCTGGTGGAGAACGAGGCCGGCGTGCTCGCGCGCGTGATCGGCCTGTTCAGCGGACGCGGCTACAACATCGACAGCCTGACCGTCGCGCCCGTGGACGAGACGAAGCATCTCTCCCGCATCACCATCGTCACTTCCGGCACGCCGATGGTGATCGAGCAGATCAAGGCGCAGCTCGACCGCCTGGTGCCGATCCACACCGTGTCGGACCTGACGCTCGAGGGGCCGCACATCGCGCGCGAGATGGCGCTGATCAAGGTGGCCGGCACGGGCGAGCGGCGCGTCGAGGCGCTCAGGATCGCCGATGCGTTCCGCGCCCGCGTCGTCGATGCGACGACGGAAAGCTTCATCTTCGAGATGACCGGCTCGACCGACAAGCTCGACGCCTTCATCAACCTGATGCGGCCGCTCGGCCTCGTCGAGGTGAGCCGCACGGGCGTTGCCGCCATCGCGCGCGGGCCGAAGGGAATCTGAGGCGCGGCCGACGCCTGCCGGATCTTTCAGACCCGCGCTTGTCAGGCCACTGGGGCGACGCTAGACCCCGTGGCCAGCGTTCCGAAACCGAGACACCGACCGAGAGAGGGGAGGGAAAACCGATGCGCGTCTACTACGACCGCGATGCCGACGTGAACCTGGTGAAGGGCAAGAAGGTGGCCGTGATCGGCTACGGCAGCCAGGGCCATGCCCACGCCAACAATCTGAAGGACAGCGGCGTCGCCGAGGTCGTGGTCGGCCTGCGCAAGGGCTCGGGCGGCGTTGCCAAGGCCGAGGGCGCCGGGCTGAAGGTGATGGACCCGGCGGATGCCGCGAAGTGGGCCGACCTCGTGATGGTGCTGACGCCGGACGAGGGCCAGGGCGATCTCTACCGCGAGAAGCTCGGGCCCAACATGAAGGAGGGCGCCGCACTCCTGTTCGCGCACGGGCTCAACGTGCATTTCAACCTGATCGAGCCGCGCCCGGACATGGACGTGCTGATGGTCGCCCCGAAGGGGCCCGGCCATACGGTGCGCTCGGAGTATCAGCGCGGCGGCGGAGTGCCCTGCCTCGTGGCGGTGGCCCAGAACGCCACGGGCAACGCGCTCGAGCTCGGCCTCTCCTATGCATCCGCCATCGGCGGCGGCCGCGCCGGCATCATCGAGACGACCTTCAAGGAGGAGTGCGAGACCGACCTCTTCGGCGAGCAGGTCGTCCTCTGCGGCGGCCTCGTCGAGCTGATCAAGGCCGGCTACGAGACGCTGGTAGAGGCGGGCTACGCCAAGGAGATGGCGTATTTCGAGTGCCTGCACGAGGTGAAGCTGATCGTCGACCTCATCTACGAGGGCGGCATCGCCAACATGAACTACTCGATCAGCAACACCGCGGAGTACGGTGAGTACGTGACAGGCCCGCGCATCATCACGGATGCGACGAAGGCCGAGATGAAGCGCGTGCTTTCCGACATCCAGACCGGCAAGTTCACGCGCGACTGGATGCTCGAGAACAAGGTGAACCAGGCCTCGTTCAAGGCGACGCGGCGCAAGATGGCCGAGCACGACATCGAGGTGGTGGGAGAGAAGCTCCGCGCCATGATGCCGTGGATCAAGAAGAACGCGCTCGTCGACAAGAGCAGGAACTGATCGGAGGATCCGTGGCCGGCCAGGTCGTCGCCTTTCCCCGCCGGGACAAGCCGGCGGACGCGCAGGGTGACGGGCTCGAGCTCCTTCTCTCGGGGCCCGAGGACGAACGGCCGGCCACGGTTCTCTTCCTGCACGGCGCCGCCGCCGGCGCCTGGATCTGGGCCGAGCATCTGATGCCGGCCCTTGCGTCATCCGGCTGGCGCACAGCGGCCGTGTCGTTCCGCGGCCATGGCGCCTCCTACGGTCGGGGGCTTCTCCACACCTGGGGGCTGCTCGACTACCTGATCGATGCGCGGACCGCGATGGCATCGCTCGAGGGCCCCATCGTCATCGTCGCGCATTCGCTCGGCGCGCTCGTCGCGCAGATGCTGCTCGGCGACCCGCGCATCCGCGCGATGGTGCTGATGGCGCCTGTGCCGGCGGAAGGGCTCGCTGGCGCCAATGTGCGCCTCGCCTTCACTGACCCGATGCTGTGGCAGGAGGTGGCGCGCATGCCCTTCCTCTCGCCCGACACGAAGCCCCCCGAGCGGCTTCGCCATGCCCTCTTCAGCGAAACGCTGGATGACGCGCGCGCGGGCTCGCTTCTCTCGCGCATGCAGCCCGAAAGCCTGCGCGCCCTGGCAGAGGCGCAGTGGCCGCGCCCCGTCGGCTCGGCGCGGCTTCTCGGCGTGCCGATGCTCGTGCTCGGCGCAAAGGCCGACCCGCTCGTGCCGCAGGACGCCGTGATGCGCACCGCCTGGTTCCACGGCGCCGACCGCGCGATGCTCGAGCGCATCGGGCACGCGATGATGATCGATGCGGGCTGGGAACAGCCCGCTTCCCTCGCCCGCGCCTGGCTCGAGGGGCTGTCGCTCGGGCGCTGACAACCCGAAGCCTGCCTGAGACTGCGCTGCCGTGGCCTGGATGGCGCGGGTTCCGAGAACCGGAGCGGAGCGGTCTTGAGGGCGGCCTTCAGTTCCAGCGCGGGTTCAGAATGATCAGCATTCCGAAGAACACGACGTAGCCGACCGCAGGAATCGCGAGCAGGGACAGCACAGCGCTCGCAAGCCCGGGCCGGCCGGCGCGGCGAAGCGCGATCCCGCCGCCGATGACCGCGGCGATGCCGCCGAGAAGAAGGAACCACGCTCCCGGCGCATAGAGCGCGGTTCCGTCGGTGAGCCCCCAGAGGAAGAAGAACAGCGCGACCGCTGCGGCGGCAAGATCGATGCCGAGGAGCGCGCGGTAGAGCATCACGCGTTGCGCCGAAGCACCTCGGGGTTGACGACCACATGCGGGTCGAGCGTGCCCGCGAAGCAGGCGAGGATGCTTTCGGCGCAGCTCATCGCCATGCGCCGCATGCCCTCCTCGGTTCCGGCGGCGGAATGCGGCGTGCCGATGACGTTGGGAAGCTTCAAGAGCGGGTTGGTCGCCACGGCCGGTTCCTCGACGAACACGTCGAGCCCCGCGGCGGAGACGCGCCCAGCCCTGAGCGCGCCCGCCAGAGCGGGCTCGTCGACGAGCGTTCCGCGCGCGGTGTTGATCAGCATCGCGCCGGGCTTCATCGCGCCGAGGAACTGGGCATCGACGATGCCCCTGTTCTCGGCGGAGCCGGGGATGTGCAGCGTCACCACGTCGGCTTCCGCGAGCGCCGTGCGGAGGTCCTCGACCGGCGTGTAGCCGAGGCCCTTGATCGTGTTCCACGGCACGGCCGGGTCGATCACCGAGACGCGCATCCCGAAGGCGGAGCAGAGCTTCGCCACCCTCGTGCCGATGCGACCGAACCCGATGATGAGCACCGAGCGGCCGGCGAGGTCGACCGTCGGCATGTCGGGCACCAGCCCCCAGGCGAGCTCGCGCAGCCTCTGATCGTAGCCGGTGACGCGGCGCGCGCAGGCGAGCATCAGCATCAGCGCGTGCTCGGCAACGCTTCCCGCGTTGGCCTCCGGGGTGATGGTCAGTGGAATGCCGCGCGCGGTGAGCGCGGGAACGTCCACCGCGTCGTAGCCGACGCCGTGGCGCGCGACGATCTTCAGCTTCTTGCCCTTGGCGATCAGCGGCGCGTCGATCCTGGCGAGCCGGACAGTGATGGCGTCCGCCTCGCCGATGCGGGCCTCAAGCGCCTCGGGCGTCACGGGGTCGAGCACCTCGACCGTGACGCCGGGCGCGGCCTTCATCAGCGCGATCGCATCCGGGTGGATCGCGCGCAGGCAGAGGACATGGGGCATGATGAAACGACCTCAGGCGTTCTTGCGCAGCACTTCGGGGTTCACGAGGTAGCCCGGGTCGATCTTGCCGTCGAAGCAGTCGAGGATGTTCTGGGCCGACCGCTTGGCCATCTTCGCGAGGCACTCGTCCGGGGTCGCCGCGTTGTGCGGGGCGAGCACGACGTTCTCCATCGCGAACAGCGGATGGTTCGTCTGCGGCGGCTCGACGACGAGCACGTCGAGACCGGCCGCGGCAATCTTCTTCGCCTTGAGCGCCTCGATCAGCGCCGGCTCGTCGACCACCCCGCCGCGGGCGGTGTTGATCAGCCACGCGCTCGGCTTCATGCGCGAGAACACCTCGGCGTTCACGAGGCCCTTCGTGCCGGGATGCAGCGGGCAGTGCAGCGTCAGCACGTCCACCTCGGGGAGCACGGCCTTCCAGTCGGGCGCGGGGATGTGCCCGTCCGCGGCGATGCGGGGGGTGGGGAAGGCGGGGTCATGCACCATCACGCGCATGCCGAAGGCCTGGGCGAGCTTCGCCACGCGCGTACCGATGCGGCCATAGCCGACCACCAGCACCGTGCGGCCGGCGAGCTCGTGCATCGGCGGCATCTGCCCCTGGCGCCATTCGCCGCGGCGCACCTTCGCGTCGTACTCCACCGTGCGGCGGGCGACGGCGAGCATCAGCATCATCGCGTGCTCGGCGACGGAGAGGTCGTTCGAGCCGTTGGCGACGGCGACGGGAATGCCGCGTCTCGTGCAGGCGGCGATGTCGACCGTGTCGTAGCCGACGCCGTAGCGTGCGACGACCTTCAGCCGCGGCGTCGCCTCGAGCACCGCCTCGGTGATCGGCTCGAGCCAGAGCAGCACGGCATCGGCCTCCTTCACCCGCTCGGGGAACTCGGGCGAGCCTGGCCGCAGCGTCTCGAAGGTGACGTCGGGGCGGGCCTCGAGCAGAGACAGACCGGCCTTGTGCAGTTGGCCTGCGAGCAGCACGTGCGGCATGGAGCGGCGTTCCCTTCCTCGGATGGATTGTCGTTCGGGTGGCGGCATCCTGCTTCCGCCGCTCCGTTCCGGCAACGGGGGGCGCTTGCCGAATGGGGCCGGTTTGTGGATAATCCGCCCCATGAGCGACTGGCTGAGCCGCGCCCGCCTCCCTGCGCCCGCATCCGCGGGCGGCGCGCTCGCGTCGATTTCCGGCCTTCTCCTTCGACTTAGCCGCCCCTGGGCGTGACGCCGGCGCGGAGGTCCCGCGCTGCACCGCTCAGGGGATCGTCCCCGGCCTAGTCGTTCACCCAGAGGAAGAAGCGCCATGTCCGCCACCCCCACGCCCCAGGCTGCAGACCACCCGACCGTCGATCACCCATCCTTCGGCAGCGTCGATCCCGCGCGCGTGATCGTGTTCGACACGACGCTGCGCGACGGCGAGCAGAGCCCCGGCTTCTCGATGAATCTCGAGGAGAAGCTGCGCATGGCCGAGGCGCTCGAGGATCTCGGTGTCGACGTGATGGAGGCTGGCTTCGCCATCGCCTCGCCTGGCGATTTCGCCTCGGTGAAGGCGATCTCGGAGAAGATCCAGGGAGCGGTGGTGTGCTCGCTCGCCCGCTCCGCCCGCGCCGACATCGATGCCGCGGGAGAGGCGCTGAAACCCGCGCGCCGCAAGCGCATCCACACCTTTATCAGCACCTCGCCGCTGCACATGAAGTACAAGCTGCAGATGTCGCCCGAGGCGGTGCTGGAGGCGGTGACGAACTCCGTCACCCATGCTCGCAAGTACGCCGACGACGTCGAATGGTCGGCCGAGGACGGCTCGCGCACCGAGGCCGATTTCCTCTGCCGCTGCGTCGAGGCAGCGATCAAGGCGGGTGCGACAACGATCAACATCCCCGACACGGTCGGCTATGCCGTGCCGGAGGAGTTCGGCGCGATCTTCGCCATGCTGCGCGAGCGCGTGCCGGGCGCGGAGAAGGTGATCCTGTCGGCGCACTGCCACAACGACCTTGGCCTCGCGGTGGCGAACACGCTCGCGGCCGTGAAGGCCGGGGCGCGGCAGATCGAGTGCACGATCAACGGCATCGGCGAGCGCGCGGGCAACGCCGCGCTCGAGGAGCTCGCCATGGCGCTGCGCACGCGCGCCGACGCGATGCCCTATGCCAACGGCATCGTGACGCAGAACATCACGCGCACCTCGCGCCTGCTCGCGACCATCACGGGGTTCGACGTGCAGCCGAACAAGGCGATCGTAGGGCGCAACGCCTTCGCGCACGAGGCGGGCATTCACCAGGACGGGATGCTGAAGCACTCCGGCACCTACGAGATCATGACGCCGGAGAGCGTCGGCCTCGCCAAGTCGTCCCTCGTGCTCGGCAAGCATTCCGGCCGCGCGGCGTTCCGCGACAAGCTGAAGCAGCTCGGCTACGCCGATATCGGCGACAACGCGCTGAACGACGCGTTCCAGCGTTTCAAGCGCCTCGCCGACGTGAAGAAGGTCGTGTTCGACGAGGACGTGGTCGCGCTCGTCGATGACGAGGTGGTGCGCGCGCACGATGCCGTGCGATTCGTGTCGCTCGAGGTCTGGGCCGGAAGCAAGGCGCCGCAGCGGGCCATCCTCGAGCTCGACATCGACGGCGAAACGAAGCGCGCCGAGGCGACCGGCGACGGCCCGGTCGATGCCACGTTCAAGGCGATCCGCATGCTCTTCCCGCACGAGGCGGAGCTGAAGCTCTACTCCGTCGGCGCGGTGACGGAGGGCACCGACGCGCAGGCGAAGGTGACCGTCCGGCTCGAGGAGGCGGGCAAGCTCGTCGATGGCCAGGGCGCCGACACCGACACGCTGGTCGCCTCCGCGCGCGCCTATGTGCATGCGCTGAACAAGCTCCTGGTCAAGCGCGCCCGCACCGCGCCTGCCGCCCTCTCTGCCTGATCGCCGCGCCGGACCGGTCTGTGCACACGCGCACAGACCGGCTCCGCACCCTCGCTGTACCGTCGCCGTGTCCGGGATCGTCTTCCCGAACGCGACAGGCCCGGCAAGTCCTGCCGGGTGGTCAACCGGTCGTTAACCGTTCGCCGTTAACCTCTGTTTCAGGCCTTGTCGCTGTGGACGAGACGGCCCTAGCAGCTCTGTGCGGAGGAATGGATGGCGCACGCCGACGCCACGACGGTCACGCATGTCGCCTTGCCGGCCGACCCTGGCTTCGCGGCGCAATGGCACCTGCTGAACCCCGGCGGCGTGGACGCCAACGTCACCCCGGTCTGGGCTGACTATACCGGCCGCGGCGTGCGCATCGGCATTGTCGATGACGGGATCGAGCTCGGCCACCCCGACCTTGCCGGCGCCTTCGGCGCGGGAGGCTGGGATGCGCGCGGCAATGACGCGAACCCGGCCGCCGAGGCGGGCGATATCCACGGCACGGCCGTCGCTGGGGTGATCGGCGCGAATGCCGACGGCGCCGGCCTTGTCGGCGTGGCGCATGATGCGACGCTCGTCGGCTTCCGCATGGGCTATGGCGCCGCAGGCTCGACCGCGCAGATCGCGACCCAGCTCCGCAACCAGGCGGGGGTGGACGTCTCGAACAACTCCTGGGGCTTCGGCGGGCTGTTCACCGACAATTTCGCCTCCCCCGCCTATGCGCCGATCCGCGATGCCCTCGTGCACGCGACCGATGTCGGCCGCGGCGGGCTCGGCACGGTGTTCGTCTTCGCCGCGGGCAACGCGCGGGCGAGCGGCGACAGCGTGAATCACCACGGCATCCAGGCGGCTCCCGAGGTCATCACCGTCGGCGCTGTCGATGCCGAGGGCAAGGTCGCGTCCTTCTCCAACCCCGGCGCTGCGCTGCTCGTCTCCGCGCCCGGCGTGGCCATCACCACGACCGACCGCACGGGCGCGGAGGGCTACTCGGCCGGGAACACCGCCACCGTCTCCGGCACGAGCTTCGCCGCACCGGTCGTCAGCGGCATCGTCGCGCTGATGCTCGAGGCCAACCCCGACCTCGGCTGGCGGGATGTGCAGGAGATCCTCGCCCTCTCCGCGCGCAGGACGGATGCAGCCAACGCCTCGTGGACGACCAACGGCGCCGGCACCTGGAACGGCGGGGGCATGCATTTCTCGAACGACTACGGCTTCGGCCTGGTGGACGCGCGCGCCGCCGTGCGGCTTGCCGAGACCTGGGATGATGTCTCGCACAGCCAGAACCTCGCCAAGGTCAGCGCCGCCTCGGCGCCGCGCATGGCCATTCCCGACGCCTCGCCTGCCGGCCTCACGAGCACGCTCAGCCTCGCGGACGGGGTCGCGATCGACCGCGTGCAGGTCTCGCTCGACATCCGCCATACCTGGATCGGCGATCTCCGCGTCTTCCTCGTCTCGCCCGAGGGAACCGAGAGCGTGCTGATCGACCGTCCCGGCCGGTCGCCCGCGAACAGCTCCGGCTATGGCTCGTCTGCCGACGACATCGTCTTCACCGTCACGTCCAACGCGTTCTGGGGCGAGGGCTCCGGCGGCGCATGGACGCTTCGGGTGGTCGATTCCATGGCAGGCGACATCGGCCAGCTCGTCTCCTGGTCGATCACCGCGCTCGGGGACGCGGCGAGCGAGGACACGCTCTACGTCTTCACCGACGAGTTCGCCGCCGCACGGGCCGCCGACCCCTCGCGCGGGCTGATCGTCGACATGGCCGGCTTCGACACCATCAACGCCTCCGCCGTCACCGGCCGCGTCCTGCTCGACCTTGCTGCCGGCGGCGGAACGATCGGCGGCGCGGAGC
The DNA here is from genome assembly GCF_007644105.1 of Elioraea rosea. Classification (GTDB taxonomy): domain Bacteria; phylum Pseudomonadota; class Alphaproteobacteria; order Acetobacterales; family Acetobacteraceae; genus Elioraea_A; species Elioraea_A rosea. Next base: position 46,477 of record NZ_VFAC01000017.1, on the reverse strand, counting down.
TCGCCCTCGCCGTCGGAACGACGATCGAGGCGGTCCATGGCGGCGATGGCCATGACGTTCTCGCAGGCGATGGCTTCGCCAACCGCCTGACCGGGGGCCGAGGCAACGACATCCTCTCCGGCGGCGGCGGGGATGACTGGCTCGAGGGCGGCTTCGGAGACGACATCCTCGACGGCGGGGCCGGGTTCGACACCGCTGCCTTCGCCATGGCCTGGACGGCGGCGTCCTATGGCTGGGATGCGGGCGCGCTTGTGGTCTCCCTCGGCGCGCTTGGCACCGACAGGCTCCCCGGCATCGAGCGCCTTGCCTTCAGCGACCAGTTCGTCCTCGTGTCGGACCTCGTGATGCCGGCTGCGCCCCTCGTCCTGCCGAAGCTTCTGCTCGGCAATGGCGCGGCCGGGACCGGCTGGTCGGCCACGGCAGGGGCGGATGCGACGGTTACCGCCGCGCAGCACGGCATCGCCGGTGCGACGGTGGCGGTGGACTGGGGGCCGGGCGATGCCGTCTCCGCCACCGTGACGAGCGCCTGGAACACGCTGAAGACCGTGACGGTGCGCGACGACGATGGCGCCGATGTCCGGCTCGACAATTTCGTCGATGCCCTGGTCGAGCTCGGCGGAACGGCGGCAAGCAGCGTGGCGCTCAGCGGCATCAAGCGCGGCACCGTCCGCACCGGCTCGGGCGACGATGTCGTCACCATCACCGCCTTCTCGAACGGCGCCGACGCCGATGGCTGGGGCAATGGCTTCGTGGTCTCGACGGGCGCCGGCAATGACCGCATCACCGTGACGGGCTGGAATGGCTGGTCCTACGCCACCATCGAGGCCGGGGCGGGGGACGATGTCGTGATCGGCAGCTCTGGCGCCGACAGGATTCGCGGCGGCACGGGCAGCGACACGCTCACCGGCGGGGCGGGGCGGGACCTCTTCCTGTTCGCGCACGGTGACGGGGCAGACGTGATAACCGATTTCGCCGTCGGCGCAGACAGGCTCCGCTTCGAGGGGATCGCCGCCGGGGCGGTCAGTTGGGCGGTGCAGGAAGGCGGAACGCTGGTGCAGTATGGCGCGGGCGACCAGCTGCTTCTTGCCGGCGTGCTCGCCGGGTTCACCGCCGCCGACCTGGTCTTCGCCTAATCGGCCACGGCGGGCGGAGTGGCCCTGCGGCATGGCTGCCACGCCGGCCGGAATCCCGGTTGTCGCCGGAAGCGTCGCGCCGTAAACCTTGCGGCCTCCATGCGCCCGCATGTGGTGGTACCCGCTTTGGTTGCGGCCCGTGGCTGCCCCGCCGGGCCGCCCGGGCCTGAGGCCGCCAAGGCTTCCGTGGCGCTTGGCACGTAGGAAGGTTGCCGATCGATGCTTTCTCGCCTGCTCGGGTTTCTCTCGGCCGACATGGCCATCGACCTCGGCACCGCGAACACCCTCGTCTATGTGAAGGGGCGCGGGATCGTGCTCGACGAGCCCTCCGTCGTCGCGATCGCCGATGTGCGGGGCAAGAAGCAGGTCCTCGCCGTGGGAGACGAGGCCAAGCAGATGCTCGGCCGCACGCCGGGCAACATTTCCGCCATCCGCCCGCTCCGCGACGGCGTGATCGCCGATTTCGAGGTGGCGGAGGAGATGATCAAGCACTTCATCCGCAAGGTTCACAATCGGCGAAGCTTCGCCTCGCCGATGATCATCGTCTGCGTGCCCTCCGGCTCCACCGCGGTCGAGCGCCGGGCCATCCAGGAGAGCGCGGAGAGTGCGGGCGCCCGCAAGGTCCTGCTGATCGAGGAGCCGATGGCCGCGGCGATCGGCGCCGGCCTTCCGGTGACCGAGCCGTCCGGCTCGATGGTCGTCGATATCGGCGGCGGAACGACCGAGGTCGCCGTGATCTCGCTCGGCGGCATCGTCTACTCGCGATCGGTCCGCGTCGGCGGCGACAAGATGGACGAGGCGATCATCTCCTACATCCGCCGCAATCATAACCTGCTGATCGGCGAGTCGAGCGCCGAGCGGATCAAGATCGAGATCGGCGCCGCCTGCCCGCCCGACGACATGGACGACGGCCCGCTCAAGGAAGTGAAGGGGCGGGACCTGATGAACGGCGTGCCGCGCGAGGTCGTGGTCAGCCAACGTCAGATCAGCGAAAGCCTGTCCGAACCCGTCTCGGCGATCGTCGAGGCGGTGAAGGTGGCGCTCGAGAACACCCCGCCGGAGCTTGCCGCGGACATCGTCGACAAGGGCATCGTGCTCACCGGCGGCGGCGCGCTGCTCAACCGGCTAGACTACGTGCTGCGCGAGGCGACTGGCCTTCCCGTCTCCGTCGCGGAGGATGCGCTCTCCTGTGTCGCCCTGGGCACAGGTCGGGCGCTCGAGGAGATCAAGAAGCTGCGGAACGTGCTGAGCTCGATGTACTGAGGTTAACCTGTTTGCCCCAACCTGCGGCGGCTCTGCCGAGGCAGGCGATGGGCCGGGAGGCAAGGCATCCAGGCATGCGGCTAAACCCAGGCATTCCGCGGGGCAGCGCGTGATCCGCCTCAGCGTTCCGTTCCGCCAGGCCCTGGCGCGACTCGTGCTGCCGCTGCTGATCGCGGCGAGCTTCGGGCTGATGCTGCTCGGCAAGGCCGATACCGTGATCGCCGAACGGGCGCGCGTCGCGCTCGCCGACTTCCTCGTGCCTGTCTACGATGTCCTGTCCCGCCCCGTCGGCGCCGTGCAGGATGCCATCGAGGCCGTGCGGGGGATCGCCGACATTCACGCCGAGAACGCCCGTCTCAGGGAGGAGAACGCGAGGCTCCGCCGCTGGCATGACGTGGCGATGGCGCTGGAGGCGGAGAATCTTGCGCTGCGCGCGGTGCTGAACGCGCCGGCGGAGCCGACGCCCGGCTTCATCACGACCCGCGTCGTGGCCGACACGGGAACCTCCTACGCGCGCTCGGTGCTGCTCTCGACCGGGCCGCGCCATGCCGTGCGCAAGGGCCAGGTGGCGCTCGACGAGAACGGTCTCGTGGGGCGCGTCAGCGAGGTCGGCAGCCGCTCTGCGCGCATCCTGCTCGTCACCGACATCAACAGCCGCATCCCCGTGCAGATCGAGCGCACGGGCCACCGCGCCATCCTCGCAGGCACGAACGGGCCGGCGCCGCGGCTGCAGCACTGGGCGGAGGGCAGCCAGCCCCAGCCTGGCGACAGGGTGGTGACGTCCTCCCAGGCCGGCGCACTTCCGGCCGGGCTTCCCGTCGGCACGGTTCGGCAGGGGCACGGCGGCGTGCTCGAGGTCGAGCTCGCGGCCGACATGAACAGGCTGACGTTCGTGCGGCTGCATGATTTCGGCCTCTCCGGCATCCTGCCGCCGGAACAGGTCGCGCGGCCCGAGCCGCGCCGGCGTCCGGGGAGCTGAGCCGGTATGGCCGTCGGGCTTCCCCGCCAGACCCTGCTGCAGCGCCTCGACACGGCGGCGCACGAGGCCGCACCCGCCGCACTCGCCGTCGTCCTGGTCATCGCCTCCTGCCTGCCCCCGCTCGTTCCCGGCCAGCCCGGGCTCATCCCCTCCGCCGCGCCGGCCGCGGTGTTCTTCTGGACGCTCTATCGGCCGCGGCTGATGTCCCCGCTCGCCGTGTTCGGCCTCGGCCTGCTGTGCGACCTGCTCGCTGCCGCACCGCTCGGGCTCAACACGCTTCTTCTGCTCCTGCTGCACGGCATCGTGCTGACGCAGCGCCGGGTGCTGGCGCGGCAGTCCTTCCTGCTGGTCTGGATCGCCTTCGCCCTGCTCGCCACCGCGCTGTTCGCCGTCGGCTGGGTGCTGCATGCCGCGCTCGCCTTCCGGGTGCTGCCGGTGCTCCCCCCGCTCGTCGAGCTCGGCCTCGTCATCGCCGTCTATCCCGCCTTCTCCTGGCTGTTCGTCCGCCTCGAGCGGACGCTGCAGGCGGCATGAGGGGGCGGCGATGAAGAAGGAGAAGGGCCAGCGCACCGTCTTCACCCGCCGCCTCGTCATGCTCGGCCTCGGCAAGACGGCGCTGCTCGGCGCGCTCGGCGTGCGGCTCTGGCAGCTCCAGGTGAAGGAGAGCGAGCGCTACGCCGTGCTCGCAGACGAGAACCGCATCTCCATGCGCCTGTTGCCTCCGCCGCGGGGGCGCATCACCGACCGGTTCGGCGTTCCGATCGCGGAGAACAGGCTCAACTGGCGGGCCATGCTCGTGGCCGAGCGGACCGACGATGTCGGCGCGACCCTCGCGACCTTCTCCCATGTCGTGCCGCTCACGGAAGCCGAGAGGACCCGGATCGAGCGCGACGTGCGCCGCCGCCGCCGCTTCGTCCCCGTGCTGGTGCGCGAGTTCCTCGACTGGGAGGACATGGCGCGGCTCGAGGTGAACGCGCCGGACCTGCCAGGCATCGTGACCGATGTCGGCCAGAGCCGCACCTACCCCTACGGGGAGGAGTTCGCCCACCTGATCGGCTACGTCGCCGCCCCGGCCGAGGCCGACCTCGACGGCGACCCGATGCTCCAGCTTCCGGGCATCCGCATCGGCCGGGCCGGACTCGAGCGCGCGCATGACCAGGCGCTGCGCGGCCGGGCGGGGCGGGTGCAGCTCGAGGTCAACGCCGTCGGCCGCGTCATCCGCGAGCTCGAGCGCGAGGAGGGCACGCCCGGCCAGGACGTGACGACGACGCTCGATGCCGGGCTGCAGCAGGCCGTCTCCCGCCGCATCGAGAACGACAGCGCCGCGGTGGTGGTGCTCGATGCGCGCAACGGCGAGGTCATGGCCATGGCCTCGACCCCGTCCTTCGACCCCAACGTGTTCGCCGAGGGTGTGTCATCCGCCCAGTGGCGGGCCTGGACGTCGAACCGGCGCAACCCGCTCGTGAACAAGGCGGTGGCGGGGCTCTATGCGCCAGGCAGCACCTTCAAGATGGTGGTGGCGCTCGCCGCCCTCGACTCCCGGCTCGTGGCGCCGGGCGAGCGCATTCCCTGCTTCGGGGTCACCCAGCTCGGCGATTCGAAGTTCCACTGCTGGAAGCGCGGCGGGCACGGGTGGCTCGACATGCGCGAGGCCATCAAGCAGTCCTGCGACTGCTACTTCTACGAGACGGCCAAGCGCGTCGGCATCGACCGGATCGCGACGATGTCGCGCCGCTTCGGCCTCGGCGTCGAGCTCGACCTCGAGCTTCCCGGCGCCCGCTCGGGCCTCATCCCCACACGGCAATGGAAGATGGCCACGCAGGGCGTGCCCTGGCAGCAGGGCGAGACGCTCGTGCACGGCATCGGCCAGGGCTTCACCCAGGTCTCGCCGCTGCAGCTCGCCGTGATGACCGCGCGGATGGTCAATGGCGGGCGTGCGATCCAGCCGCACCTGACCCGCGCGGTGGGCGGGGCGCTGCAGAAGGGCCACCGGGCGGAGGACTGGCCGGCGCTCGGCATCCCCGAGCCGCATCTGAGGCTGATGCGCGAGTCCATGTCGGGCGTCGTGAACGAGCGCGGCGGGACGGCCTGGGCGAGCAGGCTTCCGGCCGAGCTCGGCGTCGCGATGGGCGGCAAGACGGGAACGACGCAGGTTCGGCGCATCACCATGGCAGAGCGCGAGCGCGGGCTGAGGCGGCAGGAAGACCTTCCCTATGAATGGCGCCACCATGCGCTGTTCGTCGGCTTCGCGCCGGTCGAGGAGCCGGTCTACGCCGTGGCGGTGATCGTCGAGCATGGCGGCGGCGGCTCGGCGGCGGCCGCGCCGGTCGCTCGCGACGTGATGCTCGAGACGCTGACGCGCGACCCCGCGCGGCGGACGAGCCCGCCGCCGCCCCCCACCCGACCCGACCAGCAGCGCGTCGCCGAGGCCGCCGCGCCTGGGCCTGCGCGGACCGAACGGCCATGATGCAGCGGACGCTCACGCGCGACCGCGGCATGGGTTTCGGCGAGAAGCTTGCCTCGGTGAGCTGGCCCTTCATCGTCCTGCTCTGCCTTCTCGCCGGCACGGGCTACGCGATGCTCTATTCCGCCGCCGGCGGTAGCCCGGAGCCCTGGGCCTTCCGCCACGGCCTGCGCTTCGGCTTCGGCGTGCTGCTGATGCTCTCGATCGCGCTCGTCGACATCCGCCTGATCCTGAAGCTCGCCTGGCCGCTCTATCTCCTCGGCATCGGGCTTCTCGTTCTCGTCGCGCTGCATGGCGCGGTGGGCAAGGGGGCGCAGCGTTGGCTCGATCTCGGCCCGATCCAGGTGCAGCCCTCCGAGCTGATGAAGATCTTCCTCGTGATCGCTCTCGCCTCCTGGTTCCACCGCGCGAGCATCGAGCGGGTGGGGAACCCGCTCTTCCTGATTCCGCCGCTGATCGCGGTGGCCGTGCCGGTCGTGATGGTCCTGCGCCAGCCCAACCTCGGCAACGCGCTGATCACCTGCATGCTCGCGGGCGTGATGCTGTTCGTCGCCGGCGTCAGGCTCTGGAAGTTCGCGCTCGTCGGCGGGGCCGTCGCCGTCGCTGCGCCGATCGCCTACGAGAGCCTGCACGACTACCAGAAGAACCGGATCCTCACCTTCCTGAACCCGGAGAGCGACCCGCTCGGTACCGGCTATCACATCATCCAGTCGAAGATCGCGCTCGGCTCGGGCGGCATGTTCGGCCAGGGCTTCGTGCAGGGAACGCAGAGCCAGCTGAACTTCCTGCCCGAGAAGCAGACCGACTTCATCTTTACCATGCTGGCCGAGGAGTTCGGCTTCGCCGGTGCCGCGGCGCTGCTCGGCCTCAACCTGCTCGTGGTGCTCAACGGGCTCGCGATGGCCTTCTCCTGCCGCCACCAGTTCGGCCGGCTGGTGGCGGTGGGCATCACCACCAATTTCTTCCTCTACGTTTTCGTCAACATCGCGATGGTGATGGGGGCGATCCCGGTCGGTGGCGTGCCGCTTCCGCTGGTCAGCCACGGCGGGTCGGCGATGATCACGGTGATGATCGGCTTCGGCGTGCTGATGAGCGTGCACGTGCACCGGGACGTCGAGATCGAGGGCGAGCAGCAGGCCTGACCTGCCGCTCGGGCGTGCCTGTCGCCTCCCCCGGCACTCGACACGCTGGGGGGGCTTTGCTATAGCGCCGGGCCTTGCGGGGGTCTCGGCCCCTGCCGGGGGCGCATAGCTCAGTTGGTAGAGCAGCTGACTCTTAATCAGCGGGTCCAAGGTTCGAGTCCTTGTGCGCCCACCATTCCCCGGCGACGGCGACAGCACGGTTATCCCCAGCGGACCCTGAGCGGACCCCCATCCCGTCGGGGACGGCTGCCAGCCTCCCGCCTATGCCCCCGTCACGCGCCAGATGACATCCCCCACGTCGTCGGCCATCAGGAGGGATCGGTCCGGCCCGAGCGTGACGCCCACCGGCCGGCCGTAGGACACCGACTCATCGGGCGCGAGGAAGCCCGAGAGGATGTCGCGGGCCGGGCCTGAGGGGCGGCCGTTCTCGAACGGGACGAACACCAGCTTGTAGCCGCTCAGCGTGCTGCGGTTCCACGAGCCGTGCTGGCCGATCGCCATGCCCTCGGGGAACCCGGGCAGGGTTCCGGCCGGAACCCAGCAAAGGCCGAGCGAGGCGGTGTGGCCACCGAGCGCGTAGTCGGGCGTGATCGCGCGGGCCACCATCTCCGGATCCTGCGGCACGCGGTCATCCACCACCCTGTCCCAGTAGCAATAGGGCCAGCCGTAGAACCCACCCTCCTGCACCGAGGTCAGGTAGTCGGGCGGCGTCTCGTCGCCCAGGCCGTCGCGCTCGTTCACAACCGTCCACAGCACGCCGGTGCGCGGCTCCCAGGCGAGCCCGACGGCGTTGCGCAGCCCGTTCGCGAAGATGCGGCTCGCGCCTGTCTCGAGATCGAGCTCCCAGATCGCGGCCCGGCCCTCCTCCACCTCCATCCCATTGTCGCCAATGTTGGAGAGCGAACCGACGCCCGCGTACAGCTTCCGCCCGTCCGGGCTCGCCAGGAGGCTTCGCGTCCAGTGCCCGGCGGGCTTGAAGTCGACGATCTTGCGGCCTGGCGCGGTGATGCGGTCCGCCCCCTGCGCGTAGGGGAATTCGACCACGCCGTCGGTGTTGCCGACATAGAAGCGATCGCCGAGCTGCGCCATGCCGAAGGGCTGGTTCAGCCCCTCCAGGAACACGAGCTGTGTCTCGGCCACGCCATCGCCGTCGCGGTCGCGAAGGAGCGTGATGCGGTTCGCGCTCTCGCCCGTCGCCTTCGCGCGGCGCAGCGTGCTGACCATCGCGTAGTCGAACACGTTGCGCATCTTCGTCCGCGGCACGCTCGAGGCCTCGGCAACCAGCACGTCCCCATTGTCGAGCACGTGGATCCAGCGCGGATGCTGGAGCCCCCGCGCGAAGGCATTGACCTTGAGGCCCGGCGCGGCGACCGGCGCCTGGCCGTCGTCCCAGCCGCGCGCGGTCGGCATCTTGAGCGTGGGGATGGCACCTTGCGGCTTGCCCTGCGGAATGGTCGGCGCCTCGCCCCAGGCGGGCGTCGGTTCGCCGTCGCGCATACGGCGAAGCCGCAGTGCCGTACCGCCGACGACCGCGACGACCTGCGCAAACATGCTCGAGAAGCTCACCATGCCATCTCCGTGGGGAAGGAGACGGAAGGCTACGCGATGCGCCGCATGGCGCAAGCGAGGCACGGCCGTGCGGCCGGCTCAGCGCGAGGCGGGAAGTCCGATTGCCGGCTGGCGGTCGAGCACGAGCCTCGCCGCGGCCATGCCGAGGACCATCGCTGCGACGAAGGCGATGCCCTTGCCGCTGCCGATGCCGAGCGTGACGAAGGCAGGGCCCGGGCAAAGGCCCGCGAGCCCCCAGCCGATGCCGAACAGCGCCGGCCCGATGATCAGCTGCCGGTCGACCTGCGCCGAGGGTGGGGCGGGAAACGCCCCGGCGAAGACCGGGCGCCCCGTGCGCCGGGCAAGGCGGAAGCCGATGAAGGCGACGGCGACACCGCCACCCAGGACGAAGGCGAGACTCGGGTCCCACAGCCCCGTGGCGATGCCGCCGAGGTCGAGGAAATTGAGCACCTTCGCGGGGTCCGCCATGCCGGCAAGGATCAGCCCGAGGCCGAAGACGAGCCCGGCGACGAACTGCGCGGCGATGGAGAGCGCGCCCCTCACAGCACGTGCCTCGTGAGGAACACGGTGGCAAGCCCGGCTGCCATGAACACGGCCGTCGCGACCAGGGAGCGGACGGAGAGCCGCGCGAGGCCGCACACGCCGTGGCCGGAGGTGCATCCGTTGCCGAGGACAGCCCCAAACCCGACGAGCAGCCCTGCCGCGACCAGCACCGGTGTTGCCGCAGCGATGGTCTGGTGCACCGCCTCGCCGCTGGCGGCGGCGACGAGCATCGGCGCGGCCACGAGGCCCGCGATGAAGGCGAACCGCCCCCATCGGTCACCGCCCGGCTCGGGCAGGATCAGCCGCGAGGCGATGCCGCTGATGCCGGCGATGCGGCCGTGGCTTGCGAACAGCATCACGGCGGCGAGGCCGATCAGCCCGCCTCCGAGAAGCGAGGCGAGCGGTGTGAACTCCGTCGCCGTCACGTCAGGACCTGCCGATCTCGCAGGTGCGGATGCCGAACAGCGAATAGGCGGGGCAGACGCGCAGAAGGGCGGTGAGAATAAGGACTGCGCCGACGGCCGCGACCGCGTAGCGCCAGGCGCCGAGGTTGGCAAGCGCGGCGGCCGCCGGGGGAACGAAGGGGGCTGCGAGCAGGACCGCCCCGAGCACGAAGCGGACCGTCCTGTCGAGCGAGCCGATATTGGCGACCATGCTGGCCTCCTCTGATGAACCTATAGATTAGTATCTGCGAATATACTAAGGTGTCAAGATGAAAGCTGCTTCCCTCCCTGTCTCGCCGTCGGCGATCGAGCCACGGCTCGCGGACGCCTCCCGCCTGCTTGGCGCGCTCGCCAATGGTCGGCGGCTCATGGCGCTCTGCCACCTGCATGGCGGCGAGAAATCCGTCGGCGAACTCGCAAACCTCGTCGGCCTCGCCCCGGCGGCTCTGTCGCAGCATCTCGCCCGGATGCGCGCCCTTCGCCTCGTGGCGACGCGCCGCGAGGGCCAGACGATCTACTACCGCGTGGCGAACGACGAGGTCCGGGCGATGCTCGACACGCTGCATCGCCTCTACTGCGCATCGGAGGCCTGAGTTCCCCCGCCGGGGTCATGACGAAACGCTGCGTGCGCGGCATGCTGCGGCACGCAACGGGCACGAAGGGGGGCTGATGGTCGCCACGCGGAACCTCGATCTGGTCGAGAGCGATGCCTCTCTTCCCGCGAGGGCGGATGTCGTGATCATCGGCGCAGGCATGATCGGGGTCGCCGCCGCCTATGCGCTCGCCAGGCGCGGCCACTCGGTCGCGCTCCTCGAGAAAGGTGTCGTGGCGGGCGAGCAGTCGAGCCGGAACTGGGGCTGGTGCCGCACCTTCAACCGAGACGAGCGGGAGATCCCGCTCATGCAGCACAGCCAGGAGCTCTGGGACAGGCTGCCGGCCGAGATCGGCGCCGACATGGGGCTCCGCCGCAACGGCAATGTCTACGTCACCAAGGACCCGAAGCAACTCGCCGCGTGGCAGGCCTGGCTCGACATGGCGCGCGCCTACCAGGTGCAGGCGCGCATCGTCGGGCCGGAGGAGGCGAAGAGCCTCACGCCCGGCAACGAGCAGGACTGGATCGGCGGCGTCGTCTCGCCGCGCGACGGGCGCGCCGAGCCTGCGATGGCAGCCCCCGCGTTGGCCCGCGCGGCGCGCGCGCTCGGCGTCACGCTCCACCAGAACTGCGCCGCGCGTGGCCTCGACACGACCGGCGGCCGCATCTCGGGCGTGTTCACCGAGAAGGGGCGGATCGGGGCGGATGCGGTGATCCTCGCCGGAGGGGCGTGGAGCTCGATGTTCCTCCGCCGCCACGGCATCGACATGCCGCAGGCCTCCGTGCACTCGACCGTTTTCGCAACGACGCCGGTGGAGCGGGTGAGCGCGGGCGGCCTCAACACGCCAGACTTCATCCTCACGCCGCTGCTCGACGGCGGCTACATCGTCGCGGCGAAGGCGCGCGGGCGGCTCGAGCTGACCCCGGCCGGAATCCGCCACGCGCGCCACTTCCTGCCGACGCTGTTCAAGCGCTGGAACCTCGTCGAGCTCCGCCTCGGCAGGTCGTTCTTCGAGGGGCCGGATGCGTGGCACGGCACGTGGTCGTTCGACCGCCCGACCGTGTTCGAGAGGATCCGCGTGCTCGACCCCAGGCCCAAGGCGAGCATCGTCGAGCCCGCGCTGCGCGAGATCGTCGCGGCCTATCCCAAGCTCGCCGGCATAGGCGCGGCCCGGCTCTGGGCCGGCTGGATCGACCAGACGCCGGACGAGGTTCCGGTGATCTCGCCGGTCGACGCGCTGCCGGGGCTCGTCGTCGCCTCCGGGTTCAGCGGCCACGGCTTCGGCATCGGCCCAGGCGCGGGAAGGCTTGCGGCCGATCTCGCGACCGGGGCGCCGCCCGTCGTCGACCCGTCCGGGTTCAGGCTCCAGCGCTTCCGGTAGCGCCACGGGGGGCGTCGCCGGGCGCGACGCGATCCCCACCGGCGGGCGCTCCCCGCCCGGGGCGCTGCAGCAGGAGCGTGAACGGGATCGCGGCCAGCGCGAGCAGGCTGAGCCGCCCGAAGTCGCGCGCATAGGCGATCGCGCGCGCCTGTCGGAACACCTCCTCCGACAGCGCCATCCGCCCCCCAACCGTGTCGAGGTTCCAATGCTCCGCGACGCCGGGAAGCCGAAGCGCGGGGTTGAACGGCGTGACGTGCGCGACGAGGCCGGCCTGGATCGCCTGGGTGTCGCGCACGAGCAGGAAGATCACCACCGCGATGCCGATGCTTGCGCCGAGATTGCGCATCAGGCTGTACATCGCCGTGCCCTGGTTGCGCAGGTCCGCAGGCAGCGTCGAGAAGGTGATGGTCGTCAGCGGAACGAACAGGAAGCCGAGGCCGAAGCCCTGGATCATGCCGATGACGATCAGCGTGGTCTGCGACACCTCCGGCGTGAAGCGCGCCATCTCCGCGAGCGACACGGCCGCGCAGGTGAAGCCGAATCCGAGCAGGAGCCGCGGGTCGAAGCGCGAGATCAGCCGGCCGACGAGAAGCATCGACAGCATCGTGCCTGCCCCGCGCGGAGAGGTGATCAGCCCCGCCGTCAGCACCGGGTAGCCGAGCATCGACTGCAGGAACGGCGACAGGAGCGCGATCGTCGCGAGCAGGAGGATGCCGACGACGAAGATGAACCCCATGCCGAGGACGAAGTTGCGGTCCTTGAACAGGCGCGGGTCGATGAAGGGGCGCCTCGCCGTCGCCGTATGCACGACGAAGAGATAGAGCCCGAGCGCTGCCAGGGCGGCGAGCGTGACGATGAGCGAGGAATCGAACCAGTTCAGGCGCTCGCCACGGTCGAGCATCAGCTGGAACGAGCCGACGGCGATGCCGAGCGTTGCGAAGCCGAACCAGTCGAATCCGACGCGGCTGGGCGCGCTGCGCGGCATCACCGTGGAGATGCCGAGGAACGCCACCGCGCCGACCGGCACGTTGATGTAGAACACCCAGCGCCAGTGCAGGTATTCGGTGAGGATCCCACCCAAGGTTGGCCCGAGCACCGGCCCGACCATCACGCCCACGCCGAACAGCGCCATCGCCGAGCCGTGCTGTTCGCGCGGGTAGCTGTCGAGCATCGTCGCCTGCGACAGCGGAACGAGCGGCGCGCCGAACGCGCCCTGCATCAGCCGGAACACCACCATCTGCTCGAGCGAGCCCGCCATGCCGGACAGCATCGAGCTGATCGTGAAGCCGGTGATCGTCACCATCAGGACGGTGCGGCGCCCGAAGCGGCCCGCGAGATAGCCGCTGAGCGGCGTCGAGATCGCGGCGGCGACGATGTAGGAGGTGAGCACCCAGTTGATCTGGTCGATCGTCGCGGACAGCGAGCCCATCATGTAGGGCAGCGCGATCGTCGCCATCGTCGTGTCGAGGATCTGCATGATCACGGCGAGCATCACGCAGAGGCTGAGCACGCCGCGCCGCGCCGGGGGTGGGGGCGGCTCCTGCATCGGCCCTAGAACGGCGCCTGCCGGCGCAGCCAGTCCAACAGGCCTCCCAGACTTCGTGTCTCGCCCGTATCGACCTCGACCGTGACGCTCATCCCCGCGCGCAGCGTCGGCCCATCCTCGGGCAGCTCGAGCGCGAGGCGTACGGGGATGCGCTGGACCACCTTCACCCAGTTGCCGGAGGCGTTCTGCGGCGGAAGCACCGCGAACTCCGCCCCCGAGGCCGGGCTGATGCTCGCCACACGTGCGGCGATCGGGCGGCCGGGATAGGTGTCGACGCGCACCGTCGCGCGGTCGCCGACCTTGACGTGGGTGAGAGCGGTTTCCTTCGGGCTCGCCTCCACCCAGAGCCGCTCCGTCGCGACGAGCACGAAGGCTGCGCGCTCGGCAGGGAGGTAGGCGCCCTCGGGCAGATGGTCGACGCGGGTGACGATGCCGGCAACAGGGGCGTGGACGCGCGTGCGGCGGAGATCACGCTCCGCCCGGCCGACGGCGGCCTGCGCTTCCTGCACCCTCGGGTGGCGGTCTGGCGAGGCATCGGGCGTGCCGCCGAGAGCGGCGAGCGTCACCTCCGCCTGGCGTTCGGCCACCAGGACGCGCGCATGGGCGGCATCGACATCGCGCCGCGCCTGGTCGAGCGCTGCCTGGGCGGCGACGCCGCGGCCGGACAGCTCCTGCTGGCGGCGGAACTGCGCCTCGTAGAAGGCGACATCGGTGCGCGCCTGGGTGAGCTCGGCGAGCTTGCCGCGATAGGTCGCCTGGAGCGTGGTGATCTCGTTGCGCACCCCATCGAGCCGGGCGAGCGCGCCGGCGAGAGCGATGCGGTAGGGCTCGTCGTCGAGGCGGAACAGGAGCTGGCCTTCCGCGACCGCCTCGTTCTCGCGCACGGCGAGCTGGGCGACGAAGCCCGGCACGTCGGTGGCGATGTCGATGCGCTCGGCCCGCACATAGGCATTGTCCGTCGTCACGAAGCGGCCGCCGGAGAGGTAGAGATGCAGCCCCACCACGGCGAGCACGAGCGGGCCGAGGACCAGGAGCGCGATCCGCCTGCGCTGGCGCTGCGCGACGCTCGGCCTGGCCGGGGCAGCGGCATCGGGTGCGGGAGCATCCGCCTCGCGCAGGCGTGCGAGCGTCCCTTCCGCCCGCTCGTCCGCGTCGCTGACCGGGCGGGCGCGTGATCGTGCGTCAGCCATCGCCGGCCCGCCGCCGGCAGAGGCGCCAGCACCGCGCCCTGATCGCGTCACGGGCGAGGCCGCCTCGGATGTCGCGCTCGTCCAACCCGTCCCGTCTCCGGCCCTGTGGGGCGACTGTCCAGGCGCCACGATAGCCCTCCACCACCGCGTGTCGAGTGGCGGGGGCCATCGCGCAGGCCTTGCGATCGCCCCCGCCTATCGCTCCGATGAGGATTGTTCATTTGCCGCCGACGGGTGATCGTGCGGCCATCGTGTTCCCCTCAGCGAGGAGCCCCCTGATGAAGCGCAGAACCCTGCTCGGCACCGTTCCCGCCCTTGCCTCCGCAGCGCTCGCCCGCCCGGCGCTCGCCCAGGGCGCGCGGGCGACGACTCTCAAGATGATCCCCCAGGCGGACGTCTCGACGATCGACCCGCTGGCGACGACCTCCTACGCCGTGCGCAACCATGGCCACCTGGTGTGGGACACGCTCTACGGCATCGACGTCGAGGCGCGGCCCTACCCGCAGCTTGCCGAGGGCCACACGGTCAGCGACGACGGCCTGCGGTGGACGATCACGCTGCGCGACGGGCCGCTGTTCCACGACGGCGAGAAGGTGCTGGCGAAGGACGCCGTCGCCTCAATCAAGCGTTGGATGCCGCGCGACACGCTCGGCCAGACGCTCGCGTCCCGGCTCGACGAGATCCGCGTGCTCGATGACCGGCGCTTCGAGATCAGGCTGAAGCGGCCCTACGCCCTGCTCATCGAGTCGCTCGCCAAGCACTCCTCCTACCCCTGCTTCGTGATGCCCGAGCGCTTCGCCAACACGCCGGCGACGACGCCGATCACCGAGATCGTCGGCTCGGGGCCGTACCGGTTCGTCGCCTCCGAGCGGCGATCGGGTGCGCTCGTCGTCTACCAGAAGTTCGACCGGTACTCGCCGACGCCTGTCGGGCCGGTCAGCGTCACGGCGGGGCCGAAGCTCGCACAGTTCGAGCGCGTCGAGTGGCACATCATCCCCGACCCCTCGACGGCAGCCGCCGCCGTTCAGGCGGGCGAGATGGACTTCTACGAGCGCGTCGCGCCCGACCTGCAGCCGCTTCTCGCGCGCCAGCGCAACGTGGTGGTCGACCGAATCGAGGACAGCGGCACGATCGCCATGCTGCGGCCGAACCACCTCCACCCGCCCTTCGACGACCCAGCGGTGCGCCGCGCGGTGCTGCCCGCGCTCACCCAGTCGGACTTCATGCAGTCGATCCTCGGCGACGACCGCGAGCGCTGGCGCGACGGCATCGGCTGCTTCCCGCACGGCACGCCGCTCGCCTCCGATGCGGGACTTTCGGCCATCACCACGCCGCGTGACCTCGAGGCGGCGAAGCGCGCCCTCGCCGCGACCGGCAAGGCCGGCGCGAAGGTCGTCGTGCTGAACCCGGCAGACCAGGTGGTGAACTCCACCCTCACCCTCGTCGCCATCGACATGTTCCGGAAGATCGGCCTCGACGCGGAGGCCGCGACGTCGGACTGGAGCTCGATGCTGCAGCGGCGTGGCAACAAGAACCCACCGGACCAGGGCGGCTGGAACGCGGTGATCGTCCTGTTCGGCGGCGACGACCTCTCGAACCCCGGTGGCCACCCGCTGCTTCGCGCCAACGGCCAGAATGCGTGGTTCGGTTGGCCGACGAGCGAGCGGCTCGAGACGCTGCGCGACGAGTGGTTCGAGGCGCCCGACCTCGGCGCCCGCCAGGCCGTCGGCCGCCGCATCCAGGAGGCGTTCTTCCAGGACCTGCCCTACTGGCCGGTGGGCCAGTACTACGTCTCGGCCGCGTACCGGCGCGGGCTGAAGGTCGAGCGGCGCGGGCTTTCCCTTCCGCTCAACATGTCGCGCGAGGCCTGAGCGGTGTTCGTCGCGTCGAACCGGTTCCGCGTCATCCCGGAGGAGGCGGCGGCCTTCGAGGCCGCCTGGCTCGGCCGCGAGAGCCACCTGCACGAGCTCGACGGGTTCGTGGCCTTCCACCTCCTGAAAGGCCCGGCGGTGGAGGACTACGTCCTCTACAGCTCCTGGACGCTCTGGGCGTCGAAGGCGCATTTCGAGGGGTGGACGCGGTCCGAGCAGTTCCGCCGCGCCCATGCCGGAGCCGGGCAGTCGAAGCCGATGACCCGCGGCGGGCCGCAGTTCGAGGGCTTCGAGGTGTTGCAGACGATCGGCGCCCATCCCGCAGCGGTGGGCTGACGCGCCGCCAAAAAAAGGGCCGTTCCCCGCGAGGGGAACGGCCCGGTCTGCGAGGGCCGGCCGGGCCGGCCCCGCCTTGCTCACATCTCGCTGTAGGCGCCGTTGCGCCAGACGTAGAACACGTAGTCGGGCACCGTCACGTCGCCCTTGGCGTCGAAGCTGATCGGGCCGAGCACCGTCTGCCACGGGCCAGAGGCCTTCATCTCCTGCGCGACGCGCTGCGGGTTGGTGGTGCCCGCCTTCTTCGCGGCCTCTGCCCACACCTGGATCGCGGCGTAGGTGTAGAGGACGTAGCCCTCGGGATCGACGTTCTTGGCGCGGAACTTCGCCACCACCTCGGCAGCGGTCGGACGCCGGCGCGGGTCGGAGGAGAAGGTCATCAGCGTGCCTTCGCCGGCCGGCCCGGTGATCTGCCAGTACTCGTTGGTCACCAGCGCGTCGGCGCCGATCGCCACCGCGTTGAGGCCGCGCTCGCGCATCTGGCGCACGATCAGGCCGGACTCGGTGTGATAGCCGCCGAAGTAGACGACCTGGATGTTGGCCTGCTGCAGTCGGCTGACGAGGGCGGAGTAGTCACGCTCGCCCGCCACGTAGGCCTGGTAGATCGTCTCCTGCAGGCCGGCGGCGTTCATGTTCTTCTTCACTTCGTCGGCCAGGCCTTTGCCGTAGGCCGAGTTGTCGTGAAGGATGGCCACGCGCTGGCCAGGGAAGGTGCGGGCGATGAAGTTGCCCGCGATCAGGCCCTGCTGGTCGTCACGGCCGCAGACGCGGAACGTGTTCCAGCCACCCTCGTCGGTGAACCGCGGGTTGGTGCTCGCGGGGCTGATCTGGAGGATTCCCTCCTCGGCGTATACCTTGCTGGCCGGGATCGAGCTTCCCGAGCAGAAATGGCCCGCGACGAACTGGACGCGGCGGCTGGCGAGGTTGTTGGCGACCGACACGGCCTGGCGCGGGTCGCAGGCATCGTCGCCGATCTCGAGCGCGAGCTGCTGGCCGAGCACGCCGCCGGCGGCGTTGATGTCGGCGATCGCCTGCTCGGCGCCGGCGCGCATCTGGGCCCCGAAGGCGGCGTACTGGCCGGTCATCGGCCCTGCCGTCGCGATCCGGATCTGCGCCTCTGCGGCGCCGGTGCCGGCGATCAGCGCGCCTGCGGCCGCGGCCGCGACGAGCGTTCTGCGGAACATTGTCGTCTCCCTCCGTGATGATGGCCGCGTGAACCGCGGCCTGGGGTGAAGCCTAGAGAAAGAACGGGGGGGCGGGGAAGAGGCAAGCCGGGCTTTTGCCGGTTCGCCTCAGTGGCGCCCGCCCTCGAGATAGGCTGCCCGAACCTCGGGCCGGGCAAGGAGATCGGCGCCCGTGCCGCTCATCGTGATGCGCCCATTGACGAGAACGTAGCCGCGATGGGCGAGCCGGAGCGCATGATAGGCGTTCTGCTCGACGAGCAGGACGGTCAGCCCCGTGGTTCGGTTGAGGTCGCGGATCGCGGAAAAGATCTGCCGCACCACCATCGGCGCGAGGCCAAGCGAGGGCTCGTCGAGCAGAAGGAGCCTCGGCCGGCTCATCAGCGCCCGGGCGATGGCGAGCATCTGCTGCTCGCCGCCAGAGAGCGTGCCGCCGCGCTGCGCCAGCCGCTCCTTCAGGCGCGGGAACAGCGTGCAGACCTTCTCGAGGTCTTCCTCGAAATGCTGACCGCCGATCACCTCCGAGCCCATGCGCAGGTTCTCGAGCACGGTCATGCGCGGGAAGATGCGCCGCCCCTCGGGCGACTGGGCGATGCCGCGGCGCATGATCAGGTGCGTCGGCATGCCCGCGATGTCGGCTCCGTCATAGATGACGGCTCCCTCGCGCGGTGCGGGGCTGCCGCAGATCGTCATCATCAGGGTGGACTTGCCCGCCCCGTTCGCGCCGATCAGCGTGACGATCTCGCCGCGGTTCACCTCGATGGCGACGTCGCGCAGCGCGACGATCGAGCCATAGGCCGTCGTCACGCCCGAGAGCGACAGCATCGGCTCGGCGGCGGCCGTCACTGCTTCTGCAGCGCGGCGTCGACCGCCAGCGCCTCCTCCTCGTCCACGCCGAGATAGGCGGCGATCACCTTCGGGTCCTCGCGGATCGCGGCCGGTGCGCCATCGGCGATCTTCCGCCCGTAGTCGAGCACGACGATGTGGTCGCTGATCGTCATCACCACCGACATGTCGTGCTCGATTAGAAGCACCGAGCAGCCGCGCCCGTCCGCCCCGGTGTCGCGGATGAACAGGATGAGCTCGTTCAGCGCGTCGCTCTCGCGCGGGTTCAGCCCCGCCGCGGGCTCGTCGAGGCAGAGAAGCTGCGGCTCGGTGCACATCGCGCGCGCGATCTCGAGCCGCCTCTGCGCGCCGTAGGGAAGCGAGGCGGCGGCATCGTCTGCGCGCTCGATCAGCCCGGTGCGCTCGAGCCAGAAGCGCGCGCGGTCGACCGCCGCGGCCTCGCGGCGCATGTACGGTCCGAAGCCGACGAGCGCGAGCGGCAGCCTGGCACCTTCGCGCATCAGCCTGTTGTGCTGCGCGACCATCAGGTTCTCGAGTACCGTCATGCCGCCGAACAGGCGGATGTTCTGGAAAGTCCGCGCGATGCGCGCGTCCCGCACGATGTGGTGCTGCGGCAGCCGCTCGAGCCGGAAGGTCTCGCCGTTCTCGTGGGTGACGGTGATGCTGCCGCCCGTCGGCCGGTAAAAGCCGGTCAGGCAGTTGAACACCGTGGTCTTGCCTGCGCCGTTCGGTCCGATGATCGCGGTGATCTCGCCGCGCGCCGCGGAGAGGGAGAGCTGGTCGACGGCAAGCAGTCCGCCGAAGCGCATCGTCAGCCCCTCGACGGCGAGGATGGGCGCGCTCATCCCTTGCCCTCCGCGACATGCTCGGCGCCGACATTGCGGCGCGCGCCGAGGCTCACGGACGGCTCGCGCGAGGAGATGAGCCCGCGCGGCCGCCAGACCATGATCGCAACCATCGCGAGGCCGAACACGAGCATGCGGTACTCGTCGAGCCCGCGGAACACCTCGAACCCGCCGATCATCAGGGTCGCGGCGATGGCGACGCCGAGCTGGCTTCCCATGCCGCCGAGCACGACGATGGCAAGGATCAGCGCGCTCTCGATGAAGGTGAAGCTCTCCGGGCTGATGAAGCCCTGGCGGGTGGCGAAGAAGGCGCCGGCGAAGCCGCCGAACATCGCGCCCGTGGCGAAGGCGGTGAGCTTCACAGCGACCACCGAGAGGCCGAGCGCGCGCGAGGCGATCTCATCCTCCCGTAGCGCCTCCCACGCGCGGCCGACGGGATGGCGGCGCAGCCGGATGGTGACGAAGTTGGTGATCAGGGCGAGCGCGAGGATGATGTAGTAGAGAAACAT
This sequence comes from Elioraea rosea, assembly GCF_007644105.1. GTDB lineage: Bacteria > Pseudomonadota > Alphaproteobacteria > Acetobacterales > Acetobacteraceae > Elioraea_A > Elioraea_A rosea. The sequence goes on along the minus strand of NZ_VFAC01000017.1, from coordinate 26,643 downwards.
CACCCGGTGGATCGGCGACGGCTCGAGCCCGAAGAAGCCCGCGAAGGTTCCCTCACCCCCCGACATCGAGAAGGGCAGGCCGAAGAAGGTCGGGCGCGGAATGCCGCTCATCCCGTTCGGCCCGCCGGTCAGGCTCGTCCAGTTCAGCAGGACGACGCGGATGATCTCGCCGAAGGCGAGCGTGACGATGGCGAGATAGTCGCCCCGCAATCGCAGCACGGGGAAGCCGAGGATGATGCCCCAGGCCGCGGCGAGCAGCCCCGTCAGCGGAAGTGCTGCCCAGAAGGAGAGGTCGAAGAACTTGGCCAGAAGCGCGTAGCCGTAGGCGCCCACGGCGTAGAACGCGACGTAGCCGAGATCGAGCAGCCCCGCGAGGCCGACGACGATGTTCAGCCCCCAACCGAGCATCACATAGGTCAGCACGAGCGTGCCGAGGTCGATCTCGTAACGTCCAATGCCCGGCAGCACCGGCATGAGCACGGCGAGGGCAAGGAAGGCAGGGGCGACCATCTTGCCGACGCGCTGCATCGGCGTGAGCCCGATGCGCGGCGGCGCGTCGGCCGCGCGGCGTGCGGCGCTGCGTGCTGCGCTGCGCCGGTTGGCGAGGAAAAGCCCGAGCAGGAGCCGCCCGACAAAGACCGCGCAGACCGTGGCGAGAAGAAGCCCTGGCCTCGTAACGAGATCGAGCCCGCGCTCGCCCGGCACGGTCTGCAACCCAAGCAGCGGCGCGCCCACGCCGAGCGCGACAAGGGCCGCGAGCCCGGCATCCTTCACGATGGCAGGGAAGCCGGCCTGCGCCACGGCCTCAGACCTTCTCGACGTCGTGGCGGCCGAGCAGCCCCGAAGGCATGAACAGCAGTGTGAGCGCGAGGATCGAGAAGGCCGCGACATCCTTGTACTGGACCGAGAAATACGCAGACCAGAACGTCTCGATCAGCCCGATCAGCAGCCCGCCGAGCACCGCTCCGGGAAGGCTGCCGATGCCACCGAGCACGGCCGCGGTGAAGGCCTTCACCCCGGCGACGAAGCCGATGAAGAAGTCGATCACCCCGTAGTAGAGCAGGTACATCATGCCCGCCACGGCGGCGAGCGCCGCACCGATGACGAAGGTGAGGCTGATCGTGCGATCGACGTCGATGCCCAGAAGCTTCGCCATGCGCTGGTCCTGCTCGCAGGCGCGCATCGCGCGTCCGAGCGGCGTGCGCGCGACGATCAGGGTGAAGATCGTCAGCACCACGAGCGTCGTCAGGATGATGATGATCTGCATCGCCGAGATGGTGACGGTGAAGGTCCCGCCCTCCATCAGAACAATGCCGCCGGTGACCACGGGCTCGAGCGGCTTGACGCGCGCGCCCTGCGCCACCTGGACGAAGTTCTGCAGGAAGATGCTCATCCCGATCGCCGAGATCAGCGGCGCGAGCCGGAAGGAGCCGCGGAGCGGCCGGTAGGCCACGCGCTCGACCGCGAACCCGTAGAGCGCTGTGAAGCACATCGCTATGGCCAGCACGAGGACGAGTGCGATCGGCACCGCCGTGATCCCGCCCATTCCGAGAAGAATGAAGGAAATCAACGAGATGAAGGCGCCGATCATGAACACGTCGCCATGGGCGAAGTTGATCATGCCGATGATGCCGTAGACCATCGTGTAGCCCAGCGCGATCAGACCGTAGATCATGCCGAGTGTCAGCCCGTTCACGAGCTGCTGCAGCGCGTAGTCCACGCGCGGTCTCCCTTTCACAACCCGGTCCGTGTCGCGACCCAGGTCCTTCCCTGTACCCGACGCGGCAACGCAGGACCCGCGCCGCCGCCCGCATTCGAATGGCAGAAGCGCCGATACTTCGCAACTGGACCCGATGGTCGATTGCCCCCTCCCTAGCTGAGACATGGCGCTGGCACGCGCGGCGGCCGCGCTGCTAGGCTCCCGCCTTAATGCATCGTTCACGATGCGGGGGCCTTTTCAGATGGTTGCCATTTCGGTCGAGGCGGGGCGCGCCCGCCCGCTCGCCATCGTTCCCGCCGTCATCGCCGCCTGTCTCGGTTTCGCGGCCGGCGCGCTGCCGCTGCTTCGCCCGCCGGTTGTGGTGTTCTCCGCGATCACTCTTGCGCTCGGGCTGGGGATCGCGCTGCTTGCCCTGCGCGCCGCACGCGGCGACACGCGGCCGGAGCTCCAGGAGCGGACGGCGCGATGGCTCACACTGCTGCTGCCCCTGCCGGCGGGCATCCTGGCCGCCATCGTTGCGCTGGCAATACTGCGGGGATATCCCAACAGCGCCGACGAGTACGGCTACATGTTCTTGGCCGACACGCTTGCAGCGGGGCGGCTCTGGAACGATGTGCCCAACCTGGCCGAGGTGTTCGACTTCTTCTACATCGTCCGGGAGGCGGGGAAGTGGGTCAGCCAGTACCCCCCAGGCTTTCCCGCCATGCTTGTGGCGGCCGACCTCGTCGCCTTGCCGCGTAGCTTCGTCAATCCGCTTCTGGGCGCGGCAACGACCGCGGCGCTCGTCGCTGCACTGCGGTTGAGGGGTGCAGCCTGGGCAGTGGTTCTGCCCCTCGCGGCCATGGTGGCGCTCAGCCCATTCGCGGTGTTCAACGCCGCCAGCCTCTTCACGCACCAGCTCTCGGCGTTCGGTGTCGTCGCCATCGTCGCTGCGCGGCTGTGGGCCGAGCGGCGCGATGCGTGGTGGAAGCACGTCATGATCGGGGTGCTGTTCTCGGTCCTGCTCGTCACGCGCTACGAAGTGTTCGCGATTGCCGCCCTGGCCCATGTCGCCGACGGGCTGTGGCGACGCCGCGTGGCGTTCATTCCCGAGGCGCTGCTTTCCGCGGCGGGCGGCCTGCCGATCGGCCTGGCCTTCCTCGCCTACAATGCCGCGATCACCGGCGACCCGCTGCAGACGGTGCTGGCCTGGGGGTTCCCCGATCTGCGGATCGGTCTCTGGGGAACGGGCGTGGACGGCGCCCACTATCGGGCCCGCGCACTGCAGTACACCGCGCGGTGGTTGCTCGCCTTGGTGGCCTTCGCAGGGCTTACCCTCATCGGGCTCTGGGTCCTCGGATTGAGCGGTGCGATCCGGGCACACGCGTTGCGCCTCGATGACCTCCTGTTCCCGGCTCTCGTTGTATTCTTTGTATTCTACCCCGACTACGGCGGCTTCCAGTTCGGGCCACGCTACTGGTACGCGGCCTTCCCGTTGATCGCGATGACAGCCGCTGCCTGTGTGCGCTCGCCTCCAGCCGTCCCGGTCGCGGCGATCGCCGCTGCCGCGATCGTGCAGACGGCGGCCAATCTCGGCTTCATCGCGGGCCATTCCGCCTTCGCGCATGCACTCGTCGAGGCGCGGAGCGATCCCCTGGTTCTGGCCCGGGCGCTCGAGAGGGGCATCGTGCTCGTGCCCACCCACCCCGTGCATGTCAGCCGATGGCAGATCCGCCCGCTGGAAGCCAACTCGCTCGACTACCCGCGGAACGGGATCGACCTGGAGAAGCCCGTGCAGATCGCGCGCGACCTCGGCCGCGCGCGTGACGGCGCGCTCTGTGCGGCCTATCCCGGAACGCCCCTCTACCGTTACGTGCCCGAGGGGAAACCGACGCGAGGACGCCTCGAGCCCCAGCCCTGCCCCTGAGGAGCCTCAGTACACCACCACCGAACGGATCGACCTGCCTTCGTGCATCAGATCGAAGGCGGTGTTGATCTCCTCGAGCGGCATGGTGTGGGTGATCAGGCTGTCGATCTCGATCTTCCCGTCCATGTACCAGTCGACGATCTTCGGCACGTCGGTCCGCCCGCGCGCGCCGCCGAAGGCCGTGCCCTTCCACACCCTTCCGGTGACGAGCTGGAATGGCCGTGTCGAGATCTCCTGTCCTGCGCCGGCAACGCCGATGATGATGCTCTCGCCCCAGCCGCGATGGCAGCACTCGAGCGCCTGGCGCATCGTCGTGGTGTTGCCGATGCATTCGAAGGAAAAATCCGCCCCGCCGCCGGTGAGGTCGATCACCGCCTGGACCACCTTGTCGCGGCCCACCTCGTCGGGGTTGATGAAGTGGGTCATGCCGAAGCGCTCGGCCTGCTCGCGGCGTGCGGGGTTGAGGTCGATGCCGATGATCCTGTCGGCGCCGACCATGCGCGCACCCTGGATCACGTTGAGCCCGATGCCGCCCAGGCCGAACACCGCGACATTGGCGCCGGGCCACACCTTGGCCGTCCACAGCACCGCGCCGATCCCGGTCGTCACGCCGCAGCCGATGTAGCAGATCTTGTCGAAGGGCGCGTCCTCGCGGACCTTGGCGAGCGCGATCTCGGGCAGCACGGTGAAGTTCGCGAAGGTCGAGCAGCCCATGTAGTGGAACACCGCGTTGCCCTCGCAGCGGAAGCGCGAGGAGCCGTCGGGCATCAGCCCCTTGCCCTGGGTGGCGCGGATCGCCGTGCAGAGATTCGAGCGACGGGAGAGGCAGGTTTTGCACTGCCGGCACTCGGGCGTGTAGAGCGGGATGACGTGATCGCCGGGCTTGAGCGTCGTCACGCCGGGCCCGACCTCGCGCACGATGCCCGCGCCCTCGTGGCCGAGGATGGCGGGGAACAGCCCCTCGGGGTCGGCGCCGGAGAGCGTGTAGGCGTCGGTGTGGCACACCCCCGTCGCCATCACCTCGACGAGAACCTCGCCCTCCTTCGGGCCGCCGATCTCGATCGTTTCGATGGTGAGAGGCTTGCCTGCCTCCCAGGCGACGGCGGCGCGCGTCTTCATGCGTCTCTGTCCTCGGCTCTGTTGGCTGACTGGCTGGCGACCTGGGGGGGTGAGCTGGGCGGGTGACCTGTCGTCGGGCGGGCCACCACGATAGGGTGGGGGGCCGAGCACCGCCAAGGGAGGATTGCGATGAACCTTCACGCCAAGCTGCGCGCCCGCGAGGCGTCGGGCAAGCCGGTGCGCATCGGGCTCATCGGGTGCGGCAAGTTCGCCTCGATGTTCCTCGCCCAGGTGCCGCGCAGCCCGGGCCTTCACGTCGCCGCGATCGCCGACCTCGCGCCTGACCTCGCGCGGGCCAACCTCGCGCGCATCGGCTGGGAAAAGGGCCGCGCCGACGCGCCCTCGCTCGATGCCGCGCTGTCGGGGCGCACCACCTGGCTCACCGAGGATGCGATGGCCATGCTCGCCGATCCGCGCCTCGAGGTGGTGATCGAGGCGACGGGCCATCCGTCTGCCGGCATAGCCCACGCCCGCGCGGCGATCATTGCGGGCAAGCATGTCGTGATGGTCAATGTCGAGGCGGACGTGCTGGCCGGCCCCGCGCTCGCCGCCGAGGCGGCGAAGGCAGGCGTCGTCTACAGCCTCGCCTATGGCGACCAGCCGGCGCTGGTGTGCGAGCTCGTCGACACGCTGCGCGCGTCGGGGTTCCCTGTCGTCGCTGCCGGAAAGGGGACGAAGTACCTTCCCATCTACCATGCCTCGACGCCGGAGACGGTGTGGGGCCATTACGGGCTCAGCCCGGAGGCGGCCGCGGCGGGCGGGATGAACCCGCAGATGTTCAATTCCTTCCTCGACGGTACGAAGAGCGGCATCGAGATGGCGGCGATCGCCAACGCCACCGGCCTCGATGCGCCGGAGGATGGCTTGCTTTTCCCGCCCTGCGGCGTCGATGACCTGCCGCTCATCCTGCGCCCCGCGTCGGAGGGCGGCGTGCTCGCGGCAAAGGGGATGGTCGAGGTCGTCTCGTCCCTGGAACGGGATGGGCACGGGGTGTTCCGCGACCTGCGCTGGGGTGTTTATGCCGTGTTCGAAGGCGAGACGGAATATGTGCGCCGCTGCTTCTCCGAATACGGCGTGCACACCGACCCCTCCGGTCGCTATGGCGCTCTCTACCGGCCCTATCACTTCATCGGGCTCGAGCTCGGCATCTCCGTCGCCTCCGCTGCCCTGCGCGGCGAGGCGACCGGAGCGCCGGAGGCCTGGCGTGCCGATGTCGTCGCGGTCGCCAAGCGCAACCTTTTTCCTGGCGAGATGCTGGATGGCGAGGGCGGCTCGACGGTCTGGGGCAAGGTCGTTCCGGCCGCGCGATCACTGTCCCTGGGTGGTCTGCCGATCGGGCTCGCGCATGGCGTGGCGCTGACGCGGCCGGTCGCCGCGGGCGCGGTCGTCGGCTGGGCGGACGTGCGCGCCAAGGACGACGAGGCGACCCGCTATCGTCGCGCCATGGAGGCGCGCGCGGGCGAGCGCGCCGCTGCCTGAGCCGGGGTGATGCTCGCGCGCTGGCAGTGGCTCGCGATCGTCGTATCGCGGCAGTTCTGGTTCCGCGCGGCGCTGTTCAGCCTGGCCGGCATCGTGGCCGCGGTCTCGGGCATCGTGCTGGCCCCCTTCGTGCCCGACAGCATGACGACGAAGATCGGCGCGAGCGTCATCGACGACATCCTGAACCTGCTCGCGAACAGCATGCTCGCTGTCGCGGTGTTCTCGCTGTCGACGATCGTCTCGGCCTACGGCGCGGCGACGAATTCCGTCACGCCGCGCGCGACGAAGCTGTTGATGGACGACACGACGAGCAAGAACGTCGTCGGCACCTTCGTCGGCGCGTTCCTCTACAGCCTCGTCGGCATCATCGCGCTCGGCACGGGGCTCTACGGGTCGCAGGGGCGGGCGATCCTGCTCGTCTTCACCATCCTGCTGATCCTTCTCGTCGCGGTGACGCTGCTGCGCTGGGTGGACTATCTCGCGGGCTTCGGGCGAGTCGTCGAAACGATCGGCCTCGTCGAGACGACGACCCGGGAGGCGCTCGACAGGTGGCTGGAACACCCCAATCTCGGCGCGGCACCGCTCGAGGCGGTCCCTGACGATGCCGAGCGGTTGCACGGGCCGATCGGGTACGTGCAGCACATCGACATGGGGGCGCTGGAGGCCTGCGCGAAGGAGCATGACGCGACGATCTATGTTCTGGCCGCGCCGGGAAAGTTCGTCGATGCGCTGAAGCCGCTCGCCGCGGTGCAGGGTGCGGATGCGCAGGCGCTCGAGGAGACGGTGCGCGCCGCCTTCGCCATAGGCCCCAATCGTACCTTCGAGCAGGACCCCCGCTTCGGCCTCTGCGTCCTCGCCGAGATCGCCTCGCGGGCGCTGTCGCCCGCCGTGAACGATCCCGGCACGGCGATCGACGTGATCGGCCGCGGCGTGCGGCTTCTCTCCGGCTGGGGCGAGGGCCGCGCCGAACGGCGCGACGAGGCGCCGCGATGCCCGCGTGTCCGGCTCGCCACGTTGAGGCTCGAGGACCTGTTCGACGACGTTTTCGCGCCCATCGCGCGCGACGGCGCAACGCATGTCGAGGTGCAGGTCAGGCTTCAGAAGGGGCTCGGCGCGCTCGCCGCGACGCGGTGCGAGGGCTTCGCCGAGGCGGCGGCACGCTCCTCGGCACATGCGCTGGCGCATGCCGAGGCGGCGATGCGGCTCGAGGAGGAGAAGGCAAGGGTCCGCGATCTCGCCGCGGCGGTGTGCGGCAGGGCGCGTGCATCGGGCGGGCTTCCGCGCGACGGGTGATCGTTGCCTGGGCGGTCGATTTGCCCTCGATCAAGAAACCCTGTCGGCTGGCATGCGATACCGGCCTCACGCTGCAAAGCCGGGAGGAGACACCCATGCCGAAGATGAAGGCCGCGATCTTCGCCGAGAAGGGCCGTATCGTTCTCGATGAGAAACCGATTCCCGATGTCGGCCCGCTCGATGCGCTGATCCGCATCACGACGACCACGATCTGCGGCACCGATGTGCACATCCTCAAGGGCGAGTATCCGGTGGAGAAGGGGCTGACGATCGGCCACGAGCCGGTCGGCGTGATCGAGAAGCTCGGCTCGGCCGTGAAGGGCTACCGCGAGGGCGAGCGCGTGATCGCCGGCGCGATCACGCCGGGCTTCACCTCGAATGCCTGCCAGTGCGGCCGCTGCGCCCAGGATGGCGCGGGCACGCGGCATGGCTGGAAGCCGATGGGCGGGTGGCGCTTCGGCAACACGATCGATGGTTGCCAGGCCGAGTACGTGCTGGTGCCCGATGCCGCGGGCAACCTCGCCCCGGTTCCCGACCAGCTCACCGACGAGCAGGTTCTGATGTGCCCCGACATCATGTCGACCGGCTTCGCCGGCGCCGAGAGCGGCGGCATCGGCATCGGCGATACGGTTGCGGTGTTCGCCCAAGGCCCCATCGGCCTCTGCGCAACGGCAGGAGCCAAGCTGCTCGGCGCGACGACCATCATCGCGGTGGACCGCCTTCCCGAGCGGCTGGCCATGGCCCGGAAGCTCGGGGCCGACCAGGTGGTCGATTTCTCGAAGGCCGACCCAGTGAAGGCGATCATGGAGCTGACGGACGGGCGCGGCGTCGATGTCGCGATCGAGGCGCTCGGCACCCAGGCGACCTTCGAGGCCTGCCTTCGCGTCCTTCGCCCCGGCGGCACGCTGTCGAGCCTCGGCGTCTACTCGTCGGACCTGCGCATCCCGCTCGATGCCTTCGCCGCCGGCCTCGGCGACCACCGGATCGTGACCAGCCTCTGCCCGGGCGGCAAGGAGAGGATGCGGCGGCTGATGTCCGTGATCGCCTCGGGCCGCGTCGATCTCGGCGCGATGGTCACCCATCGGTACGGGCTCGACCAAATCGAGGAGGCTTACGAGCTCTTCGCCAACCAGCGCGACGGGGTGTTCAAGGTCGCGATCACCCCCTGAGGCGGCTCAGGCGGGCGGGCCCGGATGGTCGGCGGCGACGAGTCGCCGCCAGCCTGGCTCGCCGAGGCGTTCGCGGATCCCGCTGATGCCGAAATAGGGAAGCAGGATCAGCCAGAGAAGAATGACGGTCGCGGCGAGTTCCCACCCCCGGTTGGTGGTGGCCTCGCGCAGCGCCATGGCCGGGCCGAGGCCGTCCAAGGCGCCGCGGATCACCTCCTCGACGACGCTGAGGGCGAGCAGAAGCAGCAGGAACAGGCCCGAGCGGTAGAGCACGATGATCGCGAGCGGCCACGTTCGCGGGGTCGCACCGAGGCGAAGCATGTGGCCGAGCAGGATGAACTTGGCGAGCACGAGCGCCTTGACCGCGGCGATGCCGAGCGGGGCGAAATGCAGGCCGTGCTCGGCGAGCACGGCGGCGCGATAGCCGAGAATCGAGACGAAGCAGATGAACAGGTAGGCCGACAGGAGGAGGTAGCTTCGCAGCTCCGACCGTGCACGGTCCCGCACGCTGCGCGCGCCGGATGGCGTTTCCATGCTGCCACCCTCCACCATCACGCCCCCCGATCTGCCGGCACGACACGGGAACGAGCATGGCAGATCTGGGCCGGAAATGGCACTTGGCGGCGCGTGTTCCCGGCTATGTCCGGCACTGGCGGTGGCTGGGGGACCTGGATTCGAACCAAGGCTGCCCGGTTCAGAGCCGGGAGTTCTACCGCTAAACTATCCCCCAATCCCGCGCGTGGCCCTCGCGAACCACCTGCCGGAGGCGCGGCCGATAGCACAGGGCGGGGGCGGGGGGCAACCGCCGGGTCGGCGCCCCAGCCGCCTCGGTCACCGACAGGCCTTGCAGAGCAGTGCGCAACGGCCTGATCATGGGCCGGTCACAGAAGGTGCCTGACCGCCCCATGCCGCCCCATGCGCCCCATAGCGCGCTGCTCGCGGACCATCATGGCCCCCCGCTTTACGGGGCGCTCGATCTCGGCACCAACAATTGCCGCCTTCTTGTCGCAGCGCCCACCCCGCACGGGTTCCGGGTGCTCGACAGCTTCTCGCGCATCGTCAGGCTCGGCGAGGGGCTCGCGACCACCGGTGCCCTCTCGGCCGAGGCGATGGACAGGGCGGTCGCCGCCCTTTCCATCTGCGCCGACAAGCTCGAGCGCCGGCCGGTGCGCCGCCTCCGGGCGGTCGCCACCGAGGCGTGCCGGCGTGCGGTGAACGGCCCGGGCTTCCTCGCCCGCGTGCAGGAGGCGACGGGGCTTGCCTTCGAGGTGATCGGCCCGCGCGAGGAGGCCGAGCTTGCCGTCGAGAGCTGTGCCGCGCTTATCGCGGGGCCGGAGCAGCGGGCCCTGCTCTTCGACATCGGAGGCGGGTCGACCGAGCTTGCCTGGCTTCGCATCAGCCCCGAAGGCGACATCGCCCTCATCGGCTATGCCTCCATCCCGCTCGGCGTCGTCACCCTGTCGGAACGCTGGGGGCCTGCGGCCTTCACCGCCGAAGGCTTCCAGGCGATGACCATGGAGGCGATGGCGGCCCTGCTTCCGTTCGATGCCGTGCACTGCATCTCTGCCGAGGTGGCCCGCGGCGCGGTGCGGCTCGTCGGCACCTCCGGGACGGTAACGACCCTCGCGGGCGTCTCGCTCGGCCTCGAGCGCTACAGCCGCGCGATGATCGACGGGCAGATTCTCGCCGGCGAGCGGGCCGACATGGCGCTCGGGCGCATCCGGGCGATGGGCCGCGAGGGGCTCGTCCAGCACCCGTGCATCGGCCCCCAGCGCGTCGACTTCGTTCTGCCCGGCTGCGCTGTCTTCTCGGCGATCCGGCGTCTCTGGCCGGTGGACTCCATCGTGGTGGCCGACAGGGGCCTGCGCGAGGGCATCCTGCTCCGGCTCATGCGGTCTGACAGGGGGGAGGCGCGGCGCAGGCCCAGTTTCGCCCGGGCCTACGGCCAGCGCGGCTTCGCGCTCCGCCCGAACGCCTGAGCGATGGCGCGCAAGCAAGGGGGCCCGCCCGGTGGCGGGCGGCAGCTCAGCGTCACCGTCCGTTCCGCGCGCAAGCGGGACCCTTCGAGCACGCGCTGGCTGCAGCGGCAGCTGAACGACCCCTACGTCGCGGCGGCCAAGGCCCAAGGGTATCGCTCGCGCGCCGCCTTCAAGCTCGTCGAACTCGATGACCGGTTCGGCCTCCTGAAGAAGGGCGCGCGCGTTCTCGACCTCGGCGCGGCGCCGGGTGGCTGGACGCAGGTGGCCGTCGCCCGGACGGGGGAGGGCGGCCGCGTCGTCGGCGTCGACATCCTGCCCGCCGAGCCTGTTGCCGGCGCAACCATGATGCAGGGCGACCTGACCGACCCCGCGGTGGCCGATGCCGCCATCGCCGCGCTCGGCGGCAAGGCCGATGTGGTTCTCTCGGACATGGCGCCGAACACGGTCGGCCATGCCGCGACCGACCATCTCCGCATCATGGCACTCGCCGAGGTCGCCGCCGACGTGGCGCTGAGCACGCTCGCCCCGGGCGGCGCCTTCGTCTGCAAGGTGCTCCAGGGCGGTACCGAGCGGGAGATGCTCGTGATGCTGAAGAAGCACTTCGCCCAGGTGCGGCACGCCAAGCCGCCGGCCTCGCGCAAGGACAGCGCCGAGACCTACGTGGTGGCGCAGGGGTTCCGGCCGGCCCCGGGCTGAAGCGGCGCATGGCTGGCCCGCGCCGCCGCGGCATGACGTGGGTGTGACCGACGCGGCACGGCGCTTGCGGCAGAGGCGCGCGCGGGTTACGAGACGCCGCCAAGGTTGCGGACGAAAGGCTCCCACCATGGCCCCCGACTCTCCTGGACCCGACACGACGCCCCCGGCCCTGCCGGGCACCGGCGCGACCGCGCGCACGCCCGGCCCGGTGCCCGACCCTGGCCGCGGCCGGATCGAGGAGGCGCTCGCCTTCGACGACATCCTGCTCGTCCCGGCCTACTCGCAGGTCCTGCCGAGCCAGGTTTCGGTCGCCACACGGCTGACGCGGCGCATCGGGCTTACCATCCCACTTCTTTCCGCCGCGATGGACACGGTGACGGAATCGCAGATGGCGATCGCCATGGCCCAGGCTGGCGGCATCGGGGTGATCCACAAGAACCTCGAGCCTGAGGAGCAGGCCGCGCAGGTCCGCCGCGTCAAGAAGTTCGAGAGCGGCATGGTGGTGAACCCCGTCACCATCCACCCCGACCAGACGCTGGCAGACGTGCACGCCCTGATGGCGACGCACCGCATCAGCGGCATTCCCGTGGTCGAGCGTGGCACCGGCCGGCTCGTCGGCATCCTGACCAACCGCGACGTCCGCTTCGCGCAGGACCCTGCGCAGAAGGTCTACGAGCTGATGACGCGCGAGAACCTCGTCACGGTGCGCGAGCACGTGGCGGCGGAGGAGGCGCGGCGGCTTCTGCACAAGCACCGCATCGAGAAGCTTCTCGTCGTCGATGACGCTTATCGCTGCGTCGGCCTCATCACCGTCAAGGACATGGACAAGGCGACGGCCTATCCCACCGCCTGTAAGGACGAGATGGGCAGGCTTCGCGTCGCCGCTGCCACGGGCGTGGGCGAGGACGGGCTTCGCCGCGCCGAGCTCCTGGTCGCCGCCGAGGCGGACGTGATCGTGGTCGACACCGCGCATGGGCATTCGGGGGGCGTCCTGAAAGCGGTCGAGCGCATCAAGCAGCTCTCGAACTCGATCGACGTGATCGCGGGCAATGTCGCCACGCCCGAAGCGGCTGCGGCGCTGATCGAGGCGGGCGCGGATGCGGTGAAGATCGGCATCGGGCCAGGCAGCATCTGCACCACGCGCGTGGTCGCCGGCGTCGGCGTGCCGCAGTTCACCGCGGTGCTCGAGACGGCCGCCGAATGCCGCGCGCGGGGCGTGCCGGCGATCGCCGATGGCGGCGTGCGCACCTCGGGCGACGTGGCCAAGGCGATCGCTGCGGGTGCCGATGCGGTGATGATCGGCAGCCTCTTCGCCGGCACCGACGAGAGCCCGGGCGAGGTGTTCCTCTACCAGGGCCGCTCCTTCAAATCCTATCGCGGCATGGGCTCGATCGGCGCGATGCGGAAGGGCAGCGCCGACCGCTACTTCCAGCAGGACGTCGGCGAGGCCGACAAGCTGGTTCCCGAGGGCATCGAGGGGCGCGTTGCCTACAAGGGACCGGTCGGCGCCGTCCTGCATCAGCTCGTCGGCGGGCTTCGCGCCGGCATGGGCTATGTCGGGGCCGCGACCGTGCCGGACATGCAGGCGAACACGCGCTTCCGCCGCATCACCGGCGCGGGCCTGCGCGAGAGCCACGTGCATGACGTGGCCATTACGCGCGAGGCACCGAACTACCGGCTCGAACAGTGATCGGCATGCCGTGACCACCCCGCCGCGCGTCGTCGTCTTCGACGCCTACGGCACGCTGTTCGACGTCCACGCCGCGATGGCGGGGCACGCACGGAAGCTCGGCGCGGGCTGGGAGAGGGCGAGCGCGCTCTGGCGGCAGAAGCAGCTCGAGTATTCCTGGGTGTGCTCGCTGACCGGCCCCGAGCACTGGCGCGACTTCGAGGCGATCACGCGCGATGCGCTTCTCACCGCGCTGAACTGGGATGGCGGCGCGGATGGCGCGCTCGTCGAGGCGCTGATGGACGCCTATCGGGCGCTGCCGCCGTTCGACGAAGTGCCGGAGATGCTGCAGCGCCTGCGCGAGAACGACATCGCCACAGCGATCCTCTCGAACGGCAGCCGCGCCATGCTCGACGCCGCCGTGAAGTCCGCGCGGCTCGGCCATCTCCTGAACGAGGTGCTGTCCGTCGATGCCGTGCGGGTGTTCAAGCCCGACCCGCGCGTCTACCGCATGGCCGAGGATGCGTTCCACTGCCACGCCTCGGAGATGATGTTCGTCTCCTCCAATGCCTGGGACGCGCAGGCCGCCTGGGCCTACGGGTTCCGCACCGTCTGGGTGAACCGGATCAACCAGCCGACCGAGTTCGCGCTCTCCTCGGTCGCCACGGTGATGGACGATCTCTCCGCCATCCCAAGCCTTGTCCTTGGCGGCGGGCCGGAGGCGACGTGACGCCGCCTGCCCGCGTCCAGGCGGGGATCGACCTGCTCGAGGCGACGGCCGCGGCGCCGCGCGCGCCAGCCGATTCCGTCGCCAACTCCTATTTCCGGGCGCGCCGCTACATCGGCGGTGGCGATCGGCGTGCGATCGCAGACCGGCATTGGGCGATGCTGCGCAACGAGGCGAGGCTCGCCTGGGCGCTCAAGCGCGTCCGCGCACCGATCACGTCGCGCACCCTGATGCTCGCCCAGCTCGTTGCCGAAGGCACGGGCGCGGACGCCATCGCCGGCCTCTTCTCCGGGGCGCAGCACGGGCCCTCGCCGCTCGCCGACGCAGAGCGGCGGGCGCTGCACGCGTTGGCAGAGCTCGGGCGCGACGCTGCGATGCCGGCGGAGGTGCGCTTCGGGGTTCCGTCCTGGCTTCTGCCGCGCCTCGAGGCGCGCTTCGGCGCGGCGCTCGAAGCCGAGATGGCGGCGATGGACGCCCCGGCGCCGACCGATCTTCGCGCCAACCTTCTCAAGTCCACGCGCGAGGAGGCCCGCGCCGCCCTTGCCGCGGAAGGCATCGAGGCCGAGCCGACGCGCTTCTCGCCCTGGGGGCTCAGGCTCGAGGGCCGCAGGCCTGTCACCGCGACGGCTGCGTTCCGCGACGGCATCGTGGAGATCCAGGACGAGGGAAGCCAGCTCATCGCGCTTCTCGTCGATGCGCGGCCTGGCATGCGCGTCGTCGATTATTGCGCCGGTGCTGCGGGCAAGACGCTCGCGCTCGCGGCGACGATGGGAAACCGTGGCCGGCTTGTCGCCTGCGATGTCAGCGCGCAGCGTCTCGATGCTGCCGTGAAACGGTTGCGCCGCGCGGGCGTTGGCAACGTCGAGCGTCGCCTGCTCGGGCCGGGCGAGCGATGGACGAAACGATCCGCCGAGGCGTTCGATCGTGTGCTCGTCGATGCGCCCTGCACCGGAACCGGAACGTGGCGTCGCAACCCCGACGCGCGAACGAGGTTACGCGAGGAGGATCTCTCGGAACTCGTGGCGAAGCAGGCCGCGATCATCGATCGCGCATCACGGTTGGTGAAACCGGGCGGGTTGCTGGTCTATGCTACCTGTTCTTTACTGTCGGAGGAGAATGAGGCGCAGGTGATGGCGTTCTGCGGGCGCAACGGAGGCTTCGGCGTCGTGCCGTTGGAGGAGGCCTGGAAAACGGTCGCTGACGGCGTTCCGCCCTGCGATGGCAACTTCCTGTCGCTGACGCCCGCCCGCCACGGAACCGATGGCTTCTTCGCTGCCGTGCTGCGCCGCAGCAGCGGCGCGCCTCCGCCCGCCGATGGTGGTGCCGCGTGATCGCGATCCGCCGCGCGCGCCCGGGCGACGCTGATGCGATCGGCGAGGCGCATGTGGCGGTGTGGCAGTCGAGCTACGCGGGAATTCTGCCCGAGCGCTACCTGGCCGAGATGTCGTCCTCCCGCCACGCCGCGCAGTGGCGACGGCTGCTCGCCTATCCCGTCGCGGGCCATGCGGTGTTCGTCGCCGTCGCCACCGGCCCGGATTCGCCCGATGGCGAGACCGGCGCGCCCCGGGTGGTGGGCTTCGCCTCCGGCGGGCGCGCGCGCTCTGGCGTGCGCGAGGCAGGCGAGATCGAGACGCTATACCTCCTCGAGGACTGGCGGGAGCGTGGCGTCGGCCGGCGTCTCATGCGGGCGCTCGCTGCCCACCTCAACGCGATCGGCTGCCGCTCGGTCATGCTCTGGGTGCTGAAGGACAACCCCTCGCGCTGGTTCTACCAGCATCTCGGCGGCCGGCCCGTGGCCGAGCAGACCATCCGCTTCGCCGGCGAGCCCGTCATCCAACTCGGCCTTCTGTGGGAGCCCATCACCGTGCTGCTCGCCGCCACCGCGCCGACGGCCGACCAGTAGCGCGACCCTCACCCGCCGCGGTGCGCCTTCCCTTTTCCGCGCGTTTCTGTATCAGTCCGCCATGACGGACCGAATCCTCATCCTCGACTTCGGCAGCCAGGTCACCCAGCTCATCGCCCGCCGCGTGCGCGAGAGCGGTGTCTACTGCGAGATCTGGCCCTTCTCCGCAGACCCCCAGCGCATCGCCGATTTCGCCCCCCGGGCGATCATCCTCTCGGGCGGTCCGGCCTCGGTGACCGAGGGAACTTCCCCCCGCGCGCCGGCCATCGCCTTCGAGCTCGACGTGCCGGTGCTCGGCATCTGCTACGGCCAGCAGACGATGATGGCCCAGCTCGGCGGAGAGGTGCAGGGCTCCGACCATCGGGAGTTCGGCCGCGCCTTCGTCGACGTGACCGACGAATGCGCGCTGACCCAGGGGGTATGGGCCAAGGGCGCGCGCGAGCAGGTATGGATGAGCCACGGCGACAGGGTGACGCGGCTCGCGCCAGGCTTCCGTACGGTCGGCGTCAGCGAGGGCGCGCCCTATGCCGTGACCGCCGACGACACGCGTCGCTTCTACGGAGTCCAGTTCCACCCCGAGGTGGTGCACACGCCGCATGGTGCGCAGCTCCTGCGCAACTTCACCCATGGCATCGCCGGCTGCACCGGCGACTGGACGATGGCCGGGTTCCGCCAGGCCGAGATCGAGAAGATCCGCCGCCAGGTGGGCGAAGGCCGCGTGATCTGTGGGCTCTCCGGCGGCGTCGATTCCTCCGTCGCCGCAGTGCTGATCCACGAGGCGATCGGCGACCAGCTCACCTGCATCTTCGTCGACCATGGTCTGCTGCGCGCGGGCGAGGCCGAGCAGGTGGCCGAGACGTTCCGTGACCGGTTCAACATCAGGCTCGTCCACCGCGACGCCTCCGATCTCTTTCTCGGCCAGCTCGCCGGCGTGACCGACCCTGAGGCGAAGCGGAAGACGATCGGGCGCCTCTTCGTCGAGGTGTTCGAGGAGGAGGCGGCGAAGATCGGCGGCGCCGATTTCCTCGCGCAGGGCACGCTCTACCCCGACGTGATCGAGAGCGTGAGCTTCACGGGTGGGCCGAGCGTGACGATCAAGAGCCACCACAATGTCGGTGGGTTGCCGCAACGGATGCGCATGGGCCTCGTCGAGCCCCTGCGCGAGCTGTTCAAGGACGAGGTGCGCGCGCTCGGCCGCGAGCTCGGAATCCCTGACGCGATCGTCGGCCGCCACCCGTTCCCGGGGCCGGGCCTTGCCATCCGCATCCCCGGCGAGGTGACGGCGGAGAAGGTGAGACTCCTGCAGAAGGCGGATGCGATCTTCCTCGAGGAGATCCGCGCAGCCGGTCTCTACGACGCGATCTGGCAGGCTTTCGCCGTGCTTCTGCCCGTGCGCACCGTCGGCGTGATGGGCGATGGCCGGACCTACGACCAGGCCTGCGCGCTGCGCGCGGTGACGAGCACCGACGGCATGACGGCGGATGTCTATCCGTTCGACATGGCGTTCCTGATGCGTGTGGCGAACCGCATCGTGAACGAGGTGCGCGGCATCAACCGCGTGACCTACGACATCACCTCCAAGCCCCCCGGCACGATCGAGTGGGAGTGAGGGGAGGGCCGACCTAGGCGCCGAGCAGATGTTTCGCCGTAGCAGCGATCAGGTCCTCGACGAGGTCCTTGTCGGCAATCGCCTTTGCCAGAGTCGCTGCCCCGACAAGGCCGGCATAGACGGCCAACGCGCGGCTTCGCCTCACGCCGGGTAGCTCGTCGGGGAACAGACTCTCGAGCAGTTCGAGCTGCAGCGGCAGGGCCGTCGCGGCCGCAACGCGGACGTCGTCCTCGGCGCGCGCGAGGTCGGATCCCAACGCGGCGAAGGCGCAGCCGACATCGCCTTCGCTCGTGTGATCGAAGGCAAGGTAGCCGTCGATGATCGCCGGGAGCGGCGTCTTCGGGTTCGCGGCGACGACGGCGCGCCAGTCCTCGGCCGCCTTCGCGATCATCGAGGCTATGGCTTCCGCCTCGATCTGACGTTTCGTTTCGAAGTGGCTGTAAAACGCGCCATGGGTGAGCCCCGCATCGCGCGCGATGTCGCTCACGGTCACGCTCGCGAAACCGTGCTGGCGGAAGAGCCGCCGCGCGGCGAGAACCAGGGCCCGCCTGTTCTCGGCCGATTGCTCACGACTAACCTTCATCGGAACGTCCGTTGACCGTAATTATTATGAATGTAATCAATAGCACTGCGGGCGCCCAGCGGCAACGAACCGTGCGCCGTTCGAGGCTTGGAGATCCGCGAGCCGCAGTGGGGCGGGCGCGGATGCGGTAGGATTGGAGGTTGGTGCCACCGTGGAATGCTCCGCTCAGCCAGCATACGCGCCCCGCTCCGATCCGGCGGGCGCCCGCGCCAGCTCATCACCGTACCGGTGCGCCCTCGCACCGACCAGGGGCGTGGAGGCCGGTGGCGTCCGCTACGCCTATCGGTCCCTGGGTGCCGAGCGCGGAGTGCCTCTTGTCATGGTGAACCGCTTCCGCGGCAGCCTGGATCATTGGGATCCTGCCTTCCTCGACCGTATCGCTGACAAGCGGCATGTCGTCATCTTCGACAATGCGGGCGTAGCCCGGTCCTCCGGCGAGGCATCGTTGCGACTGTCGGGATGGGCCGACAGCGCGGCGACGTTCATCCGCGCGCTCGGCCACGACCAGGTCGACCTGCTTGGCTTCTCGTTCGGCGGGCTCGTCTCGCAGGAACTCACTCTGCGGCATCCAGCTCTTGTCCGCCGCCTGGTGATCGTCGGCAGCGGCGCGGGCCATGTCCAAGGCGCCCCGCTGCAGAGGAAGGCGATCGAGATCGCCACCAAGCCATTCAATTCCGATGCGGACTTCCTGTACCTGTTCTTCAAGGACACGCCGACGAGCCAAGCCGCGGGGCGCGCGCACCTCGCACGCCTGCAGCAACGCGCCGATGCATTCGCTGCGGAGGTGAGCGAAGCGGCTTGGAAGGCGATGCTGTCGGCAGGCAGCGATGTCGGAACACCGGAGACATCCCTGCTCACTCGCGTCGGCGCGATCACGCAGCCCGTGCTTGTCGCGAACGGCAATGACGATGTGATGATCCCCACGTTCCAGTCCTATGCGCTCGCGCAGGCACTGCCGAACGCACGCCTGGTCATCTACCCCGATTCCGGCCACGCCTTCATGTTCCAGTACCCCACGACCTTTGGCGACGAGGTCGTCCGCTTCCTCGAGGCGGATGCGAAATCCTGAACGCCGGTCCGGCAGCGCCGGTCGCTCCCGATCCCTTCCCGTCGTCTCCCCCCAAGCCACAAGCGAGCAAATGCCATGCCTGCGATCACGACCAAGGACGGCACGTCGATCTACTACAAGGACTGGGGCGCGAAGGACGCGCAGCCGGTGGTCTTCCACCATGGATGGCCGCTCAGCGCCGATGACTGGGACGCCCAGATGCTCTTCTTCCTGCATAAGGGGTTCCGCGT
The DNA here is from genome assembly GCF_007644105.1 of Elioraea rosea. GTDB lineage: Bacteria > Pseudomonadota > Alphaproteobacteria > Acetobacterales > Acetobacteraceae > Elioraea_A > Elioraea_A rosea. The sequence continues at coordinate 7,492 of NZ_VFAC01000017.1, read as the reverse complement.
CATCGCCCATGATCGCCGCGGCCATGGGCGCTCCACCCAGACCGCGCACGGCAACGAGATGGACACCTATGCCGACGACATCGCGGAGCTCGCGGCATCGCTCGATCTCCGAAACGCCGTGCATGTCGGCCATTCCACCGGAGGCGGCGAGGTGGCCCGGTATTTCGGGCGACACGGGACGTCTCGCGCCGCGAAGGCTGTACTCATCGGTGCGGTGCCGCCCATCATGGTGAAGTCGGAGGCCAATCCGGGCGGCATCCCTATCGAGACCTTCGATACCTTCCGCGCTGCCGTCGCGGCCAATCGCGCGCAGTTCTACGTCGATGTCCCGTCAGGACCGTTCTACGGCTTCAACAGGCCGGGGGCGCAGCCATCGCAGGGCATCATCGACAACTGGTGGCGCCAAGGGATGATGGGCGGGATCAAGCCCCAGTACGACTGCATCAAGGCGTTCTCGGAGACGGACTTCACCGACGACCTGAAGCGGATCGACATCCCGGTCCTCGTGCTTCACGGCGATGACGACCAGATCGTGCCCTTCGCCGATTCCGCGCCGCTTTCCGCGAAGCTGCTGCCCAGAGGAACGCTCAAGGTCTACGAGGGCTTGTCGCATGGCGTCTGCACGACCCACCCCGATCTTGTGAACGGAGATCTCCTGGCGTTTATCAGGAGTTGAGGTTCACGCCAGCGCCAGGATCGGCCCGTCGAGGAGGTCCATCAGCTCGCCGAAATAGCCGGCCGAGCGGGCGGGGCCTGACATGTCGGAGGTGATGGCCACCGCAAGCCGACGCTCGGGGTTCGCCGCGATCACCTGCCCGCCCCAGCCGCGCGCGATGATGTAGCCCGAGGGGCTGAGGAACCACCCATAGCCGTAGTCGAGCCCGGAGAAGGGCGAGCGCGTGCGCGGCTCGAGCGAGGCGCGCATCCACGCAGGCGCGATCACCTGCGTTCCCTCGTAGCGCCCGCCGTCACGCATCATCACCGCGACGCGCAGCATCGCGCGCGGCGTCAGCGCCATCTCGTTGCCGCCGAGAAAGAAACCCTGCGGGTCGCGCGTCCAGGCTGGAACCTCGAAGCCGAGCGGATCGCCGAGCCTGTGCCGCGCGAGCGTGAGCAGGCTCGCCCCCGTCGCCCGCGCCAGCGCAGCGCCGAGCACATGCGTCGTTCCCGTGGAATAGATCATCCGGGCTCCCGGCCGGTCGATCATCGGGCGGGTGAGCGCATAGGCAACCCAGTTCGGCGCGCTCACCCATGCTCCGTAGTTCCGCCCGGACGTGCCTTCGAGGCCGGCGCGCATCGTCACCAGGTCCTCGATCGTGATGTCGGCGACGCCCGCCGGGGCGCCTGGCGGGATGAGCCGCGGCGCGACGTCCCCGAGACGCGCGCCGACGCTTGCGATCTCGCCGCGCTCGACGGCGGTGCCGAGCAGGAGGGCGAGGATGCTCTTCGAGCAGGACTTGATGTTGGCCGGCCGGTCGGGGCCCGGGCCGCGCGGCGAGGCCGCGACCAGCAGCTCGTCTTCGCGCTGGACCAGAAGCGTGTGGAGGCGGCCCTGGCCTTCGACTGCGCGGCGGAGGTCATCGGCAGGCGCGGCCGAGGCCTGGCGCGCAGGCGGCACCGCCATCGCGGCGAGAACGGCGGCGGAGAACAGGCGTCGTGACGGCATGCGGGGTTGAGCTCCGGTCTCGGTCGGCGGCATCGTGGCAAAGGCGTAGGCCGCGCCGTGCATCACGTTGCGCGGAGCCTTCGCCGCCACCTTTCGCAGGAGCGTGATCAGGCATGGCCACCGGTATCGTCGTCCACGGCATCAGGAATTGCGACACGATGAAGAAGGCGCGCGCCTGGCTCGACGCGCAGGGCATCGAGTACGCCTTCCATGACTACAAGAGCGCGGGGATCGACCGCGCGACGCTCACGGCCTGGGCACGGAAGGTCGGCTGGGAGGCGCTGCTGAACCGCGCGGGCACGACGTTCCGCAAGCTTCCCGAGGCTGACCGGGAGGGGCTCGATGAGCCGCGCGCCATCGCTCTGATGCTCGCGCAGCCTTCCGCGATCAGGCGGCCTGTGCTGACGATGGGCGATGCCATTCTCGTCGGCTTCGACCCCGGCCGGTATGCGGCCACGCTCAAGGCCTAGGCCCGGGCGCCGAGCCGCACCCGCCCGTGCGGGGTGGTGAAGTCGATCGTGGGGCCGGCCGGCACGATGCCTGTCGGGTTGATGCTTCGATGGCTCTCGTAATAGTGCCGCTTCACGTGCTCGAGGTTGACCGTGCCGGCGATGCCAGGCTGCGCGTAGAGGTCGCGCACATAGGCTGACAGATGCGGATAGTCCGCGATGCGGCGGAGGTTGCACTTGAAGTGGCCGACATAGACGGCATCGAAGCGAAGCAGCGTCGGCAAAAGCCGCCAGTCTGCTTCCGTGATCGTGTCGCCTGTCAGGTATCGCCGTGTCGCGAGCCGGTCGTCGAGCCAGTCGAGCGTTGCGAACAGAGGCGCGATCGCCTCGTCGTAGGCCGCCTGCGTCGTGGCGAATCCGGCCTTGTAGACGCCGTTGTTCACCGTCTCGTAGATGCGCGCGTTCAGCGCATCGATCTCCTCGCGCAACGGCTCCGGGTAGTAGTCGCCCGGCTGCGCGCCGCATCCGTCGAAGGCGGAGTTCAGCATGCGGATGATCTCGGAGGATTCGTTGGAGACGATCGTGCCGCGCGCCTTGTCCCACAGCACCGGCACGGTGGCGCGGCCGGTGTAGTTCGGGTCGGCCTTCGTGTAGACCTCGTGGAGCGCACGCGCGCCGTTCACCGTGTCGGGCACGACGCCGGGGCCGTCATCGAAGGTCCAGCCATTCTCCGCCATAAGCCAGTGGACGACGGAGACGCTGATCGCCCCCTCGAGCCCCTTTATGGCGCGGTAGATCAGCGTCCTGTGCGCCCAGGGGCAGGCATAGGCGACGTAGAGGTGGTATCGGCCCGGCTCGGCGCGGAATCCGCCCTCTCCGGTCGGGCCCGGCGCGCCGTCGGGCGTGATCCAGTTTCGGAAGGCGGACTTGGCGCGCACGAAGCGCCCCTCCTTCGCATCCGGCAACGCATTCCGCTCGCTCCAGCGGCCATCGACAAGCAGTCCCATCCCGCACCTCGTGCCTGCTTCTTTTCTCGCAGGCAGATGGGGGCGGGGAGCGGCCCTGGCCAGGGCCCGGGCCATCAGTGAAAATCGCGCGACCGGGGCAGGATGCGGACGTTGCGTGGGTGTGACGATTGCCCGCGCGGATGCTGCGGGTGAAGGAACTCGTCCGCGCGGGAAAGCTCCACCGCCGTCTCGTGCGTCTCCGACAGGCGCCCGAGCATCTCCGTCCGGTCGGTCACGCGCGCGGCCATCAGGTGCACCACCCCCTCGGGGCTCTTCTGCACCTCGCCTTCCACGAGGAGGAGCCGCGCGGCCATCACCGCGCGGCGATAGCGCTCGAACAGCCTTGCCCAGAGAACGACGTTGGTCACCCCCGTCTCGTCCTCGAGGGTGATGAAGATCGCGTTGCCCTTGCCCGGCCTCTGGCGCACGAGCACCACGCCTGCCGTGCGCGCCGTCGCCCCGTTCGCGCGCGCGGAGGTCTCGGCGCAGGTGAGCACGCGCTCTGCCCGGAAGTGTGGGCGGAGGATCTGCATCGGGTGGCCCTTCAGCGACAGCCGCGTCGTCTGGTAGTCGGCCGCGACGTGCTCGCCGAGCAGCATCTCGGGCAGCTCCGCCGCCGGCTCCTCGCCGAGCTCGCGCGCCTCGGCCGCGGCGAAGAGCGGCAGGGGCGCATCGTCCGGCAGGCGGCGGACGGCCCAGAGCGCCTCGCGCCGCCCGAGCCCGAGCGAGCGCATCGCATCGGCATCGGCAAGCCGCCGCAGCGTGCGTGCGGGAAGCCGCGTCCTCCGCGCCAGGGCCTCGACGCTGTCATAGTCCGCCCGGCGTGCCGAGACGATCGCCCCGCCCGCCTCCTCGCCGATGCCGTCGATCAGCCGGAAGCCGAGCCGCAGCGCGAGCGCGCCGTCATCGCCCCGCTCGAGCGTGCAGTCATGCAGGCTGCGGTTCACGTCGACCCCGCGCACCGCGACGCCGTGCTCGCGCGCATCGCGCACGATCTGCGCCGGCGCGTAGAAGCCCATCGGCTGCGAATTGAGCAGCGCGCAGGCGAACACCGCCGGGTGGTGGCATTTGATCCAGGAGGAGATGTAGACGAGCTTGGCGAAGGAGGCGGCGTGGCTCTCGGGAAACCCGTAGGAACCGAAGCCCTTGATCTGCTCGAAGCAGCGTTCGGCGAAGCCGCGCTCATAGCCACGCGCCACCATGCGCTCGACCATCATCGCCTCGAACCGCCCGATCGTGCCGACATGTCGGAACGTCGCCATCGCCTTGCGGAGCTGGTTCGCCTCCGTGTCGGTGAACCTGGCAGCGACCATGGCGAGCTTCATCGCCTGCTCCTGGAACAGCGGCACGCCCTTGGTCTTGTGCAGCACCTGCAGGAGCTCGTCCGGCGGCCCATGCTCCGGCGCGGGCGAGGGGAAGCTCACCTCCTCGAGCCCCGCGCGACGCTTCAGGTAGGGATGCACCATGTCGCCCTGGATGGGGCCTGGCCGGACGATCGCGACCTGGATGACGAGGTCGTAGAGCTCGCGGGGCTTCAGCCGCGGCAGCATGTTCATCTGCGCGCGGCTCTCCACCTGGAACACGCCGAGCGAGTCCGCCCGGCACAGCATGTCGTAGACGGCCGGGTCCTCGCGGGGCACCTCGTGCAGCGCGAGGTCGCCGAGCCCATGCGCCCGCATCAGGTCGAAGCTCTTGCGGATGCAGGTGAGCATGCCGAGCGCGAGAACGTCGACTTTCATCAGCCCGAGCGCGTCGATGTCGTCCTTGTCCCACTCGATGAAGGTGCGGTCGGCCATCGCGGCATTGCCCACCGGCACGAGCTCGTCGAGCCGCCCCCGCGCGAGGACGAAGCCGCCGACATGCTGGGAGAGGTGCCGCGGAAAGCCGAGCAGCCTGCGTGCGAGGCCGAGCGCCCGGCGGATCAGCGGGTTCGCGGGGTCGAGCCCTGCGTCGCGCACATGCGCGTCCTGGATGTCGCTTCCCCAGCTTCCCCACTGCGTCGAGGCGAGGCGCGCGGTGACGTCCTCCGTCAGGCCCAGCGCCTTGCCCACCTCGCGCATCGCGCTGCGCGGGCGGTAGGAGATCACCGTCGCGGCGATGCCCGCGCGCGCGCGGCCGTATTTCGCGTAGATGTGCTGGATGATCTCCTCGCGCCGCTCATGCTCGAAATCGACGTCGATGTCGGGCGGCTCGCGGCGCTCCTCCGAGATGAAGCGGGCGAAGAGGAGGTCATTCTCGGCGGGGTCGACGGCGGTGATGCCGAGCACGTAACACACAGCCGAATTGGCGGCCGAGCCGCGGCCCTGGCAAAGGATGCCCTTGTCCTCGGCGACGCGGACGATGTCGAGGATGGTGAGGAAGTAGCGTGCGTAGTCGAGCTTGCGAATGAGCGCGAGTTCCTCGCCGAGCTGCCTCTCCACCTTCTCAGGAATGCCCTGCGGGTAGCGCATCGCGGCAGACCGCCAGGTGACCTCGGCGAGCCAGTCATCGGCGTCCCAGCCAGGCGGCACGGGCTCGTCCGGGTAATCGTAGCGGAGTTCTGAGAGCGAGAAGCCGATGCGGGACAGCAACGCCTCCGTCTCGGCGATCGCCTCCGGCGCGTCGCGGAACAGCCGCGCCATCTCCGCCGGCGGCTTCAGGTGACGCTCGGCATTCGCTTCGAGGAGCCGCCCCGCGCGGTCGATCGTCACGCGCTCGCGGATGCAGCTGAGCACGTCCTGCAGGTCGCGCGCCTCGGGCTCGTCGTAGAGCGCGTCGTTCGTTGCCAGGAGCGGCACGCCCGCCGCGCCGGCAGCCGCCTTCAGCCGTGCGAGGCGGCGGCGGTCATCGCCGCGCCGGTGCATCGCAGCACCCAGCCAGACCGCGCCGGGTGCCGCCTCGCCGAGCCGGCCGAGCACGGTTCCGAGCGCCTCGAGCCTGCGCGGCGGCACGACGATCAGCAGAAGCCCCTCTGCAGAGGCGAGCAGGTCCTCGAGATGGAGGATGCAGTCGCCCTTCCTCGCCCGCCTGTTGCCGAGGCTGAGCAGGCGGCAGAGTCGCCCCCAGGCCGCCCGGTCGGACGGGTAGGCGACGATGTCGGGCGTGCCGTCGGCGAAGGCGAGGCGCGCGCCGACGGCGAGGCGGAACGTGCGCGCCCGTTCCTTCAGCGCCGTGCGCGTGATGGGCAGCGACGCGGCGAGCGGGTGGGCGACGAATGCGACTTCGCCGGGGCCTGAGCCTTCGCGCAGCCGCTCGGGCGGCGGCGTGCCGTCCTCCCTCAGGTCCTCGAGCGCGCTGTGGGCGCGCACCACGCCGGCGACGGTGTTGCGGTCGGCGATGCCGAGGCCGCTCATGCCGAGCAGGAGCGCGCGCAGCACCATGTCCTGCGGATGCGCAGCCCCGCGCAGGAAGGAGAAGTTCGTCGCCGCGACGAGCTCGGCATAGGGCGGGCCAGGTTTCATGCAAAGCCGGCTCATGCGAAGAGGCCGTGCAGGTACCAGCGCGGCGCTTCCGCCTCGTCCTCGTGCAACCCGGCGCGGAACAGCCAGAAGCGCCGTCCCTTGCGGTCCTCCACCCTGTAGTAGTCGCGCGTCGTGCCCGGCCCGTCGCGCCACCATTCCGCGGCGATGCGCTCCGGCCCCTCGGCCCGCGTCACGTCATGCACGACGCGGCGCCAGCGGAAGCGGATCGGCGGGCCGTCGGGCACCTCCGCGAGCGTCTCGATCGGCTGCGGCGGGTGGAACAGGCGCAGCGGCCGCAAGGGGGGCTCGCCCGGGTCGGGAACCTGCCAGGCGGCGGCGGGCTCGGGCGCTTCCGTTGCCGGGGCGAGGCGGGCGCCGCGCACGGGGTCATGCGTGTCGGCGGCGACGAAGCGCAGCACGCGCCGCGATCCGAGCCGCGCGACCAGCCTGTCGAGCAGGTCTGTCACCTCGTCCTCCTCCACCGCGCGGCCGTCGAGGCCGGGCTGGGCGGGGGCAAGGTCTTCCGTGCGCGGAACGGAGAGGCGGATCAGGTCGAAGCCGAAGCCCGGGTCGATCGGTTCGGCAAGCGCCTCGATCGCCTCGCGGAACAGGCGCCACAGCGCCGCGGGGTTCCGCGAGGAGCGGGCGGTCGTCACCGCGAGGCGCCGCACCGCGCCGTCGGTCCGGAACAGGCTCGCCTCGAACACCCGGCCGCCCTGGCCGCGCTCCTCGAGCAGCACCGCGACGCGCGCGACCAGGCGCTGGAGGCTCGCCTCCACGTCCTGCAGGCGCGCGATCGGCTCGGCGAAGGGGTGCTCGACGAGGCAGGCGGGAAGCGGGCGGTGCGGCGTGATGCGCCGGTCCTCGCGGCCGAGGAGGCGGGCGAGGCGGCGCGGCATCGCCTCGCCGAACCGCGCGGCGAGCGAGGCG
>NZ_VFAC01000016.1 GCF_007644105.1 Elioraea rosea | reverse complement strand
GGCGGCTTCGGCGACCGGCCGCCCCGGCGCGATTTCGGCGGAGGCGGCGGCGGCTTCGGCGACCGCCCGCCCAGGCGGGACTTCGGCGGCGGCGGCGGCGGCTTCGGTGGCCCCCGTGCCCCCGATGGCCCGACCGAGTTGGTCGCCGGCACGGTGAAGTTCTTCGACGTGCGCAAAGGCTTCGGCTTCATCACGCCGGAGAACGGCACGGACGTGTTCGTCCCGCTTCGTGCACTCGGGCCGCTGACGCCGGAGAGCCTCACCCCAGGCCGCCGCGTCAAGGCGACGGTGGTGACGGGACCGAAGGGCCGCCAAGCCGTTTCGGTCGAGGTTCTCTGATATGATCCGCCCCGCCCCCGCGCTGCGGCGGGCGGGGCGACGCCTGCCTGCCCATGTGCGCTTCCTGCTCGGCCACGCCGCCATCGGCATCTGCATCGCATTCCTGTTCGTTGCCGCCCTTCTCGCGCTCGACATCGCCGGGCTGCGGGGGCTGATGCTGCGTGGAGGCGACGGGCTCCTCGCGCTCGCGCTCCTGGTTTTCGGCACCTCCGTCACCTTCGGCAGCGCGGCGATGGGCGCGGCGGTGATGGGCCTCGGCGCCGCACCGAAACCGCCACCGAAGCCGCCCGCGCGGCTGCCCCTCATCCCCGCTGCCCAGCCGGCCCCCGCGCGCCTCTCCCGCTGATCGGCACGCCAAGGAAACGACCGTCTCGCGGCCGCGCGCGTGCGGCTTTGGACCAAGCGCTCAGCCTGCCACGCCGTCGGCTGGAGCGCGTCAGGCGCGCGCGTCACATCTTGCCGCATCGTGGCGCGCGGGAGATGGTTGGGGCATGGCACAGACACTGCACGTCCACATCCAGAACCCCTCCGGCGAGACGCAGTTCCCGATCACACCGGCGCTGTGGGACGAGGCGAAAGCCCGTGCCGGCGAGGCTGCGCGCGACCTGCGCGCCTCCTTCGCCGATGACGATGCCGGCTTCGCCGCGGCCATGGGCACAGCGGATGTCCTGATCACCTGGACCAAGGAGATCAAGGCACGCTTCCCGCACCCGGCGCCCTCCCTGAAATGGGTGATGGCCACCTCCGCGGGGCTCGACCGGCTTGCGCCGTTCGACATGCTGCCCGCGCATGTGAAGCTCCTGAACAACAGCGGCGCACACGCGGTGAAGGCCGGCGAGTGGGGGCTGATGGCGGTGCTGATGATCGCCAACCGAATCCCGACGCTCGTCACCGCGCAGAGGGAAAGCCGCTGGCAGCCGATCTTCGCCCGCTCCGTCGCCGGCCGCACCGCCGTGATCGTCGGGCTCGGCGACCTCGGCGGCTCGATCGCCGCACGCTGCGCCGAGCTCGGCATGACGGTGATCGGCTGCTCGGCAAGCGGGCGGACGCACCCTGCCTGCGTGCGCGTCGTCACGTCTGAGAATCTCGACACGGTGCTGCCTGGCGCCGATGTGCTGGTGCTCGCCATGCCGCTGACGCCGAAGACGCGCGGCATGATCACGCGCGGCCTTCTCTCTCTCCTGCCGATGCATGCGGGCGTGGTGAACATCGCCCGCGGCTCGGTGATCGACCAGGACGCGCTGTGCGACATGCTCTCGGCAGGCCGCATCTCCGGCGCCGTGCTCGACGTGTTCGACCCCGAGCCGATACCGCCCGGACACCGCCTGTGGCGCACACCGAACCTCGTGATCAGCCCGCATGTCTCGAGCGATGATCCCGACACCTACAACCCCCGCACCCTCGACATCTTCTTCCGCAACCTCGCCGCCTGGCGGGCGGGCGAGCAGATGCCGAACGAGGTGGACCGCGCGCGGGGGTATTGAAGGCGGGGCTACTGAGCCGCGAGCGCTGTGCGGATCGCCGCGGCCCAGGCCGTTGCCATCGCCTCGTCGGTGAAGCGCTCGAGGAAGCGGGCACGGCCGGCCTTGCCCATGGCGTCGCGCAGCCCGGCATCGCCTGCAAGACGGCCAAGCGCATCCGCAAGCCCTGCAGGATCGCCAGGCGGCACGAGCAGCCCCGTCCGCCCGTCCTCGACCACTTCCGGGATGCCGCCCGCGCGCGTCGAGATCACCGGCTTGCCGAACCGCATGGCCTCGACGGCGACGAGCCCGAAGCTCTCGTAGCGGGCCGGCAGAACGACGATGTCGGACGCGGCGAGCAGAGCGAGCTTCCGGTCCTCGTCGACCCCGCCATGGAAGCGCACGGCGTCGAGCCAGGTCGCGCCCGCGTGGCGAGCGCGGAACGCGGCCTCGGGCGATGCACCATGCGGCGCGCCTGCGATGTCGAGCACGATGCCGCCCCGGGCAAGCACCACAGGCGCCGCCTCGAGCAGCGTGTCGATGCCCTTGCGGTGATCGAGCCGGCCAAGGAACAGGACGCGCAGCGCGCCCGTCTCCTCCCGATCCTGCCCGGACTGCGGCAGGTCTGGCAGCCCGTGCGGCACGACATGGAGGCGCTCCGGCGGGATGGCGACGCCCGCCGTCGCGGCGATGTCGGCCGCCGCGACGACGGTATTCGAGACGACGATCGGCGCCTTGGTGAGCAGCATCGCCTCGCCCGCGATCATCTGCCGCGCCGCGGCGTCGGGCGGCACGCCGATGGCCGAAAGCATCCCCTGCGTCGTGTGCAGGCTGACCGCGACAGGCACGAGCCCCGAAGCCAGCACGGCAAGCGGCTCGATCTGCCAGATCGGCCCGCTCACGACGTCGAAGGGCTCGCGCGCATGGTCGGCGAGCACGGCCGCGAAGCCGCCGCGCAGCATGTCGGCGATGTAGGACGGCAAGGGTGGCAGGGCAGGATAGCGGCGAAGCGGCGCGGGCGGCACCGTGCGCACGGTGACGCCGTTCACCCGCTCCGTCGTCTCGGGCGCCTCCGCGACGACGAAGATGGTGATGTCGTGTCCCTGGCGGGCAAGCGCCTCGGCGAGCACGCGCGTCCACACCGCGATGCCGCTCGAACGATCGTTCCAGAGGGTGCAGAGGAATGCCGCTCTCAGCGGCCGGGAACCGCCAGCGGGCCGTGGCCGGGCGCGAGACGCAACAAACTGTTCGGCCTCCGCATCAATCCTGCGGCCAATCACATGGCGCCGGAGCGGGCGAAGCGCATCCGAGCCCAAGCGCACCACGACGCCGAGGCCCGGATAGGCAAGCAACCCCTTGGCGACCCGACGAATTCCCCTGTCCAGCCGGACCAGAAACATCGGCGATCCACACTTCCGCGCGGCATGCCGCGCCCCCCTAATCTTCGCTTGATGAGAGTAGCGGGGACGTAACGCAAGCGGAATCGGCGTGAGACATACTGGCGTGCGTCAGGAATCGTCACAGCGCCCAGAACGTTCAACCTGAGCTTGCATGAAGCGCCTTCGCCAGCACACGCGCAGGGTTGAGGGCCGCCCGTGCGGCGAGCTCGCCGATCTGGTGGCGACAGGACGTTCCGTTCGCGACCACGAGCGTGTCGGCGCCCGCCTTGCGCACGGCAGGAAGAAGGGAGAGTTCCGCCATCGCCTTCGACACGTCCGCCGTCTCGGCCTGGTAGCCGAAGCTTCCGGCCATGCCGCAGCAGGAGCTCTCGATCGGCGTCACCAACAGCTCCGGCACCAACGCGAGCGCGGCCGCGACATCGCCCGCCACGCCATGCGCCTTGCTGTGGCAATGCTGGTGCAACACCGCCTCGGCCGGAAGCGGGCGGAAGGCGGGGCGGAACCGCTCGGCATTGCGCGCGACGAAACTCTCGAAGGGAAGCGCGGCCTCGGCCACCTCCCTGGCGTCCGCCCCCAGGCCGAGCGCCAGCCACTCGTCGCGCAGCGTGAGGATGCAGGAGGGCTCGAGGCCGACCACCGGAGCACCGGCGCGCACCCGCGGCAGCAGGGCAGCAAGCGCGCGCCGTGCCTCCTCGCGCGCACGGTCGACGAGGCCGGCGGCCAGGTAGGTACGCCCGCAGCAGAGCGGCCGGCCGGGGGCCTTGGCCGCTTCCGGCGCATAGCCTCCGGCGCGGAGCACAGCCGCGGCATCGCGCAGGTTCTCGGGTTCGAACCAGCGATTGAACGTGTCCGCGAACAGCACCACGGGCTCGCCCGCTCCGCCCCGCGCCTCCTCGTCGCGGAACGGCTCGGAACTCCACTCGGGCAACGGTCGTGAGGCGGCGAAGCCGGTGGCCCGCTCCATCAGCCGCGCCAACGCCGGGGAGCGGTTGCGCAGTGCCGTCATCGCCCGCGCGCCATAGGCATGGGGCGCGTAGGCAGGCAGATGCGCGACCAGGCGCTCGCGCAGCGTCAGCCCCCGCGCGGCGACGCGGGCGGCCTGCACCTCCGTCTTCATCCGCGCCATGTCCACGCCGGTCGGGCATTCGCGCTTGCAGCCCTTGCAGCCGACGCAGAGCGCCATCGTCTCCGCCATCGCGTCGGAGGCGAAGGCATCCGGCCCGAGCTGGCCGGAGAGTGCGAGGCGCAGCGTGTTGGCGCGCCCTCTGGTGACGTCCTTCTCCTCGCGCGTCGCACGGTAGGAGGGGCACATCACGCCGCCGGCGAGCGAACGGCAGGCGCCGTTGTTGTTGCACATCTCCACCGCGCCCTGGAACTGAAGCGCCGGTGTGGCGCGCGCGCCAGACGCGAACTCCGACCAGTCGAGCCTCGGCGCGACGCGGCTCGCGGCGTAGTCGCCGTTGTAGCGGAGCAGGGTACGGTCATCCATCCGGGGCGGGCGGACGATGCGGCCGGGATTGTACAACCCCGTCGGGTCGATGCGGTCCTTCACCGACTCGAATGCAGCAACGATCCGGTCGCCGAACATCGGGCGGTGGAACTCCGACCGCACGATGCCGTCGCCATGCTCGCCCGAGTGGCTTCCCTTGTACTCCCGCACCATCGCGAAGGCCTCCTCGGCGATCGCACGCATCGCCGCGAGATCCTTCTCGAGCTTGAGGTTCAGCACCGGCCGCACATGCAGGCAGCCGGAGCCGGCATGCGCGTACCAGGTGCCCTTCGTGCCGTGCTTCTCGAACACGGCGGTCAGCCGCGCCGTATAGTCGGCAAGGTGCTCGAGCGGCACGGCCGCGTCCTCGACGAAGGAGACGGGTTTCCGCTCGTCCTTCATGCTCATCATGATGTTGAGGCCGGCCGTGCGGAGCTCGGTGATCGCTGTCTGGAGCCGCGCGTCGGTCACCGCGACGACGCCGCCGAAGCGTGCGCCGGTGCACTCCCAGGAGAAGCCGAGGTCGCGCATCAGGTCCTCGAGCGCGGCGATGCGTCGGGCATTCTCCGCGTCGTCACCTTCCGCGAACTCGATCAGCAGCAGCGCCTCGGGCTCGCCGCGCACGAAGGCCTCGAGCGTGGGGCGGAACATCGCGATCGAGGACGCGAGCCCGATCATCGTCGCATCGACGAGCTCGACCGCCGTGGGGCCGAGCTTCACGATGTGCTGCGCGGCCGCCATCGCCTCGTGGAAGCTGCCGAAATGGCAGGCGCCGAGGCGCTTCTTCGCCGGAAGCAGGGGCGAAAGCATCAGCTCGATCGCCGTGGAGAAACCAAGCGTCCCTTCCGATCCGACGAGAAGATGCGCGAGGTTCTGCGGCCGGTTCGACGGCAGCAGCGCATCGAGGTTGTAGCCGCCGACGCGGCGTTGCACGGAGGGGAAGCGGGCGAGGATCTCGTCAGCCTCGCGCGCGCCGAGCGCGAGGAGGTCGGACACGAGATCGGCCGGAACAGGACGATCCGTCTCCGCATCGAGCGGGCCGAAATGGGCTGCCGTGCCGTCCGGTAGGATCGCGTCGATCGAGAGCGTGTTCTCGCGCATGTTGCCGTAGCGCAAGGAGCGGCTTCCGCAGGAATTGTTCCCCGCCATGCCGCCGAGCGTCGCGCGGCTCGCCGTCGAGACATCCACCGGGTACCAGAGCCCGTGCGGCTTCAGCGCGCGGTTCAGCTCGTCCAGCACGAGGCCCGGCTCGACCACGGCGCGGCGTGCGGCGACATCGAGCGCGAGGATGCGGTTCATGTGGCGCGAGCAGTCGAGCACCAGCGCGTCGTTCACCGTCTGCCCGCACTGGGACGTGCCGCCGCCGCGCGGCAGAACGGGCACGCCTTCCTCGCGGGCTATGCGCAGCGCCTCTGCCACGTCGTCCGGCCCGGTCGGCAACACCACGCCGAGGGGGATCACCTGGTAGGCGGAGGCGTCGGTCGCGTAGCGGCCTCGCGTGGCGGCATCGAAATGCACGGCGCCGCGGAGGGCACCCTTCAGCCGCCGCTCGAGACCTGGCCTGACCGTCACCCCCATCGCCCCGCGCCTCCCTGTTGCCGCGGATCAAAGCATATTGTATACGATCTTCCGAGGCAACCATCCGCGGGGAGGACACCATGGCACCGGACGGCACGCACAAGGCAGGACACAACGCGCCAGGGCGCATCGCCGGCCGCCATTTCCTGCAGATCCCCGGCCCCACCAACGTGCCCGACCGCATCCTCCGCGCGATGGATGCGCCGACGATGGACCATCGCAGCCCCGCCTTCGGGCGCCTCGGCCTCGCCTGTCTCGAGGGCATGAAGACGATCTTCAAGGCCGAGAAGGGCCGCGTGTTCATCTACCCGGCCTCCGGCACCGGCGCATGGGAAGCCGCCCTCGTCAACACGCTTTCGGCCGGCGACCAGGTGCTGATGGTGCAGACCGGCCACTTCGCGCTTCTGTGGAAGAAGCTCGCAGAGCGCCTCGGCCTCGTCCCGCGCTTCATCGACACCGACTGGCGCGTCGGCGCCGATGCGGCCGCCGCCGAGATCGAGGCTGCGCTCGTGGAAGACAAGGGCCACGCGATCAAGGCCGTCTGCGTCGTGCACAACGAGACCTCGACAGGCTGCACGACGGACGTCGCCGCCATCCGCCGCGCCATCGATGCGGCGAACCACCCCGCGCTGCTGATGGTCGACACCATCTCCTCTCTCGCCTCGATCGACTACCGCCACGATGAATGGGGCGTCGACGTGACTGTCGGCGGCTCGCAGAAGGGGCTGATGCTTCCCCCGGGCCTCTCCTTCAACGCCGTTTCCGACAAGGCGATGGGGCTCAACGAGAAGGCCGGGCTGCCGCGCAGCTTCTGGTCGTGGGAGGAGCATGCCGGGCCGAACGCCACCGGCTACTTCCCCTACACGCCGGCGACGAACCTGCTCTACGGCCTCGAGGCGGCAATCGACATGCTGCACGAGGAAGGGCTCGACAACGTCTTCGCCCGCCATGACCGGCACGCGGAAGCGACGCGCCGGGCCGTGCGCGCCTGGGGGCTCGAGGTGCTGTGCCGGGAGGAGAAGAACTATTCCTCCTCGCTCACCGCGGTGATGATGCCGGAAGGCCACTCGGCAGACGGGCTCCGCGCGAAGATCCGCGACGCGTTCGACATGAGCCTCGGCAATGGGCTCTCGCGCCTGGCCGACCGCGTGTTCCGCATCGGCCATCTCGGCGACTTCAACGACCTGACGCTGATGGGCACGCTCGCCGGCATCGAGATGGGGCTGGGGCTCGCCAAGGTGCCGCACAGCAAGGGCGGCGTGGCGGCGGCGATGGAGCATCTCGCCGCCACCGCCAGGGCATGACCGGGGCCGCGTGAACAGCATCGACCGCGTCCCGCGCCTGACGCTTGCAGATGCGGCGGCGGAGAAGCTCCGCGGGCTAATCGGCGAGGGGAGCCTCGCGCCAGGCGAAAGGCTGACGGAGGCCGAGCTTTCCGGGCGGCTCGGCATCTCGCGCATTCCGCTTCGCGAGGCGCTTCGCGCGCTCGCTGCGGAGGGGATCGTGACGATCGAGCCGCACAAGGGCGCGGTCGTCACGCCCGTCACGCCCGAGGAGGTGGACGAGGTGTTCCCCGTTCTCGCAGCCCTCGAGGGCTGCGCAGGCGAGCTCGCCGCCGTCACGATGGACGAGGCAGCGCGCGAGGAGATCGCCGCGCTGCACGCGGCGATGCTCGCGGCGCACAAGGCGGGGCGGCGGCGCCAGTTCCTCGCGCACAACGAGACGATCCATGAGCGTATCGTCGCCGCCGCCCGCAACCCCACGCTCGCCTCGCTTCACCGGGCGCTGTCGCTTCGCCTGAAGCGTATCCGCTACGTCGCGCAGGTCGAGGACTCGTCCTGGGAGAGAAGCGTGGCCGAGCATGAGGCGATGATGGACGCGCTCGCGCGACGGGACGGGCGCGCCCTCGGTGCCGCGATGCGCGAGCACCTCGCCTCGAAGCGCGAGGCGGTGCGGGAAGCGGTGGCGCGCGCCTCTGCGTGAGGTTTGATCCGCGTCAAGGCGGGGTGTGTCCGGCTGCGCAACGCTGCGGGGAGTGACGCCCCATCGCAGGAAGGTTTGCAGCCATGCGCATGATCGAGGAGGAGTCCGAGGAAGCGAGGACGCAGACATTGCGCGCGCTTCACGACAGCGCCGAGATCTCCCAGCCGGAAACCGTTCCCTGGATCAGGGTCGGCAACCTGTACCTTTCCGTTACGGCGACGGGAAACCTGTCCTGGCCGCCGGTGGTCGGGCATCTCGAGCCGCTTGGCCACACCACGTTCCACGTGTTCTCCGGCCGGCATGGCAGCGCGGCGGGCGGGTTCGGGCTCGACAGCAAAGTGCCCCAGGGCGTGATCGACGCCACGCATTTCGGCCAGGACCAGGACGTCGCCCATTACATGCGCACGGGCGAGAAGCGCGGCTACTGCAGGAATGACTGGCCGAACACGCGGCTGCATCAGCAGAACACGAAGCTGACCATCGAGAACTTCGGAGAGGGCTCGACGCGCGACAAGGTGAAGGCGGCGGCGAAGGCGTATCTCGACAAGGGAGACACCGTCATCTTCGCCTGGTGCTACTCGATCGGTGCCATGCATCTCTACAACACCGAGAAGCTCGAGCTCGAGAACACCAGCTACGAGACGCTGTTCCGCAAGACGCCGGCGACGGTGATCAAGGAGAAGTACGACTGGGTGAAGCGATTCATCAACCAGCGCTATCACTGACCATCGTCTACAGCCCCGTATCGGTTCCGAGGTGGAACAGGCAGTCGCCGCGTAGCGTCCGCCCGGGCTGGCGCTTGCACAGAACGAACCCGTCGCGAAGAAACCGCACCGTCTCCGGCGCGCGCCAGGGCGTCTCGGGGAAGTAGATGTTGGCGGCGGGCTGGCCCTCCCTCACCTCGTCGCCAAGCTCGACCAGCGGCTCGAACACACCCGGTTCGGGCGTGTAGACGAACCACTCGTTTCCGCCGACCTCGAGGATGCGCGTCGGCACCTCGCCCTTCCGCCTGTCGCTTTCCGGCAGGATGCCCATCTCGACGAGGATGTTCCGCACGCCGCGCTCAGCCATGCGCAGCGCGACGGGGGTGACGGTTCCCGCGCCACCGAGCTCCGAGCCGATGGCGATCTTGCCGAGCCTGGCGACCATGCCGTTGAAGGTGCGCTCGTCCCCCGTGCCCTGCGAGGCGGTCGGCAGATAGGCGACCGGCGAGGCGAAGGCCTTCAGGTAGCGCAGCGCCTTCTCCGCCCCCATGGCGTCGTCGGGGCGGCGTGAGAGCGCAGATGGCACGTACATCAGCGACGACCCGCCCGAATGCAGGTCGACGATGACGTCCGCCATCGGCAGCAGAACGGTCGAGAGGAACCAGGCGATCTGCTGCGTCACCGTTCCGTCCGGATCGCCGGGGAAGGAGCGGTTAAGGTTGCCGCCGTCGATCGGGCTCGTGCGCCGCCCGGCCATACCCGCCGGATAGTTGGCGAGCGGGAAGATGATCACGCGCCCCTTGATGCGGGACACGTCGAGCGTCTGCGCAAGCCGGCACAGCGCGACCTGGCCCTCGTACTCGTCGCCGTGGTTGCCCGACATGAGCAGCGCCGTCGGCCCCTCGCCGTTGCGGAACACTACGATCGGGATCGGAATGAACCCATAGGCGCTCTCGTGCACCGAGTTGAACAGCCGCACGAAGCCGGTGTGCCTCCCATCCTTGTCGAACGGCACTTCGGGCTTGAGCCGACTCGGGCGCGACGCGGTCACAGGACGTTCCTTTCCTGGTTCAGACGAAATGGCAGGCAACCTTGTGGTCGGTCTCCACCGTGCGGAGCAGCGGCGTCTCTTCCGCGCAGCGGGCGACGGCGAACGGGCAGCGCGTCCGGAAATGGCAGCCAGAAGGCGGGTCGAGCGGCGAGGGCACCTCGCCGGAAAGCGGCTGCGGCGGCGTCGACGCCCGCGGGTCCGGCACAGGCACGGCGGCGAGAAGCGCGCGCGTGTAGGGGTGCTTGGGGGCGGCGAACAGAACGCGCTTCGGCGCCGCCTCCACCACGCGGCCGAGATACATCACCGCAACGCGATCGGCGATGTGGCGCACCACCGAGAGATCATGCGCGACGAAGAGATAGGCGAGGCCGAATTCCTGCTGCAGGTCCATCAGCAGGTTGACGATCTGCGCCTGGATCGACACGTCGAGGGCCGAGACGGGCTCGTCGCACACAACCATCGCCGGCGAGAGCGCGAGCGCGCGGGCGATGCCGATACGCTGGCGCTGGCCGCCGGAGAACTCGTGCGGGAAGCGGGAAGCATGCTCGGGCCGCAGCCCGACGCGTGCGAGAAGGTCCGACACGCGAGCCCGTCGGTCGGCCCGGCTTCCCTCGGCGAAGATGCGCAGGGGCTCGGCGATGATATCGGCAACCGTCATGCGTGGGTCGAGCGAGCCCACGGGGTCCTGGAAGATGATCGACAGCCGCTTGCGCATCAGGCGCATGCGCTCGGGCGGGAGCGTCAGCAGGTCCGTTCCCTCGAACAGCACGCTGCCGGCGCTCGGCTCGATCAGACGCAGAACGAGACGGCCGAGCGTGGTCTTGCCGCATCCGGATTCGCCGACGAGCCCGAGCGTCTCGCCGCGCGCGAGATCGAGGTCGACGCCGTCGACCGCCTTCACCGTCGCCGGCTTGCTGCCGAGGTGGCGGCGCACGGGGAAATGCTTGGCAAGGCCCCTTGCCACGAGAAGCGGCCCACTCATGCGGCGAAGGGCCTGATGCAGGCGGCGTGATGATCCTCGGCCACGGCAATGAGAGGCGGGGCCGCCCGGGTGCAGGCCGCGTCGGCGAGCTCGCAGCGGGGGTTGAACCGGCAGCCGGGCGGCCAGGCGGCAGGAACAGGCACCGAGCCGGGAATGGCAGGCAGGCGCACCTCGTCCTCGTTCAGCGCGGGAATGCTGCGGAGAAGCGCGCGCGTGTACGGATGCGCCGGCGCCTCGAACACAGGCACCACCGGACCCGTCTCGACGACACGTCCGGCATACATCACCGCCACCCGCTTCACGACCTGCGCGATCACGCCGAGATCGTGGGTGATGAGCAGCACCGCCATGCCCGTCTCGCGCTGGAGCTCGGCGAGAAGCGACAGGATCTGCGCCTGGATCGTCACGTCGAGCGCCGTCGTCGGCTCGTCCGCGATGAGCAGCCGCGGGCGGCAGGCGAGCGCGGCGGCGATCATCACGCGCTGGCGCATGCCGCCCGAAAGCTCGTGCGGATACTGCGAGAGGCGGCGAACGGGGTCGGGGATGCCGACATGGCCGAGAAGCTCCGCCGCGCGGGCGCTCGCCGCACGGTGCGACATCCTCTCGTGCACGCGCAGGCCCTCGGCCACCTGCTCGCCCACGGTGAACACGGGGTTCAGCGCCGACATCGGCTCCTGGAAGATCATCGCGATCTCCCTTCCCCGAAGCCGCGCCTTCGCGCGGGCGTCGAGCTTCTCGCCTGCAAAACGGATCGTTCCGCGCGAGATGCGCCCAGGCGGGTCGGGCACCAGCCCCATCACCGCGAGCGCGGTGAGGCTCTTGCCCGATCCGCTCTCGCCGACCACGCCGAAGCTCTGCCCGTCGCCGACGGAAAGCGACACGCCGGAGAGCGCCTCGACCTCGCCGCGCTCGGTCCGGAAGGCGACGGCGAGATCCTCGATCTCGAGCAGAGCGCTCATCCCTGCTGCACCTTGAGCCGAGGGTCGAGCACGTCGCGCAGCCCGTCGCCGAGCAGGTTCAGCCCGAGCACGGTGAGGCAGATGGCGAGCCCTGGGAACATCGCGATCCACCACGCCTCGCGGATGTAGTCCTTCCCTTCTGCGATCATGTTCCCCCAGGTCGGCGTCGGCGGCGGCGGGCCGACGCCGAGGAAGGAGAGGATGGATTCCGCCAGCACCGCGTAGGCAAAGATGAAGGTGAGCTGAACGATGAGCGGGGCGAGGGAGTTGGGCAGGATGTGGCGGAAGATGATCCAGAGGTCGCGCCCGCCGAAGGCCCGCGCGGCCTGTACGTAGTCCATCTCCCGCACCACCAGCACGGTCGCGCGCACGATGCGGGCGGTGCGCGGGATGTACACCACCGAGAGCGCGATCACCGCGTTCGCGGCCGAAGGCCCGAGCGCCGCGGCGATGGCGAGGGCGAGCAGCACGGCAGGAAACGCCATGAGCGCGTCCATCACGCGCATGAGCCATTCGTCGGCGCGCCGGAAATACCCCGCGATGAGCCCGATCGCCGTGCCGAAGACGCCGTTGACGATGACGACCGCGAAGCCGATGCCGAGCGAGAGCCGCGCGCCGAAGCAGAGTCGCGAGAAGATGTCGCGCCCGAAATTGTCGGTGCCGAACAGGAACCCCTCGCCCGGCGGGCGGAAGCGCATGCGGAACTGCATGCGCATCGGGTTGTGCGGGGCGATCCAGTCGGCCGCGACGGCGAGGAACAGCATCGACCCGAACAGGATCAGCCCGGTGACGAAGAGGCGATGGCGGAACAGCCGGCGCGTCACCGGGAAGCGTCGCGGCGGCGCAAGCACGCCGTTGGCGGCGATCGCCTCAGCGGCCATAGCGCACGCGCGGGTCGATCACCGCATAGAGGAGGTCGACGACAAGGTTCAGGAGCACGAGGATGGTGCCTGTCAGAAGCAGGCCGCCCTGGATCACGGGATAGTCGCGGCCGAAGATCGCATTGGCGATCAGCCGCCCGATGCCGGGCATGCCGTAGACCGTCTCGATCACGATCGACCCCGAGAGAAGCAGGCCGAAGCTGATGCCGATGACGGTGACGACGGGCACCATCACGTTCTTCAGCGCATGCTTTCCGATCACCATCCAGCCAGGCAGGCCCTTGGCGCGGGCGGTGCGCACATAGTCCTGCCGCAGCACTTCGAGCATCGTGCCGCGGGTGATGCGCGCGAGCAGCCCGATCTGCAGGAGCGCGAGCGAGATCGAAGGCAGCACCATCGACCGCGCCCACGCGGCCGGGTCCTCGCTGAAGGGAACGAAGCCGCCCGTCGGCAGCCATTCGAGATGCACGCCGAACAGAACGATCAGCATCAGCGCGAGCCAGAAGCTCGGCACCGACACGCCGAGCATGGCAAGCCCCGTCACCGCCTGGTCGACCCAGGTATTGGCCCGCAGCGCCGCGATCACGCCGGCAGGAATGCCGATGAGAAGCGTCAGCGCCAGCGCGAAGAGGGCGAGCGGAAGCGTGATTGGCAGCCGCTCGACGATCGCCTGCCAGACCGGGCGGTTCAGCAGGATCGACCGACCGAGGTCACCCTGCAGCAGCCCGCCGAACCAGGTGGCGAGCTGCACGAGGAAAGGCTTGTCGAGCCCGAGCTGCAGGCGGATCGCCTCGATCTCCGCATTGGTCGCGCCTGACCCGGCGATGGCCGCCGCCGGGTCGCCGGGCACGAGGTGCATCATCGAGAACGAGATCAGGGTGACGAGCAGAAGCACCGGCACCGAGGCCGCGATGCGACGCGCGGCGTACCAAAACACTCCGGAATGACCCCTTCTTGGTTGTGCCGCCGCTCAGCCCGCGAGCGAGACGTTCCAGAACCGGGGGATGCGGTAGGGCGTGAAGCCCTGCACGCTTGACCGCGCGGCCTGAATCTTCGTCAGGTCGCCGAACTTCAGGAAGTGCACCTGCTCGTAGACGCGCTCCTGGAACTTCGCGAACACCGCCTTGCGCTCTGCCTCCGAGGGCTTCGTCAGCAGGTCGTTGTAAAGGGCATCGAGCGTCGGGTCCGCAACCACCTGGTTGAGCTGCGGCGAGACGACGTCGATCAGCGCGGTGAAGGGGCCGACGGAGGGACCTGTCCCCTGCCCGGTGAACCAGAAGTTCCACGCATCGTTGTCGCGCCGCCGCGCGATCGCCGTGGCCCAGTCGAACACGTCCATCCGCACCTTGAGCCCGATGGCGCGAAGCTGCTCGGTGACGACGACGGCGGCCGCGTACATCGAGGCGAAGGAGGAGTTCGTGATGATCACGACCTCCTGGCCCTGGTAGTTCGCCTGGCGCAGCATCGCCGCCGCCTTCTCCGGATCGGCGACGTTGTAGAACTGCTTTCCGGCGTCCGTGTAGTACGGGTTGCCGGGATACTGGATTCCCGGCTGGAGGTCGTAGGCGCCGTCGGTGGCGATCTCCATCACCGCCTCCATGTCGAGTGCGGTCTGGATCGCGCGGCGTACCATCAGGTTGTTGGTCGGCGGGCGGTGGTGGTTCACCCAGGCGCCGTGCAGCCACCAGTGCTTCATGGGCAGGAGGCGCACGTCGCGGTTGGTGCGAAGCCGCTCGGCCGACTTGGTCGGCACGTCCTCGACGACGTGCAGTTCGCCCGCCTCGAGGCCGGCGACGCGCGCACCGGGCTCGCGGACCAGGCGGAAGCGAACCGTATCGAGCGTCACCACCTTGCGGCCGGCGAAGCCGTCCGTTCCCTGATAGGCCTGGTTGGGGCTGTAGCCGTCGAAGCGGCGAAGCAGAACGTGGCTGTCGGGAACGAACTCGACGAACTGGAACGGCCCCGTGCCGATCGGCTCGAGCTTGCCGCCCTCGGCATTCTCCTGCTCGGCCGGGTGGATCGAGATCGGCACGGCGAAGGAGGAGATCTGGTCGATGAAAGTGGGCTGGCGGTTCTTCAGTTTGACGACGAAGGTCGAGGCGTCGGGGGCGGACATCGCCTCGACATCGCCGAGCACGCGGCGCTGGATCGCCATGCGCGCGTAGCGTCGCCAGGAGGCGAGCACGTCGGCCGAGGTCATCTCCTTGCCGTTGTGGAACTTCACGCCACGGCGGAGTTTGAACGTGTAGGTCAGCCCGTCGCCGCTCTCCTCCCAGCTCTCGGCGAGATCGGCCGCCGGGGCATTGGTCTCGTTCCGGGAGACGAGCATCTCGTACATGTTCATCGCCACGTTGCGCGTGGCGATCGATGTCGAGAAATGCATGTCGAGCGTCGGCACCGTCGCTTCCTGGGCGAACACGATGTCGCCGCCACGGCGCTGCGCTGCGGCGGGACGCGCCGTCGAGGCCGCCAGACCCGAAGATGCCAGACCAGCGCCGCCAAGCAGCGCGCCGCGTCGTGTCAGGTGCATCTCTTGCCTCCCCGTTCTTCTCCGATGCGGGGGGATGGTCGGTCACATGGCTGCGCTTGGCAACACAGAAACGGCGGCGGCGCGCAGGCCGGAACGTTACGCCGCGGCGCGGGCGCTGTTCCCCCACACGCTGGTGCGCCATTCCGGGTGCGCCTCGGTGTGGCCTTCGACGACGTCGAAATAGGCCTTCTGGAGCGCGCGCGTCACCGCGCCCGGCGCGCCGCTGCCGAGGGCGAGACGGTCGAGCGAGAGGATCGGCTGCACCTCGTAGCCGGAGCCGCACCAGAAAGCCTCCTCCGCGGCGTACACCTCGTGCCGGTCGATCGCCCGCTCGTGCACGGGGATGCCGCGCTCCTTCGCGAGGGTGATGACGGTCTCGCGCGTGATGCTCTCGAGGATGTCGGAGGACACGTCGGGCGTGTGCAGCGCGCCGTTGCGCACCATGAAGAAGCAGGCGCCCGAGCCTTCCGACACCTTGCCGCGCTCGGTCAGCATGAGCACGCCCTGGTAGCCGTTCCGGCGGGCTTCGAGCTCGGCCGCGCGGTTGTTAATGTAGTTGCCGGTGGCCTTCACGCGCGGCGGCATGGCGTTGTCGGCAAGCCGCGCGAAGGTCGACACGGCCACATGCACGCCCTCCGTCACGGACTTCGATCGCGGCCGCGGCACCGCGCCGCAGACGAGGCCCACGGGCCCAGTCGCGGCGAGCTCGTCGTCGCCGTCGAGGAAGGCGATCATGCGGAGGTGGATGTTCTCGCGCAGGCCATTGGCGCGGATCATCGAGAGAAGCGCCTCCTCCAGGAAGGCGGGCTCGTACACCGGGTCCAGCCGCATTACCCGCATGCCGTAGCGCAGCCGCTCGAGATGCTCTGGCAGGCGGAAGACGTAGAGGTCGTTCCGCTCGGCGTTCCAGTACCCGCGCAGGCCCTCGAACACGCCCGCGCCGTACTTCACCGCGCCCGAAAAGGCGTGAACCAGGCACTGGTCATACGGCACCACACGGCCGTTGAGCGACATCATCGAGGCCGTGGCTGCAGGCATGAGCGCGTCTCCTGAAGCAGATCGCAGGTGGCTGGACTCAGCCCGGTGCGTGTGGGTGCTCGGCACCTTATGCTACGGTGGTTTTCCGGTGACTGGAAACCACCCGCGTGCGGCCCATCAAGCTGCGCGAGCAGCGCGGAGAAAGCGATCGGGGGGCGCGCGCAAGACCGCGCTGCCAACCGCCGCAACGTCTCTGCACGGGAAGTCGGCTTCCTATCCTTGCTGGTTAGCCGTCCCAATGCCACCCTGCGGATCCATTGGGTTGGATCTGGCCTACGGCGTGCGGCTACCCTGAACGATGGGACCCCATCGGCGAAAGGCAGCCAACCCCGTAAGCGCGACGCCAAAAAGGGCAATGGTCGAGGGCTCAGGAACCCTGAATGCGACATCGACGCTCGTGATTTCGAACACGCCAACGCTCCCGGGGAAGTCGTCGCCAAAACCAGTAAGCTCGACCTGTAGGTTGAGCGCGTTCTGGGGCGGGAAGATCGTCTTGAAGGCTGCGTCCGGTGACACACACTCCGGACATGATGGAGGGAGAGCCTGCGTAATCTCTATCAGGATGCCAAGCTCCGAGGCCAGATTTGCGGCGTAGAAAAAGAGTGCATTTCCGTTGATATTGTAGTTGATCACCATCAGAAGTTCGTTGATATTTCTGTTCACTGTAGTGTCCTCAACCGAAAAGCTGAATAGATCATTGAAAAATACTTCTTGACCGGAGTTGATCAGTGTCCACAAAATTGTATCAGGTGCGGTGAAACGTACCCCTCCTCCATTGTAGCGAGGATACAATGTTTCGTCGAACCCGGTGACCAAAATGCTCGCGCTGTTGGTCCCCACAAAGTTGGTGAACTGCAGGCCATTCACGGCGATGTAACCGCCCGGGTCCGCCAAGTCCGCCATGACACATGAGGCCGCGCCGCATGACGACGTCACCGGGCCTGCTGACGCTTGCGGTCCGCCTAGAACGAGCGCCGCCAGTGCCCCGACGCCAACCGTTGCCACTGAACCGAGTGTCGATCGAAACATGGCCGGTCCCTCCTCCTTGATTTCTAGCTAGCTTATTTCGAATATTCGTGGAATCAAGCTTAAAGAAACACGATACTCTTGCGGTTATGAGCTCATTCCGCGAGCGGAGGGCCGCTCGACCGGACGATCGGCGCGCTCTCGTGCAAGGCCGTTCTGATAGGCATGTTTCGAACGGCACCGCTTTTCGATGCAGGCGCCTGTGACCCAGGAGCACACGGCATGGGCCCACGAATACGGCGCAGCTATCTTTTCGCTACTGCAACGTCTCGAGAAGGCCGAGCATCAGCGCGGCGCGTCCGGCGAGGTCGCGCCAGAGGATGTGCTCGTGGTCCGCATGCGCGCCGGCGCCGGTACAGCCCAAGCCGTCGAGCGTCGGGATGCCGAGCACGGCGGTGAAGTTGCCGTCGGAGCCGCCGCCGCGATGATGCTTCGGAAGCTCCTGCCCGAGCGAGGCGGCAACGGCGCGGGCATGCTCATAGAGGCCGAGATTGGCGGGGTTCTCGGCGAAGGGCGGGCGGTTCATCCCGCCGGTCACGCTGACGGTGCAGCCTGGCGTGACGGCCTTGAGCCCGAGGATCGCCGCCTCCATCCGCTCCCCGTCCTCGACGGTCTGGACGCGGAGGTCGATCTCGCATTCCGCCGCGTGGGCGATGACGTTGGGCCGCGTGCCGCCGCGGATGGGGCCGACATTGGTCGTGATTCCCCGGGCGGGGTCGACCATCGCGTGGATCGCCAGGATCTGGTGCGCGAGCTCGACGATCGCCGACCGCCCGTCCTGGAAATTGCCGCCCGAATGCGCCGCCACGCCTTCGACATGCAGGGCGAAGCGGCCGACCCCCTTGCGCGCGGTGACGACGGCGCCGCCAGGCCCGGCCGGCTCGGGGATCAGCACATAGGCGCTGGCGCGGGCCTCTTGCTCGATCAGCGCGCGGCTGGTCGGGCTGCCGACCTCCTCGTCCGGCGTCAGCAGGAGCGTGACGGGAAGCTTCGTCGCCACCTTCTGGGCAAGCAGGCTGGTGACCGCGTGGTAGCCGAGATAGGAGCCGGCCTTCATGTCGAAGATGCCGGGGCCATGCGCACGGTCACCCTCCACGCGGTAGGGCATGCGGCGGAGCGTCCCCATCGGCCAGACCGTGTCGAGATGGCCCGCCACCAGGATCCCCTTGCCCTCGGCCGGCCCGATGCGGGCGCGAAGCATGTCGCCGAACCCATCCTGGCCGGGGATGCGGGTGACGGCGGCGCCGGCGGCCCTGAGCCCCGCCTCTGCCTGGTCGACGACCCCGTTCACCGCATCGGCGTCGTCCGTCGGGCTTTCCGTCTCAACCCAGGCGCGAAGCCCTTCGAGGATCTGTTCGGACGAGCCGGGCCTCGCCCGCAATGCGCCGCCATTCATTCTCGTTCGTTGCCTTCCTACGGTACCCGGCCGCGCGGTGAACGCTTCATTCACGCCGTGATGCAAAACTTGCGCATGGTGCTGCGCGTTGGAACGCTTGTCCAGCAACGGGCCGATGCGATAGTGTCAGGATGCTGCGACGCAGCAGCCTCGCCGTGAGGCCAAGGGGAAAGGCTTAAAGCGTATGTCTACAATGGTTGGTAACGGCTTCATCTTCTTCGAGGATTTGTCTGAAGGGATGAGCGCCTCCTTTTCCCGCACGGTGACGGAGAGCGACATCGTGCTCTTCGCTGGCGTCTCGGGCGACATGAACCCCGTTCATCTCGATGCGGAATACGCGGAGAAGACCGTGTTCAAGGGCCGCATCGCCCACGGCATGCTCTCGGCCGCGTTCATCTCGACGGTGCTGGGCACGAAGCTTCCCGGGCCGGGCACGGTCTATCTGGCCCAGTCGCTGAAGTT
Source organism: Elioraea rosea (assembly GCF_007644105.1). GTDB lineage: Bacteria > Pseudomonadota > Alphaproteobacteria > Acetobacterales > Acetobacteraceae > Elioraea_A > Elioraea_A rosea. The sequence goes on along the minus strand of NZ_VFAC01000016.1, from coordinate 68,741 downwards.
CAAGGCGCCGGTGCGCATCGGCGACACGGTGACCGCCACCTGCGAGGTCGTCTCGCTCGACGGCGACAAGAAGCGCGCGACGCTGCGCACCACCTGCACCGTCGGCGGCAAGGCCGTCGTCGAAGGCGAGGCGGTGGTGATGGTGCCGTCCAAGGCCGCGGTCCAGGCCGCCGCCGCCTGAGGCGGAAAACCGCCCGCCGCCGCCTGAGGCGGAAAACCGCCCGCCGCCGCCTGAGGCGGAAAACCGCCCGCCGCCGCCTGAGGCGGAAAACCGCCCGCCGCCGCCTGACACTCGATTGACCAGACCGGGCGGCGGCCGTAACCGTCGCCGCCCATGCTGGTCGTTTCCGATCTCTCTGCCGTCCCCGAGGCCGCGCGCGGCGCCGCCGTCGCGCTCGGCAATTTCGATGGCGTGCATCGCGGCCATGCGGTTGTCATCACCGCGGCCGCCGAGGCAGCACGCTGCCTCGGCGTACCGCTCGCTGCGCTGACCTTCGAGCCTCACCCCCGCCAGGTCTTCCGCCCCGACGATCCGCCCTTCCGGCTCACGCTCGCCGAGGCGAAGGCCGATGCGCTCGCCGCGCTCGGCGTCGAGGTTCTTTTCTCGGTCCCGTTCGACCTCGCCTTCAGCCGCATCGAGGCGGCGGACTTCGTGCGCGACATCCTCGCCGTCAGGCTGGGCACACGGCACTTGGTGTGCGGGCCCAACTTCCATTTCGGCCATCGCCGCACCGGCACGCCGGAGCTCCTGAAGGAACTCGCCGCCCCGCTCGGTATCGGCGTGACGGTCGTGGAGCAGGCCATCGGCCCCTGCGGCACGCGCTGGTCCTCGACGGCCATACGCCATGCGCTGGCGGAAGGCGACACGGCCCGGGCGGCCACCATCCTCGGCCGGCCATGGGAGATCCGCGGTGCGGTGGAGCGGGGCGAGCAGCTCGGCCGAACCCTCGGCTTTCCGACCGCCAACATCCCGCTCGGCGCGCATCTGGCCCCGCGCCTCGGCATCTATGCGGTTCGCGCGGGCATCGAGGATGGTTTGGGCGGCGTCACCTGGCATGACGGGGCGGCCAATCTCGGCCTTCGCCCCACCGTGAACCCCGTTCCGGCCCCGCTTCTCGAGGTGTTCGTGTTCGACTTCGCCGGCGATCTCTACGGCAGGCGCATGCGCGTCCAGCTCGTCTCCTTCCTCCGCCCCGAGGCGAAGTTCGAGAGCCTCGACGCGATGGTCGCGCAGATGCATGACGATTGCCGTGCGGCGCGCGAGGTCCTGGCGGACTAGCCCTGCCGCCGGTGCATGGCCGGGGCCGGCCGCGACGCCCTATAGTGAGGCTGCGGGACGACCCGCTGCGCCTGAGAACACGGGGACGGCCCCGTCCGACACACGGGTGCCGTCATGGCCTGGGTCTACCTCATCGTCGCTGGCGTTCTCGAGATCGGCTGGGCCGTCGGGCTCAAGCTGTCGCATGGGCTGTCTCTGGCCAAGCCGGTCCATACCGGCCTCACCGTCGCGGCGATGGCGGCCTCCGTCATCCTTCTCGGCCTCGCCGCCCGAAGCCTGCCGATCGGCACGGCCTATGCCATCTGGGTCGGTATCGGCGCGGCGGGGACGGCGATCGCGGGGATGTATCTGTTCGACGAACCCGCCACGGTCGCGCGCATCGCAGCGATCGGTGTGATCGTCGCCGGCGTTGCCGCGCTCAAGCTGGTGTCCTGACGAGACGCTGCGGCATTTGACCCTTTGGGGCCGGTTCGGTATCGATCACCCCATGTCGCAGGTGCAGCAAGAGCGAATTACGCGCCCGGCGTCCTGAGCGGGCGCCGGGACTCGAGAGACCGCGACCGTCCGCGTGGCCCTGCCGGCCGCGCACCACCGGATGAGCCACATGACAGACGCTGCGAAGCGCGACTACCGCGACACCGTGTTCCTGCCAACAACCCCCTTCCCGATGCGGGGGGAGCTTCCGAAGCGCGAGCCCGCCCTGCTCGAGCGCTGGAAGAAACTCGACCTCTGGGAGAGGCTGCGCAAGGACGCCGCGGGCCGGCCCAAGTTCGTGCTGCATGACGGCCCACCCTACGCCAACGGCAACCTCCATATCGGCCACGCGCTGAACAAGATCCTCAAGGACGTCGTCAACCGCGCCAAGCAGATGGCGGGCTACGACGCCAACTACGTTCCGGGGTGGGACTGCCACGGCCTGCCGATCGAGTGGAAGATCGAGGAGCAGTACCGCGCCGCCGGCAAGGACAAGGACGCGGTCGACCCCGTCGCCTTCCGCGCCGAGTGCCGCGCCTATGCCGATCACTGGCTCGGCGTTCAGCGCGAGGAGTTCATCCGCCTCGGCGTGGCGGGAGACTGGTGGAACCGCTACGCCACGATGGACTACGCCTCGGAGGCAACGATCTTCCGCGAGATCGGCAAGTTCCTGATGAATGGCGGCCTCTATCGCGGCGCCAAGCCGGTGCTGTGGAGCCCGGTCGAGAAGACCGCGCTCGCCGATGCCGAGGTCGAGTACCACGACCACAAGAGCACCACGATTTGGGTTCGCTTCCCCGTCGTCACGGCGTCGGCGCCAGACCTCGCCGGCGCGAGCATCGTGATCTGGACGACGACGCCCTGGACGATGCCCGGCAACCGCGCCGTCGCCTACGGCGCCGAGATCGACTACGCGCTCGTCGCCGTCGAGGGCGTGGCGGACGGCTCGCGCGCGAAGCAGGGCGAGCACATCGTCGTCGCGCTGGCGCTGCTGCCCGACGTCGCGAAGGAAGCCGGCATCACCCAGCACGTGGTGCGCCGCGTGATGAAGGGCACGGAGCTCGCCGGCACGGTCTGCGCGCATCCGCTTCGCGGGAAAGGATACGATTTCGACGTGCCCGTGCTGCCGGGCGATTTCGTCACCACCGAGGCCGGCACGGGCTTCGTGCACATCGCGCCAGGCCACGGCGAGGACGACTGGCATCTCGGCCAGGCGAATGGCCTGCCGACGCCCGACACGGTGGGGCCGGATGGTCTCTTCCTGCCGCAGGTGCCGCTGTTCGCGTGCCACCATGTCTACAAGGCGGCAGACCCTGTCTGCGCCGCGATCGAGGCAGCGGGCGGGCTGCTTGCGCGTGGCGTGCTCGTCCACTCCTACCCGCATTCCTGGCGGTCGAAGGCGCCGCTGATCTTCCGCAACACGCCGCAATGGTTCATCGCGATGGATGGGCCGCACGGCGTGCGCGCGCCCGCGCTCGCGGCGATCGAGGAGACGCGGTTCGTTCCGTCTCAGGGACAGAACCGCCTTCGCTCGATGATCGCGCAGCGGCCGGACTGGTGCATCTCGCGCCAGCGCGCCTGGGGCGTGCCGATCGCCATCTTCGTCGAAAAGCGGACGGGCGAGCCGCTGCGCGACCCGACGGTGATCGACCGAATCGCCGAGGCGTTCGAGCGCGAGGGCGCCGATGCGTGGTGGACGATGCCCGCGAGCGCCTTCCTCGGCGAAGGCCGCAACCCCGACGACTACGAGCAGATCCGCGACATCGTGGAAGTCTGGTTCGAAAGCGGATCGACCCACGCCTTCGTCCTGGAGGGCAGCAACTCGCTCACCTGGCCGGCCGATCTCTACCTCGAGGGCTCGGACCAGCATCGCGGCTGGTTCCACTCCTCGCTTCTCGAGGCCTGCGGCACGCGGGGGCGCGCGCCCTACAAGGCGGTGCTGACGCACGGCTTCACGCTCGACGAGCAGGGCCGGAAGATGTCGAAGTCGCTCGGCAACGTCACCGCGCCACAGGAGGTGATGGCGCAGTACGGCGCCGACATCCTGCGCCTGTGGGTGATGTCGTCGGACTATACCGAGGACCAGCGCATCGGGCCCGAGATCCTGAAGCAGCAGGCCGAGCTCTACCGGCGCATCCGCAACACCCTTCGCTGGCTTCTCGGCGCGCTCGACGGCTTCGCGGAGGAGGAACGCGTTCCGCTCGCCGAGATGCCCGAGCTCGAGCGCTGGGTTCTGCACCGTCTCTCCGAGCTCGACGCCCGTGTGCGCGACGCGACGGAGAACTACACCTGGACCGGCGTGTTCGCGGAGCTTCACCAGTTCTGCGCGACCGACCTCTCGGCCTTCTACTTCGATGTGCGGAAGGACGCTCTCTACTGCGACCGGCCGGACAGCGCGCGCCGGCGCGCCGCGCGCACGGTGCTCGACCATCTGTTCCACTGCCTGACCGCTTGGCTCGCCCCGGTGCTCGTCTTCACCGCCGAGGAGGCCTGGCTCGCGCGCTTCCCCTCCGAGGACGGCTCGGTGCATCTGCGGCTGTTCCCTGACATCCCGGCCGAGTGGCGCAACGAGGCGCTGGCGGAGAAGTGGGCGCGCATCCGCGAGATCCGCCGCGCCGTGACGGGTGCGATCGAGAAAGAGCGCGCCGAGGGCCGCATCGGTGCGAGCCTGCAGGCCGCGCCCGCGCTGCACCTTCCGGACGCCGATGCTGGCCTCCTTTCGGCGGAGGAATGGGCCGAGGTCGCGATCGTTTCGCGACTGTCGCTCTCCACAGCCCCGGCGTCTTCCTCCGCCTTCACGCTCGAGGGCCTCGGCGGCGTCGCGGTCGTGCCGGCGAAGGCCTCGGGGATGAAATGCGAGCGCTGCTGGCGCGTGCTCGAGGAAGTCGGCACGCACGAGGACCATCCCGGCCTCTGCGACCGCTGCGCCGACGCGGTGCGCTCGGGGCTCACCTCGCGGCGCGAGGCGGCGTGACGTCAGGTCTCCGGCTCGGCCTCCCCGTCGCCCTGCTCCTCCTGATCGTCGACCAGGCCAGCAAGTGGTGGATCCTCGAGGTCTTGCGGCTCCCCGAGGTGGGCCGCATCGAGGTCCTGCCCTTCCTGAACCTCACCATGGTGTGGAACAGGGGCGTCACCTTCGGGCTTCTGGCCGGCGAGGCCTGGTGGCACCAGTACGTGCTCGCGGCCATCGCGACGGCCGTGGCGGTCGCGCTCGTCGTCTGGATGCGGCGGGCGGAGAACCGGCTCATCGCCGTCTCCCTGGGCCTTGTTCTCGGGGGTGCGGTGGGCAATGTGATCGACAGGGTGCGCTTCGGCGCCGTCGTCGATTTCGTCGACGTGCATGCCTATGGCTGGCACTGGTACGTGTTCAACGTCGCCGACAGCGCGATCGTGATCGGGGTCGGGCTTCTGCTCGCGGATGCCTTGCTCCGGCCAAGGTCAGGGGGTAACGAGGTGCGATGACCACTCCCCGTTCGCTCCGCGTCGCGATGATGGCGGCCGCCGTGGCGCTTCTCGCCTCCGGCTGCGGCCAGGACACGGCCAAGACCTTCGGGCTGGCGCGCGACCCGCCCGACGAGTTCCAGGTGGCGACGCGCGCGCCGCTGACGGTTCCGCCCGACTTCAACCTTCGCCCGCCGCAGCCCGGCCAGCCGCGCCCGCAGGAAGGCCCGACGCGCGACCAGGCCGCCGCCGTTCTCGCCGGCCGCCAGGGAATCGTCGTCGGCTCCTCGCAGCCGAACGTGGCCTCCTCCCCGGGCGAGGCCGCGCTGCTCGCCGCCGCAGGTCCCGCCGCGCCGGCCGACCTGCGCACCAAGGTCGACGACGAGACGACGCTGATCGACCGCACGAGCCGCGGCTTCACCGACACGCTTCTGTTCTGGCGCAAGCCCCCGCCCCCCGGCGTGGTGGTCGACCCCACGCTGGAGCAGCAGCGGCTGCGCGAGAACGCCGCTCTCGGCCGCTCGCAGACGGTCGGCGACACGCCGATCATCCAGCGCCGGCAGCGCGGGCTGTTCGAAGGTATCTTCTAGGACGGCCGACCGGCCTTACCGCCCGGCAAGCATTCTCACGTCCGGCGGCGGCTGGCCCGGTTGCGCTGGACAGCGCGGCGGCCCGGCCCAAGTCTCGGTGGAACAAGGAGCCGCCGCGCCATGAGCAACGACACGCCGAAGCCTGATGCCATCGACCGCCGCGCCCTGCTCGCCGCCGGCACGGCGGGCGTGGCGCTCGCCGCGCTTCCCGCCGCTGCGCAGGCCGCGACGACGCCCTCCACAGGCAGCGTGTTCGGGGCGGAAACCTTCACCCTCCCGAACGGGATGCTCGGCGTCGTCATTCCGATGACACGCGCGCCCGTCGTCGCGCACATGGTGTGGTACCGCGTCGGCGCGGGCGACGAGGAGGCGGGGCAGTCGGGCCTCGCGCACTTCCTCGAGCACCTGATGTTCAAGGGTACGCCCGAGCTCGGCTCCGGCCAGTTCAGCCGCCGCGTCGCGCGCGAGGGCGGCCGCGACAACGCCTTCACCGGGCACGACTACACCGCCTATTTCCAGCAGGTCGCGGCCGACCGCCTGCCCCTCGTCATGGGCATGGAGGCGGACCGGATGTCCAACGCCCTGCTCGACGAGAAGGACATCGCGCCCGAGCGCCTGGTGGTGATCGAGGAGCGGCGGCAGGTGGTAGAGAACAACCCACGCTCGCGCTTCCGCGAGAGGCTCGCGGCCTCGTTCTACGTCAACTCGCCCTATGGCCGCCCGATCATCGGCTGGGAAAGCGAGATCCGCGCCATCACGCGCGACAACCTCCTCGCCTTCTACCGCAAGCACTACCGCCCCTCGAACGCCATCCTCGTCGTCCAGGGCGCGGCCGACACCGAAACGGTGCGCAGGCTCGCCGAGGACACCTATGGCCGCGTCCAGGGCGGGCCCCCGCCTGGGCGCGACGGAAGGCCGGAGGAGCCGCCCGCACTCGGCACCAAGCGGGTGACGGTTCGCGACCCCCGCGTGCGCGAGCCCTCGCTGTCCCGCCTCTACCAGGCTCCCACTGCCCGGGCCGGGCAGGAGATGGCCGATGCGCTCGACGTCGCCGCCCACGTGCTCGGCTCGGGCCCGACCTCCATCCTCTGGAAGGCGCTGGTCGATACCGGCCTCGCTGCCTCCTCCGGCGCCTGGTACGGCGGCGACACGGTGGCGCAGACCGAATTCACCCTCTACGCCGCCCCCCGCCCCGGCGTCGCACCCGAGCGTGTCGAGGCTGCGCTCGATGCCGCCATCGCCAAGGCCGTGCAGGACGAGGTGACGGACGCGCAGGTCGAGCAGGCGATCCGCCAGCTCACGGCGGGTGCGGCGCTCGCCCGCGACAGCCTGATGGGCGGGGCGCGGACGATCGGCGCCGCGCTGACGGTCGGCCTGCCGATCGAGGCGGTCGAGCGCTGGCCCGCCCGCATCCGCGAGGTGACGCCCGCGCGCGTCACGGCGGCCCTCAGGGCCGTGTTGAAGGAGGACGGGTCCGCCACGGGCTGGCTGATGCCTGCCGAGGCGAGCCGTACATGAGCGGCTGGTCGGTTCCCGTCCAGGTCGTCACCTCGCCGGGCGGCATACGCGCGTGGCTGATCGAGGACCGCTCGGTTCCCGTCGTGTCCCTCTCCTTCGCGTTCCGCGGCGGCGCGGCGCTCGACCCGGCCGGCAAGGAGGGCCGCGCGACGCTGACGGCCGCGCTGCTCGACCAGGGGGCTGGGGAGCTCGACACCGCCGCCTTCTCGACCGCTCTGCGCGACCGCGCGGTGAGCCTGAACTTCGGCGCCGGCCGTGACGAGTTCACCGGCGGCCTGCGCTGCCTTGCCGAGGAGACCGGCTTCGCCGCCTCGATGACGAATCTCGCGCTGACCCGCCCGCGCTTCGACGGCGAGGCGGTGGCGCGGGTGAAGGCGGGCCGGGCCCTCGCGCTCCGTCGCGAGGCGGAGGACCCGCGCAGCATCGCTTCCCGCGCCTGGTTCGAGCGCGCTCTCTCGCCCCACCCCTTCTCCCGCCCGCCGGGCGGAACCGAGGCCGCGCTCGCCGTGCTCGCGCGCGACGATCTGGAGGCTGCGGTGGCGGCACAGTTGCGGCGCGGCTCGCTGATCGCCGCCGCCTCCGGCGCGATCGACGCGGCGGGGCTGGGTCAGATGCTCGACGAGACGTTCGGCGGGCTCGCCGCCGGCGAGGCGCCCAGCGTTCCGCCGCTTCCCGCGCCGACGCCCTTCGGCCTCGTGGTGGCAGAGCGTGACGCGCCGCAGGCCGTAGCGACCTTCGGCCATGGCGGCCCCGATCCCGACGACCCGGACTGGGAAGCCTTGCAGGTGGTGAACTGGGTGCTGGGAGGGGGCGGCTTCTCCTCGCGACTGACCGAGGAGATCCGCGAGAAGCGCGGCCTGACCTACGGCATCGGCACCCAGCTCGCCCCCTTCCCGGGTCGAAGCCTCGTTCTCGGCTCGGTCTCGACCGAGAACCCACGCTTCGGCGAGACGCTGTCGCTCCTGAAGGGCGAGTGGGCGCGCATGGCGGAAGGCGGCCCGACCGAGGAGGAGGTCGCGAACGGCAAGGCGTTCCTGACCGGCAGCTTCCCCTTGGGCTTCACCAGCACGGGGCAGATCGCCAACACGCTGGTCGCCCTGCTGAGCCTCGGCCGCGGTCCCGACTGGCTCGAGGGGCGCATCGCCCGGCTCGATGCCGTGACGCTCGAGGACGCCCGCCGGGCCGCGCGCAAGCTCTACGACCCCGAGGCGCTGTCGATCTCGGTCGCCGGAAGGCCTGTGATCTAGCCTGCCGGCACGCAGGACGCGGCGCGGCGAAGCAGGAAGGCCTTCTCCTGGGCGTTGCGGCTGAGTGAGGCCGCCGCCTCGAAGGCCGCCTTTGCCTCGCCAGGCCTTCCAGCCCGAAGCAGGAAATCGCCGCGCGCCGCCGGAAGCGGGGCGTAGGCCCGCAATGTCGGCTCCCGCTCCAGCGCGGCGAGAAGGGCGAGACCCGCCTGCGGGCCGAAGGCCATGCTGTGCGCGACCGCCCGGTTCAGCTCCACCACCGGCGAGGGCTGGACGGCGAGAAGCCTGTCATAGAGCCCGGCGATGCGCGGCCAGTCGGTCTCCGCCGCCGAGGGCGCGCGCGCATGGCAGGCGGCGAGCGCGGCCTGAAGGGCATAGGCGCCGTCCGCCCCGCCTAGCGCCTCGGCCCGGGCAAGCGCATCGAGCCCCCGGCCGATCAGCAGCCTGTCCCACCGCGTCCGATCCTGCTCCGTCAACGGCACGGAGACGCCGCCCGGCCCGAGCCGCGCCGCGAGCCGGGAGGCCTGGAGTTCCATCAGCGCCAGCAGGCCGAGCACCTCCGGCTCGTCCGGCAGCAGGCCGGCGAGGATTCGGCCGAGCCGCTGCGCCTCGGCGCAGAGAGCCGGGCGGGTCAGGCGCTCGCCGGCCGTGGCGGCATAGCCCTCGTTAAAAATGAGGTAGATGACCTCGAGCACGGAGGCGAGGCGCGCCGCGCGCTCCTCGCCGCGCGGCACCTCGAAGCGCAGCCCCGCCTCGGCGATCGTGCGCTTGGCCCGGACGACGCGCTGCGCCACCGTCGCCTCGCTCACGAAGAAGGCCCGGCCGATCTCGGCCGTGGTGAGCCCGCCGATGAGCCTGAGCGTGAGGGCAGCGCGTGCCTCGCGCGACAGGATCGGGTGGCAGGCGGTGTAGATCAGGCCAAGCAGCTCGTCGCCGAGATCGTCATCGAGTGCGGCCTCAAGCGTCTCGGCCGCGCCCTCGTCGGCTCCCTCGCGGTCGCGGCCGATCTCATCGTGCTTGCGGGCCGCCATGCGGCGACGGCGGAGCTCGTCGATCGCCCTCCGCCTGGCCGTGGCCATGAGCCAGGCACCGGGGTTCGCGGGAACCCCCGTCCTAGGCCATTCGGCCAGCGCGGCGACGAGGCTGTCCTGCGCCGCCTCCTCGGCCAGGCCGACATCCCGCAGCATTCGGGCAAGCGCGGCGACGAGCCTTGCCCGCTCGATCCGGAAGATCGCCTCGATCGCCGCATGGGTATCCGGTGCAGCCACGGCCCCCGGCGTAAGGGAGGACGGGGCGGGACGGCAAGCCCCGCCCCCGAGCGATCACCCGCCCGTGGTCTTCGTACGCTCCTCGTACTGGGCGGCGACCTCGGGCGGCAGGAGGTCGCCGAAATCGGCCGCCTCGTAGAAGGGGCGAATCTCGATCTCGCTTGGCCCCGGCATGGGGTTCGGGCACCGCTTCACCCAAGCGACGGCCTCGTCCATGTCCTTGACCTCCCAAACCCAGTAGCCGGCAACGAGCTCGCGCGTCTCGGCGAAGGGTCCGTCGATGACGGTCCGCCGCGGCCCGTCGAAGGCCACGCGCCTGCCTTGTGACGAGGGCTTCAACCCATCGCCGGTGAGCATGACGCCGGCCTTCATCAGCTCCTCGTTGAACCGTCCCATCTCGGCCAGGGCCTCCGTGGTCGGCAGGATGCCGGCCTCGCTGTCCTCCGTCGCCTTAACCAGAACCATCACGCGCATGGCTTCTCTCCACTGCTACGGCGCAGTCGTCGCGACCCGCCTGACAGAACGACGAACGACGGGGCCCGGGTTCGACATGCCGGAGTGGTGATTCTTCCGCCTGCACGCATGCGCCGTGCATCACACGCCCGAGAGGGGTCGCCGGGGGCGACCCTTCGCGCCCGTTCCTGTCACGCCGCGCTGGCATCGGGCGCGAGCCCGTTGCAGAATGGAGACGAATCCGGCGCCTCCTGGCCGGAGGAACGGACCGAGGAGCGTCCATGTCGCGTGCGGCCTGCCGCTGCGGCGTCTGCTGCATCACCCCGCCGCTGATGCTCGAGAACATCATCGCGCGTGCCCGCCGCCCCTCGCTCAAGCGCTGGGCCGAGGACACGCTCGCCGTTACCCGCACGCTGCGCGAGGCGCGGCTTTCGGAAAGCGCACCCGACCCCGAGCCGGAGATGGCGGCGCGCAAGCGGAGCCTCGGCAAGCAGCGGGCCGTCTATTCCGCCCGGCAGGGGCAGAGCCTTCCGGGGAGCCTGATCCGCCCCGAAGGCGCGCCGCCGACGGGCGACCCGGCCGTGGACGAGGCCTTCGAGGGCGCGGGCATCACCTACGATTTCTTCCGCACCGTGTTCGGCCATAACGGGCTCGACGGCAACGATCTGAGGATGGTCTCGACCGTCCATTACGGGCGTGGTTACGACAACGCGTTCTGGAACGGCAAGCAGATGGTCTACGGCGACGGCGATGGCGAGGTGTTCCTGCGCTTCACCAAGAGCCTCGACGTCGTCGCGCACGAGCTTGCCCATGCCGTGCTCGAGTTCACCGCCAACCTCGTCTACTGGGAGCAGCCCGGCGCGCTGAACGAGCATTTCTCGGACGTGATGGGCTCGCTCACCAGGCAGTGGCACCACAAGGAGAAGGCCGCCGAGGCGGACTGGCTGATCGGCGCCGAGCTCATCGGGCCGGAGCTGAAGCAGCCGCCGGGCGTTGCGCTCGCGCTGCGCAGCCTCAAGGCGCCAGGCACGGCCTATGACGACCCGCTCATCGGCCGCGACCCCCAGCCAGCGCATATGCGCGACCTCTATCGCGGGCATTCGGATTCGGGCGGGGTGCACATCAACTCGGGCATCCCGAACCGCGTGTTCTGGCGCGTGGCCACGGGCTTCGGCGGCTATGCGTGGGAGAAGGCCGGGCGCATCTGGTGGCGCGCCTTCACCGAGAAGGGGCGGATGAGCCAGCGCGCCTCGTTCCGCGAGGCGGCGAAGGAGACGATCGACGTCGCCGGCATCCTCTTCGACGCGAAGGCGGCGAAGCTCGTCGCCGCGGCGTGGGACGAGGCGGGCGTCGTGCCGACCGCCACGCGCAGGAAGGCCGAGGCGCCTGCGCCGAAGCCGAAGAAGCCCGCGCCGAAGAAGCTGCCGGCACCGAAGAAGAAGGCCCCGGCGCCGACGAAATCCCCGCCGAAGAAGGCTCCCCCGAAGAAGCCGCCCTCGAAGAAGCCGCCCCCGAAGAAGGCGCCGCCGCGCAAGGCCGCCTCGGCCCGGGCGGGCACGGGCGCGCGGGCGATCGCGGCACGGTCAGCGAGGGTATCGCGCCATGGCTGAACGCATCGCCTCCGTGACCATCATCCGCTCTGGCGGCGTCGGCGGCATCACGCGGCGGCGAAGCGTCGAGGCCGCCGCGCTGTCCGAGGCGCAGAAGAAGGCGCTGGCCGCCCTCGCCGCCTCCCCGCCCGGCCGCCCCGCCCGCGGGGCCGACCGGTTCAGCTTCGACGTCACCCTCACCTACGAGGGCGGCAAGACCTGCGAGGTGACCGTGCCCGAGGACGCCGTCCCAGAGGCGCTGGCCGAGATCCTGCGCTGAGCATTCCACCGCCGGATTGACCTGCAGCAAGGCGGCCGGCCTGCGGCGCGGTCAGTGTGCCACGGTCATCCGCTCGGGGGCCGGCCATGGCATCGTCGTCGGGCTACGTCCTGTTCAGCCAGACCTCGCGGCCCTTCGGCACGCGCGAGCTCTGGGGTCCCGACGGGCTTCCCGGCACGCTCGCGGGGTCCGTGCCTGGCCTCGTGAACGGCGTCATCACGGACTTTCCCGTCTCCGCCTTCGATGCGTTCCAGGGCACGGAATTCGTGCGCGGCGACTGGGCGCTGTTCGATTTCGTGCCAGGCGGCCAGACGGCGCCCGATGCACCTCTGACCGGCGCGATCGACGCCTCTGCCGTCACGTCGGACGGCCGCGTCTTCGCCGGACCAGCCGGGCCGCGGAACCCCGACGGGGCGTTCGATACCGACCCGGCCGGCGGGGTCTCCATCGTGCTCGCCGACCGCGACTGGAACGGCATCAAGAATGTCGAGGTCGTGCTGACCAACGCCGAGCTCGGCGGCAGCGGATCGGTGCCGGACGTGTTCATCCGCAACATCGTGGACGTACGCGTAAAGCTCGGCGACAGCCTGGCGACGCAAGGCGGCCCGCCGCCTTCCGCCACGCTCGTGATCGAGAACGCCAAGCGCGGCGAGATCGACGCCTCGGAACTCGGTCAGTTGTGGGCGACGGTGTCGTTGGCCTCCAACGAAGAAGGCTGGGGCAACACCTTCGTCATCAAGGCGAACTGGAGCAGCATCACGCTTCTCCCGGGAGACTGGGCCGGCGGCCCCACCGCGCTTGACGGGTTCGGCAGCCTCGTGAACGACGGCAGCCTCACGCACGTCGTCGTCACGATGAGCGGCGATGCCCTGTTCGACGCACGCGCGGTCAACGCGACGACCGATGTCAGGGCGGGGCCCGATGCGGGCTTCCTGTACGAGAACTGGCAACACGTCGGCTACCAGCTGGACGCGGCGGCCAGCGCGCTGTTCGTGCGCTTCGACGCACCCGCGGCGATGGTCGATCTCGGTCTCCGCTTCGCCGTGACGGGGCCACTGCCGCCGATAGGGGCGGTCACGCTCTGGCGCGACGGCGTGGCGATCGAGACCGTCGCCGACGCGTTCAGTACGCTCAGGCCCGAGAGGGATCCTGTGACGGGCGAGCGGTTCGCCACGCTCTCCATCGGCTGGTTGGCGACGCGCAGCTTCGATACGCTGACGGTCGAAGGCCTCGGCGCGCTTGGGGCGCCGATCGCGCAGTCCGGCACCGGCTACCGACCCGGTTGGACGACGTACACGACCGGCATTCCCGACGCATTCGGCGGCGTCGAGCATCATGGCACCGGAAGCCTGCTGGTCGCCGGCGGCGGCAGGGATGTTTTCCGCTACGCCCCTGGCGACAACGTCGACTCCATCTGGCTGTTCGCGAAAGGGCAGGACGTTCTCGCCCTCGAGACACCGGACGCGCGCATCTTCGACTCCGATGCCGGCACCACCGTGATGTTCGGAGGCCAGGACGCCGAACCTTGGGGATGGGTCCCGATCATCGACGAGCGCAGCGGCATCACGCTCGTCGGCGTGCGCGACCTCGCCGTCGGCACCGACATCGTCTTCGTGTGAGGGAGGCCGGCCGTGGCGTCGTCATCGAGCTACATGCTGTTCAGCCAGACCTCGCTGCCTTTCGGCACGCGCGATCTCTGGAGACCCGCGGAGTTGCCTGGCGGCACTGCCGGCACGGTGCCGGGGCTCATCGAAGGCGCCATCGCCGACTTCCCCCTCTCCGCCTTCGACGGCTTCGCCGGAACCGAGTTCGTCCGAACCGACTGGGCGTTGCTCGATTTCGTCGCCGGCGGCCAGACGGCGCCCGACGCGCCGCTCACCGGCGCGATCGACGCCGCGGCCGTGCTGGCCGACGGCCATGCCTTCGCCGGACCGCCAGGCCCGCGGAACCCGGCCATCGACGCCTTCTCGCCCGGCGCGGCCGTGTCCGTCGTACTCGCCGACCGGGACTGGAACGGCATCAAGAACCTCGAGGTGCTACTGACGACCAGAGACCTCATCGCGGCGCCGGCCGGCCCCGCCCCGAACGTGTTCGTGCGCAACGTCGTCGATGTGCGGCTGAAGCTCGGCGACACGCTGTTCTCGGAAGGCGGCGCGCCGGCCGCGGCGGCTGTCGTGATCGAGAACGCCAAGCGCGGGGAGATCGACGCGGTAGAGCTCGGCTTCCTGGACGCATCCGTTTCCTTCGCCTCGAACGGCGCGGCTTGGGGCAACACCTTCGCGATCCAGGGTGCGACGGGGCAGAACCGGATCATCCTCCGCGACGGCGACTGGGCGGGCGGGCCGACGGCGCTCGACGGGTTCCCGGACCTCGTGACCGATGGCGGCCTCACGCGCCTCGTCGCGACCCTCGGCGGCGACGACCTGTTCGATGCAAGCCGCGTCATGGCCGCGATCGACCTTCGCCCCGGCGAGGACGCGGGCGAGATCACCGCGCCATGGGAGGGCGTGCCCTACGAGGTCTTCGACTTTCCTGGCGAGTTCGCCGGCCGGTTCGACGCGCCGACCGCGCTGCTCGACATCGGCGTGTGGTTCGCCGCCCCCACGACGACGCCGGTTGCCGGCGCGGCGACGCTCTGGCGCGATGGCGTGGCGCTCGGGACAATCGATCCCGGCGCAATCGAGGTCTCGCGCTTCGAGGACAACGGGACCGAGATGCTGCTTGTCGCCGTGCGCTGGCTCGCGACGGAGAGCTTCGACACGGTGACGATCGAGGGGCTTGGCGGCCTCGGCGATCCGCTCCGGCAGGTCGGCGGCGGCCACCGGCCGGGCTGGACGGGCTTCGGCGGAACCGACGAGCCGCCTCCCGCCTCGGGCGACGGCACGGGCGACCTGATCGTGGCGAGCGGCGGGGCGGATCTCTTCCGCTACGCCATCGGCACCGCGTCCGCGCAGGGCGGGGTGGCCGGAGATGGGCATGACACGATCTGGGGGTTCGAGAGGGGAACCGACCGCATCGTCATCGAGAACCCAGACGACGTCGCGGTGCGCGTGTTCGACAGCGCCGACGGCACGGTGGTGATGTTCGGCGACGTGGTCGACCCAGGCAGCGGCACGCCCGTCCAGCGGAACGCGATCAGCCTCGTCGGCGCACGCGACCTCGCACTGGGCACCGACATCGTCATCGCCTGACGTCGCCGCCTTCCTTTCGCCCTCCCGCGCCCCCATCTGCCGCGCCGCAGCACGGATGGGAGCCAGGGGATGCAGGAAGTTCTGACGGCGGCAGACGCGCATGGGGAAGACCTGCGCGCAAGGGTGGCTCGGTTCATTCTCCACCCCTGGGCGCAAAGGACGATCATCGCGCTCATCCTCGCCAACGCCGTCACGCTCGGGCTCGAGACCTCGGCCTCGATCATGGCGCGGTTCGGGAGCCTGCTCACCACGCTCGATGCGCTGTTCCTCTGGATCTTCACCGCGGAGATCGCGCTGCGGATCTACGCCCTCCGCGGCCGCTTCTTCCGCGACCCCTGGGGGCTGTTCGACCTCGCGGTGGTGGGGATCGCCTGGGCGCCGGCGACGGGGCCGCTGTCGGTGCTTCGCGCTCTGCGCGTGCTGCGCGTGCTCAGGCTGATCTCGATGATGCCGCGCCTGCGCATCGTGGTCGAAGCGATGCTGCATGCCATTCCCGGCATCGGCGCCGTGGGGCTCCTGCTCGTCATCGTCTATTATGTGTGCGCGGTGATCGCGACGAAGCTGTTCGGGCCGAGCCACCCCGAGTTCTTCGGCACGATCGGCGAGAGCATGTACTCGCTGTTCCAGATCATGACGCTCGAGAGCTGGTCGATGGGCATCGTGCGGCCGGTGATGGAGGCCTCACCCTATGCCTGGGCGTTCTTCGTTCCGTTCATCCTGCTCACCACCTTTGTTGTGCTGAACCTGTTCATCGGCATCGTCGTCGAGAGCATCCAGACGATGCGCAAGGCCTACGATGCGGAGGAGGAGGCGAACGTGACGGCCGAGCTTGCCGCCGAGACCTCCGCCGCGCGGGCCGAGAGCCACCACGACGCGCAGGCGGTGCTGCGGGAGCTGCGCGCGCTGAGGGAGGAGGTGTCGGGGCTGAGGGCGACTTTGGCCAGGGGCGGGTAGAGTCCGAGACGTCTGCCGATCGCAGGATTCCGTCGCAAATCGTCGGTCGTGCGATTACCTTATATGTATGAAGAATGCTTCCTCCTCATCGGTCGTCGTGAAGGACACCAAGACCGGTCGGTTCGTGACCGTGAAGGGCGTCGGCGCACTTGCTGGCAGCGGCTTCAAGGTGCGCTCCGGCGTTGATCTGACCAAGCCCATCGCAAAGCAGGCGTTCAAGGACCCTGCACCGAGGAGCACGGTCGGTCGCGGCACGCCGAAGCGGGCCTGACGCCGGTCAGTGCCGGGGCTACTTCTCGATTCCCACGCTCTGTATTGGCTTGTCAGCGGTGAAGGCACGCTCTCCGAGGGAGCGCTCGTCGCGATCGGCGAGAGCCAGGAAGCCGGCAGGCTGTTCGTCTCGCCGATCACGGCATGGGAATTGACGATCGCTTCCAGGAAGCCCACGCACCGCAATCCACCCCAGCTGGGCGAGGGAACGCCAGAGGCATGGTTCCGGGCGGCCATGAAGGCGACGGGGGCGAGGATTATCGCCGTTCATCACCGGATCGCCTGTGAGGCGGCAGCGGTCGCGCACGAGACCGGGCACAGGGATCCGGGCGACTGCTACCTGATCGCCACGGCAAGGATCCGCAGGATCCCGATCCTGTCGCGCGACCCCGTCATGCATGAGCTTGCTGCGGCGGGCTTCCTGCACGTGATCGGCTGTTGAGCAGCCGCTTCCCACCCCACCCCCCACCACGCTAAAGCCTCCGGCGAGGAGAACCCCCATGGCCCCGAACACCCCCTCGCGCCCCAGACCCGTGATGCTCGTGGTGCTCGATGGCTGGGGCTGGCGCGACGCCTCCGCAGACAACGCCGTCGCGGCCGCGGCCACGCCCGCCTTCGATGCCCTCTGGGCAACCTGCCCCCACGCCTTCCTGCACACCGCGGGGCGTGACGTCGGCCTGCCAGAGGGGCAGATGGGCAATTCCGAGGTCGGGCACCTGAACCTCGGCGCCGGCCGCGTCGTAATGCAGGATCTGCCGCGCATCGATGCCGCGATCGAGGACGGCTCGCTCGCCACCATGCCCCCGCTCGTCGCCTTCGTCGCGGCGATGAAACGGTCGGGCGGCACGTGCCACCTGATGGGGCTTCTCTCGGAGGGGGGCGTGCACAGCCACCAGGCCCATGCGGTGGCGCTCGCCCGCGTTCTCACGGAAGTGGGAATTCCCGTCGCCATCCATGCCTGGACCGATGGGCGCGACACCGCCCCACGCTCCGCCCCCGCGTACCTGCGCCGCTTCGAGGCCGCGCTGCCCGCGGGCGCGCGCATCGCCACCGTCTCCGGCCGCTACTTCGCGATGGACCGTGACCACCGCTGGGAACGCGTGGAGAAGGCCTGGCGCGCCATGGTGCTCGGCGAGGGTGACCGCGCCGCGAGCCCCGAGGCCGCAATCGTCGCCGCGCACGCGAAGGACATCACGGACGAGTTCGTCCCCCCGGCCGCGATCGGCGCCTATGCCGGAATGCGGGACGGCGACGGCATCCTCTCCTTCAACTTCCGGGCAGACAGGGTGCGCCAGATCCTCGCCGCCCTGCTCGACCCCGCCTTCGCGGGCTTCGTCCGCCCGCGCACGCCGCGCATCGCCGCCGCGCTGGGGATGACGGAATACTCCCAGGCGCTGAACAAGCTGATGGGCACGCTGTTCCCGCCGCAGTCGATGGAAGACATCCTCGGCGCCGTCGTCTCGCGTGCGGGGTTGCGCCAGCTTCGGATGGCCGAGACGGAGAAGTACCCGCACGTCACCTACTTCCTGAACGGGGGGCAGGAGACGCCCTATCCGGGCGAGGAGCGGGTGATGATCCCCTCGCCCAGGGTCCCGACCTACGACCTCCAGCCGGAAATGAGCGCGCCGGAGTTGACGGAGAAGGCCGTCGCCGCGATCCGCTTCGGGGCGTTCGACCTGATCGTGCTGAACTTCGCCAATGCGGACATGGTGGGACATACCGGCTCGCTCGCCGCCGCCACGAAGGCGGTCGAGGCGGTGGACCGTGGCCTGGGCGCGATCGCGTCCGCCATCCGCGAGGTGGGCGGCGCGCTGCTCGTCACGGCCGATCACGGCAATGCCGAGATGATGCGCGACCCCGTGACGGGCGGGCCGCACACCGCGCACACGCTGAACCCGGTTCCCGTCCTGCTTCTCGGCGGCCCCGATCGCATGCAGTTGCGTGGTGGGCGGCTCGCCGACGTGGCGCCGACCCTGCTTTCGCTTCTCGGCCTGCCCAAGCCCGCGGCGATGACGGGCGAAACCTTGCTGATCGGTGAGGGTTCTGGCGTGCTCGTGTCCGCCCCGGCCGCGTCCGCTCCTTGATCCTGCGTACCGCGACACTCTAAGGTTCCGGTTCGCTTGACCACGGGAAGCCTGGGCTGGGCGGGGCGGGTGCGATGGCCGTGGGGGCCGCGCCGCGCCGGGCTGGCGGACGACACCGCACAACAACGGAACAGAGCATGAAGGTCTCGCTTCGATCGGCTCTTCTCGGTGCAGGCCTCGCCTTCGCCGTCGGCGCGGTGGCGACAGGGCCGCTCGAGCGGGTGCTCGATCGTCATCTCGGCCTCGCAGCCTTCGCGCAGGAGGGAAGCCGGGCGGAGACCTACCGGCTCCTGTCCCTGTTCGGCGACGTGTTCGAGCGGATCCGCGCCGAGTATGTCGAGCCGGTGGTCGACCGCGACGTGATCGAGGCCGCGATCAACGGCATGCTCACGAGCCTCGACCCGCATTCTGGCTACATGAACCCGCGCACCTTCCGCGACATGCAGGTGCAGACGCGTGGCGAGTTCGGGGGCCTCGGCATCGAGGTCACGCAGGAAGGCGGCTACATCAAGGTCATCTCGCCGATCGACGACACGCCCGCGGCCCGCGCCGGCGTCCGCGCAGGCGACCTGATCACGCACATCGACGGCCAGTCCACCCAGGGCCTGACGCTGAACGAGGCGGTGGAGAAGATGCGCGGGCCGCCGCGCACCGAGATCAAGCTCGGCATCCGCCGCGAGGGCGCGCCGCGCCCGCTCGAGCTCGCCATCACCCGCGACGTCATCCGCATCCAGTCGGTGCGCTCGCGCCTGGAGGGCGACGTCGCCTATATCCGCATCACCAGCTTCAACGAGCAGACCGATGCCGGGCTCCGCCGGGCGATGCAGCAGCTTCGGCAGCAGGCGGGCGGCAACCTCAAGGGCGTGCTGCTCGACCTGCGCAACAATCCGGGCGGGCTGCTCGACCAGGCCGTCGCGGTGTCGGACGATTTCCTCGACCAGGGGGAGATCGTCTCCACCCGCGCACGGCGCACCGAGGACGCCCAGCGCTACAACGCCAAGGCGGGCGACATCGCAGGCGGCCTCCCGGTCGTGGTGCTGATCAATGGCGGCTCGGCCTCCGCGTCCGAGATCGTCGCCGGCGCGATCCAGGACCATCGCCGCGGCGTGGTCATCGGCACGCGCAGCTTCGGCAAGGGCTCCGTGCAGACCGTCATGCCGCTTCCCGGCAACGGCGCCATCCGGCTGACGACGGCGCGCTACTACACGCCGTCCGGCCGCTCGATCCAGGCCACCGGCATCGAGCCCGACGTGGTGGTCGAGGCCCTGAAGGGTGAAGCGCGGGCCGAGGCGCGCGACCGCGAGGCGCAGCTCAACCGTGCGCTGCGCAACGATGGCGGCAACGGCTCGGCCGCCCGCGCGGCCGTGCCCTCCGCCCCGCCGCCACAACTTCCGCCCGGCTTCGCCGAAGGCATCGCGCCCCCCGACGCACCCGCGGCGGACGCACAGGGCCCCGCCGTGGTGTTCGGCGACGTGGCGAAGGACTACCAGATGCGCAAGGGCCTCGAGCTCGTGCGTGGCCTCGCGACGATGCGGCGCGCCTCGAACTGACGGCGCGCTGCGCCGGGACTGAGGGAATGTACCGTCCGCCGCCGCGCGTCTCGGCTGGGATGAAGGCGCTCGCCGTCTTCTGGGCGGTGCTGCTTCTGCTCGGCAGCGCCGGTGCGGCCTGGCTGCAACTTCTTGGCCCTCCGGGCGAACGGGTCGCGGCGGCGCCTGAGCCCGAGCCCGCCCCTCCCCCGCCCGTCGCCTCGCCCGAACCGCCGCGCCTGCCGCCGATGCCCTCCGTCGTCTCGCGCGAAGCCCCGCCCGGCCCCGCCCAGCCGACGCCCGAGACGCCGCTCGCCGTCGCCGAGCCCGACCCGGCGCTGATCGAACGCCTGCGCGAGGGTTCGCTTCCCCGCGTCGCCGATGACGGCCGCGCCGCCTGGCGCACCTATGCACGGCCCTTCGACCAGGCCGACCGGCGGCCGAGGATCGGGCTTCTCGTCGCAGGCCTCGGCATCAGCCAGTCCGCCACCGAGCAGGCGATCGAGCGGCTGCCCGGTGCGGTGACGCTCGCCTTCTCGCCCTATGGGCTTCGCCTTGCCGAGTTCGCGGCCCAGGCGCGGGCGGACGGGCATGAGGTTCTCGTCGGCATCCCGATGGAGCCCGTCGGCTTCCCGCTGAACGACCCCGGGCCCTACGCGCTTCTCACCGGCCTGCCCTGGGGCGAGAACAACCAGCGCCTTCTCTGGGTGCTGTCGCGCTTCCCCGGCTATGTCGGGGCGACCAACGTGCTCGGGCCGACGCTGCGCGGCGAGCGTTTCTCCGCGAGCCCAGAGGCGATGCGCCCGATGCTCGAGGTGCTCGCCACACGCGGGCTGCTCTTCGTCGAGGCGCGGCCCGGCGAGGCGCCGCCGCAGGGGATTCCGGGGCGGGCGGTGGACGTCCTCGTCGACGAACGGCCCGTGCGGGCAGAGATCGAACAGCGGCTGGCCGATCTCGAAAAGCTCGCGCGCGAGCGCGGCGCCGCCCTCGGCCTCTCCGGCTCCAGCCCGCTCGCGCTTGACCGCATCAGCGCATGGGCATCGGGGGTGGAGGCGAGGGGCTTCGTTCTAGCCCCCGTCTCTGCGCTCGCGGGCGAGGGCGGGAGGCAGGCGCAGCGGTGAGCACGCGCCTGGAGCCGCATCTCCTGCCCTACCGGCGCAACGTCGGCGCGGTGCTGTTCAGCCCCGCCGGCCTTGTTCTCGTCTGCCGCCGGGCAGACCTGCCGAACGCGGAGGGTGCGCCCGGCGGCTGGCAGCTTCCCCAGGGCGGCATCGACGAGGAGGAGGACCCCGCACGCGCCGTGCTGCGCGAGCTCGCCGAGGAGATCGGCACCGACAGGGCCGAGGTGATCGAGGAGCACCCCGAGTGGCTGTCCTACGACCTTCCGCCCGAGCTTCTCGGCAGGGCCCTGGGCGGCCGGTACCGGGGGCAGACGCAGAAATGGTTCGCGCTCCGCTTCACAGGCGAGGACCGCGACATCCGCCTCGACGCCGACCCGCACCCCGAGTTCGATGCTTGGCGCTGGACGAGGCTCGCCGAGCTTCCGGGTCTCGCCGTGGGCTTCAAGCGGGCGATCTACGACCGGCTCGCCGCCGACTTCGCGCATCTCGCCAGGCCCTGACCGCAGGCTTCAGACCGCATTAACCGCCGGGCCCCATCCTCGCTCCTTGCCCCATGGGCCGGGATGGTTCCTGATGATCGACGCCGTGACGTGTCTGGCCGCCTCGCACAACCCGGGGCTGGTGCTGCTCGCCGGGCTGATGTGCGTGCTCGGCGCCTTCTCGACCATCCAGCTGCATGCGCGCGGCCTCATCTCGGCGGGGGTGAGCCGCTTCGGGTGGCAGCTCCTCGGCGCCGTCACGCTCGGGGCAACCGTCTGGTGCACGCATTTCATCGCGATCCTCGCCTATGAGCCCGGCGTGGGGGTGAGCTTCGATCCCGTGCTGACCATCGTGTCGCTTCTCGTGCCGATCCTCGGCGCCCTTCCCGGCCTCGCGGTTGCCGGCGCGCGCGGCGCGGACGGGCCGATCATCCTTCCGGCCGTCGGTGGCGGCATCGTCGGGGGCGCGATCGCGGCGATGCACTTCACCGGCATGGTCGCCTACCGGGCCGAAGGCATCGCGACGTGGTGGACGCCCGGCATCGTGCTTGCCACCCTCTCCGCCATGCTGCTTGGCGCCGTCGCCTTCGCGCTCGCCGCGCAGCGGGGGGACGGCAAGCCGAGCCTCCGTGCCGTGGCGGTGTTCGTGCTCGCCGTGCTGTCGCTCCACTTCACCGGCATGGCCGCGCTGACGATCACGCCGCTGCCGCTCTCCGAAGGCAGGATGGGGCACGACACCTTCGTGGCGATGGCCATCGCGATCGCGATCGCCGGGCTGCTCGTCCTCGCCTCCGGCCTCTTCGCCCACCTAATCGACGACCGGGCGCGGCAGGAATCGGTCGAGCGGCTGACCCAGATGGCTTTGACCGACCTGCTCACCGGCCTGCCGAACCGCGCCGCCGCGGGTGAAGCAATGCATGCGGCGATCGACGCGGCCAGGCGCCACGGCACGCGGCTTGCCGTCATCGCGATCGACCTCGACCGCTTCAAGGACGTCAACGACACGCACGGCCACGCCGCGGGAGACGAGGCGATGCGCGTGCTCGCGCGCCGCTTCGCCGTCGCGGCCGGCGAGCACGCGACGCTCGCGCGTATCGGCGGAGACGAGTTCTGCGCGGTGCTGCCCTTCTCCACGCGCGGCGAGCTCGACCGCGCGATAACGCGGCTCGAGGATGCCGCCCGCGAGCCGGTGCCCTGGCAGGAGATCGCCCTCGGCCTCGGCGCGCGCTTCGGCATCGCCTGCTTCCCCGAGGACGGGACGACCGTCGACCAGCTCGCGAGCAACTCCGACCTCGCGCTCTACCGGGCGAAGGCGCAGCCGCTCGTGACGCACTGCTTCTTCGATGCCTCTATGGATGCGGCCGCGCGCGAGCGCCGCGCGCTCGCCTCCGCCCTGCGCGAGGCGCTCGGACAGAATGCGCTCACGCTCCACTACCAGATGCAGGCCTCGGTGCGTGACGGCGAGATCACCGGCTACGAGGCGCTGCTGCGCTGGACACACCCCGAGATCGGCCCCGTTTCTCCGGCCGTGTTCATCCCGATCGCGGAGGAGACGGGGCTGATCCCGCAGCTCGGCGCGTGGGTGCTTCGGCGCGCCTGCTCCGAGGCGGCGGCGTGGAACCACCCCTGGCGCGTGGCGGTGAACATCTCGCCGCTGCAGCTCGCCGACCCGAACCTTCCGGCGATGATCCGCAATGCGCTCGCCGAGAGCGGCCTCGCGCCCGAGCGGCTCGAGATCGAGCTGACGGAAACCGCCATCGTCGAGGACCAGGAGCGCGCGCTCGCCATCCTCCGCGCCATCAAGGCGCTCGGCGTCGGCGTCGCGCTCGACGATTTCGGCACCGGCTACTCCTCGCTGAAGACGCTCAGGAGCTTCCCCTTCGACAAGATCAAGCTCGACCGCTTCTTCGTCTCGGAGATCGAGAGCTCCGCCGAGGCGAAGGCGGTGGTGCGCTCGGTCGTCGCGCTCGGCAAGAGCCTCGACATCGCCGTGCTCGCCGAAGGGGTGGAGCGTCCGGCCCAGCTTGCCATCCTCGTGCAGGAAGGCTGCGACGAGGCACAGGGCTTCCTGCTCGGCCGCCCCTCGCCGCACGTCGCCGAGCCGCCGCGCGACGGCGCGAGCGCCTCGCGAGCCGCCTGACCCTGCCCGTGGCGCGCCACGCCGCGGCGTGATCTGCTCCCCGCTCCGATGCAGAGGCGAGGGAGCGGGCGATGGAGCGGGACGAGGCGGCGGCGCTGGTCGAGGCGGCGGTCGCCGCGGGGAAGGCGAGCTTCCTCGCAACAAGCGGGCGGATCTCGCCGAACATCGGCCTTCTCGCCGAGACGGCGCCGGCGACGTTCGGCGGCTACGGGCTGATGCGCGCCGCAGTGATGCGGGACAAGGCCGAGGGCGCCGCGCTCGATCTCCGCACCAAGGAGCTGATCTTCGTCCTGCTCGACGTGCTCGTGCTGAACGAGGGCGGCGCGGTGGCGCATCTCGAGAACGCGATGCGGCTCGGGCTCACGGTGGAGGAGCTGTCGGAGGGGCTGACGCAGGTGCTGATGGTGGGGGGGATCACGACATGGAACCGCGCCGGCGCTGCGGTGATGCGCCGCGCGGTGGAGATCGCCGCGTCGAAGCCGGCCGCCCCGTGACCGGGCCGGCCGTAACCGGCGGCCTTGCCCCGATCGCCTGAACCGGCCATCGGGCGAACCCTCAGCCGTGTCAGCCGCGCGTGTTCGCGTTCAGCTTGGCTTCCACGGGCGCGGCATTGTCCTGCCGTTCCGCGCGCTGGTCGTTCACATGCCCAACGGCGAGGGCGAGGCCGAGGGCGACGAGACCGAAGACGAGACTGATCGACCTTCTCTGATCGAAAGTGTCCATACAACCATCCTCCCCGCATCATCTGAGCACAGGAAAGGAACCATGGCGCGCATTAATTGCGCATGAATGTGCGCCATGCGGTCATATGAGATCTGCGCGCCAGCGCACAGACGGCGCACGCCGGCGCACGCGAGAGCGTGCCCGGGGCGGGCGGCCCGGGGAGGAAGACGGGAGAGGAAAGCCGGTCAGGCGGCCTGCGCGGTGACGCCGGACGGGGCGGTTCCCCACTCGCGCGCCGCGATCGCCGCGTTGCGCTTCTGCTTGTACTGCACGAAGCGGTAGGCGGCGCGGGCGGAGATGTCCGACAGCCGCCCGCGCGGTGGCAGGCCGACGGCCTTGAAGATCATGCCGACGCCGCGGTCGAAATGCTTCTGGCGGTAGTAGCCCATCGCCTTCGCCATGTAGGCGGCGATGGCGGCGCGCCGGTCATAGGGCGCGCCCTCGGGCTTGTTGGCGCAGTGGAAGGCGAGCGCGAGCTCGTCGTCCTCCGTCTCGCCGATGCGGCCGAGGCCGATCTTCAGCCGCTCGATCACCGAGAGCTTCTCGCGCGCGAGGTAGCGCCGCATGTGGTCATAGAACAGCTTGAAGTGGCGATACTCGTCGGCAGCGATCAGCCGGCAGATCTCGACGAGCACCGGCTCGGTGCTGCCCTCGCCGAGCGCCGTGTAGTAGCTCGACGTACCGGTCTCGACCATGCAGCGGGCGATCAGCTCGCCCGTGCGCGAGCCGCGGACGGAACGGTCCACCTCCGTCTCGATCTTGAAGTCCTTGCGGAAGCGCGCGAAGGCCGCCTGGTAGTCCCAGCCCGGGTCGGCGAGCGTGGCCCAGCGGCCGAGCGCCTCGCCGTGCTGCACCTCCTCGACGGCCCAGTAGCGCGCGGCCCGGCTGAAATCGGGGTCATCGTGGAAGACGTTGCAGAGGTAGTCGGCATAGTCGTCGCCGTTGCGCTCGACCATCGCGGCCGCCTTCACCAGCGGGACGATTTCGGGGTCCACCTTCGAGGGGTCGAACCGGTCCCAGGCGACCTCGTCGATATGCCAGTGCTTCATCTCAGGCCTCCGGCGCGGGCGGTGACGGGGAAGGCCGGAAGAGACGCGCGGATCTTGGCCTCGACATGGCGGTTGCACTTCCCCGGGTACGATGGCCGACGCGGCACGAACCACGGCCGGCCCCGCCGGCCTTGCACCGGCGGACTGCAGTCTCCCCTATGCAATGGGGATTGCGAAAGCCGCGAACAACCCCCCGTGGCAGGAAGGGAACAGCACCGAATCAATCGCTTGCCGGAGCGGGCGGCGCCGCGGAGTGGCGCGGCCGGGAAGCTGTCAGGCCGAGGCCGCCTCGAGCCGCGCGCGGGCGGCGAGCAGCCGCGCCATCGCCGCCTCGCGTGCCTCGACGCTCTCGCCCTTCGCCGCCTCGGCGTAGGCCGCCTCGGCCTCCGCGATGCGCGTGGCCGCGGAGTCGCGCGAGAGGTCGGCAACGGGAACCGCCTCCTCGGCGAGGACGGTGCAGCGCTCGGCGGTGATCTCCGCGAAACCGCCGGCGACGAAGAGCCGGTGCGTGATCGCCCCGCCCTTGTGGATGCGAATCACGCCGCCCTTGAGCGCGACGATCATCGGTGCGTGGCCCGGCAGCACGCCGATATAGCCCTCGGCGGCCGGAATCTCCGCCATCTCCACCTCGTCGGAGAACAGGAGCTGCTCCGGCGAGACGAGCTCGAGCGTGAAGGTCGCCATGGCGTTCTCCCCCTCTCCTGGCTCAGGCCGCCTCGGCCGCGAGCTTCTCGGCCTTGGCCACCGCCTCCTCGATCGTGCCGACCATGTAGAAGGCGCTCTCGGGCAGGTGGTCATACTCGCCGGCACAGATCGCCTTGAAGCTGCGGATCGTGTCCTGGATCTCGACGAAGGCGCCGGGCTGGCCGGTGAACACCTCGGCGACGAAGAAGGGCTGGGAGAGGAAGCGCTGGATCTTGCGCGCGCGCGCGACGATCAGCTTGTCCTCTTCCGAGAGCTCGTCCATTCCAAGGATGGCGATGATGTCCTGCAGCGACTTGTAGCTCTGCAGGATGCGCTGCACCTCGCGCGCGGTGTTGTAGTGATCCTCGCCGACGATCCGCGGGTCGAGCGCGCGCGACGTCGAGTCGAGCGGGTCGACCGCCGGATAGATGCCGATCTCGGTCAGCGCACGCGAGAGCACCGTCGTAGCGTCAAGGTGGGCGAAGCTGGTGGCGGGCGCGGGGTCGGTCAGATCGTCGGCGGGCACGTAGATCGCCTGCACCGAGGTGATCGAGCCCTTCTTGGTCGAGGTGATGCGCTCCTGCAGCGCGCCCATGTCGGTCGAAAGCGTCGGCTGGTAGCCCACCGCGGAGGGGATGCGCCCGAGCAGCGCCGACACCTCGGAGCCCGCCTGGGTGAAGCGGAAGATGTTGTCGACAAAGAAGAGAACGTCCTGGCCCTCCTCGTCGCGGAAGTACTCGGCGATGGTCAGCCCCGAGAGCGCGACGCGGGCGCGCGCGCCGGGCGGCTCGTTCATCTGGCCGTACACCAGCGCCACCTTGGAGCCCGGGCCGTCGAGCTTGATGATCCCGCTGTCGACCATCTCGTGATAGAGGTCGTTGCCCTCGCGGGTGCGCTCGCCGACGCCGGCGAACACCGAGTAGCCACCGTGCTTCTTGGCGACGTTGTTGATGAGCTCCTGGATGGTCACCGTCTTGCCCACGCCGGCGCCGCCGAACAGGCCGATCTTGCCGCCCTTGAGGTAGGGAGCGAGAAGGTCGATCACCTTGATGCCGGTGACGAGGATCTGCGCCTCGGTCGCCTGGTCGACGAACTTCGGCGCCTCGCGGTGGATCGGCAGGGTCTTCGTCGCGTTCACCGGCCCGCGCTCGTCGATCGGCTCGCCGATCACGTTGAGGATGCGCCCGAGCGTCTCGGGGCCGACCGGCATCTCGATCGGGCGGCCGCTGTCGGTCACCTCCGAGCCGCGGACCACGCCGTCGGTGCTGTCCATCGCGATGGCGCGCACGGTGCTCTCGCCGAGGTGCTGGGCGCACTCGAGCACGAGCGTGCGGTCACCTACCTGCGTCGACATGGCGTTGAGGATGTTCGGAAGCTCGCCGGGGAACTGCACGTCCACCACCGCACCCAGCACCTGGGTGATCTTGCCGACGTTGTTGCTTGCCATCGTTCCGCTCTCCACTCGTTCCGCAGCCGGGTGCAGCCTGGGCTCAGACCGCCTCGGCGCCCGAGATGATCTCGATCAGTTCCTTGGTGATGTTCGCCTGCCGCTGACGGTTGTAGTTCAGCGTCAGCCTCGCGATCATGTCGCCGGCGTTGCGCGTGGCGTTGTCCATCGCCGTCATGCGCGCGCCCTGCTCGCCCGCCGCGCTCTCGAGCATGGCGCGGTAGATCTGGATGGCGAGGTTCTGCGGCAGGAGGTTCGCGAGGATCTCCTCCTCCGCCGGCTCGAACTCGTAGAGCGCCTTCGGCCCCACATCCGCCGCCACCTCGCCCGTCTCGGGGATCGAGGCCGGGATCAGCGGCTGTTCGGACGGCACCTGGCTGATCACCGACTTGAAGCGGTTGTACAGCAGGGTGCAGACATCGAACTCGCCGGCGTTCAGCATCGCGGTGATGCGCTGGGCGATCTCGGCGGCGTCGGTGAAGTCGATCCGCTTCTTGCCGACGAAGTTCACCTCGCCGACGATCTGGCGCGCGAACTCTCGGCGCAGGTAGTCGCGCGACTTGCGCCCGACGGTGAGGATCTTCACCGTCTTGCCCTGCTCCTCGAGCGCGCGGATGCGGTTGCGCGCGAAGCGCGAGATCGTCGAGTTGAAGCCGCCGCAGAGGCCGCGATCGGCCGACACGACGACGAGCAGGTGAACGTCCTGCCTGCCGGTGCCGACGAGAAGCTTCGGCGCCTCGGGGCTGCCGGCCACGGCGGTGGCGAGCGCGCCGAGCATGCGCTCCATCCTCTCCGCGTAGGGGCGCGCCGCCTCGGCCTGGCTCTGCGCGCGCTTCAGCTTCGAGGCGGCGACCATCTTCATCGCCTGCGTGATCTTGCGCGTCGACTTCACGCTGTTGATGCGCGTGCGAAGCGTCTTCAGGCTCGGCATCGGTCAGGCTCTCCCGGCTGCCGGTGCGCTCAGGCGAAGTTGCGCGAGAACGCGTCGAGGAACGCCTTCAGCTTCTCCTCGGTCGCGGGCTTGATCTCGCGGTCGTTGCGGATCGCCTCGAGCACGCCGGTATCGGAGGCCCGGAGCTCCGACAGCATCTGCCGCTCGAACCGGCCGACGTCGTTGACCTTCACGCTGTCGAGGTAGCCGCGCGTTCCCGCGAAGATCGACACCACCTGCTCCTCGACCGGGATCGGCGCGAACTGCGGCTGCTTGAGCAGCTCCGTCAGGCGCGAACCGCGGGCGAGCAGCCGCTGCGTCGAGGCGTCGAGGTCGGAGGCGAACTGCGCGAAGGCGGCCATCTCGCGATACTGGGCGAGCTCGAGCTTGATGCGCCCGGCCACCTGCTTCATCGCCTTGATCTGCGCCGCCGAGCCGACGCGGCTGACCGAGATGCCGACGTTCACCGCAGGCCGGATGCCCCTGTAGAAGAGCTCGGTCTCGAGGAAGATCTGCCCGTCGGTGATCGAGATCACGTTCGTCGGGATGTAGGCCGAGACGTCGCCCGCCTGCGTCTCGATGACCGGGAGCGCGGTGAGGCTGCCCGAGCCGTTCTCGGCATTGAGCTTCGCCGCGCGCTCGAGCAGGCGCGAGTGCAGGTAGAACACGTCGCC
This sequence comes from Elioraea rosea, assembly GCF_007644105.1. GTDB lineage: Bacteria > Pseudomonadota > Alphaproteobacteria > Acetobacterales > Acetobacteraceae > Elioraea_A > Elioraea_A rosea. Next base: position 39,329 of record NZ_VFAC01000016.1, on the reverse strand, counting down.
CGGATAGGCCTCGCGGCCCGGCGGGCGGCGGAGCAGGAGCGACATCTGGCGGTAGGCGACGGCCTGCTTGGAGAGGTCGTCATACGCGATCACGGCATGCATGCCGTTGTCGCGGAAATACTCGCCCATCGCGCAGCCCGAGTACGGCGCGAGATACTGCAGCGGCGCGGGCTCCGACGCGGTGGAGGCGACGACGATGGAGTACTCCATCGCGCCGTATTCCTCGAGCGTCTTGACCAGCTGCGCGACCGTCGAGCGCTTCTGCCCGATCGCGACGTAGATGCAGTAGAGCCTGCGGCTCTCGTCGTCGGTCGCGTTGACCGTCTTCTGGTTCAGGATGGTGTCGATGATGACCGCCGTCTTGCCGGTCTGGCGGTCGCCGATGACGAGCTCGCGCTGGCCGCGGCCGATCGGGATCAGCGAGTCGATCGCCTTGATGCCGGTCTGCATCGGCTCGTGCACGCCCTTGCGGGGGATGATCCCCGGGGCCTTCACGTCGACGCGGCGGCGCTCGGTCGCCTCGATCGGGCCCTTGCCGTCGATCGGGTTGCCGAGCGGGTCGACGACGCGGCCGAGCAGGCCCTTGCCGACGGGAACGTCCACGATCGCGCCGGTGCGCTTCACGAGGTCGCCCTCGCGCACGCCGCGGTCGTCACCGAAGATCACGACGCCGACATTGTCGCTCTCGAGGTTCAGCGCCATGCCGCGCAGGCCGGCGCCGGGGAACTCGACCATCTCGCCGGCCATCACCGAGGCGAGGCCGTAGACGCGGGCGATGCCGTCGCCCACCGAGAGCACCTGGCCGACATCGGCGACGTCGGCTCCCGTGTCGAAGCTCGCGATCTGGCTCTTGAGGATCGCGCTGATCTCTGCCGGACGGATCTCCATGTCAGGCTGCCCCCTTCATGGCCTGTGAAAGCCGCTGCAGGCGGCTACGGATGGAACTGTCGTAAAGGCGCGAGCCGATCTTCACGATCAGCCCGCCGAGGATGGAGGGATCGACGCGCTGGGCGATGCGCACGCGCGCATGGCCCGCGCGGATCAGCGACGCCTCGACCGCGCGCGCCTGCTGGTCGGACAGCGGCACGGCGCTGACGACCTCGGCCGTCTCCTCGCCGCGGCGTGCGGCCAGCAGGGCGCGGAAGGCACCGAGGATGCGCGGCAGCATCGACAGCCGCCGGTTGTTCACGATCACGCCTAGGAAGTTGCGCACCATCGGGTCGAGCCCGGCGCTGTCGGCGATCGAAAGCGCCGCCTTCATCTGCGCCTCGCGCGGGATGCGCGGGTCATCGACCAGGGTGCGGAACTCCGCGCTCTCGCCATACAGCTGCTCAAGACCGTCGAGCGAGGCGGCGAGACGGTCGTACACGCCCTCGTCGCCCTTCTGGCGATACTCGTCCGCCAGCGCGAGAAGCCCGCCCGCATAGCGCGCCGGTACTTCGTCGACCGCCGCGCGCGCATCGCGCGCGAGCTTCATGGCATCGACGATCTCGGCAATACGGGGATTGTCGGAAGGCGGCACGACGGAAGCCTCGACCCGGTTCGCGTTGACGGCCAGGCACGTGGGGGCGCCAAGGCCGCAGGAAATGGCCCTCCGGAGGCAGCCCCCCGAAGGCGCGGGGGAGGTAACACAGGGGATGTGGCGGTGCAACAGGCCGGGGAAGCCGTTTCGCACCCCGCCTTGTCACGGCGCCGGGCCGGGTCGATCCTTCGCCCGCCCCCCAGGAGAGGAAGCCCCATGACCGACATCGCCTTCGCCCCCGCCACGAAGCTCGCCCGGCTGGTCCGCACTGGAAAGGTCGGCGCGAAGGAGCTGCTCGACCACTACCTGGCGCGGGTGGAGAAGCATGACGGGGCGATCAACGCGGTCGTCGTTCGCGACATCGAGAAGGCGAGGAAGCACGCCCGCGCGGTCGACCGTGCCCGCGCCAGGGGAGAGGCGCTGCCTCCGCTCGCCGGCGTGCCGATGACGGTGAAGGAGAGCTTCAACATCGCCGGCCACCCCACCACCTGGGGCGACCCGGCCTTCAAGGACAACATCGCCGCCTGCGACGCGCTCGCCGTGACACGCTTCCGCGAGGCAGGCGCGGTGATCTTCGGCAAGACCAACGTGCCGCTGATGCTGGCCGACTGGCAGAGCTACAACGCCGTGTACGGCACGACCAACAACCCCTGGGACATGACGCGCACGCCGGGCGGCTCCTCCGGCGGCTCGGCCGCTGCGCTCGCCGCCGGCATGACGGGGCTCGAGATCGGCTCCGACATCGGCGCCTCGATCCGCAACCCCGCGCATTACTGCGGCGTGTTCGGCCACAAGCCGACCTGGGGCATCTGCTCGTCGAAGGGCCACACGCTTGGCGCCGTCGCGCAGTCCGACATCTCGGCCATTGGTCCGCTCGCCCGCTCGGCCTCCGACCTCGCGCTCGCGCTCGAGGTGATGGCGGGGCCGGACGAGATCGACGGCGCGGGCTGGGTGCTCGACCTGCCGAAGCCGCGCACCAAGGGGCTGAAGGGACTGCGCGTGGCGGTCATGCCGTCCGACCCGAACGCGGAGGTCGACACACGCTACTCGGCCCTGCTCGAGGATCTCGGAAAGGCGCTCAAGCGCGAAGGCGCAAAGGTGTCGCTCACCGCGAGGCCGGAGTTCGACACGACCGAGATGGCGAAGACGTACATCCTGATGCTCCGGGCGGCGACCTCGGCGCGGATCCCCGACGCGGCGGTGGAGCGCTGGGCGGCGGAAGCGGCGCGGCGCGGCGAGGGCGATGCGAGCTATGTCGCGCTGATGGCGCGCGGCAACACGCTGTCGCACCGCAACTGGCTCAGGCTGAACGAGCAGCGGCACCGCATGCGCCTTGCCTGGGCGGCGTTCTTCCGCGACTGGGACGTGCTGCTCTGCCCCACCGCCGCCGGTGCTGCCTTCCCGCACGACCAGGAGGGCGAGCGGCATGACCGTATGATCGAGGTGAACGGCAGGAAGCAGCCGACGACCGACCAGCTCTTCTGGGCCGGCTATCCGGGCCTGTTCTTCCTGCCAGGAACGGTCGCCCCGCTCGGGCTGATCGACGGGCTTCCGGTCGGCGTGCAGATCGTCGGCGCACAGTACGACGACCGCACCACCATCGCGGTCGCCGGCATGATCGAGAAGGCCTGGCGCGGGTTCGAACCGCCGCCCGGGTACGACGGCTGACGGTGCTCAGCGCGCCGGGAGGCCCAGCATCGGCCCGAGCTGGTCGATCAGCGTCCTGAGCGCGCCGAGCTGGCCGGCGAGCGCCGCGCCACCGAGCGGCGGGCCCGCGACCGGCGGGCCCGGAGGCGCGGCGGGGCCGGCGATGCCCGGAACGGGCACTCGGTCCTGCAGGAGCTCGGCCATCGAGAGCCCGCCCGAGCCGTCATAGTCGTAGCTGAGGATCAGCGCCTGCGCCGCGAAGAGGCCACCGAGCGCGCCGGCGCCGATCGCGGCGGCAAGCTCCTCGAGCTCGGTGCCGGTCGCGAGCATGGCCATGTAGGTGGCCGCGCGCGTCAGCCGTGCGATCTCGGCCGGCGCGAGCACGCCGTCGCGCGTCACGTCGGCCCAGGCAAAGATCGCGCCGACGCAGGGCTCGGTGCCGCCCGAGGCGCAGGCGGACTCGAACCCGTCGAGTGCGCCGACGAAGGAGAGCCCCTCGCCGTGCAGCAAGGCGAGATGGGCGGGAAGGCCCGGGCAGCGCGCCCATTGCGTCGCCGGCGCGTCACCCGGCAGGGCATCGTCTGGCTGCTTCGGGCCGGGCGTACCTGTCTCGAGCGCGGTGCCGGAGGGGCGGAGGATCAGCCGCGTCTGGTCCGGGTCGTCGGCGACGGCAAGCGTGTAGCCGCCGTTCTCCACGGTCCGGGCGACGCGCCACATCTCCTGCGCCCCCGCCTGCGGCAGCAGCGCCCAGTAGCGGCCGGTGAGGAAGAGAAGCGCGCCGGGGTCGGAGCATTGGCCGTTCGCCCAGAGGCCCTGTGCGGCCGCCGGGACGGCGCCCCCCTGGGCTCCCCCCTGGGCTCCCCCCTGGGCTCCCCCCTGGGCCAGCGCCGGGGCGGCGGTGAAGGCGAGCGGCAGGGCGAGCAGGGCGGCGGCGAGGTGATGGGTCATGGCGCGATCCTAATCTCGACGCCGGAGCAGAGATCGGCCCCGGCGATGCGGGCCGTGCGGCGGTCCCGGAACACGGCGGTGATGTCGTAGGTGCAGCTTCCTGCATCGGGCGGAGCAAGCACGAACGCCTGGCCGACACCGATCACCTGGTCGCCCAACCGGTCGGGGCCGCGCGGCGTGCCGGGCGCGTCTGCATGGAGCGCGATGATCGGCGCCGGCCCGCCATTGACGATGCTCGCGAAATGCGGCGGCCGGGCCTCCGTCCAGCCCGCCTCGATCACGACCTCGGAGAGGGCGCAGAAATCGAGGCCCGTTCGCTCCTCGCGGTCGCCGTTGTCGTAGGTGATGCGCACGGTCGTCGCGCAGTTCGGCGCACGCGCGGCCGGAACGCGCACCGAGCCGCCCTCGCGCATGACATCCGCGCCGAGACGATCCGGCCCCTCCTCCGCGGCGCCGTCGGGGTAGGAATAGAGCTCGAACACCACCCGGCCGGAGCGGTTCACGATGCCCACCGTGCCGGGTGACGAGGCGGCCGGCCCGCCCTGCTGCCCGCCCCCCTGCGCCTGGCCCTGCGCCTGGCCCTGCGCGGGGTCCGCCCCGGTCCAGCCTGGCGCGATCACGATCTCGGTCGTGGCGCAGAGGTCGATGCCCTCGCGCTGCTCGCGCGTGCCGTCGTCATAGGTGATGGCGAGCGTGCTCGCGCAATCGGGCGGGGCGGCGGCGGGAATGCGCACCGTCGCGCCGTCGGCCATCGTGTCGGTGCCGAGCCGATCGGGCCCGCGGCTTGCTGCGCCATCGGGGAAGGAGAACATCTCGAAGACGGTGCGGCCGGATCGGTTCACCACCGAGACCTGCCCCGCCGCTGCGGCAGGCCCCTGGCCTGCGCCGCCGCGGGGGAGCGTGTCGGCCGTCGTCCAGCCCGGCACGATCACGAGCGTGGCCGTTTCGCAGAGGTCGAGGTTCCGCCGCTCCTCCGCCCCGCCATTGTCGAACACGACGCGCACGTCATAGGCGCAGCCATGGTCGGGCACCTGGGCGGTGAAGCTTCCCCCCGGCTGGACCGTCTCGGAGCCGAGCCTGTCCTCCCCCCATTCCGTCTCGCGCGTGCCGGAGACGAAGAGCTGGTTGATGCTGCGCGGCGAGCGGTTCTCGATGACGACCGCGCGGTCGGATCCCGCGGCCGGCAACGCGCGGGCGAAGCTCACCTCGCGATTGCGGCAGACATCGACGCGCTCGCGCACCTCCTCCTCGCCATCCTCGAAGACGATGCGGATATCGACCAAGCAGCCGAAGCCGGATGGCAGGCGCACGCGGAACGTTCCGCCTGCCGGCACGACGTCGCTCCCGAAACGGTCGGGCCCCCAGTTGCGCGCTCCCTGGCCGCCGCGGGCGACGTAGAGCTCCTGGAGCTGCACCTCGCCCTCGTTCTTCAGCGTGAACTGGGGCGCGGGCTGTTGCTGCTGTGGCCTCTGCTGCTGCTGCGCGAAGGCGGGAAACGCCACCAGCACGGCGAGGAGCGCGGCGGCGAGACGCATGAACATGGGTGTTCCCCCTGAACGGTGGGGAAAGGCTCGCACGGGATGTTGCGGCCCGGCAACCGTGCGATGGGCGGGAGGCGGCGCTCAGGCCGCGTCGCCGCCGAGCGCCGCCAGCGCCATGTCGATTGCAAGCCGCGCGCCGCGGCCGGAGGGGTCTCCGGAGGGGTCGTAGGCGGCAAGCCCGAGGCAGGCGAGCGGCACGGCCTTCGCCGCCGCCGCGATCGAGGCGATCAGGTCCCCGCGCGCGGGCCAGAGCGGCGCCGGCGTGAGCGCGCCCGGGACGTTGTCGGGGCCCGCGACGTCGAGGTCGATATGCATGTACCAGCCTGGCGCCTCCGCCGCGCGGGGGGCGAGAAGTGCTTCGGTGCGCTCGGCAGCGTCGCTTCCCATCTCGGCCGCGTCGAGCCTGGCGATCGGGTTCGCGGCAAGCGCCGCTTCCTCCTCGGGGTCGAGGTCGGAGGCGCCGAGAAGTGCTGCGGCCTCTGCGCGCACGGGGCGCGAGAGGCCGGCAGCCTCGCGCCAGTCGTCGAACTCCCAGCCCAGGCAGACGGCGTAGGGCATGCCGCCGAGCAGGCCGGTGCCCGTCGTGGCGAGTGAGTGCATGTCGCCATGCGCGTCGTACCAGACGATGCCGCAGCCGCCCTTCGCGCGCGCCACGCCGCCGGCAGGCCCGACCGCGCCGGTGCAGTTGCCCTCGAGCACCAGCGGAAAACGGCCTTCGCCGATCGCCGCCGCCACCGCGTCCGACACCTGCGCGGCGAGGCGGCCGATATTGGTGACCTGGTCGCGCACGCGGGTGCCGCGGGCAAGCCCGGCCACCACGGGCTCGGCCAGGGTGTGGCCGGCCTCCGCGAGCGCCAGGGCGATGCCGGCCTCCATGATCGCGCCCGGCCCCTTCGCCGCACCCCAGCGCCCGACATCGCCGGCAAAGGGAAGCAGGATGGGCTGGATCAGCATGGCGTCGCCTCCACGAGTCGCGGGCGGCACACTACAGGAAACTGACGGGATCGACGTCCACATCCACGCGCGCTGCGCGTGGCACCTCGGTTCGCGACAACCAGTCCTCGAGCAGCGCCTGGACGTCGACGCTTCGTGCCGCCTTCAGCAGGAGCCTGCGCCTGTGCTGCCCGCGCAGGATGGCGAGCGGCGCAGGCGCGGGGCCGAGGATGCGGAACGCCTCTCCCTCGGGCGCGGTGCGCCGCAGCGCCGCCGCCGCCTCGTCCGCCACCGGCATCTCCGGGGCGGACACGATGATGGCGGCGAGCCTGCCGAAAGGCGGCCAGCCTCCCGCCCGGCGCTCGCCCATCTCCTCCGCCACGAAGCGCTCAATGTCTCCAGAGACGAGCGCCCGCATCACCGGGTGCTCGGGCGCCCAGGTCTGCAGCAGCACGCGGCCGGGATGCTCGGCGCGGCCGGCACGGCCTCCCACCTGGTGCAGCACCTGGAAGCTCCTCTCCGCCGCGCGCAGGTCGCCCCCCGCGAGGCCGAGATCGGCATCGACGACGCCGACGAGCGTCAGGTGCGGGAAGTGCCAGCCCTTGGCGACGAGCTGCGTGCCGATGATCAGATCGACCTCCCTCTCCTCGATCATCCGCGCGTAATGCGCCGCCCCTTGGGCGCCGTGGATCGTGTCGGAGGACATCTCGGCGATGCGCACGCCCCCTTCACGATGATCGGCGAAGCGCTCGCGACACTCCGCCGCGACGCGCTCGACGCCTGGGCCGACGGGGGTGAGCGTTCCCTCCTTGCCGCATTCGGGGCAGGCCTCGGGCACCGGCTCGGCATGACCGCAATGGTGGCATTCGAGGCGCTTCACGTAGCGGTGCTCGACCAGCCAGGCGGTGCAGTTGGGGCACTGGAAGCGGTGGCCGCAGGACCGGCAGAGGGTCAGCGGCGCATAGCCGCGGCGGTTCAGGAACAGGAGCACCTGCTCGCCCTTGCCCAGCGTCTCGGTCACCGCCTCGGCAAGCGGAGGGCTCAGGAACTGTCCGCGCCCAGGCGGCGTGGCGCGTAGATCGACCGCCTCGACATGCGGCATCCCCGCGCTGCCGTGCCGCTCGGGCAGGTGCAGCCGCGCATGCCGCCCCCGCTCGACATTGGCGAGCGTCTCGAGCGAGGGCGTCGCGGAGACGAGGATTGCCGGGATGTCGGTCAGGTGCGCGCGGACGAGCGCCATGTCGCGTGCGTGGTAGGCGACGCCGTCCTCCTGCTTGAAGGCCGTCTCGTGCTCCTCGTCGACGACGATCAGGCCGAGCGCGGGGAAGGGCAGGAACAGGGCCGAGCGCGCGCCGACGACGATGGGCGCACGCCCCTCCGCAACAGCTCGCCAAGTGTCGCGGCGCCTCGCACCGCCGACCTCGGAATGCCACACCGCGGGGGCGGCGCCGAAGCGCGCGCGGAACCGCTCGATCACCTGCGCAGACAGCGCGATCTCGGGCAGAAGCACCAGCGCCTGCCTGCCCCTCGCCACGGCCTCGGCCACCGCCTCGAGATAGACCTCCGTCTTGCCAGAGCCCGTCACGCCGTCGAGCAGCGTCGCGCCGGAGCCGCCTCTCGCCACCGCAGCGCGCAGCGTCGCCGCCGCCTCTGCCTGGGCGGGGGAGAGAACGGGAGGAGGTCCCGGCTCGGCCTCGAAGGAGGTGCCGCGGTCGGGCAGCGCGACGGAGAGGAGCAGCCCCGCCTCGCGCATCGCCTTGATCACGCCCGCGCCGACGCCGGCCGCGCGCGCGAGATCGCCCGGCGCCCAGGGGACCGGCGCCTCGGCCAACACCTCGGCCACCTTCGCCCGCGCCTTCGGCAGCGTCGCGGGGTCGAGGCCCGGGGCGGCGACGACGCCTGCGCGGATGCGCGGCTCGGCAAGGGCTGCGGGAACAGAGAGCGCCATGCGCAGGACGGCGCCAGGCGGCGACAGCGTCCAGTGCGCCACCCAGTCCACCAGCCGCATCAGCGGCTCGGTCATCGGCGGCGCGGGAAGCAGCGCGGCGAGAGGGCGGAGCTTCGCGTCCGGTACCGACCCCTCCGCCTCGCCGTGCCACACCGCGCCGGCGAGCATCCGCCCGCCGAGCGGGGCGGCGACGAGGGTGCCGGGCCGCACCTCCCAGCCTTCCGGCACGGCATAGTCGTAGGGCCCGGCGAGCGGCAGAGGCAGCAGCACCGGCACGCGGCGCGTCGCACCACCCTGTCGCTTTGCCTTCGCCCCTTGGGCGTCTATGGTCGGGTCGCCATCCATCGGCGCCACTTTCACCTGGGAACCGCCTCGCATGAAGTTCTTCGTCGACACCGCCGACGTCGCTGAGATCCGCGCGCTCGCCGCGCTCGGCATGGTCGACGGGGTGACGACCAACCCCTCGCTGATCGCGAAGTCGGGGCGGAAGATCGCCGACGTGATCGCCGAGATCTGCGCCGCCGTCCCAGGCCCCGTCTCCGCCGAGGTCACCGCCACCGAGTTCGACGGCATGATGAAGGAGGGGCGGTACCTCAAGGCGATCGCGCCCAACGTCGCGGTGAAGGTGCCGCTGACGGTCGATGGCCTGCGCGCCTGCAAGGCGCTCGTCGGCGAGGGCGCGATGGTCAACGTCACGCTCTGCTTCTCGGCCGCGCAGGCGATCCTTGCAGCCAAGGCGGGCGCGACCTTCGTGTCGCCCTTCGTCGGCCGGCTCGACGACGTCGGCCAGGACGGCATGGTGCTGATTGCCGAGATCGTCGAGATCTACGGCAACTACCCCGCGATCGGGACCGAGATCCTCGTCGCCTCCATCCGCCACCCGATCCATCTCGTCGAGGCCGCGAAGCTCGGCGCGCATGTCGCGACCCTGCCTCCTTCGGTGCTGCGGGCGCTGTTCAACCACCCGCTCACCGACAAGGGGCTCGCTGCCTTCCTGGCGGACTGGGCGAAGACGGGACAGAGCATCCTTTGACCGGCGACCGGCCCCGCAAGAGCAAGGGTGGTCCGGCCGCGCCGCCGGAGCCAGAGGACGCGGCGCTGGTCGAGACCTTCCTGCGGGCCAACCCCTCCTTTCTCGCCGACAATCCCGCCCTCTACCGGGCGCTGAGCCCGCCGAAGCGCGTGCACGGCGAGCGGATGGCCGACCATATGGCCGCGATGCTGGAGGCCGAGCGCGCCCGCACGGCGGAGCTTCGCGCCACGCTCGAGGACCTCGTCGGGCATGGCCGGACGAACCAGGCAAACCAGGCCCGCGCGCACAAGGCCGTGCTCGCGCTGATGGCCGCGCGCACGCCGGCAGAGGCGCTCGACATCATCGTGCAGGAGTGGCCCGACCTGCTCGGGCTCGACGTCGTCACCGTCTGCGCCGAGGGGCGCGCGGTGGTCGGCGCACGGCCGCTCGCACGCGGCACGGTGGCGCGGCTCCTTCCCGGCTCGGCCTCCATCGTGCTCCGCCCGCACGCCTCCGACACCGAGATCCTCTACGGCGAGGCGGCGGCACTCGTTGCCTCAGACGCGCTCGCCAGGCTCTCCCTCGCCTCGGGGGGCGAGGCGCTGCTTGCCTGCGGCTCGCGCGACACGGGGCATTTCGAACCGAGGCAGGGAACGGAGATCGTCTCCTTCCTCGCCGCCGCGGCGGCGATCACGCTCGGCCGCGCAGACGGGTGACGTGACCGAGAAGCCGCTGATCGGCGCCTATCTCGCCTGGCTCGCGGGCCAGAAGCGGGCGGCCGAGGCGACGGTGGTGAACTACGGGCGCGATGTCGCCGGGCTGCTCGGCTTCCTCACCGCCCATCTCGGCGCCGAGCCGGACCGTGCCGCCCTCGGCCGGGTCACCCAGGCCGATCTGCGTGCCTGGCTCGCCCATCTCGCCGCGTCGGGCCTCGCGCCGCCCTCGCGCGCGCGGGCGCTTTCAGCCGTGCGCGGCTTCTTCCGCTTCCTCGCCCGCACCGGGGGGCCGGAAAACCCCGCCGCCGCGGCGCTCGGCACGCCGAAGCGCCGCCCACCCATCCCCCGCGCGCTCGCCGAGGACGATGCCCGGGCGGTGACGGAGGAGATCTCTGCCGAGGCCGAGCCGTGGGTCGCCGCGCGCGATGCCGCGATCGCCGCCCTTCTCTATGGCGCGGGGCTGCGCATCGCCGAGACGCTGTCGCTGACCCGCGCGGAGGCACCGCTTCCGGGGTCGGAGGCCGGCCTGCGCGTGCGCGGCAAGGGCAACAAGGAGCGCGTGGTTCCCGTGCTTCCCGCCGTGCGCGGGGCCGTCGCGGCCTACCTCGCGCTCTGCCCGCACGCGCTCGGCGGCAGCGACCCGCTGTTCGTCGGCGTGCGCGGCGGCGTGCTCAACCAGCGCCAGGTGCGCGGCGCGATGATCGCGCTTCGTCGCCGCCTCGGCCTTCCCGAGCACGCCACGCCGCACGCGCTGCGCCACAGCTTCGCGACCCACCTGCTCGAGGGCGGCGCGGACCTCCGTGCCATCCAGGACCTTCTCGGCCATGCGAGCCTGTCGACCACGCAGCGCTATACGGCGGTGGACGAAGCCCGCCTGATGGCGGTGTGGAAGAAGGCGCACCCGCGGGCGTGAGCGGCGGTTTCATTGCCCGCGCCGCCGCTTTCCCTTATCTTTGCCGGCAGCGGTGACCATATGCTTCGCGAAGGAGGTGCCCATGATCAACCGGAAGTGGCCGCCCGTCTGAAGCGACGCGTCCAGCCTGCAGGTTCGGGGCGGCCATCGGCCGCCCTCGCCGTTTCTGCTGCCCCATGAGACCTCAGGCGGGGTCGATCTCGTCGAGAAAGCCAGGAAGGTCGGGGCTTTCGCCGATCGCGACCGCAAGCTCCTCCAGGGCCCTGCGCGCCACTGGAAGGTACTCGCCACGCATACGCTCCGTGATGTGGGCATAGAGCTGGTTCTGCCGCTCACGAGGCAGGTCGTGAAATCCCTCCGTGCCCAGCACATTGTAGGCTTGCGTCATGAATTCGTCGGTCTCGTAGAAGCTGACGACAAACCGTACGGCCGCAGGCGGCAGCAGCCCGAGCGTGTCCTGGTTCCCGACATAGACCGGGTATTGCGGCGGCACCGGCACCACGAAGGGGCTGAATTCGGCAGGCTTGGCAGCCAGCGTCGCCATCACGTCCGGCGAGAGCCCGAGCCAGGTCGCCTCGGCATTGACGCGGATCTCGGCCGCGAGCGCGACGGCGACGGCGCGGCGCCGCTCCTCGAGCCTGCGCCGGTACTCAACCAGTGAGCCTGTCGCGGTGATGATGCCGACGAGCAGGATCGCCTCGGCGTCGGACACCGGCAGCGCGGCGAGCAGCACAAGCAGAAGCCCCGCCGTCGCCACGGCCAGGACCACCATCGCCCCACCATCGAGCCACCCCGAGCGGTGGGCCAGAAGCGACACGACGGCGACGGCAGCGAGGATGAGCAGGGCAGTCGCCGCCTCCTGCGCAGGCCCGGCAGGCAGCATCGCGAGGATCAGGAACGCCAGCCCGCCGATCGTGCCGAGCACGACCGCGTCGGCCGGAAGCTCGCCTCCTCCCTTCCCGGCCGCCACGCTCAGCGCCTGACCTGGTACACCGTCCGCCGCACCTTGCGCCGCCAGCGCAGGAGCCACTCCGCGGCGCGGTCACGGCCCTGGTCCATCTGCGCTGTGTATTTCGGGAACTTCCGCCGCATCCAGTCGATCGTGCGCTGCGCCCAGGCATACTCGTCGCGCAGGATGTAGAGGCCGACGGCGAGGAACAGGAAGCCCTGCAGGAATGGCAGGAAGATCCCCGCCACGCCGAGCAGCAGGAACCCCCAGCCGGACATGATCTTGCCCCGCCGCGCCCAGCGGCTCGGCGGCTTCGGCGGGAGCATGCGGGGGATCGTGAGGTATTCGCGGCGGCGTGCCATGGCGCCCGGGGTATGGCCCCTCGCGCCGCCCCGTTCAACCCCACTTGCAGCCGCTCACGCCCGGCGTGATCGTGTCGGGCATGACATCGCCGCGCGCCCCCGTATCGCGCCCGCTGCTGCTCGCGGGGCTCGGGGCGGCGCAGATCATGGGCTGGGGATCGACCTTCTACCTGCCCTCCGTGCTCGGCCCACCGATGGGCGCGGAACTTGGCCTCGGCCAGGACGTGATCTTCGTCGGCGTGACGGTGATGTACCTCACCGGCGCGGTGATCGCCCCGCCGATCGGCCGGGCGGTGGACCGCCTCGGCGCGCGCGCGACCATGGCCGCCGGCACGCTCGTCGCGGCCGCAGCGCTGGTGTTGCTCGCCCTCGCCGAAGGCCTCGCGGGCTACATCACGGCCTGGGTGGCACTCGGGCTGATGCTGCCGATGACGCTCGGCCAGACCGGGTTCGCAGCGATCGCCCAGGCCGTGCCAGGCCCCGCGGCACGGCGGGCGATGACGCTGCTGACGCTCACCACCGGCTTCACCGCCACCGTCACCTGGCCGGCGACCGCGGCGCTCGAGGCCGAACTCGGCTGGCGCGGCACCTGCCTTGCCTTCGCGGCAATGCATCTCGCTATCGCCCTGCCGCTCTACCTCCTGGTCCTGCCGCGCGGCGGAGCGGCGCGGGCGGACGCGGCAAGGGATGCACCACCTCCCGCCGCGATCCCACGCGGGCGATTCGTGCTGCTGGTGCTTGCGCTCGGCGTGCCGAACGCGATCGGCGCGGGCGTGTCGCTCTCGGTCATCGCCATGCTCGCCGCCTTCGGCCACGCCCCGGCCGGGGCGATCGCGATCGCTGCGCTGCACGGTCCGGCGCAGGTGGGCGCTAGGATCATCGACCTCTCCCTCGGGGCGAGGACGACGGCGATGGGAACCGGCCTCTTCTCTGCCGTGATGCTTCCCCTCTCCTTCCTGCCGCTCGCCTTCGGCGGGACGACGACGGGCGCCTCGGCCTTCGCGGTGACGTTCGGCATCGCCAACGGGCTGATGACGGTGGTGCGCGCCCAGCTGCCGCTGGAGCTCGCCGGGGCTTCCGGCTACGGCACGCTGACGGGCCGCCTCGCCCTGCCGGGCAACGTGATGATGGCGCTCGCCCCGCCCCTCTTCGCAGCCATCCTGGAGCGCGGCGGCATCGGCGCCTTCGTGGCGCTTGCCTTCGCCCTCTCCCTCGTCGCGCTCGGGGCGCTGGCCGCGCTGGCGCTGGCCCGGGCGCGGGAACCGCGAGGCTGAGCTCAGCGGCGCGGCCCGAAGCTCTCGAGCGTCCACACGATCGGGTCGTGGCTGATCGTCACGGTTCCCTGGCGCGGGCGGTTGATGTCGACGATCAGGACGAGCGCCGACGCCCAGAGAACCAGCAGGAGCGTGGACATCACGAGCTGGCGGAATCCCGTGCTGCCGAAATGATACCCCATCGCACCGACGGCGATGATCGATGTCCAGAGCAGCAATCGCAGGATGTGCAGCGGCACGCGCTCGGTGAAGAACCGCTTCTGCGTCGTCGCCAGGTCGAACATCTCGTTCAGCGACGAGAGCATGAGTCCGGAGACGGCATTGGGGTTCGCGCGCGCGACGTCCGTGGCGATCTGCCACAGCGCGCCCTGAAGCCGCGCCGTCTCGGCATCGAGCCTGTCGCCATCATCGCGGGTGCGGATGTCCCGATAGACGCGCACGCGCACCTCGCCGTACTCGGCGATTAGCGACTGCATCCGTGCGCCCTCGTCCCCGCCGATCACCCCGGCCCGCAGCCAGGCCGTGCCGATGGCATTGGCCTCGTTGAGCACGACGCCGCGCCGCTCGTTGTGGCGGCTGTCGGCGAGCGAGAGCGAGATGCCGAGCAGGAAGGCGAGCAGGCCGAGGATGCCGCCGACGATGAAGCCGATTCCGGAGCGGGCGGTCTCGTCCGCCGTGCGGCTGTTGAAGGCGCGCCGGCCGATCCGGTAGCCGATCTCGGCCACGGCCATGTAGATCGCGAGCAGCGCGAGGAAGAGCAGGAACAGGCTCTGGTCCGCCACGAAGCCGAGCGTTTCGAGCAGGGGCCCCTGGCTCATGCGCCCTCCGTCGTGACGCGATCGTTATGGCCTAAATATGAATGGGTCGCCCCGCCACGGCAAGGGCTGCCTCCTTCACCGCCTCGTTCAGCGAGGGGTGGGCGTGGCTCGTGCGCGCGACGTCCTCGGCAGAGGCGGAGAACTCCACCGCCAGCGCGAGCTCGGCGATCAGCGTTCCGGCATCGGGGCCGATGATGTGGGCGCCGAGGATGCGGTCGGTCGCCGCGTCTGCGAGGATCTTCACGAACCCGTCCGTCTCGCCCATCGCGCGGGCGCGGCCATTCGCGGTGAAGGGGAACTTGCCCGAGCGATACGCCACGCCGGCGGTCTTGAGCTGCTCCTCCGTCGCGCCGACCGAGGCCACCTCCGGCCACGTGTACACGACGCCGGGGATCGCATCGTAGTTGATGTGCGGGTGCTCGCCCGCGATCTGCTCGGCGAGCGCCACACCCTCCTCCTCGGCCTTGTGCGCCAGCATCGGCCCCACGATCACGTCGCCGATCGCCCAAATGCCGGGAACGGATGTGGCGAAGCCCTCAGTGCGGATGCGCCCGCGCTCGTCGAGCGCAACGCCGACGGCGTCGAGGTTGAGCCCGGCCGTGTGCGGCTTCCGCCCGATCGCGACCAGCACGACATCGGCCGTGATCTCCTCCGCCGCGCCGCCCTTGGCGGGCTCGAGGCTCAGCACCACACCCTCGTTCGTGGTGCGCGCCCCCGTCACCTTCGTGCCGAGGCGGAACGTCACGCCCTGCTTGCCTAGGATGCGCTGGAAGTGCTTGGCGACCTCTCCGTCCATCGTCGGAACGATCCGGTCGAGGAACTCGACGACCGTCACCTTCGCGCCGAGCCGCCGCCATACCGAGCCGAGCTCGAGCCCGATATAGCCGCCGCCGATCACCACGAGATGGCCCGGCACCTGGTCGAGCTCGAGCCCGCCGGTCGACGTCACGATGCGCTTCTCGTCCACCTTCACGCCGGGAAGGTCGACGCTGTCCGAGCCGGTCGCGATCACGATGTGCTTGGTGCGATGCGCGGTGCCGTCCACCTCGACGACACCCGGCGCGGCGATCCGGCCGGTGCCCTTGAGCCAGGTCACCTTGTTCTTCTTGAACAGGAACTCGATGCCCTGGACGTTCGCCTTCACCACCTCGCCCTTGCGCGCGAGCATGCGCCCGAGGTCGAGCTCCACATCGCCCTTCACCACGACGCCGTGGTCGGCCAGCGCATGGCGCGCCTCCTCGTACTTCTCCGAGGATTGCAGCAGCGCCTTGGACGGGATGCAGCCGATGTTCAGGCAGGTGCCGCCGAGGGTCGCGCGCTTCTCGACGCAGGCCACCTTCATGCCGAGCTGGGCTGCGCGGATCGCGCAGACATAGCCGCCAGGGCCCCCGCCGATCACGATCACGTCGAACTCGGTTTCAGCCATCGGTTTTCCCCTCAGCGTCCATGGAACTCGGTGCGCGCGATCGCCGCGATCTCCGCGAGCGAGGTCACCGACCAGTCTGGCACGACCGCGACGTCCGGCGTCGCGCCCGTCCCGGTGCGCCGCGCACGGCGGTTGACCCACACGCAAGGGAGGCCGAGCGCGCGGGCGGGCTGGATGTCGTGGAACTTCGACTGCGCGACGTGCAGCACCTCGTCCTTGGCAATGCCTTGTGCGGCGAGGATGCCGAGCGCGCGCTCGAAATGCGCATGGTGCGGCTTGTAGTGCCCGACATCCTGCGCCGTGACGGTGAAGTGCGGCGTGGTGCCGATCGCCGCGATCGAGCCCGAGAGGCTGGCGCGGTCGACATTGGAGAGGATGCCGAGGGTGAACCGCCCGGCCAGCTCGGCGAAGGCCGCAGGCGTGTCGGGGAACGGCGGCCATGAGGGAACCGAGGCGCCGAAGGCACGCGCCGTGTCGGTGTCGCGCGGCAGGCCGAGGCGGGTGGCGAGGTCGAGCCAGGCACGCGCCAGGATCTCGGGATAGAGCGCCGCGGGGTCGGCCTCCTGGTGGCGGTGCTCGATGTCGCCGAAGGTCTCGAGGATCGCGTCATCCGACACGTCCAGCTCCTGGGCGTCGCGCAGCGGGGAGACGAAGCCGAGGATCCCCTTCTCCCAGTCGATCAGCGTGCCGTAGCAGTCGAAGGTCAGTGCCTTGAAGCGGCGGAGGTCGAGCATGGTCAGGCGCCCGCCACCGTCAGCCCGTCGATGCGAATGGTCGGCGCATCGGTGCCGCGGCGGAACACGAGGTCGTTTGCGGGGATCAGCCGCGCGAACATCTCCTTCAGGTTCCCTGCAACCGTGATCTCCGCCACGGGTTCCGCGAGCGCGCCGTCGCGGATCATGAACCCCGCCGCGCCGCGGCTGTAGTCGCCGGTCACCGGGTTGATGCCCATGCCGATCAGCTCCGTCACGAACAGGCCTTCGCGGATGTCGCCCATCAGCTCCTCCGGGCTCGACGTGCCGGCGGCGAGCCAGAGATTGGTCGTCGCCGGCGATGGCGGGCCGGCAACGCCGCGCGCGGCATGGCCCGTCGTCGCAAGCCCGAGCATCCGCGCGGTGCGGCAATCGAGGATCCAGCTCGCGAGAACGCCGTCCTCGACGACGGCGCGCTTTCGCGTCGCCATGCCTTCCGCGTCGAAGGGGCGCGAGCGCAGGCCGCGCGGGCGCGTCGGGTCGTCATGGATCGCGATGCCGGGGGCGAACACGCGCTGGCCGAGGCTCTCCTTCAGGAACGATGTGCCGCGCGCGACGGAGGCGCCGTTGACCGCGGAGGCGAGGTGCGAGACGAGGCTGGTCGCCACGCGCGGGTGATAGACCACGGGCATCGTCGCCGTCGCCGGCCGGCGCGGGTTGAGCCGCGCGATCGCCTGCTCGCCGGCGCGGCGGCCGAGCGTGGCGGCATCCTCGAGCCCGGCGAGATGCGTCGCGGTCGCATAGTCGTAGTCGCGCTCCATCGCCGTGCCCTCGCCGGCGACGGCCGTGACGGACACGGAATGGCTCGTCCGCGCATAGGCGCCGGCGAAGCCGTTCGAGGCGACGATGGCGACGGCGGAACGGCCGAAGCCCGCCTCCGCCCCTTCCGTGTTGGTCACGCCCGCGATGGCGAGTGCTGCATCCTCCGCCGCCGCCGCGCGGGCGGAGAGGGCAGCGACGTCCGGCTCGGCATCGTCCACGAGGTCGAGCGCCGCGAGGCGTGCGGCGAGATCGCCGGCACCGTCCGGCGCCTCGGCGAGGCCGGCATGCGGGTCCTCCGGCACGGCGCGGGCCATCGCCACCGCACGCTCTGCAAGCCGGGCGAAGGCGGCGGGGTTGGTGTCGGTGGTCGCGACCATCGCCTGGCGTGTGCCGACGAACACGCGAAGCCCGATGTCGCGGCTCTCCGCCCGCTCGACATGCTCGGTCTGGCCGAGGCGGCGCTGCACCGAGAGCGAGGCGCCCTCGGCGTAGAGCGCATCGGCCGCATCGGCGCCGGCTCGCTTCGCCGCGGCGACGAGGTCGGCCAGCAGGCCGAGCTTCTCCCCGCTCATACGGCGAGCTTCTCTGCGATCATCGGCAGGCGCGGCAGCTTCGATACGGGGCCGACGGCGGCGAGCGTCGGCGCTGCGCGGAACATCCGCCGCGCCGAGGCGGCCACGTCCTCCGCCGTCACGGCGGCGAGCTTCGCGAGCGTCTCCTCCATCGGGATCACCCGGCCCCAGGTGTGGATGTGGTGCGCAATCTGCTCGCAGCGCGACGAGGTGCTCTCGAGCGACATCAGCAGCGAGGCCTTCACCTGCGCCTTGGCGCGGGCAAGCTCCTCCTCCGTCACGCGCTGCTGCACGGCGGCAAGCTCGCCGAGCACCACCGGAACGAGCTCGGCCGCCTCGGCCTCGCCCGTTCCGGCATAGATGCCGAACGTTCCGCCATCGAGATAGGGCGAGAGGAAGGAGGAGATGGCGTAGACGAGGCCGCGCTTCTCGCGCACCTCCTGGAACAGCCGGCTCGACATGCCGCCCCCGAGAAGCGTCGAGAGTAGCAGGCCTGCGTGGTACTGCGGATCCGCATAGGCCATCGCGGGGAAGCCGAGCACGAGGTGGACCTGGTCGAGCTCCTGGCTGTCGCGGAACTCGCCGCCTTCGTAGCGTGCCTCCGGCGCCGGCGCGGCGGTGGCCACCGGAAGGGCGGAGAAGTGCTCGGCGGCGAGCTCGAGCAGCGCCTCGTGGGTGATCGCCCCGGCGGCCGCCACAACCACGCGGTCGGGCGTGTAGTGGGTGCGCATGTAGCCGACGAGCGCCTCGCGCGGCATGGCCTTGATCACCGCCTCGGTGCCGAGCGTGGGCAGGCCCATTGGCTGGCCCGGATAGGCCGTCGCCTGGAAATGGTCGAACACGATGTCGTCGGGCGTGTCGTTCGCCTGACCGATCTCCTGCAGGATCACGCCCCGCTCGCGCTCGAGTTCCTCGGGGTCGAACACCGAGTGCTGCAGGATGTCGCCGATGATGTCTGCCGCGAGCGCGGCGTCCTCCTTCAGTACCTTGGCGTAGTAGGCGGTGCGCTCGCGCGCCGTGTAGGCGTTCAGGTGCCCACCGACATCCTCGATCTCCTCGGCGATCTTCGCGGCCGAGCGGCGCGTCGTTCCCTTGAACGCCATGTGCTCGAGGAAATGGCTCGCGCCGTTCTCCTCCTCCCGCTCGTGGCGCGTGCCGGCGGCGACGTACGCGCCGAGGCTCACCGTGCCGACATGCGGCATGGTTTCCGACACCACCGTGAGGCCCGAAGGAAGGCGCGTGGTGCGGATCGTGTCTGTCATGCGATTTCCCTGGGGGCGTTCCTGAGAGCGTGGCGTCTGACGAAGGCCTCGATGGAGGCCAGGTCGTTGGGAAGCTCGGCGCAGCGTTCGGGCCGCGTCTCGAGATCGGCAAGCCGGGCGGGGAGCGCGGGGCGGCGGCCCGTGGCCTGCGCGACGGCGTCGGGGAACTTCGCGGGATGGGCGGTGGCCGCGACGACGACGGGGATGTCGGGGTCGGGCGGCATGTGCGCGCGCGCCGCGGCGACGCCGATCGCGGTGTGCGGGTCGGCGAGATAGCCGGCGCGGTCGAGCCGGGTGATCTCGGCGAGGGTCGCTGCGTCGTCGCAGGCCGAGGCGCGGAACAGCGCCGTCGCGCGCCGCCAGGTGGCATCGGGCACCGGCATGCGCCCCTCCGCGCGGAACGCCGCCATCGCCTTGGCGGTCGCGCCCGCGTCACGGTCCATCAGCTCGAACAGCAGCCGCTCGAAATTGCTGCTCACCTGGATGTCCATCGAGGGCGAGAGGCTCGGCTCGACGGTGCGGATCGACATATCGTTGGCGGCGATGAAGCGGGCGAGGATGTCGTTGCGGTTGGCGCCGAGGGTCAGCGAGTGCACGGAGAGGCCCATGCGCCGTGCGGCCGAGGCGGCGAGCACGTTGCCGAAATTCCCCGTCGGCACCGCGAAGGCGACCTGCCGTTCCGGCGCGCCGAGAGCCAGCGCTGCGTAGGCGTAGTAGGCGATCTGCGCCGCCACCCGCGCCCAGTTGATCGAGTTCACGGCGGAGAGCCGCATCTCGTCGCGGAAGGGCGCGTCGGCGAACATCGCCTTCACCAGGTCCTGGCAGTCGTCGAACGTGCCCTCGACGGCGACGTTGGCGACATTCGGGGCGAGCACGGTCGTCATCTGGCGGCGCTGGATCGCGCTCGTCCGCCCCTTCGGGTGGAGGATGACGATGTCGATGTTCGCCCGGTCGCGGCACGCCTCGATGGCGGCGGAGCCCGTGTCGCCCGAGGTGGCGCCGACGATGGTGATGCGCGAGCCGCGCCGGGCGAGCACATGGTCGAACAGCCGGCCGAGAAGCTGCAGCGCGAAATCCTTGAAGGCGAGCGTGGGCCCGTGGAACAGCTCGAGCGCGAAGAGGCGATGGTCGAGCTGCACGAGCGGGGCGACGGCGGGGTGGCCGAAGCCGGCATAGGCCTCGCGGCAGAGGCGCGTCAGTGTCGCGGGGTCGATCGCGTCATCGACGAAGGGCGCGAGGATGCGGGCGGTGAGCTCGGGATACGAGAGCCCCCGGAGCGCCCGCCACTGGTCCTTCGTCAGGGAAGGCCACGCCTCTGGCACGTAGAGCCCGCCATCGGCGGCGAGGCCGGCAAGAAGCGTGTCCTCGAAGCCAAGAACAGGGGCAAGGCCGCGGGTCGAGATATAGCGCATGGCGGCCGGACATTAGGGGGCGGGGCGCGCCAAAGGAAGGGCATGGCCGGGTCGCGCGCCCGGTGTGTCCTGAGCGCGGCGTGGGCCGGGAAAAGGCCCGGCTGCGCCAGCCGCCAGGGAGGGGGGCCTGTCGGGCGGCGGCGCGGCCGGAAGGGCGCGGGGAGGGATGGGGCGAGCCCCGCACCCCTTTTGGGGCGTTTCTTCCATGAAGGTCTGGTGTCGCCGATGCGTCCGAGGCTCCGCGGGGAGAGGGGGCATGCCCCGTCGTTCCCCGGACGCATCGTTGCGACGGGCCCAGGAAACCGCAGAGGCGTTTCAGCGCGATGTGCCGCGCGGTTACGTCTGTTTCAGCGGTTCACGAGGGCGGTGCTGGCTCACGCGCCAAGATAGCGCGCGCGGAGGTGCCTCTCGAACGCCGCGGGATCGAGGGCGCGCCCCGTCGCTGCCTCGAGCAGCGCGTCGAAGCCGTGCCGCGCGCCGTGCGCGTGCACCCGCTCGGCAAGCCAGGAAACCAACGGTGCGAAGCTTCCCTCGGCGAGGGCGGGGACGATCTCCGGCCGCTCCGCCACCGCAGCCTGGAAGAGCTGCGCCGCCCCCATCGCGCCGAGCGTGTACGAGGGGAAATAGCCGAATGCGCCATCGTACCAGTGGATGTCCTGCAGGCAGCCGCGCCGGTCGTCCGGCACGTCGAGGCCGAGCAGGGTCTTGATCCCCTCGTTCCAGGCGCCAGGCAGGTCAGCCACCGCGAGATCGCCGGAGACGAGCGCACGCTCGAGCCGCCAGCGCAGGATGACGTGCGCCGGATAGGTCACCTCGTCGGCCTCGACTCGGATGAAGCCAGGCGCGACGCGGCGCCACAGCCGCGCGAGATTCTCCGGCGCGTAGGGCGCGGGGTCGCCCCCGGAGTCTTTGGCGAAGGCCTCTGCCATACGGGGCCCGAGCCAGGAGAGGAACGCATCCGACCGGGAGGCCTGCATCTCGATGATCAGGCTCTGGCTCTCATGCGCCGCCATGCCCGCCGCCTCGCCGAGCGGGGAGCGCGCGTAGGGCTTGGGCAGATGCGCCTCGTAGAGCGCGTGGCCGCATTCATGCAGCACGCCGAGGATCGCCTGGGTGGGATCGCTCTCGTCGTAGCGGGTGGTGATGCGGATGTCGGTTGGCGTGCCGCCGCAGAACGGGTGGGTGCTCTCGTCGAGCCTGGCGGCGGCGAAGTCCAGGCCCGCGCGTTCGGCGAGCGAGCGGCAGAGGGCGCGCTGCGCCGCGACGGGAAAGGGGCCGGTGAGGGGGATCGGCGAGGGCATGGCGGCCTGGCGCGCAAGCACCTCGGGGAGCATCCCGGCGAGCATCGTCTCGAGCGGGCCGAACACGGCAGCGACCCGCGCATCGCTGAGGCCGGGCTGGAACCCGTCCATCAGCGCGTCGTAGGGGGCGAGGCCCGTCGCGGCGGAGAGGGCCGCGGCCTGCTCCCGCACGAGGCCCACCACCTCTGCCAGGAGCGGCGCGACGGCAGGAAAGTCGGAGCTGCGGCGCGCCTCGCGCCACGCCGCCTCGCAAGCCGAACAGGCGCGCGCCATGGCCTCGACGAGCACGGGCGGAAGGGCGGTGGCGCGGCGATGCTTGCGGCGCATCAGTGCGAGGTTGGCGCGGTCAGCCTCGCCGAGACGGGCGGACGCGGCCTCTGCGGCGGCGAGCTCATCGGCCGCAGCCGCGTCGGTCAGCGTGCCGTGGGCAACCGCGGCGAGCGCGGCCATCTGCTCGCCGCGTGCCGGCGCAGAGGCGCGCGGCATCATCACAGAGGTGTCCCAGTGCAGGATGGCGGAGGCTTCCTCGAGCGCGGCGAGGCGTGCGAAGCGGGCGCGCAGGCGCTCGTAGGGAGACATCGCGGTCATGGCTGCTCCTCACGCGCGCGGGCGAGCAGGCTCCGCGCCCAGAACCCGAAGAACACGGCAAGCGCCGCGGCGAGGCCGTACCAGGTGATGGCGTAGCCGAGATGGTCGTTGCGCGGCATCGGCGGGCGGCGCTGCGGAACCGGCGGCTCGGCGGCCGTGCCGAGCGCGGCGATGGCGAAGGGCGCGGGCGCGGGCGCGGGGAGGCCGACCGCCTCGGCCATCAGCGCAGGCTGCATCGCCCAGAAGCGGCGCTCCTCTGGCCTGTCGTCGGGCGTGAACCAGCCGCGCCGCTCGGGCAGCATCAGGAAGCCGGTGACCGTCACCTCCCCTTCGGCCTCGGGCACGGAGGGGAAGGGCGGATAGGGAACCCATCCGCGCACGATCCAGAGGGGTGCGGCGCCGTCGCGCAGCATCGGTGTCGCGAGGAAGGCGCCGATGCTGCGGTTGCGCTCGGCGATGCCGACGACGACCGACTTGGCATGATCGAGCCGGCCGGTGACGGTGAAGCGGCGGAACACGAGGGAGGCAGGGTCATCGACCCGGGTGGGGAGTGCCTCCGGGGGTGTCGCCTCGCCGGCGCGGAGCTGCTCGATCCAGGCGTTCTTCCAGGCAAGCCTCTGTGCCTGCCAGGTGCCGAGGGAGAGGAGGATCGCGAGCGTGATCGCGGTTGCGAGGCCCGGCCAGAAAAGCACGCGCCACGCGGGAACAGGGGTGTGGGAGGACATGGGGGAGAGATAGTGCGGCCTCGCCGCCCCGCACGCCAGACCCGCCCGGCAGAGCTCAGGGCGGATCGACGCGGCGGGGGTCGGGCCGAGGATTGGGGCGGGGGCTCAGTGGTGGGCGATCTCGCCCGCGCCCCAGATGTAGATGCAGACGAACAGGAACAGCCACACCACGTCCACGAAGTGCCAGTACCACGCGGCGGCCTCGAAGCCGAAATGCCGCTCTGCCGTGAAATGCCCCTTCATCGCGCGGAACAGGCAGACGGCGAGGAAGATCGTGCCGACGATGACGTGGAAGCCGTGGAAGCCGGTGGCGAGGAAGAAGGTGGAGGGATAGACCCCGCCGTTGATGAACTTGAACGGCGCGACCGAGTACTCGTAGGCCTGCACCGCGGTGAAGGTGAGGCCGAGGCCGACGGTGATCGCGAGCCCGAGCACGAGGCCCTTCCGGTCGCCGTGGATCAGCGAGTGGTGCGCCCAGGTCACCGTGCAGCCGGAGAGCAGCAGGATCATCGTGTTGAGCAGCGGCAGGTGCCAGGGGTCGAACGTCAGCACGCCAGGCGGCGGCCAGGTCGCGGCCGAGTACACCCCTTCGGCAAGATGCGTCGGGAACAGGGCGTAGTGGAAATAGGCCCAGAAGAACGCAACGAAGAACATCACCTCGGAGGCGATGAACAGCATCATGCCGTAACGCAGGCCGAGCCGGACGATGGGCGTGTGCAGCCCGGGCGTGCGGCTTTCCTTCAGCACGTCGCGCCACCACAGGAACATGGTCAGCAGGACCGCGCCGAAGCCGGCGGACAGCAGGAAATAGGTGCTGTTGTGCATCGCCTCGATGGCGCCGAAGGCGAGCAGGCCGGCAGCCGCTGCGCCGACGATCGGCCACGGCGAAGGGTCGACGAGATGGTAGGGCTGCTTGATGCCCGAAGGTTCGACCGTGCTGCCGAGGCTGTCTGCCATCGCCCTCAATCCTGTTGCAAAGCGGGGCTGTTGCACCGCGAGACATCGTGCGGCGCATCAATCCCCGAAATCGGCGGGACGATCAAGCGCCCGCGAACCGGCGGGCGGCGCGCTCAACGGGGCATCGACCGCCGGTCTCCGCGCGGATCGGCGTGGCCGGTGGCGGCGAGCCGGACGAGGCCCTGCGCGCCCACGCGGTAGGTCACCCGGTCGCCCTCCGCCACGCCCATGGCCTTGTAGGCGGCCCGAGCCCCGGCATTGCCCCGGTCGGTGACCCATTCGAGGCGTTCGCAGCCGGCATCGATGGTCGCGCGCGCGACGCCTGCCAGGAGTGCCCGCGCCACGCCCTCGCCCCGCGCCTCGGGGCGGACGAACAGTTCCTTGAGGAACATCACGTCGCGGAACCGCGCGCCGGGAAACACGGGGGCGAACAGCGCGATGCCAAGGAACCGCCCCGCCTCGCCGACCCCGCCGAGCGAAACGGCGACAAGGCAGCGCGCCGGGGCATGGCCGCCGAGCAGCCGCGCGCAGGCCGAGGCCGCCTCGTCATCGGTCACCGCCGCGTCGTAGTGCCGCTCCATCGCCGCGAGGACCGAGGCGAGCTCTGCCCCTTCCGTCGCGCCTGGAGGGCGAATGCTGAAGCGGTCGTCGATCGACATGACCTCCCGTGCCGCCGCGCCGCGCCGAAAGCAAGGCGCAAATCCATCGAAAGCGACGAATTCACTCGAAACTGACCTGCTATCGCTCGCTGCGACGATGTCATGCGCCATGGCAATCGCTCCCTCCGCTGCTGGGCGTCCCGTAGCATTACGCAGGAGCATGGCCGTCGGATGCAGGCCGGCAAAAAATTATACGTCCAATCTTGTCAGAAATACGCAATGGCGCGGCCCGAAGCCGCCACAGTCAGCCACAGCGCGAGGGAACAGGCTGCCGACGTCCGGGCGAGGCCGCCGATCGGCGCCTCGAGGCTCGGCAGGGCGATGACGTGGAACAGCAGGATGTTCGCCCCGGCCAACATCACCGCCACCGCCTTGACCAGGAAGGCCGGGTTCGAGGCGACGTGCGTCGCATCCGCCGCCAGCATCACCGCACCCGAGGCCAGTGCGACGACGAAGGCCGCCCGGGCGAGCGGCAGGATCAACCCGCCGGCGGCGGAGAGAGGAATGCGCGAGGCGAACCCGAGGACGCGGAGATCGAACACCAGGATTCCACCGACGAGCACCGCGACGGCAAGCACGTGCGCGACCGACACCAGCGGGTACAGCCACAGACTGTCCCGCGCGGCGTGACCGAGCGCGCTCGCCTCCAACCAGGCGGCCCACGCGACGGGCGCGACGGCGTGCTCGTCCATGCCTGCCGCCTCAGCGAAGCTGCGTCACCTGCGTGCCGACGCGGATCCACTCCGCCCGCAGCTCGATATCCCGGTTCCGGTGCGGATAGCCCATCACCTCGACCTCCGACCCGGCCGTCAGCGCCGAGCCGGGGAGCTGGCGGTTGGTCATGCGGAAGGGAGGAGCGAGCACGACCTCCCAGGTCTTGTCCGGCGTCTTCAGCCAGATCGTGGCGTGCGGGTTGCTGAACTCGACGCGTTCGATCGTGCCCTTCAGGGTCTGGGCATTCTGCGGGTCGTAGCTGCCCCAGCCGTGATGGGCGAGCGCGGTGGCCGGCAGCCCTGCGAGCAGGGCAGCAAGAACGGCGCGGCGGGGCGAGGGGGCGATGCGCGTCATCGGAGCGTCTCCTGGGTTCGCTCCGGAAGATGGCGCATCGGGCTCCGGCGTGGAACACACGCACACCGATGCGTGAAGAGCGCGCAGGGGCCCTGCGCCGTGGGCCTCAGCGCCTCAGCGCGTGCATCAGGATGCCTGCCGCAACCGAGACGTTCAGGCTGTCGAGCGCGCCGCCGCCAGCGATTGTCGCCTTCGCCTCGCAAGCGTCCACCGTGGCGGGCGAAAGCCCGGTCTCCTCGTTGCCGAGGACGAGGGCGACGGGCCTGTCGCGCGGCAGCTTCGCCGGGTCGGTGCCGCCCGAAGCGACGGCCGCGACCGTCCGGTAGGCTGGACGGATGGCGGCGAGCGCGGCCGGAAGCTCCGCGGCGCGGGCGATGAGCAGGTGCTCGAGCCCGCCCTCGGAGACGCGATAAGCCGCGTCGGTCGGCGCCGCCTGGCGCGGGTCGGACGAGATCACCAGCCTGTCGAGGCCGAGGAAGGCGGCGGTGCGCGCGATGGCGCCGAGGTTGTTGGCATTGCCGATGCCGTCGAGCACGAGCAGCAGCCGGCATTTCGGCGCCTGCGCGATGGCGGCGGCCGGGTCGAAGGCCGGCACCGCCTTCGGGCGTGCGACGGCCACGATGCCGCCATGCAGCTTTGAGCCGGCGACCCGGTCCATCTCCTCGCGGGGCAGCATGCGGTAGGGCTTGCGCGCCGCGGCGAGCAGCTTGCACCAGGGCCCGACGCTCTCGCGGTGACGCTCCTCGTAGAACAGCCGCTCGACCCGCTGGGGAGAGCGCGCCATCAGCGCGGCGACCGCCGGAAGCCCGGCGATGCGCAGCAGGTCACGGTCTGACGGTTCCTCGCGCGGGGCGGCGCGCAGGACGAGCGGCGCGGGCCGGCTCTCGCGCCATTCGCGGCGACCGCCTTCGCGCGGCGGCCTCGGTCCGGCGTGAGGGCTTGCAGTCTGTGTCGGCCCGCGCGGCGGGCGGGCGGGGGGTCGCGCGCTCATGGCGGCGGACGCTAGCAGAGCCGGCGCGGATGGGAAGGGAGGAGCCGGGGGCCGACGATCAGGGTGCGCGCACCGCCGTCGTCTCTGCCTGCGTCGCGTAGCAGGGGCGCGCGATGCCCGCCTTCTCGTCTGGCGTGAAGCGCCGCACCAGCACGCCGCCGGGGATCTCGTCCTTGCCCTCGCTCGTCCAGAGCTGCACCGGCGCCATCACGTCTCCCTCATGCGGCGGGGGGAAGATGGAGAACCGCTCGGTCGTGTTCGGCAGGCGCGCCAGAAGGGGCGGCTCGAGACACTCGAACTCGGCGATGATTCCCTGCATGTCCGGCAGCACGCTGATGCGGTTCGCCCGCTGGGAGCCGATCGTGACGATCGTGTTCCGCCACAGCCTGCCGCCCTCGATGACGAGCCGCGCGCGCCGGCCAGCCTGAAGGATGTGCCGCGGCTCCCGCTCGGCCTGGCCGGGCGGCTTGCCGAAGATGTGCGGCTGCTTCTCGACGGCGATGCCGAGGCGGGCGGAGATGTCGACGACCTTGCCCGGCAGGGTGAGGCTTGCCGGACGCACGCGGCACCCCTCGACGCCGGCCCCTTCGGCGACGGCGCGCCAGAGATCGGCCGCATGCGGCGCACCGCCGCGGCGCACCGCGTCGAAAGCGGTGCCGAGGCGTTCGGGCCGCACCCAGCATGTCACCTCCTCGAGGGCGACGATGCGCCACCATGAGGGAACCGAGATGGTCGCCTGGAGCTTCAGGTGGTCGCTTCCCTGGCCATCGCCGCCGCCCGCCACCTCTGCCGCGCTGCGCGGGCGAACGAGCCAGCCGAACACCACGGCGTTCTCGTCCCTCATCGCGCCCGGGCGGGTGGTGCGCCTCGCCGTCGGCGCCGCAGCCCCGCCGCGCAGGCGGCTCGGCGTGCCGAACCCGAGCACGAGCAGGCGCCCTTCCTGGCGCGCGAGGCTCTCGCTTCGTGTCTCGTCGAGCGACAGCCCGGCAAGCAGCCGCCCGACACCGCTGTCGCCTGCGACGGAGAGCGCATCCGAGGCACCGGTGCGGATGCTCACCCGCTCGCGCAGGCTTCGCGGCACGAGCGCATAGGAGAACACGTCGAGGTCGCGGTTCAGCGCGTTCCACAGTGCCGCCGCGGCGCGGTTCTCGTGCCCCGGCGTAACCGGCTCGGCGACGAGGCGACACCAGGGGGAGGCCGGCAGGTCGATCTCGTGCAGTGCGACGATCGGCCGCGTGCCCTCCTCGTCCTCGCTCACGATCGAGGGCACGCGCCGCATCACCGGGGCGAGCCGCTCCTGCTGGAAGGCGGTCGCCGAACAGGCATCGGTGCGGACATGGTACGTGCGCTGGAGCGGAATCCCCGGAAGGCCGACGCAATCCGCCGAGCGATCGCCATTCGTCTGCCCCGCCATCGCTTTGCGCAGGCATGCGAGGCCGAGCTCCTTCGCGCGGGCGAAGCCATCGAGGTCGTTCTCTGCCGCTGCCGCGAGTCCGTCGCGCACCGTCTCGCGCGCCCGCCGGTTGGCGAGCAGCCACGCGCGCAGCCCGAGTGCGGCGGCGGCACTGACCTGCAGGTCGTTCGGCGGACACGGGAACGAGGGAACCTCGAAGCGCGGGCGGGCGGAGAGGCCGGGCTCGCCGCGCAGATCGTCGGAGGCGCCGTTATGCGCTTCGATCTGCGCGAGCTCGACGACGGTGACGGGCTCGTAAGGCTCCTGCGGCCGGATCGAGCAGGAGTGCATCAACCCCGCGATCCATTCCAATCGGTCGACCGGGCCCCTGGCGTTGCGCTCAACCGCGAAGCCGACGCGCGCCATCGCCACGAGCGCATCGTCCCGCCGCGCCATGAGTGCTCGCTTCACGCTATCGTCGACGAGGCGCTGGGCCTCGGCGAGCATCGCGCCGTACCAGTACTGGACCATCGCCGCCCCGCTTACAGCGAGCGGAGCCTGTGCACCCTCCTCCGACGCGGCGGACGGATCGCCCATGCGCCAGGCGAGCGCCCGGCAGGCGGGCCAGCGCGCATCGGGGCCGAGCGCGCGACACACGCTCAGCGCAAGTGTCCGCCCGAGCAGCGCCTCCTCCGCCGGCTGCAGCTGGCGCGTCGAGATGGCCCCGGCCGTGGCGGCGACGACCTGGTCGATGGCCGACCCGAACTGTTCGATCCACTGCGCGTACACACGGGCGAAATCCTCCGCGGCGAGATCGACGAGTGTGTTCGCCGCAGGCCGACGCCGCGCCTCCCACCCGCCGATCGCCGTGGGGCTCGCGATCCGAAGCATGATGAAGCCGAGCCTGTCCTCGCCGCGCGCACGCACCACGGTGGTGTCGAACGACAGGAGGTAGAGCGTGTTGCCCTCTGCGTCGTGCCGGTCATCGAGCAGGAGTTGCGTGCGCTCCGCGCGCAGGGCCTCGCGATACTCGTTCATCGCCTCGAACACGGCGAGCGTCGTCGGCTCGGCGGCGGCAAGTGTCTGGCGGTCGGGCGTTCCCTGCGCGCCGATGCGGCGCAGCACCTCCGCCGTCTGCAGCGCATCGACGCTGCGGAACTTGCCCGCGAAATCGTCCTGCATCATCTGGAGGAGCTGCTTGTCGAGCCAGGCGGCATGGTCGAGCCGGTCGTTCAGCAGCCGCTCGCGCGTGTACACTTCCGGGCTTTCGACGGAGATGAACCCGCCGGTGGGCCGGGTGTGGCGGTCGACGACGCGCGTGACGCGCTCGATCCCGACATCCAGCACGACGAGCGCGGCGAGCAGGGCGACGAGCAGAACCGCGAGCCCGCCGGCGATGCGGGCCGATCGCCAGACGCGGATACCCGTGCGCCTCAGCCAACGGCCGGAGCGCCGGACGAGGCCCGGCTTGGCCGGCGCACCGGCCGGGTCGGGGTCAGCCGGCAAGGCCAAGGCTCACCTCCATGTCCTCGAGAACGCAGTCGATCAGTGTCTTGCGCATCAGCCGGCAATAGGCCGTCTCGGTCGCGTCGAAAGAGCCGTGCTCGGCCCACTTGTTGCCTGGCGCTCCGCCCCCGCAGAAGCGGAAGTAGGCGCAGCGGTCGCGGCAGGCCGCGACGCCCGCGGCGATCTCGGCGGCAAGGCGCGACCGTTCGGTGCGGACACGGATCGTTTCGAGGTCCTCGCGCATGAGGTCGCCGAGGATGAAGTCGCCATGCGCGGCGCTCTGGGTGCCGAGGAGTTCGGGCGAGAACGAGGCCATGCGCCCGTCGCGCGTGACGGAGACGATGCGGAACGGTTCAGCCTCCTGATTGTAGCCTTCGGGCAACCCGTTCGCGATCGCAGGCGTCGCCCAGACCTGCTCACGCAGGCTGATCGCACCCGGCGCGCCGCGCATCCGCTCGAGGAAGCGTCGGAAGAAGCCGCGCAACGCCGCCCCGGCGCCCGGACCCGCATGCGATGAGACGGGGGCGACGCCGTCCGTCTCGTCGATGTTGAACGCGACCTCCCTCACCCCATGCTCGACATAGAAGTCGAACAGCGCATCCGCGTGGTCGAGGCTCTCGCTGCGCAACACGGTGATGACGTGGAATGGCACGCGGTGTCGCTGGAGCAACGCGACGCCGCGCATAACGCGCGCATGCGTTCCCTCGCCGCTTCGCGTCCGGCGGGCCGCGTCATGCAGGAAGGCCGGCCCGTCGAGGCTGAGGCCGAGGCGGATGCCGTGCTCGCGCAGGAAGCCGCACCAGGCCTCGTCGATCAGCAGGCCGTTCGTCTGGATGTTGTGCGTCAGGCGAAGGCCGGGCGGTGCGAGGGATGCGGCAAGAGCGATCGCGCGCGCATAGAAGCTGCGCGGCAGGACGAGCGGCTCTCCCGCATGCCAGCAGATCGTCAGCGCATCGGCGACGAAGCGGCTCCGCAGCACCTTGGCGAGCACCGTGCGCAGCGTCTCGTCCGACATGCGCCGCGGGTCGGTGCGGCCCGGCAGGTAGCAGTAGCTGCAGTCGATGTTGCAGAAGCCCGTGCCCTGGAGGACGAGGAGCTCGATCGCTTCCGGGATCGCGGGCGGAGGCATCGCCGCTACCGGTTCGGGAAGTTCGGAAAGTTGGGGAAATTGGGAAAGTTCGGGAAGTTGGGGAAATTCGGGAAGTTGGGGAAGTTGGGGAAGTTGAACCACTGCGCATAGGTCGCGCAGCACGGCCCTGGCGCGGGAAGGGTGCTGCGCGCGGCGGCGCGGGCACCTGCGAGCGCCTCGCGCACCCGCGCGACGCGCTGCTCGAGCGTCAGCGCCTCGCGTGCCTGCTCGCCGGCTGTGTGCGTGTGGGCGGGTTGGGACAGCACCGGCCCTGGCGCGACGGCCGCGATCCAGCCGAACGCCAGAAGCGTGATGCCGCGGGCGCTGCGACCCGGCATGCAGCGGACCTCCTGTCCCTCCCGCGGGCGCGATGGCGCACCGGCGCGGAAGGGCGATCCCTAGCCTAACGGAGCGCCCTGCGTCCTTGCGCTAGATCAGAAGCGTTGCCATCACCGGAACATGGTCGGAGGCCTGGGGCCAGTCGCGCGCGTCCTTCAGGATGGTCGTGTCCTTCAGGGCGCCGCGCAGATCGGGCGTCAGCCACACATGGTCGAGCCGGCGGCCGCGGTCGGACAGCCGCCAGTCGCGGTTTCGGTAGGACCACCAAGTGTAGAGCTTCTGCGGCACCGGGACCGTCACCCGAGGGGCATCCACCCAGCCCCCGGCGGTGGCGAGCCAGCGCGTGAGCCCCTCCGTCTCGACCGGCGTGTGGGAGACGACGTCGAGAAGCTGGCGATGGCTCCATACATCGTCGGGCAGCGGGGCGATGTTGAGGTCGCCCACCAGCACCGTCCGCCCGCCATCGGCCGCGCCGGCCTGGAAGAAGCGGGTTGCCTCCTCGACGAACTCGAGCTTGTGGCGGAACTTCGGGTTCGCCTCGGGGTCGGGGATGTCGCCGCCCGCAGGGACGTAGAAATTGTGGATCCGCACCGGCCCGCCGGGGAGGTCGATGTCGGCGGCGATGTGGCGGCAATCGCCCTTGGTGCACCAGTCCGGCATTCCCTCGACCGGTGCGAGCGGCAGGCGCGAGAGGATCGCCACGCCGTTGTAGCCCTTCATCCCGCGCATCAGCACGTGGCGGAAGCCAAGCCGCTTCACCTCGGCGAGCGGGAAGTGCTCGTCGGGCGATTTCGTCTCCTGCAGGCAGAGGATGTCCGGCTCGAGGGCCGCGGCGAGGTCGCCGAGCCGCGCGGAGCGCAGGCGGACCGAGTTGATGTTCCAGGTGGCGATGCGAAGCGGGCGGGGGCGTCTGGCCATCAACGCTGAATAGAGCACCTCATGCAGGGAGGAAATCCGGCGCCGCGTCGAACTGCCTGGACCATGTGGAAAAACCGTGACACGCACACTCGCGCCAGACGATGGCACAGTCCCGCCATGTCCAAAATTGAGACTTGTCTCTCATTTACGTGACGGGTGTGTGAGAGTAAAAAGACAACAAGAAAGCGCCCGGTTAGGGGGGTAACCGGGCGCCGCTTGTTCCGTACGGAACCCGCAAGGTTCGGCAGGGGAAACCGGTCCTCGCGGTAACTCGACGCTTAATCGCGCCGATGCATTGATTAGATACTTGAACGCCAAGCAGTGCAACCCGGAAATGGTGACACCGCGCGCGCCTGCACGCAATCGAGCGCCGCCCTCCTGAGCATCGCCTCAGGCGTCATCAACGAGATGGATTTTCTATTCCTGCGCGATCACTCGGCGGCGATGCGACTGGCCCCATCGCGGCCCCGCGCGCCGGTGTAGCGGGCCACTGCATCGGCAAACGCCATGAAGATCGCCCGCGAGGCGCTGTCCGTTTCGAAGTCGTATTCGGGGTGCCACTGGACGCCGAGCGCGAAGCCGCGTGCGCCGGACACACGCACCGCCTCGATCGTGCCATCCGGCGCCGTCGCCTCGACGACAAGGCCCGGCGCGAGCCGTGCGATGCCCTGGTTGTGCAGGCTGTTCACCGAGAGCCTGTCGCCGCCGACGATGGCCGCGAGCCTGGCGCCCGCGGCAAGCCGCACCTCGTGCGCCTTTGCGGTGCGCACCGGGCCGAAGGCCTGCTCGGTCGGCGTCGAATGGTCCATCCTGCCGGGAAGGTCCTGGATCCTCTGGTCGAGCGTGCCGCCGAGCGCGACGTTCAGCTCCTGCATGCCGCGGCAAATCGCGAGCATCGGCACGCCGAGGCCGATCGCGGCGCGGATCAGCGGCAGCGTCACGGCATCGCGCGCGGGGTCCTCTGGCACGCCGTCGGGGTGCGGCGGTCCACCATAGAGAGAGGGAAGCACGTTCGAGGGGCTGCCGGTGAGGATCAGCCCGTCGATGCGGCCGAGGAAGCTCTCCACATCCGCGCGCTCGCCCATCGCCGGGATCAGGCAGGGCAGGCCGCCGATCACGAGGTCGACCGCGCGCACGTAGGTGTCGGACACCGCATGGTTCGGGCGGCCGTAGCTGCCGAACAGCTTCACGCAGCAGGAAATGCCGATCAGGGGCTTCATCGTTCCGTCGTCACCGCCTCCGCCAGGGCCACCCCCCCGGGGGTCGCGCCGCGCCGCGGGCGCTGTCCGCCCCAGCCGTCGCGAAACGACAGTATCGCTGTTCGATTGCGGCGGCGTAAAGGCCGGGCCATGGCACGCCGCGTTCCTACCTGGGCTGCGGCACGCCGAGATCGGGCGAGACGAAGCGGAACAGCGCGGGGTCGATGCGCACCCCCGTCTCGATCTCGTACAGCGTCACGCGCACCTCGCGGCCCTGCGTGTCGATCACCGTCCACTGGCGGAGCTCGAGCGGCGTGTCGGCGAAGGTGAGCGTCAGGCTTCCCTCTGCCGGGCTCGCGCGCTTGACCACGGTGATCTGCACGAGGCCCTCGCGCTGCTGCACGGCGGCGACGCGCGCATCGCCCTCGTCGAGGCGCACCCGCTCGGCGAGGAGCGTGCCCAAGGGCGTGGAGCCGAGCGGCACCGCGCTCGTCTGGTTCACCGCGCTGTCGAAGAAGGTCACGATCGTGCCGTCGGAGACGACGAGGATCGTGGAGGGAGGGTCGTAGGCGAATCGGGCGCGGCCTGGCCGCTGCATCCACACGGTTCCCTGCGCCGTGCCGCCGCGGGCATCGGCCTGGAGGAAACGCGCCTTCAGGGTTCGGATGCCGGCGAGCGCGGCCTCTGCACGCCCGATCGCCGCCCTATCCGAGGACGTCAGCGGTTGCGCGCGCGGCGCGGCGGAGGACTGCGCGAGGGCCTTGGAACGGAACGGGCCGGGCGGCAGCGCCGCAAGCGCGCCCGCGCCGGTGAGGAGGGAACGTCGATGCATGCGGCCGATCCTAGCGCCGCGGCGCCGGAGCAGCGAGTAACGGCTGGCACAGCGTCTCAGCCGCGCGCCAAACCCGTCGCAAGCACACGCCATGTGAGATGAAGCATAGTTAATTTACGCAAAAGTTGCAGATGGTGCCGTTAACTCGCTTGAGGGACGCATGCCGGTGCATGTAGGTTCCCTCGCGAGTTCGTGAGCGCAGAAGGCGAGACAATGGCAAGCTATGTGACGTTTTCCCGGTCCTCCACTTTCAATGGGACGCGCAACGCCTGGGACGTCGCCGGTGTCGGCGGGTTCGGGACATCGGCCTTCGGTGGCGGGCCCGAAGGCTTCGTCAACAACAGTGGCAGCCTGTTCGACCTTTCCGGCGGCCCTTCCGCGGCGCTCACCTCGGCGATGGGCTCGGGCAAGGTGCTGACCGCCAATTCCGGCGCGAGCTTCTCGGCCGGCCCGGCGCTCGAGACCTTCTCGATCACCGAGGACGCGATCGAGCTCGGCCTCAAGTCCTCCGACTGGAACGCCATCAAGAACCTCGAGCTGGTGCTGACCACCGACGACCTCGTCGAGAAGGTGGTGATCGAGAACTTCGTCGATGTGCGGCTGAAGCTCGGCGACGGCATCAAGGCGCCGACGGGCGAGACCTACGAGGTCGAGATCCTCAACGCCAAGCGCGGCGAGGTGGACGCCTCCGGCCTCGAAGGCGGGCTCGACCTGCTGATCACGACGTCGTCGAACGACAACACCTGGGTGAACGCCTTCACCGTCACCGGCTCGGACTTCGACGACACGATGAGCTACGCGCCAGGCGAGAGCTTCACCGGGGCGGGCGCGCTCAACGTGGTCGGCGGTGCCTTCGTCACGATCACGACCGACATGGGCGGCGACCAGGGAAGCTTCGCCTTCTCGCTCGCCTACGGCTACGACAACATGGCGACGACCGAGGCCCTCATCGCCGACTGGCAGGCTGATGGCGCGATCATCGAGGCCAATGGCCGCATCACCTCCAGCCGCTCCGTACCCTCCTCCTTCCTCCCCGAAGGCGTTGTCGGCCTCGGAATCCGCGGCACCGATGACCGCAGCTTCGAGATCGACGGGCCGGACGTGTTCTCGGTCACCATCGGCGGGGCCTACGAGGGACAGAAGGCCTCGAAGGTCACGATCGACCTGACGGTGTTCTACCAGAACGAGCTCGGCCCGAACGTGTTCGAGGGCGTGGTGATCTCGCTGTACGACGGCGAGACGCTCGTCTTCTCCGACACCTACCAGTCCTTCAGCGGCGACAGCTACGGCAAGACGCGGCCGGGCAACTCGCAGATCGTCATCGACAGCGAGGGCGCGTTCGCGTTCGACACGGTGAAGATCTCGGCGGTCGACGACCCTGCACGCTCGGACCCGCACGACTTCCTGGTCCGTGGCCTGACCTTCGAGGAGCTGTTCTCCTCGGGCGGCGACGTGCTGAACCTCGGGCCTGGCGCCGACATCGTCGTCTATGACGCGACGGATGCCGACACCAAGCTCGACACGCTGGTCGGCTTCGACACCGTGCTCGACCTGCTCCGCATCGACACCGCATCGGGCACCGACGCGGGCGTCACCGTCGCCGAGATCGGCGGCGACACGGTGTTCACCTTCGCAGACGATGCCGGCAAGGCGATCATCGTCGAGGGCGTAACCGGCCTGGTTGCCGGGAACGACTACGTCTTCTTCTGACGCTTCTTCGCGAGCCGTCGGCGCCAGAGATCGGCGCCGACGGCCACCGCAGACCAGAACGCCACGGCCAGCGCCATCGGCCGCGCAGTGCCGTCCGCCGCCAGCGCGACCACGGCTGCGCTCGCCGCTCCGAACACGAAGGTCATCGTTCCCGAAAGCGCCGAGGCGCTGCCCGCGCGGTGGCCCTGCCGCGCGAGCGCGAGCGCGGTGCCGTTCGGCCCGATGAAGCCGAGCGCCGCCATCGCTGCCGCGACCGGCGCGGCAATGGCGAGGGGATGCGCGATCCTGGCAAGCGCGACGGCAAGCAGCGCCGCCGCGGAAACGCCGAGCGCGGTCACGCCCCAGCCGATCAGCCGCGCCGGGCTCGCGCGGCCGAGCGCCCAGGCATTGACCTGCGCGAAGGCGATGAAGAACGCGGCGTTCAGCCCGAACAGCGCGGCGAAGCTGCTCTCCGACAGCCCGCCGAGCTTCATGAACGCATCCGACGCGCCGGCGATATAGGCGAACAGCCCGCCGAACCCCGCGCAGGCAGACAGCGCGGGCGCGAGGTAGGACGGGTCCTTCAGGATCGCGACATAGGTGACGACGATGCCGGCGGGGCTGTCATGCCGCCGCCGCGCCGGCTCCAGCGTCTCGGGCAGGGCCCGCCAGACGAGCAGGATGCAGACGACGCCGTAGAGAGCGAGCACCCAGAAGATCAGCCGCCAGTTGCCGAAGGCGAGCGCCAGCCCGCCGAGTGACGGGGCGAGGATCGGCGCCGCGCCCATCACGAGAACCAGCCGGCTCATCATCCGCGCCGCCGCCGTGCCCTCGGCGATGTCGCGCACGACGGCGCGCGGGATCACCATGCCTGCCGAACCGCCGAACGCCGCGAGCACCCGGAAGGCGGAGAAGCTCGTCGCATCCGGCGCGACCGCGCAGCCGATGGTGGCGAGCGTGTAGAGCAGGCTTCCCGCAAGCAGCGGCTTTCGCCTGCCGAACCGGTCCGCCAGCGGCCCCTGCACGAGCTGGCCGATCGAGATGCCGATGAAAAAGGCAGCGAGCGTCGCCTGCGCGGTGCCTGGCCTTCCGCCGAACTCGGCCTCCATGGCCGGGAAGGCGGGCAGGTACATGTCGATCGAGAGCGCGCCGACGGCGGTGAGCGTGCCGAGGATCAGCACGAGCCGCGTGAAGGAGGGAAGCGGCTGCGCGGGGTTCAGAGGGATGGCCATCCGCCCAGTCTTGCGCGCCGGCCGGCGCGTGGCGAGTGCGCCGGCGGCATGGCCGGGAACGATTGCTCCGTCACGACCGCGTTAACCGCCCGGCAAGGAACGGCGCGCAGCATGTGCGAGGAACGGACTGGAGAGACCGGCCATGCCGAATGAGATGCCCGCCTTCGAGGCCGAGCCGCCGGCCACGCTCGATTTCGCGACCGCATCGGGTGTCGCGGGAGAGAAGGTGATCCTGCGCGCGCGCGAGTGGGGCGACATGCGCAGCGGGCCGCTCTCCGGCGCAGAGCGTGCGGCCTTCTTCGCCGCGCTTCGCCGCAAGGCCGATGCGCGGTTGGCCCAGTTCCGCTGAGGCTCTGACGGGCCCGCGAAGCAGCTAGTCCTCGTTCGTCCGCCTGACGAGGATCTCCCGCTTGCCGACATGGTTCGGCGGGCCGACCACACCTTCCTTCTCCATGCGCTCGATCAGCCTGGCGGCACGGTTGTAGCCGATCTGCAGGTGCCGCTGGATGAAGCTCGTCGAGGCCTTGCCCTCGCGCGCGACAAGCGCCACCGCCTGGTCGTAGAGCGAGGTCTCGTCGCTCTCGTCCCCGATGGGGCCGTCGAGGCCGAGTGTCGGCGCACCGGCGCCCGCCTCGGCCACCGTCGCATCCGCCTCCGTCACCTCGTCGACATAGTCGGGCTCGCCGAGGCTGCGGAGATAGGAGACGACGCGCTCCACCTCGCTGTCCGACACGAAGGGTCCGTGCACGCGCACGATGCGACCGCCATCGCCCATGCGCAGCATGTCGCCCTGGCCCAGAAGCTGCTCGGCCCCCTGCTCGTTCAGGATGGTGCGGCTGTCCACCTTCGACACCACGCGGAACGAGATGCGTGTCGGGAAGTTCGCCTTGATCACGCCGGTGATGACATCGACGGAGGGGCGCTGCGTCGCCATCAGGATGTGGATGCCGGCAGCGCGCGCCATCTGCGCCAGCCGCTGCACCGTCGCCTCGATCTCCTTGCCAGCGACGAGCATCAGGTCTGCCATCTCGTCGACGACGATGACGATGAAGGGAAGCGGATCGAGCGCGAGCGGCTGGTCCTCGTAGGTCGGCTTGCCCGTTTCGGGATCGAAACCCGTCTGCACGCGGCGGCTGATCGTCTCGCCCTTCGCGCGGGCCTCGGCCACGCGCGCGTTGTAGCCGCCCACGTTGCGCACGCCGAGCTGGCTCATCAGCCGGTAGCGCCGCTCCATCTCGCGCACCGCCCATTTGAGCGCGCCGACCGCCTTCGCAGGCTCGGTGACGACGGGCGCGAGAAGATGCGGGATGCGGTCATACACCGAGAGCTCGAGCATCTTCGGGTCGATCATGATGAGCCGGCACTCCTCGGGGGAGAGACGCATCACGAGCGAGAGGATCATGGTGTTGATCGCGACCGACTTGCCCGAGCCAGTGGTGCCGGCGATGAGCAGGTGCGGCATGGCGGCGAGGTCGACGATCTCCGGCGCACCGCCGATGTCCTTGCCGAGCGCGAGGTTCAGCCGCCCGCGCGCCCGCACCCAGGCCTCGGAGGAGAACAGCTCCGACAGCCACACCGTCTCGCGCCGCGAGTTCGGCATCTCGATGCCGATGGCGTTGCGCCCCGGCACGACGGCGACGCGCACCGAGAGAACGCTCATCGACCGCGCGATGTCGTCGGCCAGCCCGATGACGCGGGAGGATTTCGTTCCGGGTGCGGGCTCGAGCTCGTAGAGCGTGACGACGGGGCCAGGGCGGATCGCGGTGATCTTCCCCTGCACGCCGAAATCGGCGAGCACGCCTTCGAGCAGCCGCGCATTCGCCTCGAGGCTTTCCTCGCTCGGCCGGCCCGGGCGATTCGCCGGCGGTTCAGCGAGAAGCGTCAGGGGTGGCGGAACCCAGCCGCCGGCGAGAGGCAGCGCTCCCTGCCCCGCCCCTGCCGCACGCCGCGCCTCGGGAAGGGAGGCGACGCGCGCGCGCGGCTCGGGCGCCGAGGCTGCGGGCGCGGCGACGGGTGGGGCAGGCATCGCCGCCG
>NZ_VFAC01000015.1 GCF_007644105.1 Elioraea rosea | reverse complement strand
CGCCTGCTGCCTCTGGCCCCGCTGCGGCTGGCCGCGCCCCTGCTGCGGCCGCTGCGCCTGCGCGAGCGCGGGGCCCGCGAGCGCAACGGATGCCGCGCCGAGCAGGAGGCGCCGCGTCGTCCCGCCCCTCTCCGACCTGTCCTTGGCCATGGCCCTCTCCCTCGCGATCAATCGACGACGATGCGCGCATCGGCAGCGCCGGCGCGCACGCTCGCGGCAAGCAGCCTGTCCGCTTCCGCAACGTTCCGTGCAGGACCCACCCGCACACGCCAGAGCGGCCTGCCGTTCATCAGCACCTGCGAGGTGCTGGTGGGGCCGACGGCCGCGAGCCGCGCGCGCATCCGCTCGGCGTTCTGCGCGCTGCCGAAGGCGCCCGCCTGCACCCACAGCATCCCTGGGTTCGCGTAGCTCTGCTGAAGCGTGGCGGGAAGCTGCTCGGTGCGGATCGAGGCGAGCTGCACAGGCGAGGAGGGCGGCGGCGAAGGCAAAGGGGCGGCGTTGCGCGGGGCGGTCGTGGCGCGCGCGCCAGGCGGCGGCGCGAGCGTCTCGGCCTGCACGCTCGCACGCGGCGCGGCGGCGATGGGGATGCGCTCGCTCTCTGCGAGCGGCGTGCGCGTCCGAGCCTCGGCAGCGACCGTCCTGCTCTCCGCCGGAACGACCTGCACGCGCACCTGCGCGGTGCCGTTGGCGGGAATGGCGAGAACGCGCGCGGCCTGCGGCGTAAGCCCGATCAGCCGACCGGGCACGCCCGGGCCCCGGTCGTTGATGCGGACAAGGACAGACCGGCCGTTCTCGAGATTCGTCACGCGCGCGATCGCCGGAAGCTGCAGCGTCGGGTGCTGGGCCAGGAGCTTGTTCGGATCGGCTGCCTCGCCATTGGCCGTGCGCGCGCCTCGCCCGGGGCGGACGACCATGGCGAGCCCGCTCTCGTCATACTCGTAGTCCTCGCGCGGGGCGTGCCAGACCCCGCCTGCCTGGTAGGGCTCGCCGACGAGGAAGCTCCCCTCGCCGCCTCGCCCCGCCCCGCCCGCGCTCTTGCCGAGCTGCGCAAGGAACCCCGTCTCGGCGCAGGCCCCGAGAAGCAGGGCGGCGAGAACGAGCCCGGCCCTCATCCGCCCACGAGGTCGGAGAGGAGGCCGACGGCGAGCACGTAGTAGGTGCTGTTGTTGTAGCGGCGAACCGACTGGGCGTTGGCGAAGAGGACGAAGGCCTGGCCGTCGGCACCGTCCGGTGCTGCGATCGCGGCCGGCATCTCGCCGCGCGGCAGGGGCGCCCCATCTGCCCGCCGCACGCCGGCAGAGGCCCAGGAGGAGAGCGGCCGCATCGTCCTGCCATCGGCCGAGGCGATGGCGAAGCCGGGCGGAAGCCGCGCCTCGAACCCCCAGGGCTCGGCCGGCTTCCACGAGCCTGCCCTCTGCAGGTAGTTGCCGATCGAGCCGAGCGCATCCGCCCGGCTGTCCCAGATGTCGCGCCGCCCGTCCCCGTCGAAATCCACCGCATAGGAGAGGAAGGAGCTCGGCATGAACTGCGGCTGGCCCATCGCGCCTGCCCAGCTTCCGAGCATGCGCGGATGGGCGATGTGGCCCTGGTCGAGGATGCGCAGCGAGTTGAGCAGTTCGCCGCGGAAGAAGCTGCTGCGGCGCCCGTCATAGGCGAGCGTCGCGAGCGCCTGCACGACGGGGTAGCTGCCGGTCGTCGCGCCGTAGTTCGTCTCGATGCCCCAGATCGCCGTGATCGCGCGCGACGAGACGCCGAAGCGCGTCTCGACGGCAGAGAGAAGCGTGCGGTTCTCGGCATAGGCCTTGCGCCCGTTGCCGATGCGCGGCTCAGCCACGACCCTGTCGCGGTACTGCGCCCAAGTCAGCGTGCCCTCTGGCTGGCGCCGGTCGAGCTCGATGATGCGCGGGATCGGCGCGATGCCCGAGAGCGCGCGGCTTAACGTCTCGGCCGAGATCCCCTTGCCGCGCGCCTCCGTTCGAAGCTCGGCGAGCCAACGGTCGAAGGGCTGCGCGTTTGCCTCTGCCCGCCGGGCAAGCAGGGGGGAGGCTGCCAGCGCGGCCGGCAGCAGGG
The DNA here is from genome assembly GCF_007644105.1 of Elioraea rosea. GTDB lineage: Bacteria > Pseudomonadota > Alphaproteobacteria > Acetobacterales > Acetobacteraceae > Elioraea_A > Elioraea_A rosea. The sequence continues at coordinate 89,192 of NZ_VFAC01000015.1, read as the reverse complement.
CGGCGAGGGTGCGTCGAGTCGCGGTCATACCTTCCTGTCTGCCACTCCGCCGTGTGGTTCTCAACGCACGCTTGGGTCAGGGCGCAGGCTTCTTTCGCCCTGGCCGGGCCCTGGCCGGGGCGGCGGCGCTCGGCTAGAACCCTCGGGACACGGCAAGCACAACGAGGGAGAGGGACGATGCGCCCCATCACAGCGGAATTCGCCTCCTGGGCGGCCCAGGTCGAGCTCGGCTCCCTCCCCGCGCCCGTCATCGCCCGCACCAAGGCGCTGGTGCTCGATCTCGTCGGCAACATCGTCCGCGCCCGGCATGACGCCGAAAGCACCCCTGCCCTGCTCGCGGCCGTGCGCGGCCTCGGCCTCTGCGGCGGCACCGCTGCCGTGTTCGGCGACGCGGCACGCTATACCCCTGCGGGCGCGGCGCTCGTCAATGGCGCGCTCGCCCACAGCCTCGATTTCGACGACACCCACGCGGCCGGAAGCCTGCACCCCGGCGCGCCGGTGATCCCCGCCGCCCTTGCCGCCGCCGAGATCGCAGGGGCGACGGGGGCGGAGCTCATCGCCGGAATCGTCGCCGGCTACGAGGCGACGAACCGTATCGCCCTCGCGCTTCCCGCCGGCGCCCATTACGACCGCGGCTTCCACCCCACAGCCACCTGCGGCGCCTTCGGCGGCGCTGTTGCCGCTTCTCGCGTGTTCGGGCTCGACGCGAAGGGGATCGAGGACGCGCTCGGCATCGCTCTGAGCCAGGCGTCGGGAAGCCTCCAGTTCCTCGCCAACGGCGCCTGGACGAAGCGCTTCCAGGTTGGCTGGAGCGCGATGGCCGGGCTGACGGCGGCGATGCTCGCGCGCGAGGGGTTCCGCGGTGCCGCGCAGGCGCTCGAGGGCAAGCACGGCTTCCTCCGCGCCTACGCTCCCTCTCCGAGCCCCGACCGCGTGCTCGAGGATCTCGGCACCGTGTTCGAGCTGATGCACACGGCGGTGAAGCCCTACCCCTCGTGCCGCTACGGCCATGCCGCGATCGATGCCGCCATCGCGCTTCGCGCAGAGCACGGGCTGAAGGCGGACGAGATCACCAAGGTCACGGTGCACCTGCCGGCCAAGGGCATGCTGCTGATCGGCGAGCCGGCGGCGAAGAAGGCAGAGCCCGCGAACGTGGTCGACGGCCAGTTCTCCGGGCCCTTCGTCGTCGCCTCCGCGCTCGCGACGGGCGCGATGGGCTGGGAGAGCTACGCGCTTCTCGAGGATGCGACGGTGCGCGCGCTCGCCCGACGCGTCGCCTGCATCCAGGACAACGAGATCGAGGCCGAGTTCCCGAAGAACATGAGCGGGCGCACGACCGTGGAGACCGCCCGCGGCACCTTCACCAGGAAGGTCGTGGTGCCGAAGGGCGAGCCTGACAACTTCCTGTCGGATGCGGAGCTCGCGGCGAAGTTCCACGGCCTCGCCGATGCGATCCTCTCCCGGCCCAAGGCGGAGCAGCTTGCCGAGGCGATCCTCGCGCTCGAGCAGGCGAAGGACGTCACGGCGATGACGCGCCTCGCCGGGCCGGTGAACGCGGTGCGGCTCGCCGGCGAATAGGCCGCGCGCGGCCGTGCGTCAGGCCTGCGCGTCGAACCGTCGGAACAGGCCGACGAGCCGGCCCTGGATCCGCACCCGGTCAGCCGGGATGATGCGCGGCTGGTAGGCGGGATTGCTGCTCTCGAGAGCAACCACGTCCTTGCGCCGCCGGAGGCGCTTCAGCGTCACCTCGAACTCGTCGATCAGCGCGACGACGATCGCGCCGTTCGGCGCGTCCTGCGCGCTCTTGATGAGCACGAGGTCGCCATCGTGGATGCCGTCGCCGGTCATCGAATCGCCGGAGACGACGAGAGCGAAATGATCACCCGTGCCCAGGTACTCCGGCGAGATGGGCACCTCCGCATCCGAGGTGTCGACGGCCTCGATCGGCTGGCCCGCCGCGATCCGCCCGAGGATCGGAACCGAGCCTGCGGGTCGCGCGGGCGGAGCCTCCGCCCGGCGAGAGAAGGCGGTGACGTTGCCGCCGCTCTCTGCGACCAGAACCGGCTCGCCACGGCGGGCGCCGGCGCGGCGTCCAGGGGCCAGGTAGTCCGGCAGCCGGACCACCTCGACGGCCCGCGCCCGGTGCGCGTGGCGGCGGATGAAGCCGCGCTCCTCGAGCGCCGTCACCAGCCTGTGGATGCCCGATTTCGAGCGGAGATTCAGCGCCTCCTTCATCTCCTCGAAGGAGGGAGAGGTGCCGGTCTCGCTGCAATGGGCGGCAATGAACGAGAGCAGCTCGTGCTGCTTGCGCGTGAGCATGGCGAGACCCTTCCCCAACGTCAGGCCCGGCTGGGCCTTCGGAACAAATCAGGAACCCGCTTATCCGCAAGATCCGCGTCGCGTCAAGCGCGCAACGATGGCTTCAGCACCGGGGAGGCCGGAACGGCGTCAGAACGGGGTGCGGGTGGCGCGCGGGTCGGCGATGTCGACGTAGCCGCGCTGCACGCAACGCTCGAGCGCCTCGAAGGCAAGCCGGGCCTCGTCGAAGGCGACGCGGAGCCGCGACAGGCGCGAGACCTCCTCCGCCGTCACCTCCCCGCGGTTCTCGCGCCCGAGCGTCAACGCGCAGGCGAGATAGTCCGCCCGCAGACGCGCGACGACGGTGGCGAGGCGCAGGAACCCATCGCGCGTGATCTCGGGGATGCGCTGGCCGATGACCGCGCGATTGGCCTCGCGCACGCCGTGCTCGACCTCGTCGAGCAGGCGCTTCTGCGCTCGGAACCAGCCAGGGTCGGTCTCGGCGATCGGCGGCATCGGCATCCCTCCGCATGCCAGGATGCGCGGCAGACTTTGCCGAAGCGTTAAGTGCGCCCGCTACTGCCTCGCGATGCGGCCATCCCTCGCCACCGACACGGGCTGGCGGGCAGCGACCCAGTCCGCCACGACATCCTCGATGTTCGGCCCCGTGTCGTACGTCTCGCGCGCCCCGTCGCGCAGCGAGACATAGCCGTCGCCGCCCTGGCGCATGAAGTTGTTGGTCACCACGCCATAGAGGCGCGCGGGGTCCAGCGCCGAGGCAGCGCCGGCTTCATCGGGTACCGTCACGGAGACGACGCGCCGGCCAGGCGGCGCGGCGGGGTCCCACCGCACGCGCAGGCCCGCAACCTGCGGGAAGCGCCCTGCCCCGCTCTCTGCCGCGGAGAAGCCGTTCTCGAGCGCGGCAAGCAGGTCGGCCCCGGAAAGCCGGAACGTCGCAAGCGTGTTCGAGAAGGGCAGCACGGTGAGCAGATCGCCGAGGCTGATCTCGCCTGCGGGAAGCCCAGCGCGCAGCCCGCCGCCGTTCTGCAGGGCGATGGTGGCACCGGCGGGGCGTGCGGCGGCAAGCATCGCTTCGGCAACGAGAGTGCCGAGCGCGCATTCCTCCTGCCTGCACGTCTCGTTCGAGAGAACGGCCGCAGAGGTGCCGATCACCCGCGCGCGCAACGCCTCGAGCGGGCGGGAAAGCTCTGCGACGAGCGCCTCGACGGCAGGGTCTCGCGCATCGCCGAAGGTGAGCGGCAGGCTGTCGCCGCGCGCATCGAGCAGCCTTCCTTCGGCGTCGAGATCGAGGTCGAGCCGGCCGAGGAAGCGGTTGTTCGCGCCCGACTGCACGACCGGCACGGCGGCTCCGCCAGGGCCCATCACCGGGGCGGGATAGCGGGCGAGCGCCGAAGCCTCGGTGTTGGACAGAAGCGTGTGGCTGTGCCCGCCGATCACGGCCGAGAGCCCGGCGACGCTCCCCGCGATCACCCTGTCCTGCGAGAAGCCGACATGGGTGAGCGCGAGCACGATTCTCGCCCCTGCCGCGCGCGCCTCCTCCGCCGCCCGGGCGAGGGCGCGCAGCTCGTTGCCGAAGCGGATGCGTGGGCCCGGCGAGGAGATTCGCGGCGTGTCGGCCGTTACGGCGCCGATGACGGCGATGTCTGCGCCGAGCATCGCCCAGGGCTTCACCAGGCCCGCGAGCTCCGGCTCCTCGCCCGCATCGAGGTTCGCCGCGAGAACCGGGAACGAGGCGGCGCGGACGAAGCGTGCGATGGTGGCAGGCCCATGGTCGAACTCGTGGTTGCCGAGCGTCATGGCGTCGTAGCCGATCGCTTCCATCACGCGCCGTTCGGCCTCGCCGCGCCAATGGCTGTAGAACAGGCTCCCCATGAACTGGTCGCCCGCATCGACCACGAGGACGCGCCGCCCCGCATCCTCGGCTACCCTGCGCTCGCTCGCGACGGCCGCTGCAAGCCTCGCGCTACCGCCGAGGCAGGCGCCAGAGGTTTCGTCCACGCTCCTGCAGGCCCCGCCGAGGCGATTGACCGGGTCGTGCCTGGCATGGACGTCGTTCGTGTGCAGGATGGTCAGCCGCCGCGCGGCCTGGGCGCGAAGGAGGCGCGGTGCGGCAAGGGCGGGCAGCGAGGCAAGGAGCGAGCGTCGGGCGAGGCGCATGGGCAACAGTTAGGCGCGCCACGGGCTCGATTTCCACCGTGAAGCGGTGACGCGGCGGCGATGTCGTGGCATCAGGGGCCTGACCCGGAGGGGTGGCCGAGTGGTTTAAGGCACCGGTCTTGAAAACCGGCGTGCCGGCAACGGCACCGTGGGTTCGAATCCCACCCCCTCCGCCACATGCTCCGGCGGCGTGCTTCGCCCCCACGGGCATTCTGATGAGCGGGCGCGCCGGCGCGCACTTGGTGGTCCGAATCCCCCCTCCGCCAGCGAGTTCATGATTTCCACGAGTTACCGTCGGGTCTGGCGAGGGGCCGAGAATCGGTCCACAGGACAGACGCGCGCAAGGCCGCAACGCGCGCCGCGGCAGCGCATGCGCGTCAGCAGCCGCCGCCGGGACTACCGCCGCGTTTGCCTAGTCGGCTATCGTCTTCCGGACGAACAGCGCCAGGCGGTTGCGAACACTCCCGGGGCGCCAATCGAGGCGCCGGGCCAGTATCGCTGATCTGAACTCTCCGACCAGCATCATGGATCGGCGCCACGCCGAAGGCCCAAGCGAGCCCAGCGAACCGCGATCCTGGTTCTACTGACGAGTGAAGACGAGAGAGCTCAGGAACTCCGAGGCAACTGCTTCCAGCCGGCCGCTGCGCCTCCGCGCATCCGGATCGCCGGCCATGTAGCGCTCGCTGAATGACGCGACTGCGCCATCGCCACGGCCAGAGAGGCAGTAGCGACGGCGGTCTTCGACCCGAAGGATCGTGCCGGGGGGCAGCGACGGATGGGACCGCTCCTCCCACGAAACGTGTACTGGAATGCACTGTGTGCCTGAAACATCGGGGCCAATGCTCACGTTGGTCATCCGTGACCGCGGGCCACCGCTAAGAGGAAGGAGCGGATCGGACGTCCGTTGCTCTGAGCGCCCCGCTGCTGCCGCGACATCGGCCTCCAGCGCGCGGCGCAGGGACTGCATGCTGCGCAGCTCATCTCCAAACCTTTCCGCCGGCAGAAGGCCGCCATACGCGGCGATGGTGTGGAAGCGCTGGGCCAAGCTCCGGTCCCGCCCCATGCGCGCCAGTTCTTCGACATCCAAGGCTTCGCCGATGAACCAAGTCTTCCCACCGAGGTCAACCCGGCACCAGCCAGATCCCGGGAGCGTCAAGGTGAAGCCTTCAAAGCGCTGGATCGAGTCGTCCTGCGCGATATAACGGCCTTTCTTCGTCACGCATTCCGCTTCGAGCCGCGCGCCGACGGCTTCTGTCGGGTCCCGTCCGGCATGCTTCTGCTGCTCACCGGTGCTGGGCGTCGATGTGGCACATGAGGCCGTAGCGAGCACGAAGCCGAGATAGACGAGAAGCGGCGTCCGCATTCCTTTTCGCCCGTCCAAACGAATAACCGGCAGCGTAACGTTATTCTTAATACCAAGGAACGTGGCATCATGCTTTGACATGCCTCATGTCCTCTGCCGGCGATGTCGCAGCCGGCAGGAAACAGGCGTCTGAGCAGGCCAGCGACGGTTCGCATCCGGGTGCACCCCCTCCGCCAACACACCCGGCGCGCACTTGCCCGTCGGGTCCAAGTACCCGATGCGCTTTCACGTACTCGCCGTGTGCGGTCCACCCGATGCCTGCGTCTCATCACCGGCCCTCTCCGCCCGGCAAGGCTGGATGGCGCGGTAAATGCGTGGCCTGATGAGACCAACCATCAGGGCAATGTCGGTGCGAGGAGATCGAGATGCGGGTTGCGGCGGTGCAGATGACCAGCGGTTCGGACGTGGCGGAGAACGTTAGCCGCGCCTGCCTCGAGATCGCGACAGCCGCGACCGAGCACGGTGCGGAACTCGTCGTGCTGCCTGAGTTCTTCAACACCCTCTATTTCGCGCAGTACCAGGACAAGGCCCATTTCGCCCTCGCCGAACCGGAGGACGGGCACGCATTGACGAAGGTCAGGGAGACGGCACGGCGGAATAACGTTGCGGTGATCGCGACGATTTACGAGATGGCCGGGCCCGGCCTCTACTTCGACACCGCCTTCCATATCGATCCGGCAGGAGAGATCATCTTCCGCTACCGAAAGGTCCATCCCGCGGCGGTGCTGAGCCTCGAGAAGCTCTATTTCCGATACGGCGCGAGGTTCGACACCTACCGCATGGGCGATTGGCGCATCGGGATCGGCATCTGCTACGACATGGCCTTCCCTGAAACCGCGCGTTCGCTTGCCGTGAACGGGGCCGAACTGCTCGTTGCGCCCTACGCCACGTCGCGCACCAGCATGTTCCAGGAAGTGCTGCGCACCCGCGCCTTCGAGAACGGCTGCTGCCTCATCGCGGCGAACAAGGTGGGCCGCGAAGGCGGCTGGACCTTCGGCGGCCACAGCCTGATCTCCGACCCCACGGGCAAGGTGCTTGCCTCGGCCGATGGTGAGGCCGAGACAATCATCGCTGCTGACATTTCGCGGGATTCGGTCATCCGCGCGCGAATCGACTTTCCCTCGCGGCGCGACAGGCGGCCAGAGCTCTATGGGGCGATCACGGCCGACGTTCCGGGCGCCTGATCTGGATGCATCAGCGAGCGCGTCGCCTGCCCTGTTGTCATTGCCTCACCGTTCCCGTCTGATGCGCGGACAACGTTCAGGGAGACAGGATTCGATGCGTATCTGGCATGGCGTCTGCGTCGGCTTGCTTCTCGTCACCTCGGCCGCGGCCCAGACCGCGCCGGCGCCAGCGCCCCTGACGAGTGCGCTCGACGGCACCTTTGCCCCGCATGCGATGCCGAAGCTCGGCGGCGGCATCGAAGGCTTCAATGTCGATCTCGCGGAGGAGATAGGCCGCCGTCTCGGCCGGCCCGTGACCATCGATGCGCTCGGCTTCGCAGGGCTTATCCCCGCCCTGAATGCGGGGCGATACGACTTCATCGCAGCGCCGACGACAGTGACGGCGCAACGGTCGGAGAACCTGCTGTTCAGCGAGCCCTACCTCAACACCAACATGCAGTTCGTCGTGCTCCGCGGCACGACGCTGACCGAGCTCGAGCAGCTTCGCGGGCAGACGATCTCGGTCAACAAGGGGTCGCTCTACGACACCTGGGCGCAGCAGAACGCGCAGCGCTACGGCTTCCGCGTCAACACCTTCGACACCCAGTCCGACGCGATCCAGGACGTGATCGCCCGCCGGTCCTTCGCCAACCTCGCGGGCAATACCGCGCTTGCCTTCGCGGTGCGTCGGCTGCCGGCGCTGCAGCTCGCGCTCGAGCTCGAGACCGGGCAGTACTGGTCTATCCCCGTGCGTCGCGACAATCGCGAGCTGCGTGACCAGATCGACTGGGCGATCGAGTGCATGAAGCGCGACGGCGCGATCGCGCGCATCTACGAGAAGTGGTTCGGCATCGCGCCGCGGCCGGGCACCGCACCGGTCACCATCTTTCCGGGTCGCGGCACGCCTGGCTTCGACGGCTTCGACCCGACACCGCAGAACCGCCCCTGCGGCTGAACTCCGCGGCCGCTCCTCATCGCGGGGGGATGTCGAAATGCAGCACATCCTCCCGCACGCCGAGCTTCGTGTAGAGCGCGATCGCCGGCTCGTCCCCATGGTCGGCCTGGACGAAGATCACCCACGCGCCGCGCGCGTCGGCGATTCCCTTCAGCGATTCGATCAGCGCCGTGGCCACGCCCTTCCGGCGATGCGCCTCGGCGACAGCGAGATCGTAGATGTAGATCTCGCTTCTCTCGCGCTCGAACTTGCGAAGCTCGTAGGCGGCGAGCCCACCGATCATTGTGCCCCCGGAGAAGGCGGCGAGCGCGATGAAGCCGCGCTCGGCCAGGCGCTCCTCGAGATAGGCGTCGGACGGCGGGGCTCCGCCATAGGTCTCGGTATCACCGAACGCCTCGCCGAACAGGGCCAGCATGCCGCGCATCGCTGCAGCGTCGCCCGGGCCCAAGGCGCGAACATCGAAGCCGCGCGCAGTCATGCCGCGACCATTGCGCCACGCTCGACGAGAAGCGCCCGCAGCACGGAGCGGTGGCAGCGCGCCTCCTCCTCGCAATAGCAGCCGATGGAGAACTGGGCTCCGCGCGACAGCGCTGCGAGGAGTTCGAGGAGGCGGGACGGCGTTGCGGCCGCCATCTCCGCACGGTAGGCGCGCATGAACGCCGCCCATTCGCCGTCCGTCCGTGCCGAGCGGGCCTTCGCGACCAGCTCGGCGCTCGGGGCAAGGTCGGGAAGCCACACGTCGTACCAGTTTTCGGCGGCGTATCGATCCTTACGTACGCCCCGCGGCGGACGACGCACAGCGCCGATGCGCGTGCCCTCCCCCGCCTGTCTCGGGGAACCGAGCCTGACGATGCGGATCGTCATCCTTATGCTCCTGCAGGTGCTGACGGAGCAGCCTAGCACGACGGCCTACCCGATCCCGGCGTGGCGGCAACCTTCCGCCGATCGCCGCGTTGGCGCTGGCATGACACGAACCCATCTCATCGCTTGGCTCGGCGCCGTCATTCCGTTCCTTGCCATCGATCTGGTATGGCTCGGCGTCGTCGCACGCGACTTCTATGCGGGGCAGCTCGGCGCACTGATGGCGCCGAAGCCGCGCTGGGGCGTGGCGCTTGGCTTCTACGCGGCCTATTGCGCCGGGATCGTCCTGTTCGCGGTTCTGCCGGGGCTCGCGGCAGAGAGCATCTGGCGGTCGGTTCTGCTCGGCTCGGCGCTCGGCCTCCTCGCCTACGGCACCTACGACATGACGAACCTCGCAACGCTGCGCGACTGGCCCGTCCTGATGACCGTTGTCGACATCGCCTGGGGCACACTGCTCACTGGAACCGTGGCCGGTCTGTCGCATCTCGCCGTCAGGCAGTTCGGGTGATCAGCGACGCCGGTCGGCCCGCCATCGCCCGGGACTCGTGCCGACGAGGCGTGTGAAGGCGGTCGTGAACTGGGCCTGGCTTCCGAAGCCGCTTTCGAACGCGACCTGTGCGAGGCTCAGCTCGGTCTGGGCAATCAGGCGCTGCGCCCTGGCGATCCGCTTCTGCGTGACGTAGCGATACGGCGGCAGGCCCGTCGCGGCGCGGAAGGCCCGGGCGAAATGGTAGGGGCTCAGCCCGGCGGCCTCGGCGATGTCGGCAAGGCCGATGTCGTCGGCGAGGTGCGCCTCGATGAAGTCGAGCGCACGGCGAAGCCGGCGCGGCGCCAGCGCCGAGGCATCCGGCTGGACGGCGGCGAAGCCGGCGATCCGAAGCAGGCGCGCCGCAAGCGTTGCCGCCATGCCATCCGCGAGAAGGCGCGCGACGGGATCATCGCGAACCGCCTCGGCCCAGAAGGCATCGAGGAGGCATTCGATGCCTTTGTCGCGCAGCATCAACGTATCGACGAGAGGCTCGATGGCGGAGGCGCCTGGAGCGCCTGCGGCCGCGACCAACGCATGCAGCCGCGCAGCGTCGATTGCCAGGACCCGCACGCGGTAGGGCGCGAGCACATCGACCGGAATGGCGAGATCGGGAGGGGCGAGGCTGAAGCTCCCGGCAGGCTTCGTGCCTTCCTGCCATCGTCCGCCGATCTGGCGGCGGAGCGGTGCCCCGCCGCTCAGCGACTGGGTAATGCGCCACTCGCTCACCGCCGGGATGAGCGAGGAATGCGGCGACTGGCTTGCACGGACGAGCGTGATGCCGCTCTGGGCAAAGCCTCGATGCTGCTGGCGAAAGCCCGGGAAGTGCGCCCGGTAGAACGAGGCGAATCCTGGCAGGCGGCGTGGGTTCATCGACGTGGCCGCCTTCGGCCCGCCCGCTTGGCATCGCGCATTGCTCAGCTCCCGATCGTGTTCGGGGCATGGTTCGCCTGCCGCGCCGTTTGGGTTTCGCCTGCGGCAGCGGGTTCTGCTGCGCGTTCTGCGCACGTAACCTTTTGGCCCAGCCGGCGCAAGAAAACGGAATAGCTCCGCAAGATCCCGGAAGAAGCACCACGGCCAGCCGACGCCAGATACCGCGGCGCCCGGACCATGCCGGGCATCACCGAAGGAACATCTCGATGAAGCGACTGCTTTCCACGACGCTGTGCCTCGCCGCGCTGGCAGCACCTGCCTTGGCCGCCGAACGCAAGCAGGAGGTGACGATCGACCGGGGATCGGCGATGGATCAGGTGTCGGGACTGATCGTGCAGGGCAACTCGATCGTCCTCGTCTACGGCCCCCCGGGGATGGGCGCGTCGAACCAGGCCGTGCGCGTGACCCCCGATGGCATGCGTCTCCGTGTCGTGTACGACACGGTCGGCAATCTCGGCATCAACACCGCGGGGCTGCAGCCCGCCATGATGCTTGGCCCGAGCGGCGGTGCATTCCCGGTCTACAACATGGGTGGCCAGGGCGCGAACTGACGTCCTGCCCCGCCTGGGGCATGCGCCTGTGGCCCCGTGCATCGCGCGGCCGCGCTCTTGTCCCAGGCCTGCCAATCGCTGGCATGGAGGCGTACCGAACCGCCCCGTCGGTACGCCTTCGGCCCGTTCCGTGCCGGCGGAGCGTTCACGAAAACATGTGCCGGGCCGGTTGATGACGCGTGCGGTGCCCGCGCGCGATATGCGATACTTAGCCGACCTGGAGGCGCCATCGGCTGCCTCGAGTGAAGGCACCGTCGTTCGCCTCCGGCCGGTTCCTGCCGCGCGGGCAGCGCTGCGCGTGCAGGGCGCATGCAACGCGCAGCCAGGAGGCGGAGGATGGCGCAGACATCCTATATGTCCGGTACCGAGCGGGCCCATCCCGACCCCGTCGTGCGACGCATCGGCATCGCGGATCTCAAGGCCGCACTGGCCAAGGGCTACCAGGATTTCTCGGAGACGCCGACGCAGCTCGTCTTCCTCTGCGTCATCTATCCCCTCGTGGGGCTGGTCGCGGCGCGTGCCGCCTCGGGCGGCGCGCTCCTTCCGCTTCTCTACCCGCTCGTCGCTGGCCTGTCGCTGATGGGACCTGTGGCGGCGCTCGGCATCTACGAGCTCAGCCGGCGGCGCGAACAGGGCCTGACATCGTCATGGCTGAATGCCTTCGACGTTCTCCGCTCGCCAGCGATCGGGTCGATCGCAGCGCTCGGCCTCGTGCTTGCGGGGCTGTTCGTGCTCTGGCTGTTCGCCGCGCAGGCCGTCTATCGCGCCACGCTCGGCTACGCACTGCCCGACAGCTTCTGGGACCTCATCGGGCTCGTGCTGACGACCGCTGCGGGATGGAAGCTCATCCTCTGGGGAAACCTGGTCGGATTCTTCTTCGCCGTCGCGGTGCTCATGCTCACGGTCGTGTCGTTCCCGCTGCTGCTCGATAGGGATGTCGGCATCGTGACGGCGGTGCGCACCTCCATCCGCGCCGTGCTCGCCAACCCGGTTCCGATGGCGGCCTGGGGCATCATCGTCGCCGTGCTCCTCGCCTTGGGCTCGCTGCCGCTCTTCGTCGGGCTCGCTGTGGTGATGCCGATCCTCGGGCACGCGACCTGGCATCTCTACCGCGCCGTCGTCGCCTGAACGCCGGCGCGGGCGGCGGTGCTCAGCCTCCGTCCGCGCTGAAATAGCTCAGCCTGAGCAGGTGCACGTAGTCGCTCTCGAACACCATGATGGCGACGAACACGAGAACGGCGATTGGCGGAAGCAGCACCGCGTAGGCAAGCGCGAGCCGCTCCCACTGCATGTGCATGAAGACCGCCACGATGAGCCCCGCCTTCAGCATCATGAAGATCAGGATCAGCGTCCATCGCAGCAGGCCCTGGAGGTGGAAGAAGTCGACGAGGTAGGAGAAAAGGCTGAGTACGAAAAGCCAGCCCCAGACGACGAGATAAACCCGGATCGGGTGCGCCTGACCCTCCTCGTGCACCACCGTCGCCGATCGTGCCTCGTGGCCGTGCTGGTGCGTCGCCGCGTGCGCCATGGCCGCCTCCTACCAGAGATAGAACAGTGCGAAGATGAAGACCCAGACGAGATCGACGAAATGCCAGTAGAGCCCCGTGATCTCGACGATCTCGTACCGGCCTGATCGGCTCGTGAAGAAGCCCCGCCGCCCGCTGTCGTAGTCGCCACGCCAGACCTTGCGCGCGACGATCAGCAGGAAGATCACCCCGATCGTCACGTGCGTTCCGTGGAAGCCCGTGATCATGAAGAAGGCCGAGCCGAACTGCGCCGCCCCCCATGGGTTGCCCCAGGGGCGGACACCCTCTGAGATGAGCTTCGACCATTCGAACGCCTGCATGCCGACGAAGGTCGCGCCGAACAGGGCGGTGACGATCATCAGCGTCGCGGTGAGCCTGCGGTCGCGCCGATAGGCCGCGTTCACCGCCATCGCCATCGTGCCGCTCGAGGAGATCAGGACGAACGTCATGATCGCGATCAGGATCAGCGGCATGTGCGTGCCGAAGATCTCGAGCGCGAACACCTCCGACGCGTTCGGCCAGGGTTCCGTCGTCGACATCCGCATCGTCATGTAGCCGAGCAGGAAACAGCCGAAGACGAAGGTGTCGCTGAGCAGGAAGATCCACATCATCGCCTTGCCCCAGGACACGCCCTTGAAGACGCGCTGGTCGGCCGCCCAGTCGAGAACGAAGCCGTGCAGCCCGCCGGGACGCGGCGGCGCGGCGTTCTGTGCGTGCGGTGCGATGGCTTCCATCGGCGCCTCCCTCAGCCGTGCAGCATGAGGCCGAACAGGACGAGCCACGCGACGAGCAGGAAATGCCAGTACGTGGCGCAGAGAGCGAGCGGATCGCGCGCGGCTTCGGGCTCTCGCCGCAGGGCGCCCACCGTGACGGCGGCGAGCGCGATCATGCCGCCTGCGACATGCAGGGCGTGCACCCCCGTGAGCAGGTAGAAGAAGGACACATCCGGGCTTGCCGCCACGCCCTGGCCGGCGGCGATCATCGCGCGCCAGGCGAGCGCCTGGCCGCCAAGGAACAGTAGCGCGAGCAACCAGGAAGCGGCGAGCGCCGCCTGCATCCCGCCCCGCGGGCCCTCTCCCGCCGCGCGCTGTGCGAGATGCAGCGCGATGCTTCCTGCAGCGAGGATCGCCGTCGTCACCCACAGGATATGTGGCAGATGCAGCCCGTGCCGCCAGTCATGCCCCATGTGCCGGCGCATCAGCCAGGCGCTGATGAAGAGCGTGAACAGCGCGCCGGCAACCGCGATGATAATCCAGAGCGCGAGCGTCGCCGGTGCCAGGGTCGAGGGGCCCGTGCCTGGAAGCACACCCTCCGGCCCCGCCTCGAGCCACGGCTTGGCGAGCAGCCTCTGGCGCGACAGGAACACGGCGACGACCGAGCCGACGATCGCGAGATAGATGATGATCGCCGTCACCGGTGCTCTCCCGTCGCCGCGGTGTCGGAGGGTGGAACCGTCTGCGGGATGAAGTCCTCGGCCGCTCCCGGAACGTTGTAGTCGTACGCCCAGCGATGCACGACCGGAAGCGTATCGCCCCAGTTGCCATGGCCAGGCGGTGTCTCCGGGGTCTGCCATTCGAGCGAGGCGGCGCGCCAGGGGTTCGGCCCCGAGGGCCTGCCATGGCGGATCGACCAGGCGAGGTTGAACAGGAACAGCATCTGCGCCGCACCCACGATCAGCGCGACGATCGTGATGAAGGCATTCAGCGTCGCCGCACTTTCGGGGATGAAGGAGGTCGGGCCGAGCTCGTGATAGCGGCGCGGCACGCCGATCAGCCCGAGATAGTGCATCGGGAAGAAGATGAGGTAGGCGCCGAGGAAGCTGACCCAGAAATGGATCTGGCCCATCGCCTCGTTCAGCATCCGGCCCGTGATCTTCGGATACCAGTGGTAGATCGCCCCGAAGATCACGAAGATCGGCGCGACCCCCATCACCATGTGGAAATGCGCCACGACGAACATGGTGTCGGAGAGCGGAACGTCCACCACTACGTTGCCGAGGAAGAGGCCGGTCAGGCCGCCATTGACGAAGGTCACGATGAAGGCGAGCGCGAACAGCATCGGCACGGTGAGGTGGATGTCGCCGCGCCAGAGCGTCAGAAGCCAGTTGTAGACCTTGATGGCCGTCGGAACCGCGATGATCAGCGTCGTCGTCGCGAAGAAGAACCCGAACCACGGGTTCATGCCGCTGACATACATGTGGTGCGCCCAGACGATGAAGCTGAGCGCGCCGATGATGACGATCGCCCAGACCATCATCCGGTATCCGAAGATGTTCCGCCGCGCATGCACGCTGATCAGGTCCGAGACGATGCCGAAGGCCGGCAGCGCGACGATGTAGACCTCGGGGTGGCCGAAGAACCAGAACAGGTGCTGGAAGAGTAGCGGGCTGCCGCCCTCGTGTTTGGCGAGCTCTCCCATCTCCACGAGTGCCGGCATGAAGAAGCTCGTGCCGAGCAGCATGTCGAACAGCATCATCACGGCCGAGACGAAGAGCGCGGGGAAGGCGAGAAGCGCCATTACGGTCGCGGTGAAGATGCCCCAGACCGTCAGCGGCATGCGCATCAGCGTCATGCCGCGCGCGCGCGCCTGCAGGACGGTGATGACGTAGTTCAGCCCGCCCATCGTGAAGCCGATGATGAACAGGATGAGCGACACGAGCATCAGGATGATGCCCGAGCCGGTCCCGCCAGGCGTGCCCGACAGGATCGCCTGCGGCGGATAGAGCGTCCACCCCGCCCCGGTCGGCCCGCCGGGGGCGAAGAAGCTCGCCACCAAGACGAGCACGGCGAGCAGGTAGATCCAGTAGCTCAGCATGTTCATGTAGGGGAACACCATGTCCCGCGCGCCGACCATCAGCGGGATCAGGTAGTTGCCGAAGCCGCCGAGGAAGAGCGCGGTGAGCAGGTACACCACCATGATCATCCCGTGCATCGTGATGAACTGATAGTATTCCGCCGGCGTGATGAAATCGAAGGTGCCGGGGAAGCCGAGCTGTAGCCGCATCAGCCACGACAGCACCAGCGCGACGAGGCCGATGGCCGTCGCCGTGGTCGCGTACTGGATGCCGATGATCTTGGCGTCCTGCGAGAACACCCATCTCGTGATCCACGACTTCGCGTGGTAGAGCTCGACATCCTCCACCTCCGCCGGTGGAACCCGGTCGGGGAAGCCGTTCAGGGGGCTCGACGCCGTCGTCATCGGCCAGCCCTTCCGTAGCCGGTACGAGTGCCTCGCGCTCTGTCGCGCATTGCTTCCTCCCTTACCGTGCGGCAGCGACGCGCCGCGTCCCGCCCGCCTGCGCGGCGAGCCAGGCCCGATACTCCTCCTCCTCGACGATGACGACGCCGCCGCGCATCACGGCATGGCCGAGACCGCACAGCTCGGCGCAGACGGCGGTGAACTGCCCGGTGCGCGTTGGCGTGAACCAGAAATACGTCACCATGCCCGGCACCATGTCCATCTTGGCGCGGAACTCGGGGACGTAGAAATTGTGCAGAACGTCGATCGCGCGCAGCCGCACGCGCACAGGCTTGCCGATCGGCAGGTGCAGGTCATCGTTCTCGACGACGATGTCGTCCGCCCCTGCAGGGTCGTTGGGGTCGACGCCGAGCGGATTCTCGGGCCCGACAAGCCGCACGTCGACGCGGCCGAGCACGCCGTCCGGCCCGGGCAGCCTGTAGTTCCACAGCCATTGCCGACCGACGACCTCCACCTCGGTCGCTTCCGCCGGAACGGTGATGAACTGGTTCCAGACGATCAGCCCGGGCGCGAGAAGCGCGGCGACGCCGAGCGTGGTCGCCCCGGTCAGCCACAGCTCGAGGCGGCGATTCTCGGGCTCGAAGCTCGCCCTGTGGCCCGGCCGCGCCCTGTAGGTCCAGACGCACCAGGCCATGAACAGGATGATCGCGGTGAAGACGATCCCGGTGATCCAGAAGGTGACGATCAGCGTGTCGTCGATGTAGCCCCAGTTCGAAGCAATCGGCGTCCACCACCACGGGCTCAGGAAGTGAAAGGCGACGGAGCCGACGGCGACGAGGACGAGAACGGCGGCGACGATCATGGCCCCGCTCCGCGAGGCCCGTGCCATGCCGCAGTGCACAAGTGGGGGAGTTCGCGTGGCCAGGGCGGCCACGTGGCCCAAGCAGCTGCCGAGATCGCCCACGTCGTTCCCATACCGTCTCCGTTTCCCGGAACGGAAGCCGTAGCTTCCAGAGGGATTACGCAGAGGAGGCGCGTCGTCGCATTCGACAAGACTACTGACGGGACACTGTGTCCGCCGGGGGCCGTTTGCGTCAAGCATCATCCGCATCCCGGCGCAATCGCGGATGGGCTTCTGCACCGGCAGGAAGCGCGGCATGATCGGCCAGACTCGCCGCCGGAAAGGGATGGCGGCAGCGCGGCCCGAACGGCCGCGACGAAACGGGAGGACGATGATGGCCAGGACCTTCACCGGCGCGCTGCGCCGCCGCACCCTTCTCGCGTCCGCACCGCTGCTCGCGGCGCCCGCCGCGCTGCGCGCGCAGGAGCGCTTTCCGTCCCGTCCCATCGAGGTGGTCACCCATGCGGGCGTTGGCGGCGGAACCGACATCACGGCCCGGATGATGATGGTGCAGGCGCCGGCGGAGTTCGGGCAGGAACTCGTCGTCGTCAACCGCGTCGGCGGAAGCGGTGCGGCAGCACTCGCCTACGCCGCCTCGAAGCCGCGCGACGGCCACACCCTCATCCTCGTCACGCAGACACATCTTCTCACCATCATGCGCGGCCGCGCGCAGGGCATCGCCTATGACGACATCGTCGGTGTCGCACGCGCGACGGAGGACCCTCAGGTCCTGATGGTCGGCAAGGCAAGCCCGCACAAGACCGCGCAGGCCTTCCTCGCCGCGGCGAAGGAGCAGAAGCTGAAGTTCGGCACGACGCAGGTCGGCGGCGTCGACCATCTCGCGGTCTTCGGCTTCGCGAGGCAAGCCGGCATCCAGCAGCCGACGATCGTGCCCTTCCGCGGCGGCGGCGACATCGCGATCAACCTCGTCAGCGGCAACATCGACGCCGCGCTCCTGAACCCGTCCGAACCCGAGGCGCAGATCCGCGCGGGCGACGTGATCCCGCTTCTCACGCTGCACGAGGAGAGGATCGCGACGCTGCCGAACGTGCCGACGGCGAAGGAGGTCGGCTTCACCTCAGTGCACGCGACCGTGCGCGGCTTCGCCGTGCTCAAGGGGGTGCCGGAGGACAGGCTCGCGATCCTCGAGGAGAAGCTCGTCAAGTCGATGTCGAGCCCGCTCTACCGGAACTATCTCGACAGCACCGGGCAGGCACGCAGCTCCGTCGCCGGACGGACCGTGTGGCAGGCGCAGCTCGATGCCTTCAACGCCGAGGGGCGCGAGGCACTCGCCGCGCTCGGCGTCGCGCGGTGAGGCCACCGCCAGGCCCCCGCCCGCGGCACCCCGACACGACGGTCGCCGCCGTCATCCTCGTGGTGGCGGCGGCGGCCTTCGCCGCGACACTCGGCTTCGACACCATTCCCGCATCACTCATGGAAGGGATGGGGCCGGAACGGTTCCCGCAGCTCGTTATCGCCGTCATGGCGGGGCTTGCGCTCCTTCTCCTGTGGCGCTCGCGCGGCAGGACGGCCGAGCCCCTGCCCCGCATTCCGCCGATGGCCTATGCGACGGTGCTCCTGCTTGCCGCCACCGTGTTCGTTCTTCCCTGGCTCGGCGTGGTGCCGACGATGACGGTTGCGATGTTCGCGCTCGGCTGGCTCTGGGGCGAGCGGCGCGTGTGGCTCCTGCTCCCTGTCACGCTGCTGTTCGCCGCCGGCGTGCAGGCCCTGTTCGTGCGCACGCTCGGCATCACGCTGCCTGTCGGGCCGTTCGGCTTCCTGCTCGGCTGACGGCGATGCTCGAGTTCCTCGGCGGCGTCCAGGCGATCATGACGGGAGAGCTGCTGCTCGTCGTGTTCATCGGCACACTTCTCGGCATCTTCGTCGGCGCCCTGCCCGGCCTTTCCGGCTCGACGACGAGCGCGCTCCTTCTCCCGCTGACCGTCACCATGAACCCCGTGACGGCGATCGCCTTCCTCGGCGCGATCTACTGCGCCGCGAACTATGGCGGCTCGATCACCGCGATCCTGATCAACACGCCGGGCGATCCCTCCGCCTCCGTCACGGCCTTCGACGGCTACCCCATGGCGGCGCGCGGCGAGGCCGGCCGGGCGCTCGGCATGTCTGCCGTCGCGAGCACGATCGGCGGCATCTTCAGCGTGCTCGTCCTCGTCGTCGCCACCCCGCTTCTGTCGCGCTTCGCCTACAGTTTCGGCCCGCCCGAATACTTCGCGCTCGCCGTGTTCGGGCTTTCCATGCTCGGCGCCGTCGGCGGCGCGGGGGCGCTCAAGAGCCTCATCGCCGGCTGCCTCGGCGTGCTTCTCGCCTGCGTGGGGATGGACCTGACGACGGGCGTCGAACGCTTCACCTTCGGCCTTCCGGACCTGACCGACGGCATCAGCTTCGTGCCTGTGCTGACCGGCCTCTTCGCCGTCGCCGAGCTGATCGAGCAGGCGACGCGGCTCGACGAGAAAGTCGAGCGCCTGCCGATGGCGGCGGCGCGACTTCCCTCGGTCGCCGATTTCCGGAAGGCCGGAAAATCGATCGGCATCGGCAGCGTTCTCGGCACCTTCATCGGTGTGCTCCCTGCGCTCGGGGCGACGACAGCGGCGATCATCACCTACAACGAGGTCCGTCGCTTCTCGCGCCACAAGGAGGAGTTCGGCCGCGGCGCGATCGAAGGCATCGCCGGGCCGGAAGCGGCGAACAACAGCGCCGTCGGCGGCTCGATGGTGCCGACGCTCGCGCTCGGCATCCCCGGCAGCGCGACGACGGCGATCATCCTCGCGGGGCTTCTCGTGCAGGGCGTGCGGCCTGGCCCGCACCTCTTCACCGAACAGCCGCAGTTCCTCTACGCCGTGTTCGGCTCGATGCTCGCGGCCAACCTGATCTTCCTCGTGCTCGGCCTGTTCCTCGCCAAGCTCTTCGCGATGATCACGCTCATCCCCAACGCCATCCTCTGGCCCGCGGTGCTGTTCTGCTCGGTGATCGGCGCCTATGCGCCGAACCAGGCGATGGGCGATGTGTGGACGATGCTGGTGTTCGGCATCGTCGGCTTCCTGTTCCGCCGCCACGGCTTCTCGCCCGCTCCCCTCGTGATGGGCCTCGTGCTCGGCCAGCTTGTCGAGGAGAGCCTGAAGCAGTCCCTGATCATCTTCGACCAGCGCTGGATGGGGTTCCTCGAGCGCCCGGTCGCGGTGACGCTGTTCGCGGTGACGATCGTCCTGTTCGTGCTGCCGCTTCTGTTCCAGGGCTACCGCGCCATGAGGGCACGCGCGGCGCGCTGACAGGGCCGCGCGGCGTCATCGAAGTGTAATGCTCGCAAGACCACAATTCGACTATCGTCGAACCATGGAAGTGGGAACCGCCGCCTTCGCCCTCGCGGCACTCGGGCAGGACACGCGCCTCGCCCTTCTGCGCCTGCTGCTCGCCGCAGGGCCGTCCGGCATGGCCGCGGGCGAGATCGCCGCGGGGCTCGGCGTCGTTCCCTCCACCCTCTCCTTCCACCTTCGCGCGCTGGACCAGGCCGGCCTGATCTCGGCGACGCGCCGGGGAAGGCAGCTGATCTACGCCGTGCAGATCGAGAGGCTGCGCGCACTCATCGCCTTCCTCTCCGAGACCTGCTGCGGCGGCGAGCCTGACCGCTGCGGCAGCCTTGCCGGCTCCTTTCGCCCCGACCTGACGGAGACCGCCCCGATGCCTGCACCGGGCTTCACCGTGTTGTTCCTCTGCACGCGCAACTCCGCGCGTTCGATCATGGCCGAAGCGCTCCTCAACCAGCTCGGCAAAGGTCGGTTCCAGGCCTTCTCCGCCGGCTCGGAGCCTTCGCCATCCGGGCCGATGCCGGAGGTGATCTCCCAGCTCTCAGCCCTCGGCCATGACGTCTCGTCGCTGAGCAGCAAGAGCTGGGCGCTCTTCATGGAGCCGGCAGCCCCGCGCATCGACTTCGTCATCACGCTCTGCGACATGCTTTCGGGCCAGGCCTGCCCCGATTTCGGCGCGACGACGATCACTGCCGCCTGGCCCCTGCCCGACCCTGCGAAGTTCTCGGGCAACGCCGCAGAACGTGCGAGCCTTCTGAACGAGCTCTATGCCGGGCTGCGCCGGCGCATCGAGCTGTTCCTCAGTCTGCCCATCCCCGCGCTCGACCGGATGGCGCTCAAGGCGCACCTCGACGAGCTCGCCCACCCGATCCGCCAGGGCGCGTGAGACCATGCGTGTCGGCATCAACGGCATGGGTCGCATCGGCCGGCTCGCGCTCCGCGCAGCGTTCGGCGCGGCTGAGCGGCCGGACGACGATCCGCGCGCGGGCAATCGGCTGGAGGTGGTGCATCTCAACGAGGTGAAGGGTGGTGCGGCGGCAACCGCCCATCTTCTCGCCTTCGACAGCGTGCAGGGCCGCTGGCGGGCGTCGATCGCGGCGGAGGATGAAAGCGCCTTACGCGTCGGCGACCGTCGGCTCGGCTTCTCGGAGCATGCGCGACCGGTCGACATCCCGTGGGGCGCGCTCGGCGTCGATCTCGTCCTCGAATGCAGCGGGAAGTTCCTCACGCCCGAGACGATCTCGGGCCATCTCGAGCGCGGTGCAAAGCGCGTGATCGTGGCAGCGCCGGTCAAGCGTGCCTCGGTGCTGAACATCGTCGTCGGCGTAAACGAGCATCTCTACGACCCCTCCGCGCACCCGATCGTCACCGCCGCTTCCTGCACGACGAACTGCCTCGCCCCTGTCGTGAAGGTCGTGCACGAGGCGATCGGCATCCGGCACGGGCAGATCACCACGATCCATAACCCGACGAACACCAACGTGGTGACGGACGCGCCGCACAAGGACCTCCGCCGGGCCCGTTCCGCCATGCTGAGCCTGCAGCCGACGACGACGGGAAGCGCGACCGCGATCGCGCTGATCTACCCCGAGCTTGCCGGCAAGCTGAACGGCCACGCCGTGCGGGCGCCCGTCCTGAACGCGAGCCTGACCGACTGCGTGTTCGAGCTTCGCCGTGC
Organism: Elioraea rosea; assembly: GCF_007644105.1. Taxonomy (GTDB): domain Bacteria; phylum Pseudomonadota; class Alphaproteobacteria; order Acetobacterales; family Acetobacteraceae; genus Elioraea_A; species Elioraea_A rosea. The sequence goes on along the minus strand of NZ_VFAC01000015.1, from coordinate 67,738 downwards.
GGCGACGGCGGAGGAGGTGAACGCCTTGTTCCGAGACGCCGCGGCAGGCCCGCTTGCCGGCATCCTCGGCTATGAGGAGCGCCCCCTTGTCTCGGCCGACTATGCGCGGGATACGCGAAGCGCGATCATCGACGCGCCCTCGACGATGGTGACGGACGGGACACTCCTGAAGGTCTATGCCTGGTACGACAACGAGATGGGCTATGCCTGCCGCATGGTCGATCTCGCCTCCCACATGCGCGGCGTCGGGATATAGCGATGCCGGCGGGAGCGGCAGCGACGGCTTCGTCCGGGCTTCGGAGCTACGCGATCGTCACGGCCGCCTATTGGAGCTTCACGCTGACCGATGGCGCGCTGCGGATGCTGGTGCTGCTGCACTTCTTCCGCCTCGGCTATTCGCCCTTCACGCTCGCCCTGCTCTTCCTTCTCTACGAGGCTGCCGGGGTGGCGGCGAACATCATCGGCGGCTGGCTCGCCGTGCGGTTCGGCATCGGCCGCATGCTGGCAACGGGGCTTGCGGCGCAGATCGCCGGCTTCCTGCTTCTCTCCGCAGTCTCTCCAGGCTGGAGTGCGGCGCTCTCGGTCGGCTGGGTGGTCGCGGCGCAAGGCATCTCCGGCATCGCCAAGGACCTGACCAAGACGGCAAGCAAGAGCGCGATCAAGCTCACTGCCGGCGAGGCGCATGGGCGGCTGTTCCGCTGGGTCGCGTTCTTCACCGGCAGCAAGAACGCGATGAAGGGCGCCGGCTTCTTCCTGGGCGGGGTGCTGCTCGAGCTGCTCGACTTCCGCACCGCGCTCTGGGCGCTGGCCGGAGCGCTGGCCGTCGTCCTCCTCGGCGTGCTCGCCTCACTGCCGCCCATGTTCGGCCGCGCCGCACCCTCGCGCTCGGTGCGCGAGCTGTTCGGCAAGAGCCGCGCGATCAACCTTCTCGCAGCAGCCCGGATGGCGCTATTCGGGGCGCGCGACGTGTGGTTCGTGGTCGGCCTTCCCGTGTTCCTCTACGCCTCGGGCTGGAGCTTCGCGATGGTCGGCGGCTTCCTCGCGGCCTGGACGATCGGCTACGGCATCGTGCAGGCCGCAGCGCCCGCGCTGATGGGGCGAAGCAGCGACGGCCTGAGCCGCGAGGTGCCCGCCGCGCGGCGCTGGTCTCTGGCGCTCGCTTCCGTGCCGTTCCTGCTTGTCGCAATGATCGAGGCCGGCGTGACGAGGCCAGACCTCGTCGTGCCGGCGGGGCTCTGCGTCTTCGGCGTCCTCTTCGCCGTGAATTCCTCCCTGCATTCCTATCTCGTGCTCGCCTACGCGGGCAGCGAGAAGGCCGCGGAGGATGTCGGCTTCTACTACGCCGCGAACGCAGCGGGGCGGTTCGCAGGAACGCTTCTCTCGGGCCTTCTCTATGTCCAGGGAGGGCTCGCCGCCTGCCTCGTCGCCGCGGGCGCCATGCTCCTCGCCGCTTCGGCGATCACATTCCTCCTGCCGACATCTCGCGCGCCGGCGTAACCCTCCTCCGACGCGGAGGGGGGCGGCCGAACAGCATCCTGTACCAGCCATCGGAAAGCAGGTCGGCCACGGCGTCGTCATCCATCGAGGCGAGCGGCTCGAGCGGCGCGCGCACATGCCTGTCGCGCAACACGCCTTCGACCATGGCGATGCAGGCCAGCGCGCGCGCCGTTCTCTCCGCAGGCGCGATCGCTGCGGCACGCGGGTCGGCCCTGAGCCAGGCACGGACCACGCGTTGGGCGAGCGCAACGTTGGCGGCCTGGCCGATGCGGGCGAAGGCAGGGTCGACATTGCCGAGCTGCATCAGGCAGCGCATCAGCCCCGCGTTGAGGCGATAGACGCGCACATAGTACCGGTTCGCCGCGACGATGCGCTGGTGCAACGCAAGCCGCGGCGCCGGCGCCGGGCGGCGCGCGCTCACGCGCTGCATGAAGTCCGACAGCACGGCCTCCGCGGCGGAGCTGCCATCGACCCAGTAGCGGTAGAAGGTGCCATGCGCGAGCCCGGCGCGCGCCACGCAATCGGCAACCCGCAGCCCATGCAGCCCCTCCGCCTCGAGCGCGGCCGCGACCGCGCCCATCAGCCGAAGCCGCGTCTGCGCCGTCTTGGGCTGCGAAGCCGCAGCGGCGAGGCGCGCGGCGAGATCGTCCTGATACGAGAACGGCCCGCGCTCGCCATCCGGCGCGCCTGCCTGCCGCTCCATCCGCAAATCTGACGTTGACATCACTTTCATTTAACCTGACCGTTCCGGCGACGCCAGAGTTCCGGGAGGGGCCTGCGATGGAAGAGGCAAGAAGCAGGACAGAAGGGACCGACGATCCCGTCCTGCGCGCCCATGCCGCCTTCCGCACGCGCATCGAAGCCGAACCCTTCCTCGCCTCGATCCCCGCCTTCGTCGACGCCGCCGCGGAGCAGCACGGTGAACGGACACTCTGGCGCTTCATCGAGGCGCCCGAGGGCACGCTGCTCACCGAGCTCAGCTACGCTCAGCTTGCCGAGGCGACGCGGCGCGTTGCCGCCGCGCTCGCCCGCGCCGGGGTGAAGCGCGGCGAGCGTGTCGGCGTCATGCTGCCGAACGTTCCGGCCTTTCCCGTCACCTGGCTCGCGCTCGCCCGCCTCGGCGCGATCATGATCCCGATCAACACCGGCTACACGGAACGCGAGCTCGACTACGTGCTCGGCGATGGCGGCGCGACGCATCTCGTCGTCGATGAAGCCTGCCTTCCGCCGGTGCTCGAGCTTCTTGCCCGGCGACCCGCTCTCGAGCGGGGGTGCATCCATGTCCTCGGGCGCCCGCCGCAGGGGATGCGCGCCTGGCGCGACCTTCTCGAAGGCGATGCCGCGGGGCCCGACGGCACACCGCCCGGGCTCGAGGATCTCGTCAACCTCCAGTACACGTCGGGAACGACCGGGTTCCCGAAGGGCTGCATGCTGACCCACCGCTACTGGCTCACGCTCTCGCGGGTCGCGGCGGGGCGCGCGGGCGACGTCCGCGTCGTGCTCGCCGCCCAGCCCTTCTACTACATGGACCCGCAATGGCACCTGCTGATGGCGATGCGCCTCGGCGGTCGCCTCGTCGTCGCACCGAAGCCGTCGGCCACGCGCTTCCTCGACTGGATCAGGCGCGAGGGCGTCGAGTACTGCATCTTCCCGCAGATCGTCCTGAAACAACCCGAATGCGCGGATGATGCCGCGACGGCGCTGAAGCGCGTCTCCGTCTACGGCCTGAGGGGCGAGATGCACGCCGCGCTCGAGCGCCGCTTCGGCTGCATCGCGCGCGAGAGTTTCGGCATGACGGAGATCGGCTCGGGGCTGATGACGCCTGCGGAGGCGACCGAGATGGTCGGCAGCGGAACGTGCGGCCTGCCCTCCCCGTTCCGCGAAGCCTCGATCCGCGACCTCGACGGGCGCGAGCTCGGCCCGGGCGAGACCGGCGAGCTCTGGATCCGCGGGCCGGGCATCCTGCAGGGCTACTGGAACAAGCCGGACGCGAACCAGGAGTCGTTCCGCGAAGGTGGCTGGTTCCGCACTGGCGATCTGTTCAGGCGCGACGAGCGCGGCTTCCACTACATCGTCGGCCGCGTGAAGGACATGATCCGCCGCTCGGGCGAGAACATCGCCGCGCGCGAGGTCGAGGCCGTGCTGCTCGGGCTCGAGCTTGTCGAGGAGGCGGCCGTGATCGGCGTGCCCGATCCCGATCGTGGGCAGGAGGTGAAGGCCTGCCTGGTGCTGAAGCCGGGCGTTGCGGAGGCGGAGCTTCCGCCCGAGGCGGTGTTCGCGCACTGCGCCGCACGGCTTGCCCGGTTCAAGGTGCCGCGCTTCCTCGAGTATCGCACCGCGCTGCCGAAGACGCCCTCGCAGAAAGTGGCCAAGCACCTTCTGGTCGCCGAGCGTGCCGATCTTCGCGAGGGCGCGGTCGACCGTCTCGCGCTCTTCGCGCGCCAGGAGAGCTGAGCGATGCCCATCCGCTACGAGAAGGACGGCCAGGTTGCGGTGTTCACCATCGAGAACGGCTCGGTGAACCCGACGACGCCCGCGATGCACAAGGAACTGCACGCCGCGCTGACGGACTTCCTGCGTGACCCCGCCATGCGCTGCGGCATCCTCACCGGCGCGGGCGAGCGTGCTTTCTCGGCAGGCGACGACATCAAGTCGCCAAGGCGGGAGGCGACCGCCCACGAACAGCTCGGCGACCATCTCTGGCCGCATTCGAGCGAAGGCGAGGCGCCGCATGACTTCTCCTGGTCGCGCGACGTCATCGCCATGGAGCGCTACAAGCCGATCATCGGCGCGGTGAATGGCTGGTGCGTCGGCATGGGGCTGATCTATCTCCTGACATTGACCGACATCCGCCTCGCCGCGACGAATGCGCGATTCGGCTTTCCCGAGATTGCCTATGGCATGGGCGGTGCCGGCGGCTCGACACGCCTGCTGCGCCAGATCCCACCGACCGCAGCGATGTGGATGCTGCTGACGGGTGATGCGATCACGGCGGAGGAGGCCGAAAGAGCCTTCGTCGTCAACCGCGTCGTCGCGCCCGAGCGGCTGATGCACGAGGCCCGCGCGGTGGCGGAGAAGATCTGCCGCCATCCGCCAGAGGCCGTGCGCGTGGAGATGGAGGTCGCCTACCGCGCGCAGGACCTCGCGCGGGCGGATGCGATCGCCTTCACCAAGCATCTCTACAGGCTTCAGCGCATGGGGCTGGCCGGCGGCGGCGATGCGCTCGAGGGCGGCTTCATGTACCGTCGCGATGCCGCGCCATGACGCCCCACGCGGTCGACACGCACGCCCTTGCGCCGCGGGACCATTGCGGTACAGAACCAGGGAAACAGAGGGAGAGCTAGCATGTCCATTCGCATGACACGCCGTGCCGCGCTCGGCGCCGGCCTCGCCGCTGCAACGCTGCCGATGCCGGCGATCGGCCAGGGCAACGCCCCGAAGCCCGATCGCATCGTCGTCAACGCCTCGGGCGGCGCGATGGCGAACCTGTTCCGGCGCACCTACAATGCCGAGTTCGAGAAGCGCCACGGAATCCGCGTCGTCGATACCTCGCCCGTTGATTTCGGCAAGCTCCGCGCCATGGTCGAGAGCGGCAATGTCGAGTGGACCGTCACGGAGCTCGGCGGGCAGGATTTCGTCCGCGCCAAGCAGATGAACCTGCTTGAGCCGCTCGATCTCTCGATCCTCGATCTCTCGCGCTACCCCGAGGCGGTGCGCGACACGCATGTGTTCCCCTCCTCGGTCTACTCGACGGTGATGGCCTACCGGACGGATGTATTCCCGAATGGCAGCCACCCGAAGAGCTGGGCCGAGTTCTGGGACGTTCGCCGCTTCCCGGGGCCCCGCTCGCTTCGCAACCATCCGGTCGACAACCTCGAGTTCGCGCTGCTCGCCGATGGCGTCGCGAAGGACAAGATCTACCCCATCGACATGGACCGGGCCTTCGCCAAGCTCGACCAGATCCGCCAGCACGTGACGGTGTGGTGGACGACCGGGGCGCAGCCCGCGCAGCTCCTCGTCGATCGCGAGGTCGTACTCGCGTCGGGCTGGAACGGCCGGTTCTTCGATGTCGCGAACAAGGGCGCCCCCGTCTCCATCGAATGGTCTGGCGGCTCGGCGAAGCAGAACGCGTTCGGCATCCCCCGGGGCTGCAAGCACCCCTACTGGGCGAACCAGTTCCTGCAGGTGATGACGACGCCACAGCTCCAGGCCGTCTACGCAACGGAGCTCGCCTATCCCGGCCTTCACCCCGACACGGTGAACTACGTCGAGGAGAAGGTGCGGCCGCACCTGCCGACGACGCCTGCCAATCTCGAGAAGCAGTTCTGGCTCGGCGTCGACTGGTGGACGGAGAACGGCCAGAAGGCACAGGAAGCCTGGAACCGCTGGATGCTCCGCCGCGGATGACGGCGCGCAACCTGGCCGGGAGCCTCCGCGCGTGGACCTGACGTTGCGAGGCGTGGTGCGGCGCTTCGGCGCCGTCACCGCGCTCGCGGGCGTGGATCTCAACGTGGCCGAGGGGGAGCTGCTCACCATCCTCGGCCCGTCCGGGTCCGGCAAGACGACGCTTCTCAAGATCGTCGCGGGCTTCGAGTTCCCTGACGAGGGAAGCGTGCGTCTCGGCGCGACGGATGTGACCATGTCGCCGCCGCGGTCGCGCGATGTCGGCATGGTGTTCCAGAACTATGCGCTGTTTCCGCATCTGACGGTGGCGCAGAACGTCTCCTTCCCGCTCGAGATGCGACATGTTCCGAAGGCCGAGCGGCAGCGGCGCGTGGCGGAGGCGCTCGCCCTCGTCGAGCTCGCCGAGTATGGCGAACGCCTGCCGCGGCAGCTCTCCGGCGGACAGCAGCAGCGCGTCGCGCTCGCGCGGGCGATCGTGTTTAACCCCCGCCTCCTGCTGCTCGACGAACCCTTCGGTGCGCTCGACCGCAAGCTGCGCGAGGTGATGCAGCTCGAGGTGCGGCGGCTGCAGCGACGGCTGAAGCTCACCACGCTCTTCATCACGCATGACCAGGAGGAGGCGCTTATCCTCTCCGACCGGATCGCGGTGATGAATGCGGGGCGCATCGAGCAGATCGGCCTTCCGGGAGACGTGTATGCGCGACCGACCACGCGGTTCGTCGCCGATTTCGTCGGCGAATCGAACCTGCTCGAGGGAACCCTCCTCGATGCCGGGGCAGCGGAGGTTCCGCGCTTCGGCCGCGTCGCGCTCGCGGCCGATGGCGCGCAGCCCGGCACGCGTGCGACGCTGCTCGTGCGCCCCGAGGCGCTGCGCGTCGGCGCGGACGCGGCGGGCCTCGCAAACCGCGCTACGGGCCGCATCGTCGAGACGGTGTTCCTCGGCCTCTCCGTGAAGCTTCGCATGGCGCTCGAGGGCGGGCTCGAGCTTCTCGCGCGCCTGCCGCTCCGCCCGTCCGAGCCGCTTCCCGTCGCGGAGGGCGAGGAGGTGCCGATCGGCTTCTCGCCCGAGGACGTCCACGTGATTGCCCATGGCGCACGCTAGCGCGCGGCGCGATCCTGCGCGTGCGAGGGAGCGGACGCTTCTCGCCCTCGCCGCCCCGGCTCTGATCGTGCTCGCCGTGCTGTTCGTCTGGCCGCTGATCCGCCTCCTGTCGATGTCGGTGGAGGGCGGCACGCTCGCGCAGTTCGAGAAGGCGGCGCTCGACGAGCTCTACGTCGCTGTGCTGTGGGACAGCCTCGAGATCGCTCTGATCGTGACAGTGATCTGCCTTGTCCTTGCCTATCCGGTGGCGATGTGGATCGTGCAGGCCGGACGGCTCGGCTTCATCCTCGGGATGTTCTTCCTTCTCCTGCCGTTCTGGACGAGCGTCCTCGTCCGCACCTATGCCTGGATGGTGCTGCTCGGCCGCAACGGCATCATCAACCGGATGCTGCGCGACTGGGGATGGATCGAGTTCCCCCTGCCGCTTCTGCACAACCTGCTCGGCGTGCTCATCGGCATCGTCCACGTGATGCTGCCCTACATGGTCATCCCGATCTACGCCGCACTCCTGCGCATCGATCCCGACCTGAAGCGCGCCGCGGAAGGCCTGGGCGCTCCTGCCTGGCGCACCTTCCTCCGGGTCACGCTGCCGCTGTCGCTTCCCGGCGTGTTCGCCGGTTCCGCGCTCGTCTTCGTCATCACGCTCGGCTTCTTCATCACGCCCGCGCTCTTGGGCGGCGGCCGCGTGGTGATGATCGCGACGCTGATCGAGCAGCAGGTGCGCGAGTTCCTCGACTGGAACTTCGCCGCAGCGCTCGCGACCGTGCTCCTTGTCGTCACGCTCGCGATCTATGCGCTGCTCGGCAGGCTGACTGGGGGGCAAGGCCATGCCGCGCGCTAGGCGTCCGGCGCAGCCGGGACGGGTCGTTCTCACGATTGTCGCCTCTCTCGTGTTCGCCTTCCTCATGCTGCCGCTCGTCGTCGTGTTCCCGATCTCGGTCTCCTCTGCGGCCTATCTCCAGTTCCCGCCGCCGGGCTTCTCCTGGCAGTGGTACGAGCGTTTCCTCGACGATCCGACCTGGGTCGAATCCGCGATCCGCAGCTTCAAGGTCGCCCTTCTCTGCACTGCCCTCTCGATGGGCCTCGGTGTGCCACTCTCCTTCGCGCTGGTGCGCTCGCGGCTCTGGGGCATGCGGCTTGCCGACAAGCTGGTGGCGGCGCCGATCATCGTGCCCAACATCATCCTGTCGATCGCGATCTACAGCCTGTTTTCGCGGCTGCAGCTGATCGGCGCGTGGTACGGCATCGCGGTGGCGCACACGATCCTCGCCCTTCCCTTCGTGGTCATCCTGGTCTCGGCCGGCTTGCGCACCTTCGACGAGGCGCAGGAGCAGGCGGCGATGGGGCTCGGCGCGTCCTGGGGCGTGGCGGTGTGGCGGATCACGCTGCCGCAGCTTCGCCCGAGCCTGATCGCTGCCGGCTTCCTCGCCTTCGTCACCTCGTTCGACGAGCTGGTGATCGCGATGTTCCTCTCCGGCGCGTCGATGACGCTGCCCAAGAAGATGTTCGACAATATCATGCTCGAGATCGACCCGACGATCGCTGCCGTGTCGGTGATGCAGATCGTGCTCGCCTGCATCTGCCTCGGCGCGGCCGCGCTGTTCGGCCGGGGCGTGGTTCCCGGTGCGGCAACGAAATAGACGAGGCTGAGGATGGACCGCTCGATCTTCCACCCCGAGTTCAAGCCCCGCCCCTACTGGTGGGAGGCGATCCCAATGGGCGAGAACCCCGTCGCCGAGCTTCCCGCCAAGGCTGACGTGGTGATCGTTGGCGGCGGGCACACCGCGCTCAACTGCGCGATCGAGCTCGGCCGCGACGGCGTCAGGCCCGTCGTTCTCGAAGCGGAGGATTTCGGCTTCGGCGCCTCGACGCGCAATGGCGGCGCCGTGTCGGTAGGCGTCAATCTCGGCAAGGGCATGTCGGGCGCGAAGGCGGGCGGCGCCGATCCGACGGTGCAGGCGATGATCGGCGACGCCGCGGAGAGCTTCACGCATATCGAGTCGGTGATCGCCCGCGAGGGGATAGACTGCCACTACGAGCGTTCGGGCCGTTTCGTCGGCGCCTTCGCGAGGAAGCACTACGACAGCTTTGCCAAGCGCGTCGCGATGCTGAACGAGCTCGCCGACGCGGACGCAAAGCTGGTTCCCCGCGAGCGCGTGCGCGAGGAGATCGCGACCGACTACTATCACGGCGGCATGACGATCGAGCGCAGCGGCAAGCTTCACCCCGCGCTCTATCACCGCGGGCTGATGGCGGCGGCGGAACGCCATGGCGCAACGCTCGTTGGCAAGACGCGCGCGGGCCGGCTCAGCCGCAACGGCTCGGCCTGGACGGTCGAGACCTCTCGCGGAACGATCGCGGCGAACGAGGTGGTGATCGCGACGAACGGCTACACGGGCGGGCTGACGCCAGACCTCAAGCGCCGCGTGATCCCTCTCGCCTCCCACATCATCGCGACCGAACCGCTCGACCCCGGGCGCGCGAAGAGCCTGATCCCGAAGGGACGGACGATCTCCGACACGCCGCGCGTCCTCACCTACTACCGGATGTCGCCCGACGGAACCCGCGTGCTGTTCGGCGGCCGTGCGCGCTTCACGCCTGTCGAGCCGGAAGTCTCCGCCGCGGCGCTGCACGGGATGATGGTCGCGCGCTGGCCGCAGCTGAAGGGCGTGCGCGTCACCCATGGCTGGATGGGCAACACCGCCTTCTCCTTCGATTTCCTTCCCCACATGGGGGTGACGCAGAAGGGGCTGCACTACGCCATGGGCTGCAACGGCTCGGGCGTGGCGATGCTCTCCTATCTCGGCGCGCAGGTGGCGCGGAAGATCCTCGGCGGCGGCAACAGCATCAACGCCTTCGACGGGCGGGATTTCCCGACCATGCCGCTCTACACAGGCTACCCGTGGTTCCTGCCGATCATCGGCGGCTGGTACCGGTTCCGCGACTGGCTCGACCGCCGCGTGGCCTGAGGGTGGTTTCCTGATCCGTCGCGTCGGTCCATCCTCGGGGCGGAAGCGGTGCGCGGCCGGTCAGCAGCCCGCGCGAGGAGAGAGGTGTGCACGATGGCCCAGGTCAGAACCGTCTGCGCGCATGATTGCCCCGACATGTGCTCGCTCGTCGTCGAGGTCGAGAACGGTCGGGTCCTGAAGGTCGCGGGCGACCCGGAGCAGCCCTACACGGCAGGCTATGCCTGCGCCAAGGTGAACCGCGACGCGGAGCTCGTGCATTCGCCCGAGCGCATCCGCACGCCCCTTCGACGCACCGGGAAGAAGGGCACCGGCAGCTTCGAGGAGATCACCTGGGAGGCAGCGCTCGAGGAGATCGAGCGGCGCTGGAAGGCGATCATCGCCGAAAGCGGGCCGCTTGCGCTGCTCGGCTACGCCTATTCGGCGCACCAGGGGCAGATCAACCGCCACATCGTCAACGGGCTGTTCCACGCCCTCGGAACGAGCCGTCTGCAGGCCGGAACGGTCTGCGACACGTGCTGCGAGACGGCGTGGGACCTCACGCTCGGCCCGGTCGGCGGCGCCGACCCGGAGAGCGTCGTCGACAGCGAGCTCGTCATCGCCTGGGGCTGCGACCTCATGGCCGTGAACGTGCATTTCTGGACGAAGCTCGAGGAGGTGCGGAAGCGCGGCGTGAAGCTCGTGGTCATCGACCCGCGCCGGAGCCGGACCGCGCACCAGGCCGATTGGCACATCCCCATCAACATCGGCACCGATGCCGCGCTCGCCATCGGCATCGCGCACGTCCTCGCGCGCGATGGCCTGCTCGACCGCGCGTACATCGCCGCACACACGCTCGGCTTCGAGCGGTGGGAGAAGGAGGTGCTGCCGCGCTTCACGCCCGCGCGCGTCGCCGCGATCACCGGGCTTGCCGCCGGCGACGTCGAGCGCCTCGCGGCGATGTACGGCGCGGCGAAACGCTCCTTCATCCGCCTCGGCGAGGGAATGACGCGGCTTGCCCGCGGCGGCCAGGCGCTGCGGGCCGTGGCCACGCTTCCCGCGCTGACCGGCGCCTACGGGCGCCGCGGCGGCGGCGCGCTTCTGCTGACGGCCGCCTCGATGGACTTCGACTTCTCTTTCGTTCGCAAGCCGGGCGGTCCAGCCGCGACGCGGCTCGTCAACCAGAGCCTGTTGGGACGGGCGCTGCTCGAGATGCGGGACCCGAAGCTGCGGGGCCTTTTCATCGCCGCGAACAACCCCGCCGTCACCTGCCCCGACGTGAGTGCCGTGCGACAGGGGCTCTCGCGCGAGGATCTGTTCACGGTGGTGCATGACCCGTTCATGACCGACACGGCGCTCTATGCCGACATCGTGCTGCCTGCGACGACCTATCTCGAGACGGAGGATTTCTACCGCGGCTACGGCAATTTCTGGGTGCAGTACGGCGCGGCCGCCGTGCCGGCGCAGCACCAGGCCTGGTCGAATTTTCGCCTCGCGCAGGAACTCGCCCGCCGCTTCGGCCTCGATGCGCCGGTGTTCCGGATGAGCGAGCGCGAGATTGTTCCGCATTTCTTCAAGGGCAGCACCGGCGCCGTCGCCGCGATCGAGCCCGCCTCGCTGTTCGACCATCGTGCCCGCAAGGCCGCCCCACCCGAGGGGCAGCGCTTCGCAACCGCTTCGGGGAGGCTCGAGATCTTCTCCGCCACGCTCGAGGGGCAGGGCCTGCCGCCGATGCCGGACTGGCAGGAGGATGAGGAGGAAGCCCGCGACGCCGCGCGCTGGCCGCTTCGCCTTCTCACCGCGCCGTCGTATTTCCAGGCGCACACGGCGTTCTCCGGGGTGGCCTTCCTGCGCGGCCGCGAGGGAGAGCCGTTCTGCGTCCTGCACCCGGAGGATGCCGCGCGTCGCGGGGTGAAGGACGGCCAGCATGTACGCCTCCGGAACGATCGAGCGGCGATCCGGCTTCGCCTGAAAATTTCGGACGAGGTCCGCCCCGGGGTCTGCCTCGTTCCGGGTCAGCGCCCGGCCGGCGAGGCGTCGGGCGGCACCGTCAACATGCTCTGCTCCGACCGGTTGACCGACATCGGGGAAGGCGCGACCTATCAGTCGACCTTCCTCGAGGTCGAAGCCGCGGAGTAGCCCTATGCCCCATGACGCCTCGCTCGCCACCCTCTCCGCGCGAGCGATGCGCGACCTCGTCGCCTCGCGCCAGGTCTCTCCGGTCGAGATCGCCGAGGCGGTGCTCCGCCGGGTCGATGCGCTCGAGCCGTCGCTGAACGCCTTCGTCGTGCGTGACGGCGAGCGCGCGATGGACGCAGCGCGCGAGGCCGAGCGCGCGGTCACGGCGGGGAAGCCGCTCGGGCCGCTGCACGGCGTGCCGGTGACGATCAAGGATATCCAGGCCGCCGCCGGCCTGCCGACGCGCCGCGGCTCGCGCCTGTCCGACGCCACGCCGACAGCGGAGGATGCGCCCTCCGTCGCGCGGCTTCGCGCAGCAGGGGCCATCATCATCGGCAAGACGACGATGCCCGAGGCTGGCTGGATCGCGGCGAGCGACAGCCCGCTGACGGGGGCGACGCACAATCCGTGGAAGCATGGGATGACGGCGGGCGGCTCCTCCTCCGGTGCCGCCGCGCTCGCCGCCGCAGGCTGCGCGCCGCTGCATCTCGGAACCGACGGCGCGGGCTCGGTGCGCCTGCCGGCGCATTTCTGCGGCGTCGTGGGCTTCAAGCCGACCTACGGCTCGGTCCCGTATGTTCCGGTGCCGAACAATTTCGCCGTCTCGCATATCGGGCCGATCACGCGTGACGTGGAGGACGCGGCGCTGATGCTGGCGGTGATGTCGGGCGCCCACCCGCTCGACCTCACCACCCTGCCCTCGCCGTTCCCCGCAACGCTCGGCTCGCGGCCACTCGCGGGCCTCCGCATCGCCTACAGCCCCGATCTCGGGCATGCGCGCGTCGATGCCGATGTCGCCGCCGCCGTCGCTGACGCGGCGAAGACGTTCGAGCGGCTCGGCGCCACGGTCGAGCAGGTGACGCCGCCCTGGGGAACGCAAGGGGGAGAGCTCTGCCGCGCACTCTGGGGCCCGCCGCTCCTGCCGCTCATTCCGGCCGAAGAGTCCCGCCGCGGGGAGATGGATCCGGGGCTGCGCGCCCTGCTGGCGGAAGCGACGAAGCAGAACGTGACCGAAATCCTCGCCGCGCAGACGCGGAGGCTCGCCTATGCCGGCGCGGTGAACACCTGGTTCGCGAGCGGCTGGGACCTGCTGCTCACGCCGTCTGCCTCCGTTGCCGCCTTCCCCGTCGGCCGCGTGCGGCCCGAACACTGGCCGGAGCACGGGTGGGACTGGATCGTCTGGGCGGAGTTCTCCTACCCGTTCAACCTCTCGCACGGCCCCGCGATTTCCGTGCCATGCGGGCTGGCCGGCAACGGCATGCCGATCGGGCTTCAGCTCGGCGGACCGCGGCTGGCAGACCGCCTGGTGATGCAGGCGGCCGCCGCCTTCCTCGAGGCCCAGCCTTTCGCGATCGTCCCCGCGCGCGCGTGACGAACCGCGGGCGACGCTCAGCCCCGCCCGTCGAGCGGCTCGCGCGAGACCTCGAGAACGGTGATGAGCCGTTCGCGCCCGTCCTGCATCGGGCAGAGGATCGACTGGCCCGCGGCGAGGCCGAGCAGCCCCGCCCCGATCAGGGTCAGGACCGAAACGCGGCCTGCGTCGATGTCGGCATCGGGCGGATAGACGAGCTGCACACGACGCGTTTCGCCGGTGGCCTCGTCGCGGTAGGCAACATGGGAATGCATGGACACCACCCCAGGCGGCACGTCCTCGGGGGCGACGACGGTCGCGCGCTCGATCTCGCGCAGCAGAAGGCTGCTGACCGCAGGGGTTCGCGAGGCGGCAGCCGAGGCGAGGCCGTAGAGGCGCTCCTCGTCGGCTGCGGAGATGACCACGGGCGGGGCGGAGGATCGGTCGATTGTGGTGGGCTTGCGCGTCATCGTAGGGTGCCTTTGCGTCTGGCCCTTGGCCGCCTGCGCGCTCTCCGGCTGCGCCGCGTGCACGGCGCCCGCGCGGGTACGGCGCGCCTGGGCGGACCTCAGGGGATGTGAAGTGTGCGGTGTGTATGCGCCCCCAAGGTCCCGCCGCGGCGCGACCTCAGCGCGTGCGAACGGACCCGGGGGCTAGGAGCCCACGAGCAGAAGGCCCGCCCAACGAGGGCGGCACGGTGACACATGTTGCCGCATGGCTGTCAGCCTAGCCTGTCCGTCCCCGAAGCTCAATGCATCCCCCTGGCGCGGCCGCCCTCCTGGCGATCAGGCGCTGTCCTCGCCGCGCGCGAGCCGGCGCAGCACGTGCTTCTGCACCTTGCCCGTCGAGGTGCGCGGCACGGGGGCGAACACCACCTTCCGCGGCGCCTTGAAGTGCGCGATCGCACCGCGCACGAAGGCGACCAGCTCCTCCGCCGTCGTGGTCATGTCCGGCTTGAGCTCGACGAAGGCGCACGGGCTTTCGCCCCAGCGCGCGTCGGGCATCGCGACGACTGCGGCGACGGCAACGGCCGGGTGCTTGTAGAGGGCGTCCTCCACCTCGATCGAGGAGATGTTCTCCCCTCCCGAGATGATGATGTCCTTGGTGCGATCCTTGAGCTGGATGTAGCCGTCCCGGTCGATCACGCCGAGATCGCCCGTGTGGAACCAGCCGCCGGCGAAGGCCGCCTGCGTCGCCGCTTCGTCCTTGAGATAGCCCTTCATGACGACATTGCCGCGCATCATGACCTCGCCGATGGTCTCGCCGTCCGCCGGCACGGGCTCGAGCGTGGCGGGATCGGCCACCGTCAGGCCCTCGAGCGCCTGGTAGCGCACACCCTGCCGCGCCATCTTCCGCGCGCGCTCGGCCAGCGGCAGCGCGTTCCAGGCGTCGTGCCACTCGTTGACCACCGCCGGGCCGTAGACTTCCGTCAGGCCATAGACGTGGCAGACGCGAAACCCCGCCTCGCCCATCGCGGCGAGCACGGCTTCGGGCGGCGGCGCGGCGGCGGTGACGAAGGTCGGCGTTCCAGCGATGCGCGGCCGGTCCGCCTCGGGAACCTCGAGAAGCGTTGCCATCACGATCGGTGCACCACAGAGATGCGTCACGCCATGCGCGGCAATGAGCCGCCACATCTCCGGGCCCCTGACGGACCGCAGGCACACATGGGTGCCGGCGAGCGCGGTGATCGTCCAGGGAAAGCACCAGCCGTTGCAGTGGAACATCGGCAGCGTCCAGAGATAGACCGGGTGCCGCCCGAGATCGGCCGCCGTGACGTTTCCGAGCGCGAGCAGGTGCGCCCCGCGATGATGGTAGACGACACCCTTGGGGCGCCCCGTTGTGCCGCTCGTGTAGTTGAGCGTGATCGCGTCCCACTCGTCGTCCGGCATGGGCCATTCCCACGCTGGATCGCCGGATGCGAGCAGCGCGTCGTAGGCGATCCCGCCGATGCTTTCGCCGCGCGACGCCTCCGGGCAGAGCGGATCATCGACCTCGATGACCAGAACCGGCTCCGTGCAACGCGCCAGCGCGGCGCGCAGAAGCGGGATGAATTCCCGATCGACGATGACGGCGCGGGCCTCGCCATGGCTGAGGATGTAGGCGATCGTCTCGGCATCGAGCCGCGTGTTGATGGCGTTCAAGACCGCGCCGGCCATCGGCACGCCGAAATGCGCTTCCAGCATCGCCGGCCCGTTCGGCAGCAGCGCGGCCACCGTCTCGCCACGGCCGATGCCGCGCGACGCCAGCGCCGAGGCAAGCCGCACGCAGCGATCATGAAAGGCGCGATAGGTGGTCACCCCACCCGCGTGCAGGATGGCCGGACGTTCGGGAAACACCGAAGCAGCGCGCGCGAGGAACGGCAGCGGCGAGAGCGGCACGAAGTTCGCCGGGTTGCGCGGCATGCCGGCATCGTACTTGCCCTGCCCCTGCGGCCCTCGCACCTCCATGCTCAGCGGTCCTCCCACACCGGTTCGCGCTTGCCGAGGAAGGCGCCGATGCCTTCCGCGGCATCATGCGCCATCAGGTTCTCGACCATCACGGCGGCGGCGTCGCGGTAGGCATCGGCGAGGTCGCAGTCGATCTGCCTGTGAAACGCCGCCTTGCCGAGCCGCACCGTGAGGGTGGAGCGGCCGGCGATTTTCCGCGCGAGCGCGAGCGCCGCGTCCCGTGCCGTGCCCGCGCCGACCACGCGGTTCACGAGGCCGATGCGGTGCGCCTCCGACGCATCGATCATGTCGCCCGTCAGGAGCATCTCCATCGCCGCCTTGCGCGGCACGGCGCGGGACAGCGCGACGGCGGGAGTGGCGCAGAAGAGGCCGATCGATACGCCAGGCGTGCAGAAGCGCGCGCCATCCTCCGCGACGGCGAGGTCGCACGTCGCGACGAGCTGGCAGCCGGCAGCGGTGGCGATGCCATGGACCGCGGCGATGACGGGCTGCGGCAGTGCCGTGATGCCCTGCATGATGGTGGCGCAGGCGCCCATGGCGTTGGCGAAGAAGGCCGCGCCGCCATCCGGGTCGGACCGGTGGGCGGTGAGCTCGGCGAGATCGTGCCCGGCACAGAAGGCTGGCCCCGCCCCGGCGATGACGACCGCCCGCACGGCCGGGTCTGCCGCGATGGAGACGAGGGTGGCGTTGAGCGCGCCGAGCGTGGCGAGCGAGAGGCTGTTGCGCCGCGCCGGACGGTTGAGCGTGATCAGGCCGACGCCGCCCTCGCCGAGCTCGTAGAGGATCGGTGTGTCGGGGTGCGCATGGCTGTCCATCGGCGTTCCTTCGCAGGCGCTTGTTGACCCCCGAGGGTGCCGCCGGATCGGCCGTGATGCCAGTGCCTGCAAACCTCCAAGGATGCTTATGCACATAGGACCGGGCGGGCAACGGCGGGGACGAAGCGCGGCCCCAGCAGAGCCGAAGCGTGCGCGGTGACAAAACCGTGATGACTACACTTGGAACCTCATCTGCGCCCGATCCGTTCCGGTCAAGACAGGGAGTCGCTGTCGACGCGCGACGAAGGTCGCCCACCACGGAGGTAGCGCCCATGGCCACCCCATCGGACCCGAATGCACAAGACCCGCGTGCCAGACCATCCGACGACGCACGGGCGGGTTTCTCTGACGCCGAGGCGGACGGCAAAGATCTTGCGCACGACCTGCGGGACAAGGTCGCAGGCGCCGGGGAACGCCTCACCGAGAAAGCCGGCGAGGCGGTGGACTCGGCGCTGAGCCATGTCGAAGGACTGGCCGCGGACAGCAAGGACGCCGGTGCGGAACAGTTGTCAGGCGTGGCGAGCGCCTTCTTGACCGCGGCGGATGATCTGGACAGTTCCTCGCCGGAAATAGCGCGCCACGTGCGCTCGGCAGCCGAAGCGATTGACGGGATCTCCGGCGCGATCCGGGAGCGTAGCGCCGGGCAACTGCTGCAGGACCTGTCCGGTTTCGCACGCCGACAGCCCACGGCCTTCTTCGGCATCACCGTGATGGCGGGGTTCGCTCTCGCTCGGTTCGCCAAGAGTTCGACGGAGCAATCACCCGCGCGTCCGCGACGTCATGACCGGTCGAGTGCGGCGCAAGACGTGGCGTCGGGATCGATGAGGCGTGACGTCGGTTCGGCGTCCGCACCGATGACGGCGGGACAGGCCAGTCTGCGTGGTGCCGCAGCGCAGCAGCATGGCAAAGGCGCGGGCGGACCGATACCGACGGGATCGCGCGGCACGCACGAGCCAGCCGCTGGCGATCGCGCCACCCGCCCCGCCGAAACCCGCGAGGCGTCAACCGTCAACGACCAGTCGGGGGCAATGCCATGAACCAGGACACTCAGCGATCGGTTCCCGACCTGCTCGGTGATCTCGTCGACCAGACGACGACCCTGGTTCGCAAGGAGATCCAGCTTGCCCGCGCCGAGTTCAGCGAGAACGTCTCCTCGATGGGCAATGCAGGAGCGACCATCGGTGCGGGCGCGTTCGTCATGCTCGCCGCCCTGATCATCCTGCTGCAGGCGGCAGTCGCCCTCCTTGTCGAGTATGCCGGGCTGTCGGCCACGGTTTCGGCGCTGATCGTCGGCGTTGTCGTTGCCCTTGTCGGATACGCCGTCCTGCGGACCGGTCTGAACCGGATGAAGGCGACAACCCTGGCTCCGGAGCGGACGATGAACCAGATGTCGCGCGATGCGGCAGTCGTGAAGGAGCAAGTGCTATGAGTGCGACAACGACGCATCCCGGTGGCAAGTCTGCTGACCAGATCGAATACGAGGTGGAGCAGACGCGCGCGAGCGTATCGGGAACGGTGGACGCGCTGCGCGACAAGCTGCAGCCCGGCCAGATTGTCGACGAGGTCGTGGACCGCATCTCGAGTTATGCCAAAGGGTCGGGCGGTGCGGACTTCGCTCGCAATCTGGGCACCGCGGTTCGTGACAATCCCTTGCCGGTTTTGCTGATTGGCGCGGGCATCGGGTGGCTCCTTTTGTCCAAGCAAGGCAGCGAACCCAGTTCGGTACACCTGCCCGCGGGTTATCCGGTGACGCGGCGCGCCGAGGCGGTGGGGGTAGATCGCGCCCCCACAGCCCAGCCTGGAGGCGAACGACGCTCGAACGTCGCAAGCGGCGTAGGCCAGGCTGCCGAGGCGATGGGTGACGCAGCCTCTCGCGCTTCCGGTTTTGTCAGGGATGCCGCGTCTCGAACGGCGTCGGCGGCATCGAGTGCGGTCGAGGCCGTGTCTGACGCGGGGGAGAGGCTCTACGACGCCGCTCCTTCGATGGGATCGCTGCGCGAGGGTGTCGAGACCGCGCGGGAACGGTCGACGGCGTTCGCGCGCCGGGCTGCCGACAGCTGGGAGGACCTTGCCGAAGCGCAACCATTGCTGCTCGGCGTCTTTGGCGTCGCACTCGGCGCGGCAGTCGGTGCAGCCCTCCCACGCACCCGGACGGAAGACCGGTTGATGGGAGAGGCACGGGACGCCGTCGTCGACCGCGCCGCCGCGACCTACGACGAGGTTCGCGAGGTTGTCGGCGAGCAGGCCGAGCAAGCCACGCAGAAGATCAAGGAGACCTATGCGCGCACGAAGGAGGAGCTGGATCAGGGAGGCACCGGCGACTCCCTGAAGAGGGCCGCCGACGATGTCGCCGAGACGCTCGAAGAAACCGCAAGCGCAGTTGCGTCGCGGCTGAAGCCTGGCGAGGACGAGCCGAGCGATACGCAGACCCCCTCCCGCCCGAACGCGCGATCATGACTGGCTGATCCGGGTGTGACGGAGGGTGCCCGCTCGGCCGTGATCCATCGTCCGGATGATGCGCGCAGGCGAATGAGAGCCAACCTCGATCGTCGCAAGGACGGATGTCGTCATGGGTGACATTCGGGCAATCCTGATGGACGCTGGCGAAGGGTTCATCGCGGATGAGTGCCTGACGCGCGGGGCTGGAATCGCCTATTTCACCCTTTTCTCCGTCGGGCCGCTGCTATTCATCGTGACCGGCATCGCTGGCCTGATGTTTGATCGGCAACAGATCGACAGCGCGCTTGTCGCTCAGCTGACGGGCATCGTCGGCGAGCGGGGTGCCGACGAGGTCAAAAGGATGGCTGATGGTGCGCTCGGCGATGCGCGCGGCGGCTGGGCGCTTGCGATCGGGCTGGTGACGCTCCTGATCACGGCAAGCGGCGCTTTTGCGTCACTTCAGTCGGCGTTGAATGCGATCTGGAAAGCCGAAATCCCCGAGGCCGATTCGATAGTTGAAACGGTCTCCCGACTGGTCAAGGCGAGAGCTGCAGCGCTCGGGCTCGTGGGAGCCACGGGGTTCGTCATGATCGCGTCACTCGCCGTCAGCGCCGCCATATCGTCTCTTGCATCATGGCTGGAGAGCGCCCTTCCCGGCGGGGCGGCGCTCGCTTTGCTCTTGAACACTGCGGTAACTGTCGCGATCCTAACAATACTGTTCGCTGCGATATTCCGAGTTCTTCCCGACAGGAAACTGGATTGGCGTGACGTATTCATCGGAGCATTTGTTACAGCAATCCTGTTCTCGATCGGAAAATGGGCGATCTCCGTCTACATCGGCTTCAGCAGCATTGATGCCGGTTTTGGCGCCGCTGGAGCGCTTATCATCCTGCTCGTGTGGATATATTATTCAGCGTTGATATTCCTGGCCGGAGCTGAATTCACGCGCGCTTGGGCCAACCGCCACGGAAGCAGGCGGACTGCGCCCATTCCTGCCAGATCGGACGAACGCGCTCAGCCGACGTAGGTTGAGAAGGCACTCGCCGCGCGCGAGCCTTCGCACATTCACCACTGCATTTGGTCGGCACAGAGGGAGCGGTAATGCCCTCTCGAGCCCGTAGGAGATTTCATTCGAAACCCCGAGGAGTCACTTGCGCATCCGTCCCAGCGAAGAAGCGTGGACACGAAGCGCGGGGGCCGGGAGTGGCTGGCGGAGGGGATGGGATTCGAACCCACGGTAGGAGTTGACCCCCTACAACAGTTTAGCAAACTGCCGCCTTCAGCCGCTCGGCCACCCCTCCGCCGAGAGCGGTGTGTGCACGGCATATGCAACGCCCTCGCTTCTAGCCGCCCACCCCCGGCACGTCAACGAACGCCCTCGTCAGGCGGTGGTGGTGGCGACAACGGCACGGCGACGGCCTTCTCCGTCCAGCGCTCGACGAGCCGCCAGGCAACGGCGAGCAACACCGGGCCGAGGAACAGGCCGAGGAAGCCGAAGGCGAGCAATCCGCCGATCACGCCGAGAACGATCAACAGGAAGGGCAGGTTCGCGCCGCGGCTGATCAGCCAGGGGCGCAGGATGTTGTCGGTCGAGCTCACCGCCACGCCGCCCCAGAGGAGCATGAAGATGCCCCAGCCCGTCTGCCCCTCGGCGAAGAGCCAGGCAGCGGCGGAGGCCCAGAGGATGGGGGCGCCAATCTGGACGATCGACAGAAGCACGGTCATGAACCCGAGCACCGCCGCCCCCGGCACCCCCGCGATCATGAAGCCGATCCAGGCAAGCACGCCCTGCATCATGCCTGTGCCGATCAGCCCCCAGACGACGCCGCGCACGGTGTCGCCGGTGAGCTGAAGCAGCTCGAGCGCGCCGTGGCGGCCGATGCGCTCGGCGATCGCCTTGAGCTTGACCACGAGCCTGTCGCCGTCGCGATAGAGGAAGAACGCGACGAGTAGAGCGAAGAGAAGCTGCAGAAGCCCCTCGCCCACGGAGAGCGCGAAGGCAAGCGCTAGGCGGCCCAGGAAGGTCGCGTGCGGCTCGATGAGGTGGCGGAGCGCCTCGCCCCCGCCGGCGAGCGCAGGCGCAGCCTCGGACCAGAGCCCGTCGATCGCCCCGCCGATCAGCGGCAGGCCCGCGAGCCAGGCCGGCGCTTCGAGCGGCAGGGCGGCGCCGATCCTCCGGGCGACGTCGCCCGCGCCCTGGAGGTTGGCCGCAAGCCCCGGAACGATTAGCGCCAGCGGCACGACGAGGACGAGGGCCGCGAGCAGCACCATCACCGCCGCCCCCCAGGTCCGCCCGATCCGTGGCGTGAGCCAGGCCTGGCCGAACCAGGTGGCGTGGACGAGCACGCCCGCGAGCAGGATCGGCGAGATGAAGGGCCGAAGGATGGTGAAGCAGGCGATGGCCAGCGCGCCGAGCAGGACGACGGCGATGCCGCCCTCGATCAGCGCGTTCCTGTCGCGCCAGCGGCGAGACTCCTCGGGCATCGCGGCCCTTCCCCGCCCAGGGCCTCAGGCAGCGACCGGGTGGCGCATGGGCACCGCGAAGCCGCGCTTGACGGCCGGCCGCGCCATCATCCGCTCGTACCAGGCCTTCACGTTCGGCACGGTGGCAAGGTCGACGCGGTGGCGCTCATGCCGCCAGGCCCAGCCGAGGATCGCGAAATCGGCGATCGAGGGCTCACCCTCCGTCGCGACGAAGTCGCGCCCCGCGAGGCGGCGGTCGAGCACGCCGTAGAGGCGGTTCGTCTCCTTCTGGTAGCGGGCGAGCGGGTGTGCACGTGCCGCCTCGTCCTCGACCTGGAGATAGGCGTGCACCTGGCCGGGGATCGGGCCGAACCCGCCGACCTGCCACATCAGCCACTCCCACACGGGGATGCGCGCCTCGGGGTCATCGGGCAGGAAACGTCCGGTCTTGGCCGCGAGATAGAGCAGGATCGCGCCGCTCTCGAACACGCTCACGGGCCGGCCCTTCGGCCCCTCGGGGTCGACGATCGCGGGGATCTTGTTGTTCGGGCTGATCCGGAGGAAATCGGGCGCGAACTGCTCGCCCTTGGAGATGTCGACGACATGGACGCGATAGGGCAGCCCCATTTCCTCGAGCGCGACAGTTATCTTGCGCCCGTTCGGCGTGTCGAAGCTGTAGAGGTCGATCATGCGTATCCCCGCGATGTTGCGGGGCGGACGCTAGAGTAAGCCGCGGCCGGGGGGAACAGCCCGCCTCACAATCGCCGAGCAAGGTGCCGCGTCAGGCGGCGCGGCCGACCGACGTGCCGGTTGCGTCGAGCGCGACGAGGAAGCGCTTCGCCCAGTCCGCCGCGCTGTTGGCGGCAAGCGCCGCGCGATCCGACTCCGCGCGGCGGCGGCGTTCCGCCTCCTCCATCCTCAGCGCGACGTCGAGCCCTTCTGCGATCTCGTCCGGGTCGTTCGGGTTGACGAGGATCGCGCCGCGGAGCTCTGCCGCCGCACCGGCGAAACGGGAGAGGACGAGGACGCCCGGATCGGCCGGGTTCTGTGCCGCGACGAACTCCTTCGCGACCAGGTTCATCCCGTCGCGAAGCGGCGTGACGAGGCCGATCCGCGCGATCCGGTGGAAGCCGGCCAGCGTGGCGCGCGGCAGGGCGCGCGTCATCCAGCGGATGGGGATCCAGTCGATCTCGCCGTACTCGCCGTTGATCCGCCCGGCGAGTTCGTCGAGCTCGCGGCGCAATGCACGGTACTGCGCCACCTCGTTTCGGCTGACCGGCGCGACCTGCAGGAAGGTGACGTTGCGGCGGTGCTCGGGAAAGCGCTTGAGCAGCGCCGCGTAGCCGCGGAACCGATGCGGCAGGCCCTTGGAGTAGTCGAGCCGGTCGATGCCGAGGATCAGCGACCGACCGCCGAGGCTCTCGGCAAGCCTCTTCGTTTCGGGCATCGCTGCGGCCTTCTCGGCATCCCGTGCGAAGCCCGCAGAGTCCATGCCGACGGGAAAGGCCTGAACCGGGGTGGCTACATCGACGCCGGCAAGCGCCTCGCGGAGATTGTTCGCATCCGCCTCGGTCTGCATGCCAAGCAGGTCGAACGCCCCGAGATCCTCGAGGATCCGCCTTCCCTGCGGCAGCGCATCGAACAGCGCGGCGGGCGGGAACGGCACGTGCAGGAAGAAGCCGATCCTCTGCCGGCAGCCGAGCGAGCGAAGCGCCGCGGCAAAGGGGAAGAGGTGGAAATCATGCACCCAGAGCACGTCGTCGGGACGCAGAAGAGGGGCAAGCGCCGCGGCGAAGCGGTTATTCACGGCCCGCCAGATTTCGTGATCCTCGCGGCGGAACTCGGCGAGCCCCATGCGGTAGTGCAGGAGCGGCCAGAGCGTGCCGTTCGAGAAGCCACCGTAGTAGCCGCGCTTCTCGGACTCGTTCAACGCGAGCGTGGCGTAAGTGGTCTGACCGACGGTGGTGATGCTTGGCACGCCCGGCGAGCCGGCTGTTTCTCCCGACCAGCCGAACCAAAGCGCCTCGCGCCCGGCGAGCGCCTCGGCGAGTGCGACGGCAAGTCCGCCCGCGTGCGGCCCGCTTCTGGGCTTCGGCACGGGGACGCGGTTGGAGACGATGACAAGCCGGCTCATGATCCATTCTCCGCTGCAATCGCCTCGAGCCAGGCGCGCACGCCGTCGGGGTCGCCGAAATGATCGGCCACGCGAAAGCCGCGCCCGCCGAGGCTTTCCGCCGCCGCGATCGCGTCCTCGTCCGTCACGTCGTCTCCCACGAAGAACGGAACGCGGCCGGCAAACGGGGGTTGCCGCATCAGCGAGACGAGCGCCCTGCCCTTGTCGGTTCCCGCCGGGCGGATCTCGACGGCCATGTGCGCGTGCAGAAGGGCGAAGCGCCGATCGGCCGAGACGAGCTCGGCGAGCGCCTCGGCGAAGCGAGGCAACGCGGGCGGGCAGCTGCGGGCGTGCAGGGTGAAGCCATGCGGCTTGCGTTCGAAGAGCGCGCCGGGATGGCACGCGGCGAGCGCCTCAGCGAGTGCGATCCAGGCCGCCGGCACCTCGGGCGAGGCTGCGTGCTCGAGCGGCCCGCCGGCCGTCCGGCGAAGCTCCGCCCCGTGGCCACCGGCCGCGGGAAGCCGAGCCGGAGCGAGGAAGCGGTCGAGCGTCTCGACGGTGCGGCCGGAGATCAGCGCCGTTGCCCCGCGCGTGCGATCGGAGAGCCGCGTGAGCAAGCTGGGCAGCTCCGCCGGAACGGTGATGCCGTCCGGCGTCGGCGCGATGTCGACAAGCGTCCCGTCGAAATCGAGAAACAGGGCTCCGCGCCGAGCGATGTCGCGCAGCGGTATCTCGTCAATTCCGGACATCCGAGGGGTCTACCGGAACAAGCCGGGAAAGACGACCCCTATCACGCCATCGTGAGCATTCGCGCTTCTGCTGGCCGAATACTTGGACCCGTCATCCGAGCTGCTTCTTCAGCACCTCGTTGACCAGGGCGGGATTGCCCTTCCCTGCCATCGCCTTCATGACCTGGCCGACGAAGAAGCCGAACAGCTTGTCCTTGCCGCCCCTGTACTCGGCGACCTTGTCGGCGTTCTTCGCCAGCACCTCCGCCACCGCGGCGTCGATCGCGCCTGTGTCGGTCACCTGCCGGAGGCCCTTGGCGTCGACGATCGCGACAGGGTCGTCGCCGGTCTCGACCATCGCCTCGAACACCTCCTTGGCGATCCGGCCGTTGATCGTCGCGTCGTTGATCAGGTCGAGAAGCTTGCCGAGCGAGGCCGCGGAAACAGGACTTTCCTCGATGCTGCGGCCGGTGCGGTTGAGGGCAGCGAAGAAATCGCCCATCACCCAGTTCGCGGCCTGCTTGCCGTCCCGACCCTTCGCCACGGCCTCGTAGAAATCGGCGGTCGCCTGCTCGGCGACGAGCACGCGCGCGTCATAGGCCGGAAGGCCGTAATCCTTCATGAACCGCGCCGCCTTGGCGTCGGGCAGCTCGGGCAGATGCGCCTTCAGGCCTTCCACCCAGGCCGGGTCGAGAACCAGCGGGAGAAGGTCGGGGTCGGGGAAGTAGCGGTAGTCGTGCGCGTGCTCCTTCGAGCGCATCGAGCGGGTGGTGCCGCGCGCGCTGTCGAACAGGCGGGTTTCCTGCGCGACCTCGCCGCCCTCCTCCCACACGGCGATCTGGCGCCGCGCCTCGGCCTCCACCGCCTGCATGACGAAGCGGATGGAGTTGACGTTCTTCACCTCGCAGCGCGTGCGGTACGCCTCTCCGGGCTTGCGGACGGAGACGTTCACGTCCGCCCGCATGGAGCCTTCCTCCATGTTGCCGTCGCAGGTGCCGAGGTAGCGGAGAATCTGCCGCAGCTTCGTGAGGTAAGCGCCTGCTTCTTCGGGAGAGCGTATGTCGGGCTCCGACACGATCTCCATCAGCGCGACCCCGGCGCGGTTGAGGTCGATGTAGCTCTTCGTCGGGTGCTGGTCGTGCAGCGACTTGCCGGCGTCCTGCTCGAGATGCAGGCGCGTGATGCCGATCTCCTTCGACGTACCGTCGGGCAGATCGATCGTGATGACGCCGGTGCCGACGATCGGGTGCTGGTACTGGCTGATCTGATAGCCAGCGGGAAGATCGGCGTAGAAGTAGTTCTTCCTGTCGAACCGGCTTTCGAGGTTGATCTGCGCGTTGAGGCCGAGCCCCGTGCGCACGGCCTGGGCGACGCATTCGCGGTTGATCACCGGAAGCATGCCGGGGAAGGCCGCGTCGACGAAGGAGACCTGCGTGTTCGGCTCAGCCCCGAAAGCGGTGGCGGCACCGGAGAACAGTTTCGCCTTCGAGATCACCTGCGCATGCACCTCGAGCCCGACGACGACTTCCCACGTCCCGGTGGTGCCTTCGAGTGTGTAGGTCATGACGATATCTGCTCCTTCGCCCAAGCGAAGACCCGGTCTTGTTGCATGTCAGCAAACGCCATGTGATTGGCATCGACAGCGATCCCAATCCGTTCGCAGCCAGAGATGAAGCCCTTAAGATTATCGTCGCGGAGCCTGCCATCACCGGCCGCTTGCTCCTTCGACACCACGATCGCAGAAAGGAGCGGCCATCCGTTGCGATGGCAGAACTCCAGCATTCGCTCGAGGTGCGGTGTGACGCTCCAGTGTACCTTTGACCAGTCGAGCCCGCTGGCGTCCGCCAAATCCTTGTAGGTGATCACCTTACCGTTTGTTGCGGCTGCGATGAGCACCGATTTCGTCTTCTCGAAATCGAAACCTTGGCCTTTCCGGCGTTCGCGCTCCTCAAGCGCGGCGAGGTAAAGAGGTGCCCCTGTGGCCCCCTTCGCACGATGGTTCTCGATCAGCGAATCCCATTCTGTGTCGGTCTTTGCAGCTAGGTCGGACATCTCACACTCACGCCCCCGCCCTGATCTGCGGCACTGCGCTGAACCCCGCCGCCTGCTCGATCGCCTCGGCGACGCGGAACACCGTCTCCTCGTCGAACGCGCGGCCCACCACCTGGAGCCCGAGTGGCAGGCCCTGCGCATCGAGCCCCGCAGGCACCGAGATGCCGGGAAGCCCGGCGAGGTTCGCTGTCACCGTGAACACATCGTTGAGGTACATCGTCACCGGGTCGTCCTGCTTCTCGCCGATGGCGAAGGCGGAGGACGGCGTCGCGGGCGTCAGGATCGCATCGACGCTCTTCCACGCCTCGTCGAAGTCGCGCGCGATCAGCGCCCGCACCTTCTGCGCCTTCAGGTAATAGGCATCGTAGTACCCGGCCGAGAGAACGTAGGTGCCGATCATGATGCGCCGGCGCACTTCCTCGCCGAACCCCTCGCCGCGCGTCGCCTCGTACTGCGCATCGAGGCTGTCGCCCGGAACGCGCAGGCCGAACCGCACCCCGTCATACCGCGCGAGGTTCGACGACGCCTCGGCCGGCGCGACGATGTAGTAGGTCGGCAGCGCGTACTTGGTGTGCGGCAGGCTGATCTCGTGGATGGTGCAGCCCGCCGCCTTCAGCCAGGCGATGCCCTGCTCCCACAGCGCGCCGATCTCGGGCGCGAGCCCGTCGAGCCGGTATTCCTTCGGCACGCCGATGCGAAGTCCTTTCACGCCCTGGCCGAGCGCGGCGGCGAAGTCGGGCACGGCGACGTCGGCAGACGTGCTGTCCTTCGGGTCGAACCCGGCCATCGAGCGGAGCAGGATCGCGCAGTCCTTCACGCTGCGCGCCATCGGCCCGGCCTGGTCGAGCGACGATGCGAAGGCGACGATCCCCCAACGCGAGCAGCGCCCGTAGGTCGGCTTGATGCCGACCGTGCCAGTGAACGCCGCGGGCTGGCGGATCGAGCCGCCCGTGTCGGTCGCGGTCGCACCAAGGCAGAGCCGCGCGGCCACCGCAGCGGCCGAGCCGCCCGAGGAACCGCCCGGAACGAGGTCGCGGTTGTCGCCGCGCCGCTTCCACGGGTTCACCACGTTGCCGTAGGCAGAGGTGGTGTTGGACGAGCCCATGGCGAACTCGTCGAGGTTGGTCTTGCCGAGGCACACCGCCCCGTCGCGCCAGAGATTGGCAGAGACGGTGCTCTCGTAGGGCGGGGTGAACCCCCCGAGGATGCGGCTGCCGGCGGTTGTCTGGATGCCGTCGGTGCAGAAGAGGTCCTTGATCGCGAGCGGGATGCCTTCGAGCGGCCCGGCCTCGCCCTTGGCGATGCGCTCGTCGGCGCGCTTCGCATCCGCCATCGCCCGCTCGGGCGTGGCGACGATGAAGGCGTTGAGCGAGCTGAGCTTCTCGATCGCGTCGACATGCGCCTTGGCGAGCTCGGTCGCCGAGATCTTCTTCGCCGCGAGAAGCTCGGTCGCTTCGGCAAGCTTCAGGTCGGTTAGCGCGGCCATCACTCGACCACCTTCGGCACGGCGAAGAACGCGCCGTCCGGCCCGATGCGCTCAGGCGCGTTGGCGAGCACCTTGTCGCGGATGTCGCCATCCGTCACCGCGTCCTCGCGCATCCGGAGTGCGAGGCGCGAGGCGCCGGAGAGCGGCGTCACGCCGTCCGTGTCCACCTCATTCAGTTGCTCGATCCAGGCGAGAATTCCGTTGAGCTCGCCCTGCAGCTTGGCGACCTCGTCCTCGCCGACGCGGATGCGGGCGAGCATGGCGATGCGGCGGATCGTATCGGCGTCGAGCGACATGCGCCGGGAACTCCTGGAACCTTGGGGCCTGGAAGCTTTGGGATCGAGCGGGCGGTGGTAGCATCCGGCCATGACGCTTGCCAATCTGGCCGATCTCCGCGCTGCCCTCCCCCGCGGGCAGAGGCTGATCGGCCTCGACCTTGGCTCAAGGACGATCGGGGTCGCGCTGTCCGACGTGTCGTTGACCATCGCGAGCCCCTATGGCGCGCTGGCACGGGCCAAGCTCGGCAGGAACGCCGCGGAGGTCGCCGCCATCGCGGCGAAGGAGGGCGCGGGCGGCATTGTCGTCGGCCACCCGCTCTCGATGGACGGTGCGGCCGGCCCCGCGGCCCAGGGCGCGCGGGACTGGGCGCTGGCACTCGCGCAAGCGACGAGGCTGCCCGTCGCGCTCTGGGATGAGCGGCTCTCCTCGGCGGCGGTGAACCGCATGCTGATCGGCGAGATGGACCTCACCCGCCGCCGGCGCGCCGAGGTCGTGGACAAGGCCGCTGCCGCCTACATGCTCCAGGCCGCCCTGGACGCCACGCGGCGTTGACAGCCCCCACGCATCGGCGTGTCGTGGCGGTCCAACACCCCTGGAGACGATGATGATGCGCACCGTGCTGGCCGCCGCCCTCGCCCTGTCCTTCGTGCCAGGCGCCATTGCGCAGACAACCCTCCGCATCGGCCTCGCGGCCGACCCGAACATGCTCGACCCCGCGCAGTCGGGCAGCGTCTATGAGCGCGTCGTGTTCTCCGCCCTCTGCGACAAGCTGATCGAGCTCGATGCCGATCTCCGCTTCGTGCCGCAGCTCGCAACCGAGTGGGCCTGGGGAGAGGACGGCAAGACACTCACCCTGAAGCTCCGCCAGGGCGTGCGCTTCCATGACGGCACGCCGATGGACGCAGCCGCCGTCAAGGCCAATCTCGACCGCTACCGCGAGGCGCGCGAGAGCCGCCGCAGGACCGAGCTCGCCTCCGTCGCCTCCGTCGAGGTGGTCGACCCGCTCACCGTGCGCCTCGCCCTCAAGGCGCCCGACGCGCCGCTTCTCGCGGTGCTGGCAGACCGTGCGGGCATGATGATGTCGCCGGCCGCCATCGCCTCGCTGGCCGAGCGCATCCACACCAACCCCTCCTGCTCGGGGCCGTTCCGCTTCGTCCGACGAGTCACGCAGGAGGTGGTCGAGCTCGAGCGCTTCCCGGAATACTGGGACGCCGGGCGCATCCATATCGACCGCGTGGAGTACCGCCCGATCCCGGACGGCACGGTGCGTCTCGTCAACCTCCGTTCCGGCCAGCTCGACCTCATCGAGCGGCTGTCGCCGAACGACGTCGCCGCGGTTGAGCGTGACCGGTCCCTGAGGCTGGTCGCCGGGCCGGCCATGGCTTTCCAGACGATGAGCATCAATGTCGGGGCCGGCGATCGCGCCAAGGGCCCGCTGGGGTCGGACCCGCGGGTGCGCGCCGCGCTCGAGGCGGCGATCGACCGCCAGGTGATCAACCAGGTTGCGCTCGAGGGCCAGTTCATTCCCTCGAACCAGTTCGAGGCGCCGAACACCACCTTCTGGGTGTCGGATCGCCCGGTTCCGCCGCGCGACGTCGCCCGCGCGCGCGCCCTGCTGCGCGAGGCAGGGCACCAGAAGGTCGCCTTCGAGCTGGCCGTGCCCAACACCCCGGTCGACCGCCAGGTGGCGGAGGTGATCCAGTCTATGGCCGCGGAGGCCGGGTTCGACATCTCCATCCGCGCCGGGGAGAGTGCCGCGGTCGTCGCCGCAACGCGTCGGGGGGACTATGACGCGGCGATCGCCATCTGGTCGGGCCGGCCGGATCCTGACGGCAACATCTCGATCTGGCTCCAGTGCGAGGGCTTCGTGAACTGGGGCAGGTACTGCAACCCGAAGCTCGACGAGCTTCTCGCCAGGGCGCGCGGCGTCACGGACACCGGGCAGCGCCGGGCCCTCTACCGCGAGGCGGCAGGCATTTGGATGGCGGACAGGCCGCACCTGGTTCTCTATCACCACAAGGGCCTCTTCGCCGCCCGGGCAGCCGTGACCGGCTTCGCCGCGCACCCAGACGGGCTGATCCGGCTGCAGGACGTGAAGGTGGCGCGGTAGCGGCGATCGCGCTTGACGCCGCCGCGCTGCGCGCGTTCCCTCCCGCCCCGTTTGAACGCGGGAGGATCGTGGTGGCCGACTCTGGGTTCGGGCAGATGGCGGGGCGGCGGCGGCACCTGCTCGGGATCGGCGGGCTCGACCCCGGCCAGATTCGCTCCGCGCTCGACCTCGCCGAGACCTACATCTCGCTGAACCGCAAGGGCGGGCCGCGCGACGTCCTCCGCGGGCGGACGCTGGTGAACCTGTTCTTCGAGAACTCCACCCGCACCCGCACGAGCTTCGAGCTCGCAGGCAAGCGCCTCGGCGCAGACATCGTCAATATGTCCACCTCCGGCTCATCCGTGTCGAAGGGCGAGACGCTGATCGACACGGCGATGACGCTGAACGCCATGCATGTCGACATGCTAGTCGTCCGCCACGATCAGTCCGGCGCCGCGGCGCTTCTGGCGCAGAAGCTCGATGCCGCCGTGATCAATGCAGGCGACGGCACACACGAGCACCCGACCCAGGCGCTGCTCGATGCCGTGACCATCCGCAGGCACAAGGGCACGCTCGAGAACCTCACCGTGGCCATCTGCGGCGACGTGCTGCACTCGCGCGTCGCGCGGTCGAACATCCTTCTTCTCACCACCATGGGAAGCCGGGTGCGCGTGATCGCGCCGCCGACGCTGATCCCGTCGGGCCTCGCCGCCATGGGCGTGGAGGTGTTCACCGACATGGAGCGCGGGCTCGAGGACGCTGACATCGTCATGATGCTCAGGCTCCAGAAGGAGAGGATGAGCCGGGCCTTCGTTCCCTCCGCGCGCGAGTATTTCCGCTTCTATGGCCTCGATGCCGCGAAGCTCGCCTGCGCCCGCCCCGATGCGCTGGTGATGCACCCCGGGCCGATGAACCGCGGCGTCGAGATCGACAGCGCCGTGGCGGACGACCTGCAGCACAGCGTCATCCAGGAGCAGGTCGAGATGGGGGTCGCCGTGCGCATGGCGGTGCTCGACCTTCTCACCCGCGACGCACGGGGCAACGCGTGAGCCGCCTGAATACCTTCCGGGCCTTCACCGGCGCGCGGCTGATCGACCCCGCCGCGGGGCTCGACCGCACGGGAACGCTTATCGTGCGCGACGGAGCGATCGAGGGCATCGCCGACGACGCACCCGACGGCGCGGAGGTCGTGGACTGCGGCGGTGCGGTGCTCGCGCCCGGCCTCGTCGACATGCGGGTTGGGCTCCGCGAGCCTGGGGAAGAGCACAAGGAGAGCCTCGCTGGCCTTGCCGCCTCGGCGGCTGCCGGCGGCGTGACCACGCTGATGGTGCTACCCGATACCGACCCGCCTCTGGACGAGCCGGCGCTGGTCGAGTTCGTCGCCCGCCGTGCGGCCTCGTTCGGCTCCGTCACCGTGCTTCCCTGTGCGGCGGCGACGAAGGGCTGCGCGGGGCGCGAGCTTGCCGAGATGGGGCTGCTGCAGGAGGCGGGCGCGGTGGCTTTCGGCGACGGGCGGCACGCGATCGCCGAGGCGCGGACGATGCGGCTCGCGCTCTCCTACGCCCGCGCCTTCGGCGCGATGGTGGTGCAGCACCCGGAAGAACCCTCCCTTGCCTCCAGAGGCGCGGTGACGGAAGGCGAGCTCGCCACACGCCTCGGCCTTCCCAGCATCCCGGCCGCGGCGGAGGCGCTGATGGTCGCGCGCGACCTTCGCCTCGCCGCGCTGACGGGCGGACACCTCCATGTCGCGCATGTCTCGACGGCGGAGGCGATCGGGCTGATCCGCGAGGCGAAGGCACGCGGCCTGCGCGTGACCTGCGACACCGCCCCTCCGTATTTCGACCTGAACGAGACCGCCATCGGCGAGTGGCGCACCTACGCAAAGCTCTCGCCGCCGCTGCGCACGGAGGAGGATCGCCAGGCCGTGGTGGCCGCGCTGGCCGACGGCACGATCGATGCCATCGCGTCGGACCACCAGCCGCAGGACACCGACGCCAAGCGCCTTCCCTTCGCCCAGGCCGAAGCCGGCGGCGCGGGGCTGGAGACGCTTCTCGCCGTCACGCTCGGCCTCGTGCACACCGGCAAGCTCGGGCTTTCCGAGGCGCTGGCGCTGCTCACGTGCCGCCCGGCGGCGCTTCTCGGCGCGAAGGCGGGAACGCTGGCGAAGGGTGCGCCGGCCGATCTCGTCCTGTTCGACCCCGACCGCGCCTGGCAGGTGCGGGAGGAGGCGCTCGTGGGCGCCCGCAACACGCCCTTCGACGGAAGGCCGATGCAGGGCCGCGTGCTCGGCACCTGGAAGGCAGGCCGGCGGGTGTTCGGATGAGCCTCGCGCCCGAACTGCTCATGGGCGCGATCCTCGGTGCGCTGCTCGGGTCCATACCGTTCGGCCTGGTGCTGACGAAGGCAGCCGGGCTCGGCGACATCCGCAAGGTGGGGTCGGGAAATATCGGGGCGACAAACGTGCTGCGCACCGGGCGGAAGGACCTTGCCGCCGCGACGCTGGTGCTCGACGGCGGCAAAGGAGCCGCGGCCGTGGTGATCGCCGCAGCGCTGTGGGGGCCGCTCGCCGGCGCGGTCGCGGGCGTCGCTGCCGTCATCGGGCATCTCTACACCCCGTGGCTCGGCTTCTCCGGCGGTAAGGGGGTGGCGACGGGCCTCGGAACGCTTCTCGCCCTCGCCTTCCCCGCGGGGCTCGTCGCCTGCGCCGCCTGGCTCGCGACCGCCAAGATCACGAAGATCTCCTCCGCCTCGGCGCTGGTCGCCTTCGCGCTTGCCCCTCTTGCCGCCTGGGTCTTCGCCGGCCCCATGCCCGCCGTCGCTGCCCTTGCCATCGCCGCGCTCGTCTATCTCCGCCACGAGGGCAACATCCGCCGCCTGATCGCTGGAACCGAGCCGCGTATCGGGGCCTCGAAGAAGGACGAGGCTTGAGCGAGCGCCTCGCGCGGCTTCGCCTCGCGCGCGCCGAGGGGCTCGGCCCGGGCGCCATCCGCGCGCTGATCGCCCGCGAGGGTGGTGCGGCGGCGGCGATCGAGGCATTGCCGAGGCTCGCGCGCGGCCGGGCCGTGTCGATCCCGTCCGAGGAGGAGGTGCGCCGGGAGGAGGAGAGGCTTGCCGCCATGGGCGCGGCGCTGCTCCTCGACACCGACGCTCTCTACCCCGAGGCGCTTGCCGCGACGCATGACGCGCCGCTCGCGCTCGCCGTCGCGGGCGAGCCCGGGCATCTCTCCCGCCGTGCCGTCGCCATCGTCGGTGCGCGCAACGCCTCCGCCGGCGCGCGGATCATCGCCGAGCGTCTTGCGCGCGACCTCGCCGATGCCGGGCTTGCCGTCGTCTCAGGCCTCGCGCGGGGGGTGGACACGGCAGCGCATGAGGGCGCGCTCGCGGAAGGGGGTGTCACGATTGCCGCCGTTGCGGGCGGGCTCGACAAGCCCTACCCGCCGCAGAACGCCGCCCTCCAGGCCCGCATTGCCGAGGGGGGCGTTGTGGTGGCGGAGGCGCCGCTCGGCACCGCGGCGATGGCCAAGCTGTTCCCCCGCCGCAACCGCATCGTCGCCGGCCTCGCTCTGGGCACGATCGTCGTCGAGGCTGCGCTGAAATCCGGCAGCCTGATCACGGCGCGGATGGCGCTCGAAGCGGGGCGCGAGCTCTTCGCCGTTCCCGGCTCGCCGCTCGACCCGCGTGCGCGCGGCTCGAACGACCTTCTCCGCCAGGGTGCGACGCTGGTCGAGACGGCCGAGGACGTGCTCGCCGCCCTTCCCGCCTCCGCCCCATCCGCCCCGCCGCCGCGTCGCGCCCGCGAGGCCGAGCCGCACGCCGATACAGAGGAGGCAGAGGACGACGAGGCCGTCCCTGCCGCCGATGACGAAGCCTCCGAGGCGCGGCGGCACCTCCAGACCCTTCTCTCCCACACACCCGTGTCGGTTGACGAAGTGCTGCGCCGAACCCCATGTAGCGCAGCCGCGGTGCATGCGGCCCTCCTCGACCTTGACCTCGAGGGGCGGCTCGACCGCCTGCCGGGCAATCGTGTAGCCCTGAAGGAACGCTGACGCGGATTGCCGACAGAGGCCCGGATGACCGGGCGCGAGGGACCGATCTGATGGATGTCGTTGTCGTCGAATCACCGGCCAAGGCCAAGACGATCAACAATTATCTGGGCCGTGACTACACCGTGCTCGCAAGCTACGGCCATGTCCGCGACCTGCCCGCCAAGGACGGCTCCGTCCGGCCCGATGACGGGTTCGCGATGGACTGGGAGGCCGATGACCGGGGCGACAAGCAGGTGCGCGCCATCGCGCAGGCGCTGAAGGGGGCCAAGCGCCTCTTCCTCGCCACCGACCCTGACCGCGAGGGCGAGGCCATCTCCTGGCACGTCAAGGAGATGCTGGCCTCCCGCCGCGCGCTTGCCGGCGTCGAGGTGCGGCGGATCACCTTCAACGAGATCACCAAGGCAGCGGTAAAGGCCGCCCTCGCCGCCCCGCGCGACCTCGACGGCGACCTGATCGACGCCTATCTCGCCCGCCGGGCGCTCGACTACCTGTTCGGCTTTACCCTCTCGCCCGTGCTCTGGCGCAAGCTTCCGGGAAGCCGAAGCGCTGGGCGCGTGCAGTCGGTCGCGCTGCGCCTCATCTGCGAGCGCGAGGCGGAGATCGAGGCGTTCCGCCCCCGGGAGTACTGGACGATCGAGGGCGCCTTCGCCACGCCGGGCGGCACGCCCTTCACCGCGCGACTCGTCTCGCTCGACGGCAGGAAGCTCGGCCAGTTCGACCTGGGCGACGAGAAAGCCGCGAAGGCAGCGGTCTCGCGCGCGGAGGCGGCTGCCTACCGGATCGCCTCGGTCGAGAAGAAGCGTGTGCGGCGGAACCCGCCCGCGCCCTTCACCACCTCGACGCTGCAGCAGGAGGCGGCACGCAAGCTCGGCTTCTCGGCAACGCGCACCATGCGGACGGCGCAGCAGCTCTACGAAGGTGTGGAGATCGGCGGCGAGACCGTTGGTCTCATTACATACATGCGGACCGATGGCGTGCAGATGGCGGCGGAGGCGGTCAGCGCCATCCGCAGCCATATCGGCGCGACGGCGGGCAAGGCCTACCTGCCCGACAGCCCGCGCCTCTACCAGTCGCGCGCGAAGAACGCCCAGGAAGCCCATGAGGCGGTTCGCCCGACCGACGTGGCGCGCACGCCCGAGGACGTCGCACACGCCGTCTCCGACGACCAGCGGCGGCTGTACGAGCTCGTCTGGAAGCGCGCGGTGGCGAGCCAGATGGCCTCTGCCGAGCTCGACCAGACGAGCGTCGAGATCGCCTCGGAGGACGGCAAGGTCGGTTTCCGCGCAACGGGTTCGGTGATTGCCTTCGACGGGTTCCTGAAGCTCTACCGGGAGGGCCGCGACGACGCGCCTGCGCCAGGCGAGGCGGAGGACGAGGACAGCCACCTGCTTCCTTCCATGGCGGAAGGCGAAAGGCCAGGCCTCAAGGGCGTGACACCGAGCCAGCACTTCACCCAGCCGCCGCCGCGCTTTTCCGAGGCCTCGCTGGTGAAGAAGCTCGAGGAGCTCGGTATCGGCCGGCCCTCGACCTACGCCTCGATCCTCCAGGTGCTGCAGGATCGGCAGTACGTCCGGCTCGATGCGCGGCGCTTCATTCCGGAGGATCGCGGCCGGCTGGTCACCGCCTTCCTCGTCGGCTTCTTCGAGCACTACGTGGCGTATGACTTTACCGCCGCGCTCGAGGAGCAGCTCGACGACGTCTCCGGCGGCCGTGCCGCCTGGCGCGAGGTGCTTGCCGGGTTCTGGCGCGAGTTCGTCAAGGCGGTGGAAGACACGAAGGAACTCCGCATCGCCGACGTGACCGACGCGCTCGACCGCGACCTCGGCCCCCACCTGTTTCCCGACAAGGGCGACGGGTCGGACCCGCGCGCCTGCCCGCGCTGCGGCACCGGGCGGCTGGGCCTGCGCATCGGCGGCAACACCGGCGCCTTCATCGGCTGCTCGAACTACCCCGAGTGCCGCTACACGCGGAACGTGGGCGGCGACCAGGCCTCGGGGGCGGAGGACATCCGTTCGCTCGGCCGTCACCCGGAGACCGGCGAGGAGGTGACGCTCCGCCCCGGTCCATACGGGCTCTACGTCCAGCTCGGCGAGGCCCCGGCGCCTGACCCGGAGGCGCCCAAGCCGAAGAAGGGCGCGAAGAAGGTCGCCGTCCCGAAGCCCAAGCGCGCCTCCCTGCCGAAGGGCATGGACCCCACCTCCGTGACGCTCGAGACGGCACTGGGGCTTCTCTCGCTTCCCCGCCTTGTCGGCATCCATCCCGAGAAGCAGGAGCCCATCCACGCCGGCATCGGCCAGTTCGGGCCGTACGTGAAGCTCGGGCCGATCTACGCCTCGCTCGACAAGGACGACGACGTGCTCTCGCTCGGGCTGAACCGCGCCGTCGTGCTTCTCGCCAAGAAGCTCGACAGCGTGAAGCTCCTCGGGCCCCACCCCAAGGGCGGCGAGGTCACGATGCGCAAGGGCAGGTTCGGTCCCTATGTCCAGCACGGGACCACCGTCGCCAACCTGCCCAAGGGCGTGGCGATGGATGACATGGACCTCGACCAGGCCGTGGGCCTGCTTGCGGAGAAGGGCAAGCCGCTCGCCGGGCGCGGGCGGGGGGCCAAGGGTGGCGGCAAGGCGGCTGCCAAGCGCGGCGCGAAGGTGCCGGCGAGGAAGAAGGAAGCCGGCTGAGGGCAACGGCTGAAGGCAGGAGCGCATGGCCTACGCCGATTTCGTTCGGGCCCAGCACCAAGCCATCCTTGACCAGTGGCTCGGCCCGGTGAACACCGCCTTCATCGCCTTTCCGAGCGAGGAGTGGCTGACGCGGCTCGAGGATCCGGCCATGCCGGGCGGCGGCGGGCATTGGCTGCCGCTCGAGGGCTTCTCGCCAAAGCATGCGCGCTGCTGGCGTGCGCGCGACGGACAGCGCCAGCTCTGGGTCATGCCGGAGGAGAAGGCGAAGGGCAGCAAGCTCTATGCGGAGGCCTGGGCCGCCTTCGCCGCGCTGCACGGCCATGCCGAGGCTCCTTCCTCGATCGCGGGCCGGCCCCAGGCGATCGACCACCTCTTCCCCGAAACGGCGGCCGCCCGGCGCGGCTGGGTGCTGGTTCGCGCCGTGCCGGTCGACCGGCGCTCGAACAGCCTGCTCGGGTCGACGTCGGAGAAGGTCGAGGCAGGCCAGGGCGGGCGGGCCCGGCCGCGCACGGCGACGTCGCTCACCCTTGCGAAGGTCACCGGCTTCCAGCTCTCCTTCGCCCGCGCGCAGGACGCCCACGCCGTTGCCTCTGCGCTCGTGTCTCATATTCTCGGCTGCGGGCTGATCGTCCGGCCCGGCGCGATCGACGACATCGCACGCGAGATCGACCTGACGGCCTGGCGTATCGCCTCGTTCCGGAACTGAACGGCCGCTCGCAACGGCTGCGCTCTTGTCGCACACTGGTGTGCAAGCCGGCCCGGCGCGGAGTCGCGCGGCAGCCGGCGAGCCCAAACCACCTCGGTCGACCGTGGGAAAACGCGCGCGTCCCGCCCCGCTCCTGTGCGCCCTCGCCGCGCTGCTCGCAGGCCCCTCGGCAGCAGCCGAGATCCGGCCCGACCGCGAGGCCGTGCTCGACCAGGCGGTGTTCGCCTCCGCCCTCGCCGCGCTGCGCGACCGCCATATCGAGCAGCTCGTGCCCGCCCAGCGCATGGCCGCAGGCCTGAAGGGCCTCGCCGTCGCCGACCCATCGATCACCGTCGTAATCGCACCGGATAGGCTCGAGCTCGGGCTCGACTCGACCTCGCGCACGATCCTGCCCGCCCCCCGACCCGCCGATGCCGAGGCCTGGGGACGCACGGGTGCGGCCGCGCTCAACGCGGCGACGGCCGCCTCGCCGCGC
The DNA here is from genome assembly GCF_007644105.1 of Elioraea rosea. Taxonomy (GTDB): domain Bacteria; phylum Pseudomonadota; class Alphaproteobacteria; order Acetobacterales; family Acetobacteraceae; genus Elioraea_A; species Elioraea_A rosea. The sequence goes on along the minus strand of NZ_VFAC01000015.1, from coordinate 29,445 downwards.
CTCGCCAGGCTGAAGCCGGCCCAGCGGCGCGGCCTCGTTCTCGACGAGATGGCCTCGGGGCTCGACCCCTACTCCCGTTTCGTGCCGCTCGCAGAGGCAAGCGCGCAGCGCCGGCAGCGCCTCGGCTCAGGCACGCTCGGCCTCTCGCTCGAGCCGGAGGGGAATGGGGCGCGCGTCGGCGCGCTCGTGCCGGAGGGCCCGGCCTGGCGGGCGGGACTCGCGCTCGGCGACAAGGTCATCGAGATCGACGGCCGGCCGACGGCAGGGCTCGCGCTCGAGGAGCTCGAGGCCGCTCTCGCCGGCGCGTCGGGCACGGCGGCACGGCTGGTCGTGCAGCGCCGCGCCGCCCCGGCAGAGTCCCTGCTCCTCGTCCGCGCGCCCGACCTTCCGCCGACCGCCTCGCTCTCCTGGCACCAGGGCTGGCCCGTCATCGCCGTCAGCGGCTTCAGCCGCGAGACCGGGGAGATCGTCGGCCGGCTGGTCGCGGGGCTCGCCGCGCGCCAGCCGGCGCCGACCGGGCTGATCCTCGACCTCCGGGGCAACCGCGGCGGGCTCCTGCAGCAGGCCGTCGCCGTGTCGGACGTGTTCCTCGCCGACGGAGAGGTGGTGGCAGCGCGCGGCCGGCACCCGGACGCCTCGCGAAGCTACCTCGCGGGCGGAGCGGACCTCGCCGAAGGCATGGCGATCGTGGTGCTTGTCGACGGCGCGACCGCCTCTGCCGCCGAAGCCGTCGCCGCAGCGCTCCAGGAACTCGGCCGCGCCGTCGTCGTCGGCTCGGCGACGCGCGGCAAGGGGCTGATCCAGTACGTCCACCCCCTGCCCGACGGGTCTGAGTTGCACATCACCTGGGCGCGGCTTCTCGGGCCGCGCGGCGGCAGCATCCAGGGCCGCGGCGTGATGCCCGAGCTCTGCACCAGCCGCGGCGAGGCGGCCGCGCGCGAGGAGGCAGGGCGGCTGATCTCCGCCAGCCACGACGCGCGCGCAGGCTTCGCCCCCGCTGCCGCGTCTGAGGCAGGCGGGCGTTCCGCCTGCCCTGCGGCGGAGGGCGGCGCGCTTGACATCACCGCGGCGCTATGGCTTCTCCGCCGCTCACTTGCCGAAGCCCCGGCCCCGCCGGGCGAAGCCGCGCGCTAGCGTGCGGCCCAAGGCGCGAAGGACCGGACGATCATGGCCAAGTCGAACACCGTTCTCATCAAGCTCGTGAGCACCGCCGACACGGGCTACTACTACGTGACGAAGAAGAACGCGCGCTCGACCACGGGCAAGCTCGAGCTGAAGAAGTTCGACCCCGTCGCGCGCAAGCACGTCGTCTTCCGCGAAGCCAAGATCAAGTGAGGCAGCGCGGCATCACGCCGCGCGACAATCGCCTGCGTCACCCGAACGTGTCGCCGACAACCGGCTTCACCACGGACCATCCCGTTCCCGTTCGGATATGCGCCCAGAGGCTGGGCCCGATCATGATCGGGCTGTCGCCGACCTGCTCGGCCCAGTCGATCGCGAGCACGGAGTTGCCGACCAGGCGTTCGGCCTCCGAGAGATAGACCGCGGCCGTCCCGGTCTCTCCCTCGCCGCCGCCGTAGAGTTCGAGCACCAGCCCGTCTCCGAGGCCTGAGAGGTCGATCACGTCGCCGTCGCGCGGGTCGCTCACGTCGAACCATTCGAGCGAATCGTATTCCGGCGTCGCGGTCAGCGCCGCGAGGTCATCCCAGACGAACACGTCACGCTCGCCGTCGCGCGCGTTGCGCACCGTGTCGTTGCCGCCGTTCATGACGATGCGGTCGCGCCCCGTGCCGTCCTCGATCACGTCGTCACCGGCGCCTCCGGCGATGGTGTCGTCGCCCGCTCCGCCCGCCAGGTGGTCGTTCCCCGCCCCGCCCTCGAGCCGGTCGTTCCCCTCGCCGCCTTCGAGCCAGTCATTGCCCCCGCCGCCCGCGAGCAGATCGTCGCCGGCCTCGCCGAACAGGCGGTCATCGCCCTCGCCGCCATCGAGACGGTCGTTGCCCTCACCGCCCCGGGCCTCGTCGTTGCCTTCGCCGGCATCGATCGTGTCGTCGCCTGCGCCGCCGTCGACCGTGTCGTCGCCGGCACCGGGGGCGATCTCGTCGTCCCCGGCGCCGCCATCGATCACGTCGTCGCCGCCGAGGGTGACGATCCGGTCATGCCCCTCGCCGCCCGAGACACGGTTCGCCCCCGCGCCGGCATGGATCACGTCGTCGCCAGCGCCGCCGTCGATCTCGTCGTCGCCCGCGCCGGAGGTAATGCGGTCATTCCCCGCCCCGCCATCCACGCGATTGAGGCCGCTGCCGGCGTTGATCACATCATCGCCCGCGCCGCCCTCGATCGTGTCGTCGCCTGCGCCTGCGGCCAGGACGTCGTCGCCGCCGAAGCCGCGGAGGACGTTGTTGCCGCCGCCCGCGAGGATCGCATCGCGGTTCGCACCGCCTTCGACCAGGTCGTCGCCGTCGCCCATCGTGACGGCGAGGCGGGTGAGCACGCTCTCTCCCGCGCGGAGCGTGTTGTTGCCGCCCGTATCGGTGACCGTGACGGTGCGGAACCAGAAGAGGCCGCCGGCGCCGAGCGCGACAGGCTCGGGCAGCGCCTCGCCCCAGGGGCCGAGCGCATCGGCGCCGTCGATCGAACCGTCCGAGAGGTCGGCGACGTTGTCCTCCTCCGCGCTTCCCTCGAGAAGGAAGCGGAGATCGGAGAGCAGGCTGAACGCATACGGCGCCTCGCCCCCGCCACCGCCAGGATCTGGCGGCAGGCCGACGGCGAACTCGAGCTCCGCCTCCGCCTCGCCGCCGAACCCGTCGGAGACGAGATAGCGCGCGCGGTCGGTGCCCTCGAACCCTTCGGCAGGGGTGTAGAGGTAGAGCCCCGGGGCGGCGAGCGAGAGCGTTCCGCCCTCCGCCGTCACCGTGTCGAGCGCGGAGACGGAAAGCGCATCGCCGTCATCGTCCTGATCGTTGCCTGTCAGCACCGTTACGGGGACGAGTGCTACCCCGCCGCTCTCGGCGGCGATTGGCGCATCGGCCACCGGCATCGGCGCGGCGTTGCTCACGGAGATGGCAAGCGCGCCGTCGGCCCGCCCGCCATACCCGTCGTCGACCGTGTAGCTGATGCGCGCGGTGCCGAGGAACCCCTCCGCCGGCCTGTAGCCGTAGAGACCGGGGCTGAGCTCCTCGAGCGTTCCGGCCGCTTCATTCGTCAGCGTCGCCGAGTGGAGCGAAAGGTCGTCACCGTCGGCGTCGCGGTCGTTCGCGAGAAGCTCGCCTGCCGAGAACACCGCCTCCTGCCCCGGCCGGAGCAGGATCGTCGCATCGCGGCCAGGCACGGGGGCGGCGTTCACCACCTCGACGACAAGGCTCGCGCGCGCGCTTCCGCCGGCCTCGTCGCGCACCACGTAGGCGATTCTGTCGAGCCCGAGGAAGCCCGCGGGCGGGGTGTAGAGATAGGTGTCGGCGGCGGTGACGGTGACGGTTCCGCCCATCGCGGAAAGGCTTGCCATCTGGCTTGCCGACAGAAGCGCGCCCTCGGGGGCGAGATCGTTCGCGACCAGATCCTCGCCGGTGAAGCTCGCCGTTTCGCTGGGGCGGAGGACGATCCGGTCCTCCTGCGCGATCGGCCGGTCGGTGACGGCGAGAACGAGGCTCGCCTCGGCGACGCCGCCGATGCCGTCTGAGACCAGGTAGTCGAACAGGTCGAGCCCCTCGAAGCCCTCGCGCGGGGTGTAGAGGATCGTGCCGTCCGCGAGCACATCCAGGGTTCCGCCCGCCCCGCTCCGCTCCGAGCGCGGAACAAGCGTGAGCGGCTGGCCGTCCGGGTCGGTGTCGTTGGCGAGAAGGAGGGCGGGGTCGATCGTCCAGGTCTCGCCGGGCCGAAGGACCACCGCGGCATCCTCGCCCGGCACCGGGGCGCCGTTCGGGGCGGCGGGGTCGAGCACGACCTCGCGGCCGTCTCCGAAGCGCACGCGCTCGATGCCGACGAGGCGATCGGTTCCGTCATCGCCGTCGGAGGCGAGGAGGTCGCGCAGCGTGTACCCCTCGCCCTCCCGCGTGATCGCATAGCCGGTGCCGCGACCGCTCACGACGAAGACGTCGTTGCCAGCGCCGCCATCGACCGTCTCGTCTGCGCGCCAGCCGATGATCGTGTCGTCGCCGGCCCCCGTGGCGATGCGCGCCGTCACGGCTCCAGGGTCGAGCGTGGTGCTCTCCCACGCCGGGCGGAGCACGACGCGGTCCGCACCGCTTCCTGTCTCGATCTCGAAATGGCGCTGCCCGTCCCGCCCGGCTTCGGCGAGGCCGACAACGACCGTCTTGGGGCCCGGGCCGGTCAGCGCCAGCTCGCCGCCGCGCACGCCTTCGAGAATTAGGGTGAGCGGGCCGGCACTCTCGAGCGAAACCCGCGCGGCATGCCACGCCTCGAGGGTCAGGTGCGTGCCCGAGAAGGCGTCGACCGCGACGTTGCCGGGCGGCAGTGCCGCCTCGAGGCTGAAGGTGGCCGCGCGCGCGGCCTCGTCGACGACGAGCGAGACCACAGGGGTGCGGCCATCGCCGAGCCTCGCGCCCGAGGCAAAGGTGACTTCGGTGAGCGCCTGGTCGCGCGCGCCGCTGAACGTGCCCTCCCCGTTCGCCTCGACGATGCGCCCATCCGCCGTGCGCACCTCTGCCGCACGATCGGACCACCGGATGCCATCGCGGAACAGCGAGAAGGAGAGAACGGTCTGCTCGGCCTTCGCGGGCACCGAGGCGCCCGGTGCCGCCGGCGTGGCCGAGGCGGGCGAGCCGGCCGGCGCGCCCGGAAGGAGCACGGACGGAGGCGGTGCCGCGAAGCGCCCGGGCTGGGCGCCGCCCCGCATCGCGATGGCCATCACGTCGTCGATGATCCCGCCGCCTCCGCCGCCATCGACGGCGATGATCGGGTCGAGCCCGACTAACTCGGCGAAGGCGGAGATGGCCTCCTCCGTGCTGCCGCCGACCATCTCTTCCTGCGGCGCCGTTCCGTTCTCGCCATCGGCCTGCGGGGCAGCGGCCTCCTGCCAGGCGTGTCCCGTCGCGGGTTCCGCGGGCGGGGCCGCCTCGGCCGGACGGTCGGCCAGGGCCGGCGCGGGCTCCTGCGCGCTTGCCGGCTGCTCGGCTATCACCTCCTGCCCCTGCGTCGTGGCTCCGGCATCCTCGGCCGCGGGCAGTGGCGCGGCCTCGGCCGTGCCGCCCGCGTTCGGGTGGCTGACGCCGAGACCGGTCTGGAACAGGAACGTTGTCGCTCCCGCGAGCGAGGCGCCCGCGACCGCCGTCGCGCCGAGAAGCTTCGGCCACGTCGGCGCGCGCGTGCTGTCGGGATCGGATGTGTCGTCCTCGGAGGGCCAATTCCCTCCTGGCAGCGCCTGCGATGCCATGTCGTCCCCCTCCCGCGCCACCACCACCCCCGTGGATGCGGCGCGGGCTATCGGCTGGTCGGAGGCGGGCCCGAAGGCCCGCCTCCCCGTCGCGAAAGCGACGCGGCGATCAGATGAAGGTGTCGCCGTCGACGATGTTCTGGACGTTCCAGCCGAAGCCGATGCGGATGTCGGAGCTCGAGGACACACCGACATTGATCGGCTCGGCACCGATCTGCTCGTTCCACTGCACGGCGACGAGGTAGTCGCCCGCGTCGCGCGCCTCCTCGGTGAGGAACACCGCGAACACACCGGTCTCGCCCGCGCCGCCGCCGTAGAGCTGGGCGTAGAGGCCGCTGCCGAGGCCGAAGAAGTCGAGCACGTCGTTGGTCCGGGCGCCGCGCACGTCGAAGAACTCGATCGTGTCGTATTCCGGGCCGGCCTCGACGATGGCACCAAGGCTGTTCCAGACGAACACGTCGCGCTCGCCGTCGGCGGCGTTCATGACGACGTCGTCACCGAAGTTCATGAAGAGACGGTCCATGCCGACCCCGTCCTCCATGTAGTCGTTGCCGGCGCCGCCCGTGATCTGGTCGTTGCCGGAGCCGCCGAAGAGGTTGTCTTCGCCCGCGCCGCCGTCGAGACGGTCGTTGCCGGCATTGCCCTCCAGCGTGTCGTCGCCATCCTCGCCGTAGAGGGTGTCGTTGCCGTCGTCGCCGACGACGAAGTCGTTGCCCGCACCGGCGTAGACGGTGTCGTTGCCGGCGCCGCCCTCGACGAAGTCCGACCCGGAGCCGGTCGTGATCTTGTCGTTGCCGTCGCCGCCGCTGACGTAGTTGTCGCCGTCGCCGGCATTGATCGTGTCGTCTCCGGCGCCGCCCTCGATCATGTCGTTGCCGGACCCGGCGGTGATCTTGTCGTTGCCGTCGCCGCCGTCGACCATGTTGTTGCCGTCGCCGGCATGGATCGTGTCGTCGCCCTCGTCGCCGAGGAGGACGTCATTGCCGCCATTCGCGTTGATCCTGTCGTTGCCGGCGCCGCCCTCGACGTAGTTGTCGCCGTCACCGGCATTGATCGTGTCGTTGCCATCGCCACCATACACGGTGTCGTTGCCGCCATTGGTGTTGATCGTGTCGTTGCCGGCGCCGCCATCGACCGTGTCCTCACCGCTGCCGGTGTTGATCGTGTCGTTGCCGTCGTAGCCGTAGACCTCGTTGTTGCCGTCCCCGGCATTGATGCGGTCGTGGTTGCTGCCGCCCTCGATGAAGTCGTCCCCGTCGCCCATGTTGATCGTGAGGCGGACGAGTACGTCGTTGCCGGCGATGAAGGTGTTGTTGCCGCCGAGATCGGTGACCGTCAGGCGCCGGAACCAGCCGATGCCGCCTGCGTTGAGGTCCACGTCCTCGGGAAGAGGAAAGCCGTCCTCGTCCGTCGCCTCGTCTCCGTTGATCAGGTTGTCTGAAATGTCGATCGAATCATCCACCAACGGGTCCCCGTCGAGGAAGAAGTTCGTGCTGCTCGTCAGCGAGAATACGTACATGGTCATGCTCCATTTCTGGTTCTGGCCGGACATCCGCGCCGGTGAACGGCGCCGTTCCGGAAGGCGGCGGCCCCCCCGCCAACCTCGAATAAGGGTACGTTCTCGTACTGACCTGCCGCCCCCCTAGGATTGGTGGGAAAAATATCCGCTAGCGTAATGTTCTCTACTTTGGCGTGTGCTGTTCCCCCGCCCCGCCATTCGCGCCGGTGGGCGGCGCGAGCAGGGAGAGGGCAACCGAGGCGCCAAGGACGCGCACCACGGCCTGCACGCGGTTCGAGGCGCGCAGGCGGCCGTAGAGGTCGCGCAGGTGTCCGTTCAGCGTATGCTGGCTCACGCCGATCCGTGCGGAGATCGCCGCCGTCTCGAGACCATGGCAGAGCAGCACGGCCACCTCGGCCTGCGCGCGCGTCAGCCCGAGCGCTGCCGCGATCGTCGCGGCGGTGGGCACGCCCATGCCGGGCAGATACCCGGTGAGTGCAACGACCGTGCCGCCGGAGCGGAGAACCAGCGGTTGCAGCCGGAGCGCGGCGATCCCCTCGTCCGTCTGCACGCCGAGCATGGCGGGGCGCCCGCCAGGTGCAGCGACCGAGGCGATGCTCTGCGCGAAGCGGGCGGCGTGGCCGGCATGGCGCAGCGCGAGCTTGCCGCAGGCCCGGCGCAGCGGTCCCTCGCCCGACCACAAGGCCGCCGCCGCGGCGTTCGACCAGACGATGCTGGCATCGGCGCGCAGCAGCACGATCGGCACGGAGGATTGCGCGACGAGCTCCGCCGCGATGGCGGCGCCTCCGGCGAGCTCGCGCTGGCGCATCAGCATCCCGAGCATGCCCGCCACCGCGCCGACGAGGCGCGCCTCGCTTCGGCTGAAGGCGCGTCCGCCCTTCGGCCGCCAGAGGCACAGCAGGTCGCGCATCGCTCCGGCCTCGGCGATCTCGGCGAAGATCGCATGATCGAGCCCATTGGGCTCGAGCCAGCGCGCGTGGAACTCGGAGCCGCGGAGAAGCCGCGTGCCGACGAGCTCCTCGCCCCTGAAGACGCGTCCGGCGAAGCTGCCGCGCAGCGCGCCGAGCCACGGGTCGCGCCGCTGCCATTGGGTGAGATAGGCCTCGATCGCGACCGGGCTCAGCCCGGCGGCGGCGCGGAATTCCACGCCGTCGGGCGTGCGGGAAAGGATCGCGCCGGCAGCGCAGCCCAGGCCGGCGACGACCTCGGCGAGCGTCGGCTGGAGCTGCTCGAGCGCTGACGCATCAGCGTCCTTGGCCGCATCGCTCATGGCGCTTCGCCACTGATCGTTCCCCCTGAAATGCCTTGGCTGCGACGATACGAATGCATAGCCTATCGAAACAAGTTAACTTCACTCCATGAACACTTGACTGTGCGCAAGAACACGGTCCGTTCATGATGGAAATCCGTCTTGATTACTGGTCCTCCGTCAATATCAGGCGCAGATTGACTAACGTCTCTAACCAGTGGTTGCATGCTTTACTTGGTACGCTCCCGACACGTGCGTCAGGAACGCACGCGGCTGCGGGCGCCGCGCGGTCCACGGATGGCAGGAAGAGTGAGGGACGGGGAGCGCCTGGCGCGGAGGCTCAGGTCGTCGCCGGCGCTCCGGTGTCGCCAGGCATCGTCGCGACACGGTTCCGGCCTGCGCGCTTCGCCTCGTAGAGCGCGGCATCGGCCATCTGCAGGAGCCGTTCGTCCGCGCCGTCGCCCTCGAAATCGGCAGGCTGCGAGAGGGTGGCGAGGCCGATGCTGGCGGTGAGCGGCAGAAGCGGCGCCTCCGGGCCCGGCCGGAAGGCAAGCCGCGCGATCTCGCCGCGAAGCCGCTCCGCAGCAACCATCGCATCGGGCATGTTCGCGCCCGGCATCACCACGACGAACTCCTCGCCGCCGTAGCGCGCCACCGTGTCGAACAGCCGCACATTGCCGCGGATGCAGCCAGCGACCAGCCTGAGCGCGGCATCGCCCACCGGGTGGCCGTGCTGGTCGTTGATGCGCTTGAAGTGGTCGAGGTCGATCATCAGCGCGGAGACGGCGCCGCCGGCCGACCGCACGGAGCCGATCAGGGAGCGGAGATGGCCGCGCAGGTAGCGCTGGTTGTGCAGCCCCGTCAGCGGGTCCGTCAGCGCGAGCGAGATCGAGTAGGCGAGGTCGGCGCGAAGCCGGTCCTGGTAGAGCTTGCGGCGGATCTGGTTGCGCGCGCGCACGCGGAGCTCGTTGGGGTCGATCGGGGCGACGATGTAGTCGTTGGCGCCGAGCTCGAAGGCCCGGTGCAACAGGTGCATGTGCGCCTCGTCCGCGATCAGCACGAGCGGTACCTCGCGGGTCGTTGCATCGGCCCGGAGGCGGGAGGCGAAGCGGAGCGGGTCGTCCTCGCTGCCGAGCATGGAGACGATCACGATGTCGACCGGCGCCCGGGTGATCCGCTCGAAGCCTGCGGCCGCGCTGCGCTCGGTCGTGCTGTCGATCCCTTCCGCCGCGAGCGCCTCGGCGATGCGCTCGAGGGTGTGGGGGTTGTCGTCGACCACCAGCGCGCGGGCGCCGCGCACGGAGGGCGGCAGCGCCCCGGCGCCGACGCCGAGCTGGTGCGTCGTCTCCGCCCTGAGCCGCCACTCGTCGAGAAGCCGCTTGAGGCGGACGAGCGAGCGCACGCGGGCAAGAAGCGTCTCGTCATCGACCGGCTTGGTGAGGAAATCGTCCGCCCCCGCCTCGAGGCCCCTCACCCGCTCGGTGGTCTCCCCGAGGGCGGTGACCATCACGACGGGGACATGCTCGGTCGCCCGGTCGGCCTTCAGGCGGCGGCAGACCTCGAACCCGTCCATCCCCGGCATCATCACGTCGAGCAGCACCAGGTCGGGCGCCCAGTCATGCGCAGCCTCGAGCGCGCGCTGCCCATCCTGGACCGCGAGAACCTCATAGTACTCGGCAGCCAGCTTCGCCTCCAGAAGGCGGAGGTTCGCGAGCACATCGTCGACAACGAGGATTCGGGCGCTCATGGGGCGTGATGTTCCACAACCTAGAATAACGAATCGTGCCCAGCCCGCACCCGAAATCGCGAGGCCGCTGTGTGCGCCGCAGCACACGACCGCCGCGTGCAACCGTCATCGAACCGAGATGGCGCCCCGCGCCTGCCCCCGTCGTCCTGCCGTTCGCTGTCTTTCCGACACCGCGAGAAAGGACGAGTCGACCACGCCATGGTACCTGCCGGAACCCACGCGGAGACGCGCTCCGCCTCCACCCCCGCCTCGCGGACCCTTCTTTTCCTCAGGCGCTGGGTAGCCAACCCCCTGGAAATGGGCTCGATCGTGCCCTCCTCCCCCGCGCTCGGCCGGCGCGTCGCCGCAGCGGCGAAGCGGATCGCCGCCGGGGCGCCCGTGGTCGAGCTCGGCGCGGGCACCGGGGCGATCACGCGGGCGCTGCTCGAGGGCGGCATCGCCCCGGCACGGCTGACCGTAGTCGAGATCGTGCCGGAGATGGCGGATGTGCTGGCCGCGGCCTACCAAGGCGTGAATGTCGTCTGTGGCGATGCCTGGTCGCTGCGCACTCTCCTCGGGCCGGAAGCGACGGGGCGGGTTGGCGCGGTGGTCTGCGGCATCCCGCTCGTCCTCCTCCCGCGGCCGCGCCAGGCGGCGCTGATCGAGGCCATCGAGGACGCCGCACCGGGCCGCGGCTTCCTTCACTACTCATACTGCATCACCTCGCCCCTGCCCCGCGCCGCGCACGGGCTCGAGGGCAGGCGGCTCGCCTGGACCCCGCTCAACCTCCCGCCCGCCTCGGTATGGCATTACCGCCCGCGCGCGGCAGGTTGAGGTCGATCAAGGAAACCCTGGCGGTGACGGCGTAGTTCCTTCCCGGCGCCCAGGTGGAATGCGGGCGCCCGAGAAGGAGGACCAGGCGATGGCACTCTTGCCCAATCTGTTCGGCGGTTCAGGCGGCATCGACCGCATGCTCGAGGACGTGCGCCGGCTGCAGCAGCAGATGGAGAAGGCGTTCGGCGGAAGCGGGCCGATGCCGCTCATGCGCTCCGACTGGCAGCCAGCGATCGACGTGAAGGAGAATCCGGACGGCATCACCGTCACCGCCGAGCTTCCGGGGCTCGACGACAAGGATGTCGAGATCTCGCTCGACGAGGACGTGCTGACGATCAAGGGCGAGAAGCGGACGGAGGAGAAGCGCGAGGAGAAGGGCTGGCACGTTCAGGAGCGCAGCTACGGCGCCTTCTCCCGCGCGCTGCAACTTCCCTTCACGCCGAAGACCGACGCCGTGCAGGCGAACTTCGTCAAGGGCGTGCTGACCGTGATGCTTCCCCGACCGCCCGAGGCCGAGAAGCCAAGGACCCGCATCGAGATCAAGACCGGCTGACCGCCCGGCCCGCCCCCCTCAGCGGAAGCGGGTGGGGGAGAACGGGGCGAGGTCGATCGCCGGCGCACGCTGCGCCACGAGGTCGGCCACCAGGGCGGCTGTCTTCGGCGCGGCGGCAAGGCCGATATGCCCATGCCCGAAGGCGTGGACGATGTCGGCCGAGCCGCTGGCCGGCCCGAGTACGGGAAGCCCATCCGCGACCGAAGGCCTGTGGCCCATCCAGCGCCTGATCCGCTCCGGCGGGATGTCGGAGGGAAGTCCGGGGAGCAACCGCCGCGCGAGCGCGAGCAGGACGTCGGACCGCGCCCAGGCCGGCTCGGCCGTGATCGAGGCGAGCTCGACCTGGCCGGCGACGCGCAGGCCACGGACCGTCGGCGTCAGGGGCGTCTTGGCATCGGCCACCATCACGGGGGTGCGCACGGAGGCCTCCGGCGCCTCGATCACGATGTGGTAGCCGCGCTCGCTCTCGATCGGCACGGAATCGCCCGCCGCGGCAGCGAGCGCCTTGCCATGCGCGCCGACGGCGATGACGGCGCGGTCGGCAGCGACGCGGCCGTCCGAGGTCAGCACTGCCTGGAGACGCCCGGCCCTGATCTCGAAGCCTGTCGCACGCGCGCGGCGGTGCATCGCCCCCTGCGCCAGAGCGGCCGAGGCGAGCGCGGCAACATAAGCGCCCGGATCGGTCACGTGCGCGGCGTCCTCGAGAAGCAGGGCGAAACGATACTCGCGTGACAGGGCCGGCTCGCGCTGGTGCAGCTCCTCCGCCGAGAGCTCCAGCCACCGCACGCCCGCCTCGCGCCGCAGCCGCCAGCCGAGCGCCTCGGCCTCGAAGGCTGCACGGTCGCGGAACGCGTAGAGATGGCCGTTGCGGGCGATCAGCTCAGACACCCCTGCCGAGGCCGCAAGCGCCTCGTGCCGCTCCACAGCGTCATGGACGAGGCCGCGCAGCGCCCGGCTCGTGCGCTCCACCTTGGCGACCGTCGAGCCGGCGCGGAGGAAGCGGACGAGCCAGGGAGCGAGGGTGGGAAGATGCGCCCAGCGGATGGTGAGCGGCCCCAGCGGGTCGGACAGCCAGCCCGGAACCTTTCTCCACACCCCGGGCGTTGCCATCGGCACGACGCTTTCGGGGCTGATCCAGCAGGCGTTGCCGTAGGAGGCGGCCTGCTCGCCGCCAGGCTCGCCTGGCTCGATGAGGGTGACGTGGTGGCCTTCGCGGGCGAGCGTCAGCGCCGTGGCAGCTCCGACGGCACCCGCGCCGATGACGGCGACGGAGAGCGCGCTCATGCCGCGCGACGCGACAGGTGTTCGTCGAGGAAGAACAGCCTGTCCTGGCCCCAGATCCAGAGATCGCCGCAGAAGATCGTCGGGCTGCCGAACACGCCGCGCTCGGCGGCCTCGCGGTTGTTCGCCTGCCATTCCGCGAGGATGGCGGGTGCGTCCTCGGCCGCGAGCAGCGCGGCTCCATCCATGCCGTTCTCATCGGCGATGGCGCGGCGCGTCTCGGGCAGCGCGATGTCCCGCTCCTCGACCCAGAGCGCGCGGAGAAGCGCGTGCGACAGCCGCATCGCGTCCTGCCCCGCTGCCTGTGCTGCCATCACCATCCTTCCGGCGGGTCGCTGGTCGGCAGGCGGGTAGAAGCGCGGGCGAAGGTTCAGCGGCAGGCCGAGGGCGCGGCGCCAGCGGTCAAGCTCCAGCGCGTGGTATTCCTGGCGCGCGAGCGGGCGGGTGCGCAGAGGGATGCCGCCATTGTCGGGAACCACCTCGAGGAAGTCGTACGGCTTCAGCACGAGCGTCGCGCGGTGGCGGCGGATGATGTCGGAAAGCTGCGGCCCGCCGAGATACATCCACGGGCTCGAGAGCGTGTAGTAGCAACTGACCGTCTCGGTCATCTCTGTCCTTTCGCGGCAATGCGTCCATCCTAGCGTCCGTGTCGCATCTGGAAAGAGGCGCGCCCCGTGCTACCGTGCCTGCCGTGGCGTGCCGGGCGCCCAGGAGAGAACGTCGAAGACGACCGTGGAAGGGAGAACGTCGATGATGCGCCAGGCATTGCTTGCCGCGACTGCTCTGTTGATGGGTGGCGGGGCACAGGCCCAGCTGATCCAGGAACGAACCGTTTCGCTTGCCGCCGCCCAGGCGCTCGCGCTCGCCGCCGTCGAGGCCTGCGCCGCGCGGAACTTCAACGTGGCCGCGACGGTCGTCGATCGGGCAGGCGTGGTGCGTGCGATGCTCCGGGCGGACAGGGCCGGGCCGCACACGCTCGGCGCAAGCCGCAAGAAGGCCTACACCTCCGCCTCGGCGCGCAACGCGACCTCTGCCATGGCCCAGGCAGCCGAGACCAATCCCGGAGCGCGCAACCTCGTCCACATCCCGGGCTTCCTTCTTCTCGGCGGCGGCGTGCCGATCCGCGCGGGCGACGAGGTTGTCGGCGCGATCGGCGTCGGCGGTGCGCCGAGCGGTCAGATCGACGAGGAATGCGCCAACGCCGCTCTTGAGAAGCACCGCGACATGCTGCGGTGAGCGTGCGGGGCGGCGGCGCTCAGGGGCCTTCGTAGAACTTCCGCGCCTTGAGCAGACGCACGCCGCCCGTACCGTTCACCTGGCCCCAGTTCTGGTACCAGAACTCCCATGTCGTGCCGGTACGCCAGCCAGCGATGGTGGTTCCGCCGAGGAAGTTCCCGCCCGAGTTGGTGAGCTGGTCGACATTGGCGAGGTAGGTCGGCTTCGTCAGCGAGCAGACGAGGCGCATGGCGGGAAAGTTCGGCTTCGCCGTGGCCACGAGCGTGTCGATCGCGCCGAGCGCCTGCATGCTCTGATGCGATGGCGCGTGCGCGTCCATCGTCGCCTTGTCCGAGCCGATCTGGCTGTTGGCGTGGAAGACGACGAGATGGTTCGTCGGGCTCTCGCGCCCGATGAAGAGCGCGCAACCCGACATGTTGGCGGTGATGAAGAAGTCCGGCCCCGCATTGGTCAGCCGCACCGAAGCGATCTGGTCCTGGTAGTAGGGAAGGAACACCGTGTCGTTGCCGGCGATGATCTCGATGCGCCGCAGCCCAGGGTAGGGGCTCGCGACGACGTGCGAGCGGAACGTCGAGCCGTTCTTGACGAAGTGGTGCTCGTTGTTCGTGCCGTAGAGCTGCTCGCTCACCTGCACGCCGTTTGCGAGCGCGACGTCGTAGCAGGTGTTCTGGAAGTCATTGATCGTGATTGGCATGGGCATCCTTCCCTGTCGTGCAGGGCTGCACGACCAGAGTAAGGCTATCCCGCGCCGACCGTTGCGGACAATGCATCGATCACGTTTTCGTTCTGAAATCGCCGCGAAACATCGTCTCCGCACGCTCATGCATGGACCGGCGCCGTCGCCAGGCGTGCCCGGCGAGAGAGACGGCGAACGAGGGAGACGCGCCGCCCCCGGCGGACGGACCGCGATCATATCGTTCGCTCTGCGCAACATGCTGTGGAGAGAGACGATGACACTGCTGCGAACCCTGCGACGAAGCGCGCTCGCCATGCCGCTTCTCGCCTCCCTGTCGCCCGCCGTTGCCGAAGCACCGGGCGACGTTGCGCGATGGCCCACCTGGATCATCGCCTCGCCGTCCGAGCTCCGCCTCCCCGCCCCGCCCGATGAAGCGGCGACGCGGGGCGAGCTCGAGGAGCTGCGCCGCCTCGCCGCGCGGCGCGACGCGGCGATGCTTGCGCGCATCCGGCACTGGGACGCGGGCGGGCCGGCCTATCGCTGGAACGAGATCGCGGTCGCTGAGGCCGTCAGGCGCGGCATCCCCGCCCCGCTCTTCGGACGGCATCTCGCGCTGATGAACGCCGCGATCCATGACGCGACGGTCGCCTCCTACGACAGCAAGGCCGCGCATGGGCGGGTGCGCCCGTCCGCAGTCGACGCGACGCTCACGACCGCGCTGCCGAGCCAGGCAACGCCCTCCTACCCCTCCGAGCACGCGGCCGCCGCGGCCGCGGCTGCTTCGGTCCTCGCCTACATCTTCCCCGAGAAGGCGGCTGCGTATGCGGCGATGGCCCGCGAGGCAGGCGAAAGCCGAATCGCTGCGGGCCTGCAGTATCGAAGCGATGTCGAGGCCGGCATGACGCTGGGCGAAGCGGTCGGCGCGCGTGCCGTGGCGCGCGGCCGGGCGGACGGGTCGGACGCGCGCTGGACCGGCACGGTGCCGACAGGGCCCGGGAAATGGCAGGGGACGGCGCCTGCCCTGCCCCAGGCCGGAACCTGGAGGACCTGGGCACTCGGCCGTGGCGATGCGATCCGCCCGGCCGCTCCGGCCTTCGATGGGCCGGAAATCGCCCGCGACCTTGCCGAGCTTCGCGCGATGGATCCGTCGCGGGTGCAGTCCGCTGCGGCGGTGTACTGGGAGGCGGCGGCGGGCGGGCTCCGCTCACCCGCCTTCTGGAACGAGGTGACGGCACGGAAGGTCCTGGAACACGGGCTTGCCGCCAACCCGGCCGAGGCGGTGCGCGCCTTCGCGCTCGTCTCCATCGCCTTCCACGATGCCGCCGTGGCGTGCTGGGACGCGAAGTATGCCTACTGGCTGATCCGCCCCGCACAACTCGACCCGAGCCTCAAGCCGCTCTTCGCGGCCCCTCCGCACCCGAGCTACCCCTCGGCGCATGCCTGCCTCTCGGGCGGGGCGGGGGCGATGCTCGTGCGCCTGTTCCCGTCGGACCGGGAGCAGATCGAGGCGCTGATGCGTGAGGCAGGCGAATCCCGCCTCTGGGCGCGCATCCACTACCGGGTGGACGTCGAGGCAGGCAACGAGGTCGGCCGTCGCGCCGCCGAGAAGGTAGCGACGATGGGCGGGCTCACGATGATGCAGTGAGAGACCACTTGATCATTCTACTGCCGCGGCCGTCTGGCATCGGCTTCCTGCGCTTCCGGTGCTGACGGCCGATCAGGCCGCTCCGCTCCGGTCCTCGGAAACCGCGCCATACGACTCACGGCAGCGAATTCTGAAACGGTCTCTGCGGCGGCGCGGGCGGCGGGAAACCGCCGCCCAAGTCTTCAGAAGGGAATGTCGTCGTCGAGGTCCCGCTTGCTGTCCCAGCCGCCACCGCCACCGCCACCGCCGGTTCCCTGGCGCGCTGGCGCGGTACGCGCGGCGGGTCGGCTCTGGTAGCCGCCGCCCTCGTCGTCCATCGCCCCTGCCCCGCCGCCCTGGCGGCCGTCGAGAAGCGTCAGCTCGCCCTTGAAGCGGCCGATCACCACCTCGAAGGTCTCCCGCTCAACCCCGTCCTTGTCGGTGTATTTCCGGCTCTCGAGCTGGCCCTCGATGTACACCTTCGAGCCCTTGCGCAGGTACTTCTCCGCGATCTCGCCGAGCTTCTCGTTGAAGATCGCGATGCGGTGCCACTGCGTCTTCTCCTTGCGCTCGCCTGAGGCGCGGTCGTTCCACGTCTCCGAGGTCGCCACCGAGAAGGACACAACCCTGCCGCCCGATTGCTGCATCACGCGCACCTCGGGGTCGCGGCCGAGATTGCCGACGAGGATCACCTTGTTCACGCTGCCGGCCATCTTCAACGCCCTCCAGGATTCGGCACGAATGGGGGCGGAGTGTAGGCCGGGCGGGGCCCTCTTCACACCCCCATGACCGGCCGCCTTGGCACCTTGCGCGCCCGCCCCCACATGGGCTTTGTTCACGCTCCGTTTCTCCCCCCGAGGTTGCCTCCCGATGACCGATGCCATCCGCGTCCGCGGCGCCCGCGAGCACAACCTCAAGGGGGTGGATGTCGAGATTCCCCGCCACAGCCTGACGGTGATCACCGGCCTCTCCGGCTCGGGCAAGTCCTCGCTCGCCTTCGACACGATCTACGCCGAGGGCCAGCGCCGCTATGTCGAGAGCCTCTCGGCCTATGCGCGGCAGTTCCTCGAGCTGATGCAGAAGCCGGACGTCGACAGCATCGAGGGCCTGTCGCCGGCGATCTCGATCGACCAGAAGACGACCTCGCGCAACCCGCGCTCGACCGTCGGCACCGTCACCGAAATCAACGACTACATGCGGCTTCTCTGGGCCCGCGTCGGCGTGCCGCACTCCCCTGCCACCGGCCTGCCCATCGAGGCGCAGACGGTGAGCCAGATGGTCGACCGTGTGCTCGCCATGCCGGAGGGAACGCGGCTCTACCTCCTCGCGCCCGTCGTGCGCGGGCGGAAGGGCGAGTACAAGAAGGAACTCGCCGAACTTCAGAAGCGCGGCTTCCAGCGCGTGAAGGTGGACGGCACGCTCTACGAGATCGATGCCGTGCCGCCGATGGACAAGAAGCGCAAGCACGACATCGAGGTGGTGGTCGACCGCCTGGTGGTGCGCGAGGGAATCGCGGCCCGGCTCGCCGACAGCTTCGAGACCGCCCTCGCCCTGGCGGACGGCATCGCCATCGCCGAGAACGCCGATGCGAGGAAGGGAGCCGAGCCCGAGCGCACGGTGTTCAGCGCCAAGTTCGCCTGCCCCGTCTCCGGCTTCACCATCGCGGAGATCGAGCCGAGGCTCTTCTCCTTCAACGCGCCGGCCGGCGCCTGCCCGGCCTGCGACGGCCTGGGTGTGACGACGTATTTCGACGCCGATCTCGTCGTGCCAGATGATCGCCTCTCCCTCGAGGAAGGCGCGGTCGCGCCCTGGGAGAACGCCTCCTCTCCCTACTACCGGCAGACGCTGCAGAGCCTCTCGCGGCATCTCAAGGTCACCATGAAGACGCCGTGGAAGGATCTGCCGAAGGCCGCGCGCGAGGCGATCCTGCACGGCACCGGCGAGACGCCCGTGACGATGCGCTACCAGGATGGGCTTCGCGCCTACGAGACGAAGAAGCCCTTCGAAGGCGTGGTCGCCAACCTGGAGCGTCGCTGGCGCGAGACCGACAGCGCCTGGGTGCGCGAGGAGCTGGCGCGCTACCAGAACGACGCGCCGTGCGAGGCCTGCGGCGGCTATCGCCTGAAGCCGGAGGCGCTGTCGGTGAAGATCCGCGGCCTGCATATCGGCCAGGCCTCTGCCTTCTCGATCCGCGAGGCCGCCGCCTGGTTCAAGGAGCTGCCGAAGCATCTCAGCGAGAAGAACATGGAGATCGCGCGCCGCATCCTGCGCGAGATCGACGAGCGCCTCGGCTTCCTCAACGACGTCGGCCTCGAATACCTCACCCTGTCGCGCGGCTCGGCCACGCTCTCCGGCGGGGAGAGCCAGCGCATCCGGCTCGCGAGTCAGATCGGCTCGGGGCTCACCGGCGTGCTCTACGTGCTCGACGAGCCCTCGATCGGCCTGCACCAGCGTGACAACGAGCGGCTTCTCGGAACCCTCAAGCGGCTGCGTGACATCGGCAACACGGTGATCGTCGTCGAGCACGACGAGGACGCGATCCGCGCCGCCGACCACCTGGTCGACATGGGGCCTGGCGCTGGCGTGCATGGCGGCGAGGTCGTGGCGATCGGCACGCCGGAGGAGGTGTTCGCCAACCGCAACAGCCTGACGGCCGACTACATGACGGGCCGCCGCCGCGTTCCGCTTCCCGAGCGGCGGCGCGCGATCGACCGCAAGCGCCTGCTGAAAGTGGTGGGTGCGACCGGCAACAACCTCAAGGACGTCACCGCCGCCTTCCCGCTCGGCACGCTCACCTGCGTCACCGGCGTCTCGGGCGGCGGCAAGTCCTCGCTCGTCATCGACACGTTGTACCGCGCCGTTGCGCGGCGGCTGATGGGAACGCGCGAGGCGCCCTCGCCGCATGACCGGATCGAGG
The DNA here is from genome assembly GCF_007644105.1 of Elioraea rosea. Taxonomy (GTDB): domain Bacteria; phylum Pseudomonadota; class Alphaproteobacteria; order Acetobacterales; family Acetobacteraceae; genus Elioraea_A; species Elioraea_A rosea. The sequence continues at coordinate 10,438 of NZ_VFAC01000015.1, read as the reverse complement.
GCATAGAGCTTCTCGACAAGGTGATCGACATCGACCAGTCGCCCATCGGGCGCACCCCGCGCTCGAACCCCGCGACCTACACGGGCGCCTTCGCCCCGATCCGGGACTGGTTCGCCGAGCTGCCCGAGGCGCGCCAGCGCGGCTACAAGCCGGGCCGCTTCAGCTTCAACGTCAAGGGGGGGCGGTGCGAGGCCTGCCAGGGCGACGGCGTCACGCGCATCGAGATGCACTTCCTTCCCGACGTCTACGTCACCTGCGATTCGTGCAAGGGGAAGCGTTACAACCGCGAAACGCTCGAGATCCAGTTCCGCGGCAAGTCGATCGCCGACGTGCTGGAGATGACGGTCGAGGACGGGGTGGAGTTCTTCTCCGCCGTGCCGCCGATCCGCGACAAGCTGCGCACGCTCGCAGAGGTCGGGCTCTCCTACGTCACGCTCGGCCAGCCTGCGACGACGCTGTCTGGCGGTGAGGCGCAGCGCGTGAAGCTTGCGAAGGAACTTTCCCGTCGCGCGACGGGCCGCACCCTCTACATCCTCGACGAGCCGACCACGGGGCTGCATTTCGAGGACGTTCGGCGGCTTCTCGAGGTGCTGCACGCGCTCGTCGATGCCGGCAACACGGTGGTGGTGATCGAGCACAATCTCGAGGTGATCAAGACCGCCGACTGGATCATCGATCTCGGCCCCGAGGGAGGCGATGGCGGCGGCCGCATCGTCGCCGAAGGCACGCCCGAGACGGTGGCGGTGGCGAAGGACAGCCACACCGGCCGCTTCCTCGCGCCCGTGCTCACGCGGGATTCGGCACCCGCGAAACGGCGCCGCGCGGCCGAGTGAGCTAACCCGAGATCACGGGCCAGACGAGCGCCTCGCCCTCGTAGGACGCGCGCCGCACCACCACGGCATCGTCGTCGCCGCGCAGGAACAGCGGCACGGGCCCGCTATTCTCGCCCACGAGGAGGTCGAGACCGCGGATCATGATCACCGCCTCGGTCTCGAGGATGCTCGACCACGACCGCCCGATGTTCTTGATCGCCGCCCAGCGGCCAGGCGTCGAGCGGAAGAAGTACATGTAGCGCGCGAAATCCTCCCCGCCGCCGATGCCGAACGGCAGGTCGATCACGGAGTAGTCGCGCAGCCAGCGCCCCCGGCTGTAGCCATGCCCCGCAAGCAGCCGGATGGTGCAGATGCGCGCGAGCCCACGCGTGGCGGGAAGGCTGCGCGCAGCCTCGGCCCACTCCCCGCTCGGCGCGCCGCCCTGGCGCTGCACGATGTCGCCGAGCCGCGCCAGAGGCGTGATGTGCACGAGCGTCGCCCCCGCAACGGCGAGGCGCTGGTTGGCGGTTGCCGGGAGGGCGATGGGGATGGGCAGCGCCATGGCGGCCAGGATACGCCCATGCGGCGTTGAACGCGATGCGGGAGGGGGCTATCTCCCCCGGATGGGTGATGCGGTTCACATAGTCGGCGCAGGGCTCGCCGGCTCCGAGGCGGCCTGGCAGCTCGCCGAGGCAGGCGTGCCGGTGGTGCTGCACGAGATGCGCCCGGTGCGGATGACGGAGGCGCACGGCACGGAGAACTTCGCCGAGCTCGTCTGCTCCAACTCCTTCCGCGCCGACGATCCGCTCTACAACGCGGTCGGGCTGCTGCACGAGGAGATGCGTCGGCTCGGCAGCATCATCCTCCGCACGGGAGAGGCGCACAGGCTTCCCGCCGGCGGCGCGCTCGCGGTGGATCGCGACGGGTTCTCGGCGGCCGTCACCGCCGCGCTCGGCGCGCACCCGCTCGTCACGGTGGTGCGCGAGGAGGTCACCGGCCTTCCGCCCGCCGAGTGGGGCAGCACGATCGTCGCCACCGGCCCGCTCACCGCGCCAGGCCTCGCAGAGGCCATCCGTGCCGCGACGGGCGAGGAGAGCCTCGCCTTCTTCGATGCGATCGCGCCGATCGTGCACCGCGACAGCATCGACATGTCTATCGCCTGGATGCAGTCGCGCTACGACAAGGGCGGCGGGGCCGACTACATCAACTGCCCTCTCTCGCGCGAGGAGTACGAGGGCTTCATTGCCGCGCTGAACGCCGCAGAGAAGGGAAGCTTCAAGGAGTGGGAGGCGAACACTCCCTATTTCGATGGCTGCCTTCCCATCGAGGTGATGGCGGAGCGCGGGCCGGACACGCTTCGCTGGGGGCCGATGAAGCCCGTCGGCCTGCGTGACCCGCGAACCGGCCGCCGCCCCTGGGCCGTCGTGCAGCTGCGGCAGGACAACGCGCTCGGCACGCTCTGGAACATGGTCGGCTTCCAGACGAAGCTGAAATACGCCGAGCAGGTGCGCGTGTTCCGCACCATCCCCGGCCTCGGCGGCGCCGAGTTCGCGCGGCTCGGCGGCATGCACCGCAACACCTTCCTGAACTCGCCCCGCGTGCTCGACGGAACGCTTCGCCTGAAGGCAGCGCCGCATCTCCGCTTCGCCGGGCAGATCACGGGCGTCGAAGGCTATGTCGAGAGCGCGGCGATCGGGCTTCTGGCTGGCCGCTTCGCCGCAGCGGAGGCAAAGGGCCAGCCCCTCGCCCCGCCGCCTCCAGAGACGGCGATGGGCGCGCTTCTCGCCCACATCACGGGCGGGGCGGATGCCGAAACGTTCCAGCCGATGAACGTCAATTTCGGCCTGTTCCCGCCGCTTGCAAACCCGCCCAAGGGGCGCGAGCGCAAGCGCGCGTACTGCGAACGCGCGCTCGCGGCCGCCGATGCCTGGGCCGGCCGGCCTCACGTGCTGCCGACCCCGAAGGAAGCGGCTTAAGAATCCCCGCCGGCGCCGCCGGTCTTTCCAGGCTGCGAGGGTAGGCGCACACTCGCCGCCAATGCACGGTCGGGAGGAAAAACGCGCGCGGGCGGGGCTCGCCCTGCTCGCGATCGGAGATTATCGCCGTCTCTGGATGGTCGGCGGCCTCGCCAACGCCATGCGCTGGCTCGAGCTCATCGCCACCGGTCTGTTTGTCCTCGACGCGACGGGGGACGCGATGACCGTCGCGCTCGTCTCCGCCTCCCGCGCGATGCCGATGCTCCTGTTCGGCCCTGCCGCCGGCGCCGTGGCCGAGGCGGTGAACCGCAAGCTGCTTCTCGTCATCGGCCTGGTCATCACCACCGTCGCCGCCCTCGCCGTGACGCTGCTTGGCGCGGCGGGCTCGCTTCTCTCCTGGCATCTCGCCCTCGCCGGCTTCGCCTCCGGCCTGCTCGCCGCCGGTGAGCTCTCCGTGCGGCGCCGCATGGTCGCCGAGAGCGCGGTGGGCTCGACCATGTCGCAGGCAATCGCCTTCGACTCGATCACCAATGCCGGAACACGGCTGGTCGGCCCCGTTGCCGGCGGCGCGGCCTATGCGGCGTTCGGCATCGCCGGCGCCTACGGGCTGTCGGCGGTGCTCAACGCGGTCGCGCTCCTTCTCGTCATCCGCGTGAACCACCAGCAGGAGCGCCGCGTCCTCCGCCTCGGCGCGATGGCCTCGACGGTCGCGGAAGGCATCGCGATCGCGCGCGGGCTTCCCGCCGTGCGCACGGTGCTGATCGTCACGGTCGCGATGAACACTTTCGGCTTCTCCTACATCGCGCTCATGGCGCCGATCGGCCGGCTTGCCTTCGAGGCGACCGCCATTGGCATCGGCGTTCTCGTCGCTGCCGAGCCGCTCGGCGCGATCGGCGGCGCCATCGCGCTCGCCCGCCGCTCAGGGGCAGCGAGCGTCCGGCTGTTCCTCGCGGGATCGGCGAGCTTCCTCGTGTTCCTCGCCTTCATGCCGCACGCGCCATCCTACCTGCTGGCGTTCCTTCTGCTCGTCGCCTCCGGCCTCGGCACCGCGGCGTTCGGCACGTTGCAGTCGAGCATCGTGCTGGAGAACGCCCCGGCCGATGCGCGCTCGCGCTTGATGGGGCTGGTGACGATGTGCATCGGCACGGGCCCGATCGGCATGGTGCTGTCCGGTACTGCCGCGGCCGTGCTCGGCGCGCAATGGGCGGTGACGGTGCTTTCTGTCGTCGGCGGCCTTCTGGTGGCCTACGCCGCGGTCAGAACCTTCCGCTGAGGGCTGCGCGGAACACCGCCCACTGCGCCGTGGCGCGCGGGCCTTCGACGCGCCGGTCGGACAGGTCGTTCTCCGCGCGCGCAAGACGCCGAAGCGTCCGCGCCGCGAGTGCCGCGGGAAGCAGCACCGGTACGGCCTCGCGCGGCACCGCCATCGCGCGAAGCGCAGCGAGATGTCCCGCAGCCATCTCCGCCACCTGGCCCGTGACGCGGCGCGCAGGCCCGGGCAGCGGCGTGCGCGCGAAATCGGCGACCCGCGCCCCGGCATCGGCGAGAAGCGCGCGCGGCAGCAGCGTGCGGCCCCGTGCCGCGAGGAAGGGCGCGTTGCGCAGCACGCCCGTGAGCCCGACGACGAGCCCGGCCTGCCGCGCCGCCTCTCGGCTGGCGCCATCGGTCACGCCGAGCGCATCGAGGCAGAGGCGCATCAGCCCCGCCGCACTCGCCCCCGCATAGGCCTCGAGCGCGATCGGGTCGGGGATGCCCGCCTCGTCGAGCTCGAGCTCGCGCGCGCCGATCACCGCGTCGAAGAGGGACGGCTCGAGGCCGCGGGCGGCGATCAGGCGCCCGAGAGGCTCCGCCACCGGATGGCGGCGGACCTTCCCGTGCGCCCCCTCCTCCGCAACCTCGCGCCACCACTGCAGCCGGATCATCCCGAGCCCGGGCTCGGTGACCGACGAGGCGACGCGTGCGAGCTCGGCATTGAACGCGTAGAGCACCGCGACCGGCTCGCGCGCCGTGGCAGGCGAGGCGAGCACGCAGAGGAGGCGGTCAGGGTCCGCCTCGCGAAGATGGGAGAGGATCTCGGCCTCGCTCACGCCCCGAACATGGCGTGGCCGCCGCAACCGCGCGAGGGGTCGTGCTGTTGACGTTGCATCGGCCTCGACCTAGGTCAGAACCGCACGCCGACAGACATCAAGAAACCGGAGAGAGCCCCCATGGCCTTCACCCTCCCCTCCCTGCCCTACGCGCACGGCGCCCTCGCCGAGAGCGGCATGTGCCAGGAGACGCTGGAGCTGCACCACGGCAAGCACCACCAGGCCTACGTCACGGCGCTGAACGGCTTCGTCGAGAAGGACGCGAACCTCCAGGGCAAGTCGCTCGAGGAGATCGTGAAGATGTCGTACGGCAAGCCCGACATGGCGGGCGTGTTCAACAACGCCGGCCAGCATTGGAACCACAACCTCTTCTGGCCCTGCATGAAGCCGAACGGCGGCGGCGCGCTGCCCGGCAAGCTCGAGGCGAAGATCACCTCCGACTTCGGCTCGCTCGACAAGTTCAAGGACGCCTTCAAGCAGGCCGGCGCGACGCAGTTCGGCTCGGGCTGGGCCTGGCTGGTCGTCGGCAAGGACGGCAAGCTCGCCACCGCCAAGACGCCGAACGGGTCCAACCCGCTCGCCGAAGGCACCGGCACGGCCATCCTCGGCGTGGATGTGTGGGAGCACAGCTACTACCTCGACTTCCGCAACCGGCGCCCCGACTACCTCACGAACTTCCTCGAGAAGCTCGTGAACTGGGAATACGTCGACAGCCTCCTCGCCAAGGCCTGACCGCACCGCGGTCGGGGTCGAGGGTGGCCGGCCTCGTTGGGCCGTCCACGGCGCTCCACTGGATGAAGGAAGGGGCGGGTCCTTGCGGGCCCGCCCCTTCGATTTCAGCCTCTCGCCAGGCGCTCACCCCTGCTTGGGTGGAGGTACGGCATCGTTGGCGGGCGGCGGCTCCTCGGCCTTCTCCTCCGGCTTCTCCTCGGACTTCTCCGCCTTCGGCTTGTTGTCCTGCTTGGCCGGCGCTTCCGTCCCCTCGCGCATGACGTGCTGGATCGTGCTCTTGACCACCTTCACCCGCACGTCGCGCGCGATCTCGGCGATCACCTCCTCGCTGTCGGCCGTCACGCGGATCACCGTCGCGATCAGCCCCCCGCCGGTGACGATCCTGTCGCCGCGCTTGAGGTCGACGAGCATCGCGCGATGCTCCTTCGCCTTCTTCTGCTGCGGCCTGATCAGGATGAAATAGAACACCACGAAGATCAGGACGAGCGGCAGCAGGCTCATCAGCCCGCCCGTCGGGTCGCCGCCGGCCTGGGCATAGGCGGGGGAAATCAGCATCATCGCGCTCCGGTCAGTCTCTCTCGGTCTCGGAAGGGGGCGGACCATAGCAGCGGCCCCTCCATGTTCCTAGGCACCCAGGCTCCTAGGCACGCGGGCCTCGGGAGGGAACAGGGAAACATGCGGTACAAGGGGTTCGACCTCAGCGGGCGCCGCGCGCTCGTCACGGGCGCGACGCGCGGCATCGGCCGGGCGATCGCGCAGGCGCTCGCCGAGTGTGGCGCGACCGTCCTCGTCAACGGCCGCGGCGCGGAGGGGGTGGAGCAGGCCGTCGCCTCGCTCAATTCCTCGGGGCTCGCCGCCGAGCCCCTCCCCTTCGACGTGACAGACGATGCCGCCGCCGCGGAGGCCGTGGCGAAGGCCGGGCGCATCGACATCCTGGTCAACAACGCCGGCATCCAGCATCGCGCCCCGGCCCTCGAATTCCCCGACGATGCGTGGGACGCGATCATCGCGAGCCACCTGACGAGCGTGTTCCGGCTCATCAAGCGCGTCGCCCCGCAGATGATCGAGCGGCGGTCCGGCAGGATCATCAATCTCGGCTCGCTCCTGTCGGAGCTCGGCCGCGCCAACGTTCCCGCCTACGGTGCGGCGAAGGGAGGCGTGCGGATGCTGACGCGCTGCCTCGCCACCGAGTTCGCGCCCCACAACGTGCAGGTGAACGCGATCGGGCCAGGCTACGTGAACACCGAGATGAACGCCGCGCTGATCGCCAATGCCGAGTTCAACGCCTGGGTATGCGCCCGCACGCCCGCCCGCCGCTGGGGCGAGCCGGCGGAGATCGCCGGCGCGGCCGTGTTCCTGGCCTCCGATGCGGCGAGCTACGTGACGGGGCAGATCCTCTACGTCGATGGCGGGGTGACGGCTTCGCTCTAGCCAAGTAGACATCCGCCGCCATGAACGACACGACAGAGCTTCCCCGCCTGCTCGCCCGCATCGCCGATGCGCTCGAGCGCCTCGCCCCTCCGCCGCCGGCGGCGACCGACATCGCCGGGGCCGATGCCTTCGTCTGGCAGCCCGATCCCGGCCTGCTCGCGCCCGTGCCGGTGGTCAATGCCGTCGGGCTGAAGCTCCTGCATGGGGTGGAACGCCAGCGGGACCAGCTTCTCGAGAACACCCGCCGCTTCGCCAGGGGCCTTCCGGCAAACAACGCGCTTCTCTGGGGCGCGCGCGGCATGGGCAAGTCCTCGCTCGTCAAGGCGGTGCATGCGGCGGTGAACGCCGAGGCGCGCGCGTCGGGCGGGCTCGCGCTGATCGAGATCCATCGCGAGGACATCCGCACGCTTCCCGCCCTGCTCGCGGTGCTGCGCGGGGTGAACCGGCGAGCGATCCTGTTCTGTGACGACCTCTCCTTCGACGCGGGCGAGACCGACTACAAGAGCCTGAAGGCCGTTCTCGAGGGCGGCGTCGAGGGAAGGCCGGAGACGGTGATCTTCTACGCCACCTCGAACCGCCGGCACCTTCTGCCGCGCGACATGATCGACAACGAGCGCTCCTCGGCGATCAACCCGGGCGAGGCGGTCGAGGAGAAGGTGTCGCTGTCGGATCGCTTCGGCCTGTGGCTCGGCTTCCACCACTGCGACCAGGCGACGTATTTCGCGATGGTCGAGGGCTACGCCGCCGCGTTCGGGCTCGACGTGCCGCCCGACGAGCTGAAGCGCCAGGCCGCGGAATGGTCCGTCACCCGCGGTTCGCGCTCCGGCCGCGTGGCCTGGCAGTTCGTGCAGGACCTCGCGGGGCGGCTTGGCGTGGCGATCCGCGCCTCGCCGGTCTGACCGCCGTCAGTTCGCGACGACGACTGCGCTTTGCTGCGCCGGGGCGGGCGCGCGCACCTGCTCCGGCGGGCGCGTCTCTCCGGCATCGGCCGGCATGCACATGCCCGCCGGCCGGGCCGTCGCCGGGCAGTCGGCCCTTCCATCGGCGACGCGGCGCCAGTCATTCGTCCGGCACCCGCAGCCATTGATGCAGTAGCCGACGGTGCGCCCATCCGCCGAGACGAGCGTGTTCACCCGCTCTGGCCGGGCCATCAGGTTCGGGTGGATCTGAAGCTGCTGCCACGACAGCGGACGCGAATGGGTCCAGGACAGCCCCTTGGCTTCGCAATCGGCTGTCCGCGTCGGGCCGCCGCTGAGCGGGAGGGAGGCGGGCTCCCAGCTGGTCGCACAACCACCAAGCGAAACAAGCATGGCGGCAATCAGGAAAAAGCGACTGAGGCGTGTGCGTTCCATGATACGAGCCCATCGCGATCACTGTTACGACCATGAGTAGCAGCCTTTAACGGTTCTGCAAACTGTTTTCGTATTTCGAGACGTCGTTTTTTTCGGTTTTTGGACATTTTTCTAGACTGGCTTAGGCAAGCCCAGTCGTTGACCCATCCAGCCCGTCCGGCGCAATCTGTTACGAAGATGCACCGGCCGAAGGCGCGGCCGACATGGCGCACGGTGTTGCCTCGACGGGATTGTCCCTGCCCTTCCACGGATGGCGGGTGGTGGCGGCCGCGTCCGGCATCATGGTGTTCAGCGCGGGGCTCGGCTATTTCGGGATCGGCGTCTACATCCGCACCCTGCACGCGCAGCTCGGGTGGAGCATCAGCGCCCTGTCCGCCGCAGCAAGCGGCGCGCAACTCCTGACTGGCGTCGTGTTCGCGCTCCTGCCCGACCTTCACAGTCGCTTCGGCATCGTTGCGACGACGCGCGCCGGCGGCCTCTGCCTCGCGGCCGGTGCTCTGGCATGGTCGAGCGCCGCCTCTCCCTGGGGGCTCGGCCTGGCCGCGGCGCTCACCGGCATCGGTTCCGGAGCCTGCAGCACCGTCTTGGCGTTCGCCATCATCGCTCCCTGGTTCGACAGGAAGCGCCCCGCGGCGAACGCATTGGCGGTCAACGGCTTTGCCCTCGGGGGCCTCCTGCTCGTCCCGGCCTGGGTCCTGCTGATCGATGCGGTCGGGTTCCAGTCGGCGGCGATGCTGCTGGGCGGAACAGCATTCGGCGTGATCATGGTGCTTGCCGGGCCGAGGATCAGGCTCACCCCGGCTTCGCTCGGCCAGCACCCCGACGGGGTTCCGCCCGTCGCGACGAGGCGTGCGGCAGAGCCCGACACGGGGCCGCCATTGGCCCGCGTGGCGCTGCTGCGCGACCGCGGATTCCTCACGCTCATGGCAGCATTCGCGCTCGGCCTATCCGTGCATATCGGACTTTTCGCCCATCTGCTGGTGGCACTTGCCCCGATCCTCGGTGAGCGAGGCAGCGCGCTTGCCGTCTCGCTGACCACGCTCAGCATCATCGGCGGCAGGACAGTGTTCGCCTGGTACCAGAGCGGCCCCGGCGCAACGTCTGACCGCCGCATCGCGGCAGCGGCGCTTCTGTCCCTGCAGGCCTGCGCGCTCGGCCTGCTGGCGCTCGCCGTGAGCGAGGGCGTCAGGGGCGCTGCGGCGCTGGCGGCCGGGGGATGCGTCCTGTTCGGTCTCGGGGCGTCGAACCTGGCTCCGATGGTGCCGAACATCGTCCAGGTCGAGTACCGGCGCACGGATGTCCAGCGTGTCGTGTCGTTCGCCTTCGCGCTCGCCCAGCCGGCAGGTGCGCTGGGGCCGGGTGCGATCGGCGCGCTGCGCGACCTCTCGGGCGGCTATCCTGCGCCCTTGGCGCTTGCCGTCATGGTCCAGGCAGCGTCGGCGGCCGTCATCCTCGTCGGGCGGCGCGCACGCACAGCGGCAGGCTGAGGCTTCTCAGCGCCCCGCCATCGCGCGGTCGAGCCTTGCGGCCGGGTCGACCGGCTTGCCGCCCTGGCGAACCTGGAAATGCACCTGCGGGGTCGACACCGCACCGGTCGAGCCGACCCGTGCGATCTCCTCGCCAGCCCGCACCGTCTCGCCCTGGCGCACCAGGAGCCGCTCGGCATGGCCATAGGCGGTCACCCACCCCCCCTGGTGCTGGATCAGCACGAGGTTGCCGAAGCCGCGCACCTCGTTGCCTGCGTAGATCACCGTGCCGTCGGCTGCGGCGCGAATCGGGGTGCCGCGCGGGGCGGCGATGTTCATGCCGTCATTGACCATCCCGCCGCCCTTCGCGCCGAAGGCGGAGACGACGCGGCCCTGAACCGGCCAGGCGAAGCGTCCGGGCGGCAGGCGGCGTGGCGGCGGCGAGACGCTGCGCGAGCCGGGCCGTTCCGCCCGCGTCGGCTCGTCCCGCGCCACCGCGTCTGCCAGTGCGGGAGGTGGCGGTGGCGGCAGGGGGAGCGATGCGAGCTGCTCGGCCTCCTCCGCCGCGGCGGGCGTCGCGAG
>NZ_VFAC01000014.1 GCF_007644105.1 Elioraea rosea | reverse complement strand
GGCGGGGCGGCGGCAGAGGCCGGGCGCGCGCGGCTTGCCGCCGCCGGCATTCCCGCCTTCTCGACCATCGAGGCGGCGGCGCGGGCCGTCGGCGTGCTGATCCGCGAACGCCGAACGCGGCTTGCCGCGCGCGAACTGCCGCCGAGCACGATCATCGGCATCGCGCCGGACCGTGAGACGGTCCGGAGGCTGTTCGCCCGCGCACGCCGGGCCGCACGCGCCGGCGCGGACGGTCGGGTGACGCTGACCGAGGACGAGGCCGCCGCCGTGCTGAACGCCTACGGCATCCCCACCGCGCCGTCACGCGTCGCGGCCGATGCGGAGAGCGCGGGCGAAGCCGGAGCGGCGCTCGGTTTCCCCGTTGTGCTGAAGATCCGCTCGCCCGACATCCCGCACAAGACGATCGTCGGCGGCGTGGTGCTCGACCTCGACAGCAAGGTGGCGGTGCGTGCCGCCGCACTCGCGATGGAGGCGCGCATCGACAGGCTCGCACCCGGCGCGCGCCGCGAGGGGTTCCTGGTCCAGCGGCAGATCGCCCGCGCGGGCCAGCACGAGCTGCTTCTCCAGCTCGGTCGCGACGCGCTGTTCGGACCTGCCATCGCCTTCGGCCAGGGTGGAACGGCTGCACGGATCATCGGCGACGTTGCGGCCGAGCTGCCGCCGCTGAACCTCGCACTTGCCGCGGCCCTCGTCGGGCGCACGCGCGTCGCCCGGCTTCTCGCCGGCTTCCGCGACAGCGCCCGCGCCGATCTCGATGCCGTGCACGAGACGCTCGTTCGCCTCTCGCAGCTCGCCGTCGACTTCCCCGGAATCGCCACCTGCGACATCAACCCCCTCGTTGCCGGCCCCGCGGGAGTGATGGCCCTCGATGCGTGGATCACGATCGACCGTGTTCCGGCGACAGGCACCGCCCATCTCGCGATCGCCCCCTACCCGGCCGAGCTCACGCGACGCATAACCCTCGCCGACGGACGCGAGGTCACACTCCGCCCGATCCGGCCAGAGGACGCCGATGCGCATGCCGCGGCCTTCGCGCGCCTCGATCCGGAGGACGTGCGCTACCGGTTCTTCGCGCCGCTGCGCGCGCTGTCGCCGGAGCAGGTCGCCCGGATGACGCAGATCGACTACGACCGGGAGATGGCCTTCATCGCCACGCGCGAGGGGGAGCACGGCCCCGAGACGCTCGGCGTGGTCCGGATCATCCGCGACGGCGAGGAGGGCGAATTCGCCATCGTCGTCCGCTCCGACGCCAAGGGAGCCGGCCTCGGATCGCGGCTGATGCGCACCGCCCTCGACTGGGCGCGGAGCGTCGGCATCAGGCGGGTGGCGGGCGACGTGCTGGCGGAGAACCGGCCGATGCTGCGCTTCGTCGAACGCCTCGGCTTCGCGCTCAAGCGAAGCGCGGAGGACCCCGACGTGATGGTCGCCTCGATCTCGCTCGACGCCCAGGCCCCGGGCTGAGCCGAGGCGCGGCGCGTCAGCCGCCCGAGCGCGCCGCGGCGACGAGCTCGCGCACCTTGGCCGCGGCGGATGCGCCCTTCAGCGCCTCGCGCCAGTGCGATTCGGCGACCTTCTGGTGCATCAGCAGCGCCTCGTCGGCCCCGGTGATCATCGCAACCCCGGTCTGAGCGGAGGGGTGCGCCTCGAGCCGGAACGGGTTGATCGCGAGATAGGCGCGCTCGCGGTTGCGCAGGATCTTGAAGTTGCCGTTCGGCTCCGCCCCCGTCATGAGGCCGAGCTGTACGCCCATCGGCTCGGTTTCCATGATCGTGGCGATGTTCTCGCACTCGGTGGCGGCCACGGTGCGGGCCTGGGCGCGCATCCTCTCCGACATCGGCATCGCGCCGCCAACGCCGAGCTCGAGGAAGCGGCGGACGGAGGCGATGGTCATGATCGCGATGATCGACGGGCGGCGCTGCTGGTACACCCGCTTGCGGGCGGCGAGGACGGCGAGAACCTGCTCGCCCTGCGCGCGCCAGGCCGCCCGGTCGCTTCCGGCGGCATCGGCCGCGTCGGCGTAGATCTCTGCGAGGCACTGGTCAAACAGGTCGGAGGTGATGAGGTAGCTTACCGGCCCGAATGCCTGGAGGATCTGGTCGGTCGTCTCCTCGAGGACGCGCACGCGCTCGAAATAGCCGGCAGCGCGGGAGATGTACTCGACACCGATGCCGAGCAGGCTGAGCGGGGAGATCTTGAGAAGCTCGGCGAGGCGCTTGATCGTGTCGAGCTTGATCACCTCCCCCTTCTCGTAGCGGTAGAGGGCGGCGCGCGAGACGCCGAGGCGCGCGGCGATCTCCTCTGCACGCAGGCCGCTCTCAAGGCGATACTGGCGCAACTGCTGGCCGATCTCTGTAAACCGCATGCTACCCTCCGGCTGCCAGTTCCGACGGCTGGCGAGCCCTGCTCCTCACCGCACGCGACCAAAATGGTCGCGAATCCCTGCATGGGCCGTCTCATAACGTGCGACATGCTTGGCTGGAATAGACCTACTGCTCGCGATGCGCGATTTCAAGCACCATGTTTCACCAGTTGGGCAGAAACCAGAAACGCGCGAGTCGATGCTGCATCGCTTATGTGACAGGGCCGCCATGCGGATGCATGACGGCCCTGCGGTTGTGGTCAAGTTGGCGATTCCCCCCGCCCCGGCGTGACCCTCACGCGCCGGTTGAAGGGAGCGTCGCGATACTTAGTTCCCCGCGACCTTGTGCGAGGACAGCGCCTCGAGCGCCTGCACCATCGCCGAATGGTCGAGATCCGCCCCACCTGCGGCCGAGACGGCGCTGAACATCTGCTGCGCGATCGCCGTGTTCGGCAGCGCCACGCCGAGGTCCTTCGCGGCAGCAAGGGCGAGGTTCAGGTCCTTCTGGTGCAGGCGGATGCGGAAGCCGGGGTTGAAGGTGCGATTGATCATCCGCTCGGCATGCACCTCGAGGATGCGGGAATTGGCGAAGCCGCCCATCAGGGCCTGCCGCACTTTCGCGGGATCGGCTCCCGCCTTTGCTGCAAACACAAGGGCTTCCGAGACAGCCTGGAGGTTCAGCGCGACGATGATCTGGTTCGCGACCTTCGTCGTCTGCCCCGCCCCGTTCTCGCCGACGAGGGTGATGTTCTTGCCCATCGCCTCGAACAGAGGCTTGGCGCGGTCGAACGCAGCCTGCGGGCCGCCGACCATGATGGTCAGCGCAGCGTTCTTGGCGCCCACCTCGCCGCCCGAGACCGGCGCATCGAGATAGTCGCAGCCCAAGGCGTTGATCTTCTTCGCGAACTCTTTCGTCGCGGTCGGGCTGATCGAGGACATGTCGATCACGAGCTTGCCCTTGGAGAGTCCCTCGGCCACACCGCCCGCGCCGAACAGCACATGCTCGACATCGGGCGTGTCGGGCACGATCAGGATCACCACCTCCGCGGCCGCGGCAACGGCCTTGGCGTCTGCCACCACCGTCGCTGCGGCACGGATCTCGTCAGTCAGGCTCTTCCGCTCGGGCACGAACAGCTCGTGTCCGGCCTTCTTCAGGTTGAGCGCCATCGGGCGCCCCATGATCCCCAGTCCGATGAACCCGACCTTCATTCCCGCTCTCTCCTTGTCCCGGAATTCCGCCTCGCCGGCTCAGCCATTGAAGGGCGCGAACCAGTCGAGACCCGCATCGGTATCGCCCTTCGGCTTGTACTCGCACCCGATCCAGCCCTCGAAGCCGAGGCGGTCGATCTCGGAGAACAGGAAGGGGTAGTTGATCTCGCCCGTACCAGGCTCGTTGCGGCCGGGGTTGTCGGCCAGCTGCATGTGGGCGATCAGCGGCAGGTGCTCGGCGATCGCGCGCGCGAGGTCACCCTGCATGATCTGGCGATGGTAGATGTCGAACTGGATCTTGAGGTTCGGCGCGCCGACATCGGCGATGATTGCCGCTGCCTCCTCGGTGCGGTTCAGGAAGAAGCCGGGGATGTCGCGGGTGTTGATCGGCTCGATCAGCACGTTGATCTTTGCCTTGGCGGCCATCGCCGCGGCCGTGGCGAGGTTCTGCCTGTAGGTCTCGCCCATCGCCTCGCGGTCAGCCCCCGCGGCCACGAGCCCCGCCATCGCGTGGATGTTCGGGCAGCCGAGCGCGGCGGCGTAGTCGAGCGCCTTGGCGACACCGTCGACGAACTCCTTCTCCCGGCCAGGCTGTGCGGCAAGCCCGCGCTCGCCCTTGGTCCAGTCTCCCGGAACGGTGTTGAACAGCACGACCTGCACGCCCGCGGCGCGGGCGGCCTGTGTCACCTCGCCAGGCGAATAGTCATAGGGGAACAGGAACTCGACGGCGTGGAACCCGGCCCCCGCGGCGCGCGCGAAGCGGTTCAGGAACGGCTCGTCGGTGTACATCATCGACAGGTTGGCGGCGAACTTGGGCATGCTTTCTCCCCCGGGGACGGTCCGTGGCGGATGGTCAGGATCTGGTGGCGCCGTAATACAGCATCGCGGTGTGGCGCGCCTCGGCGAAGAACAGCCATCGCTCGACGACCGCGCCGAGCAAAGCCGAGACGGCTGCGACCGTCCCGAGCCCGACAGCGAGCCCGCCGGCGAGGCCGAGGCCGAGCGCGATGGCCCAGGCCGGGACGACGAAACCCGCGACGAGGACGATGCGCCGCAGCGCCTCGGCGTGCCTGCGCGCGACCGCATAGCCCATCTCGCGCATCACGAAATTCGGCCCCGTGTGCGGCGGGTCGAGCAGCCTCACCCGCCCGATCCCGCCGAGGCCGGTCGCGCTCTCCGGGCTCGCCGGGCCGTCCTCGGTGTCGAGGAACCGCCAATAGGCGCGCTTCTGCAGGAACCCCGCCGAAAGTGCCACGATCGCGCCGATGCCTGCGACCCAGGCCGCGCTCGAGCCCGTGCCGGCGAACAGGGCATAGGCGACGGCAAACCCGGTCGCCGCGCCGATGATCAGGTAGCCGGGCACGGTATGGCGGTTGTGCCATGCGCCAATGGGCTTGAGAGAGCGGTAGATCATGGCGGTGCAGACCACCGTCGCCACCGCGCCGGCGAACGCGAGAACGGCGACCGCGACGACGAGCCCGCGCGGCACGTCCGCGCGCACGAACAGCGCCGCAAGCAGCACCGCAGGCAGGTAGGTCGCGACCGACGCGACGCCTTCGCGCGAGAGCCACGAGGAGCGCCACTGGCTGAACGCCCGCCACGCCCGCTCGGGGTGGCCAAGATGCAGCGTCGAGGAGAGCAGGCCGGCCGTGATCAGCCCGAGGGCGAGGAGGAGGCCGAGCAGCGGCAGCCCGCCGCCGGGAACGATGAGCCCGATCACGGCGAGAAGCGCGAGCGCGGCGAGCAGCCCATAGCCCGCCCCGGAGGCGACCGTGAAGAAGATGACGGAGGTTGAGGGATGCATGGTCTCTAGCGCGACAGGATGCGATCGACCCAGCCGAGGAACCCGGGCAGCCCGGGCTCCTGCGCCTCGGCGGCCGGCGCGGCAGGGAGCACGGCGCGCGGGCGCGGCGGCAGGTACTTGTTGACCGGGCGATAGCCGAGCTCGGGCATCAGGTCGAACCCGCCCCGCTCGGCGACGAGCTTCGAGACGGCGCTCGCAGGATCGGCGAGGTCGCCGAAATGCCGTGCATGCGCCGGGCAGGTGGAGACGCAGGCGGGAACCCTGTCCTCCTCCGGCAGGTTCTGGTTCTCGATCCGGTCGACGCAGAGCGTGCACTTCTTCATCACGCCCTCGTCCTCGTCGTATTCCCGCGCGCCGTACGGGCAGGCCCAGGAGCAGAGCTTGCAGCCGATGCAGGTGTCCGGGTTGACGAGGACGATGCCGTCCTCCGTGCGCTTGTAGCTCGCCCCCGTGGGGCAGACGGTCACGCAGTCCGCCTCGTCGCAATGGAGGCACGAGCGCGGGAAGTTCACCGTCCTCCCCGCCGGGCCGTCGCCGGCCTCGAAGCTGTGGATGCGGTTGAACCACACGCCCGAGGGGTTCATGCCATAGGCATCCGTGTCGGTCAGCGGCGCGGAATGGCCGCCGGTGTTCCACTCCTTGCAGTTCACCGCGCAGGCATGGCAGCCGACGCAGGTGTCGAGGTCGATGACGAGGCCGAGCTTCCTCGCAGGCGGGGCGGAGGGAAGGCTGGTCATGGCCGCGGCTTCCGGTTCTCGGGCGACCGGCCGAACGCCGCGCCGAAGCGCAGCGGGCCGGTCGGCGTGGTGACGCCTGGCGGTCGCTTCAGGGGTGGCAGGTGCGGCTCGGTCGCCTCCGGGGCGAGCGTTGCCTTCTCGACTCGGACGCGCAGGTCGTACCACGCGGCCTGGCCTGTCACGGGGTCGGAGTTCAGGTGCCCTCCCCCGCCATCGGCCTCCGGCAGGTGCTCGCTGATCAGGTGGTTCAGCAGGAACCCGCGCATGGCTTCCGGCGCGCGCGGGTCGAGCGCCCAGGCGCCTGCCCGCTTGCCGATCGCGTTCCAGGTCCACACTGTCGAGGGTTCGACGCCTTCCATCAGCTTCACCTGCACGGTGATGCGCCCGTGATGGCTCGTCACATGCACCCAGTCATCGTCGGCGATGCCGAGCGCCGTTGCCGTGCCGCGGTTGATGTAGAGGCGGTTCTCGCCGTGGATCTGACGCAGCCAGGCGTTCTGGCTTCCCCAGGAATGGTACATCGCCGCAGGCCGCTGCGTGACGGCGTGGAGCGGGAATGCCGCCTCGGGCAGCGCCGCCCCCTCGAAGGGCGGGTACCAGACTGGAAGCGGGTCGAGGCAGGCGATGATGCGCGCGCGCAGGTGATCGGGCGGCTGCTTCGCGCCATGCCCCATCGCCGCAAGCCGGAAGCGCTGCAAGGGCTCGACATAGAGCTGCAGCACGATCGGCGCCGCGCTGCCCATGAAGCCCATCGCCACGGCATGGTCGAGATAGGCTTTGTTGGCGAACTTCATGAACAGCGCATCGTCCGGCAGGTGCATCTTCCAGAACCCGCCATTCTCGATGTAGCGCGCGAGCTGCTCCGGGTTCGGCTCGCCCTTTCCGTGCTTCGACCCGTCCGCCCCGCGCCAGCCGGCGAGCGGGCCGATGCCTGGGCCCCGCTCGTGGTTGGTGATGTAGTCGGCGTAGCCGCCGGGAAACCTGGGCGAGCCGTCCTCGCGCACCATGCCGGGAAGGCCCAAGCGTGCGCCGAGGTCGAGAAGCACGTCCTGGAAGGGGCGCACGTCCCGGTCGGGTTTCACCACGGGGTGGCGTATCGCGTCGCCCGGCCCTTCCGCATTGCCGATGGGGCGATCAAGCAACGAGATGGCGTCGTATCGTTCCAGGTACGTCGTGTCCGGCAGGACGAGGTCGGCGTAGGCGACCGTCTCCGAGGCATAGGCGTCGGCGTAGATGATGCGGGGGATCCTGTACGAACCGTCCTCGTTCGTGTCGGTCAGCATCCGCACCGTGCCGGCGCTGTTCATGGCCGAGTTCCAGGCCATGTTCGCCATGTACATGAAGAGAAGGTCGACCTTGTACGGGTCGCCCGCCCAGGCGTTGCGGATGACGAGGTGCATCAGCCCGTGCGCGGCGACGGGCGCGTCCCACGAATAGGCCTTGTCGATGCGGAGCGCGCGGCCCTTCGCATCGACCAGCAGGTCGTCCGGCCCCATCGGGAAGCCGAGGGGCGGGCGCGGCAGCGGCGCGTTCGGTCCGGTCTCGCCGAGCTTGCCGCCCGGGCGGATCGGCGGCGGGGTGGGGCGCGGATAGGGCGACTTGTAGCGCCAGGCGCCCGGGCAATCGACGGCGCCAAGGAGCATCTGGAGCACGTGCAGCGCACGGCAGGTCTGGAACCCGTTCGCGTGCGCGCTGATGCCGCGCATCGCGTGGAACGACACGGGCCGGCCGACGAAGCGCTTGTGCCGCACGCCGCGCCAGTCGGTCCACGGCGTCTCGACGGTGATCGTCTGCTCGAACGCCACCTCGGCGATGCGCGCGGCAAGCGCGCGGATGCGCGAGGCCGCGATGCCCGTGACGGCTGAGGCCGCCTCGGCCGAGTATTTCTCGTCGAGATAGGTCTCTGCCATCAGCACGAAGGCCGGCTTCGCGCGGCGGCCATCGGGAAGCGTCACGGCAGCGGTGAGCGAGGGCGTGACGCCTGCAGCATCCCACGGGTGCAGCGCGCCGGCGGCATCGGCGACGAGCGGCTTGCCCTCACCGTCGCGCGCGAAGAGCCCGTGTTCGGCGCCGCCGGGATCCTCGATCAGCAGCCACGGCGCATTGGTGTAGGCGGCGAGGAAATCGAGATCGATGCGGCGTGCGCGCAAGAGCTCGTGGATCAGCGCGAGGACGAGCGCGCCGTCGGTTCCGGGCCGCACAGGCACCCACTCGTCGGCAATCGAGGAATACCCCGTCCGCACGGGATTCACCGAGACGAAGGTCGCGCCCCGCTCCTTCAGACGCGCGAGGCCGATCTTGATCGGGTTGCTGTCATGGTCCTCGGCGACGCCGAACATCAGGAACAGCTTCGTGCGCTCGAAATCCGCCTCGCCGAACTCCCAGAAGCTGCCGCCGAAGGTGTAGAGGCCAGCTGCTGCCATGTTGACCGAGCAGAACCCGCCATGCGCGGCGAAGTTCGGCGTGCCATAGGCCTGCGCCCACCAGCCCGTCAGCGCCTGGCTCTGGTCACGGCCCGTGAAGAAGGCGAGCCGGGTGGGGTCGCGGCCGCGGATCTCGGCGAGCCAGGAATGGGCGAGGCCGAGCGCCTCCTCCCACTCGATCTCCTCGAACTCGCCCGAGCCGCGCGGGCCGACGCGCCGAAGCGGCTTGCGCAGCCGTGCCGGCGAGAGGTGCTGCATGATGCCCGCAGAGCCCTTGGCGCAGAGCACGCCGCGGTTCACCGGGTGGTCCCGGTTGCCCTCGATGTAGCGGACCTGCCCGTCCTGGATGTGCACGCGGATGCCGCAGCGGCAGGCGCACATGTAGCAGGTGGTGCACTTCACCTCGTCGGAGACGGGTGGTGAGGGGTCAAGCCGTTCCATGCGCTCCTTGGGGGAGATCTCGACGTTGCCGGGGTTGCGCGGACGCTAAGCGGCGGTGGCGCCTGCGTCAAACCTGCCCATCTGGCCAGCGCCGCGGCCCGGGACTATAGGGTGCGGCGCGCAGGGAGGAGCGGAATGACCTGGAACCCGACTTTCAGCACACGGCCGGAAATCCTCGGCACGTTCGGCGTCGTCGCCTCGACGCACTGGCTCGCCTCCGCCACCGGCATGGGCGTGCTCGAGCGCGGCGGCAATGCCTTCGATGCCGCCGTCGCGGCCGCGTTCGTGCTGCAGGTGGCCGAGCCGCACCTGAACGGCCCGCTCGGCGACGTGCCGATCATCCTTCATTCCGCGAAGGAGGGGCGCCAGCGCGTGATCTGTGGCCAGGGCCCGGCGCCTGCGGCAGCGACGGTCGCGAAGATCCGAGACGAGCTCGGCCACGAGCTGATCCCGGGCACTGGGCTCCTTCCCGCGGTCGTGCCGGGCGCGTTCGACGGCTGGATGCTCATGCTGCGCGACCACGGCACGATGACGCTCGCGGAGGTGCTCGAGCCCGCGATCGCCTACGCGCGCAACGGCGTGCCGCTCGTGCCCCGCGTCCCCGCGACGATCGCGACGATGCAGCCGCTCTTCGCCTCCGCCTGGCCGACGAGCGCGGCGGTGTTCCTGCCCGGCGGCAACGTGCCCGAGCCTGGCACCCTCTTCCGCAACCCCGCGCTCGCCGACACCTATGCCCGCATCGTCTCGGAGGGCGAGGCCGCGGGGGGCGACCGCGTGGCGCAGATCGATGCCGCGCGGCGGGCCTGGTACCAGGGGTTCGTGGCCGAGGCGATCGACCGGTTCTGCCGGAGCGAGGACGTGCTCGACGTCTCGGGCCGAACCCATCGCGGCCTGCTTTCGGGCGAGGATCTCGCGCGCTGGCAGGCCCATTATGAGGAGCCGCTCGCCTACGAGTATCGCGGCGTGACGGTCCTGAAGTGCGGCGTCTGGAGCCAGGGGCCGGCCTACCTGCAGACGCTCGCGCTGCTCAAGGGCTTCGACCTCGACGAGACCTCGCCGGTCGACCCGCGCTTCCTGCACAGGGTGATCGAGGCACAGAAGCTCGCGTTTGCCGACAGGGAAGCCTGGTACGGCGACCCCGATTTCACCGACGTGCCGATCGGGCATCTGCTGTCGGACGGCTACAACGAGGTCCGCCGCATGCTGATCGGCGACACGGCCTCGATGGAGCTCCGCCCGGGCTCGGTTCCCGGCCGCGACACGCCCTGGGTCGACCAGGGCGCGAAGGACCGCAACGCGGCGAGCTACGGCTCCAACACCGGCGCGGGCGAGCCCACCGTCGCGCGGCTCGGCGCGGTCGGCGGCGACACCTGCCATGTCGACGTGATCGACCGCCACGGCAACATGGTCTCGGCCACGCCCTCGGGGGGGTGGCTGCAGTCGAGCCCCGTGATCCCCGAGCTCGGCGTGCCGCTCGGCACGCGCGGGCAAATGTTCTGGCTGCGCGAGGACCACCCCAACGGGCTCGCTCCGGGCAAGCGGCCGCGCACCACCCTCTCCCCCTCCTTCGCCCTGAAGGACGGCAAGCCCTGGATGGCCTACGGCACGCCCGGCGGCGAGCAGCAGGACCAGTGGTCGCTCGCCTTCCTGCTTCGGATGATCCACCACAAGCTCGATATCCAGCAGGCGATCGACGCGCCCGGCTTCCACACCGAGCACTGGCCCTCGAGCTTCTGGCCGCGGCCCGCACGGCCGGGCCGCGTCGTGCTCGAGGAGCGCTTCGGCCAGGAGGTGGCGGACGAGCTCTCCCGCCGCGGCCACGCCATCGAGATGGGTGGGCCGTGGAGCGAGGGGCGGCTTTCCGGCGCGCGTCTCGAGAAGGGGCTGATGAAGGCCGGAGCCAACCCGCGCGGAATGCAGGGCTACGCCGTCGGCCGCTGAGGCGGGGCGCCGAGATGGACGAGGTGGAACAGGCGAAGCGGCTCACGCGGCTCGATCTGTTCCTTCTCTTCC
Source organism: Elioraea rosea (assembly GCF_007644105.1). Classification (GTDB taxonomy): domain Bacteria; phylum Pseudomonadota; class Alphaproteobacteria; order Acetobacterales; family Acetobacteraceae; genus Elioraea_A; species Elioraea_A rosea. Next base: position 81,052 of record NZ_VFAC01000014.1, on the reverse strand, counting down.
TGGTCATCTCGGTGCAGAGCTTCGGCGGCACCCTGCCCTTCGCGCGCCGCGAGCTGATCGAGCGTCGCCGCATCCTGACCGAGGGCGAGTTCGCCGAGATGCTGGCGCTCGGCCAGGTGCTTCCCGGCCCGAACGTGATCAACATGTCGGCAGCGATCGGCGACCGCAATGCGGGCTGGCCGGGCGCTGCGGCGGCCGTCGCCGGCATGGTGGTGGTGCCCGTTCTGATCGTGATGGCGCTCGCGACCGCCGTCGGCACGGTCACCGGCTTCGCATCCGTCCAGGGCGGGCTACTCGGCATGGCGGCGGCGGCGGCCGGGCTGCTGCTCGGCACGGCCTGGCGCATGGCGAAGCCGATGCGGACCTCCTGGCGCGGCATCGCCGTGTTCGCCGCCGTGTTCGCCGCGGTCGCGCTCCTGCGCCTGCCGCTCGTGCTCGTGCTCGCCTGCGCCATCCCGGCCTCGCTTGCGCTGCACGGCGTGTTCAGGAGGGCCTGAGATGATCGCGCTGACCCTGCACGTGATGGCCGTCTCGCTTGGCCTGTCGCTTCTCGCCGTCGGCGGGGCGATCGCGGTCGTGCCGGAAGTGTATCGGATCGCTGTCGATGTGAATGGCTGGATGAGCCCGCAGCGCTTCGCCGAGCTCTACGCCATCAGCCAGTTCGCCCCGGGGCCGAACGCGATGATCCTCGCGCTGATGGGCTGGGAGGCGGTGGGCGGCGCGGCGGGCGGCTGGGTCGCCGGCATGGCGGCGATGCTCGCCTTCGTCGGCCCCACGAGCGTGATCTCGGTGCTTGCGTTCCGGTCCTGGGCCGCGCGGATCTCGCCCTCGCGGCAGGTGCTGATCCGCGCCGCGCTGCTGCCTCTCTCGGTCGCGCTCGTCGCGTCCTCGGGCGTGCTGATCACGTTAAGCCTCGGCGCCGCGCCGCTCGTCATCGCGGTGGCCAGCCTGGTCGCACTCACCTCGGCCGTGACGAACGCGCACCCGCTTCTGCTGATCGCGGGCGGCGCGATCGCAGGCGCCGCCGCGACGGTCTTCTAGGCGCGCCAGACAAGACGGACATCCGGCTCGCGCTCCTCGTTGCCGGAGCCGTCGGTCTCCTCGGCCTCGATGAACCCTTCGCGCGCGTAGAAGGCCCGCGCCGGACGGTTGCGCACGAAGCACCAGAGCGCCAGGCCACCGGGCGAGACCGCACGCGCGCGCGCCAGCAACGCCGCACCGACGCCGCGGCGCTGATGCTCGGGCTGCACGTAGAGATGCTCGATCACGCCGCCATGCAGGATCACGAAGCCAAGCGGCGCGCCATCCTCGTCGGCCACCCACGCATGGTCGGCCGCGGCGAGGCGCGCGGCGAGAAACGGGCCGACGCTCTCCGGCGCGTGGGCGAGCGGAGGAAACCATCGCGCATCGGCCCGCGCGGCGAGGAACAGCCGCGCGAGGGCCGCCGCGTCGCCGACGCTTGCGTGCCGGACGATCAGCGCTTCTTCGCCTTGGCAGCTTTTCCGGCGCGACCGCGCGCGGTTGCTGCCTTGGCGGATTTCTTGTCCGCCTTCGCCGGCTTCGCCGCCTTCGCGACGCTCACCCCGGCCGCCCTGCGCATCGCGCTGATCGTCGTGCGCGTGGTGATCTGGTCGGGGTTCATCCGAAGCTCGACAAGCGCGGGCTTGCCGGCGGCAAGCGCACGCTCGACCGCGGGGCGGAACTCCTCGGTTTCCTGCACCACCTCGCCGTGCCCGCCATAGGCCTCGATGAACTTCGCGAAGTCAGGGTTGGTCAGTGCGGTGCCGGAGACGCGGCCGGGATAGTCGCGCTCCTGATGCATGCGGATGGTGCCGTACATCTGGTTGTTGAACACCATCACCACAGGGTTCACGCCGTGGTGGAAGGCGGTGGCAAGCTCCTGGCCGTTCATCAGGAAGCTGCCGTCGCCGACCATGCTGACGACGGTGCGCTCCGGGAAGAGGACCTTCGCCGCGATCCCCGCAGGCACCGAGTAGCCCATCGCGCCGCAGCACGGGCCGATCAGCGTCTGCTCCCGCCCGTAGTTGATGAAGCGCGCGCCCCAGGCGCTGAAATTGCCTGCATCGGTCGTGACGATGGCGTCCTCGGGCAGCATCGCCTCGAGCTCCTTCATCGCAGCACCGAGGTTGAGGCGCCCGTCATAGTCCGGCACCTCGCCTGACCACTTCATGCGGTTGGCGCGAAGCTCCTTCGTCCAGCCCTTCCAGGCCGGCTCGACCGTGACGGTCGCGCGCGCCGCGGTGGCGAAGGAGTTGAGGTCGGCCTGGATCGGCAGGTCGGCCTGGTACACGCGGCCGAGCTCGCCGCCATCGGGCATCACGTGCACGAGCGGCACGTCGAGCCGCGGCGGGGCGAACAGCGAGTAGCCCTGCGTCACCGGCTCGCCCATGCGCGAGCCGATGGAGAGGATGAGATCGGCCTCCTTCGCCTTGGCGAACAGCGCGGGGTCGCCGCCATTGCCGAGATCGCCGACGAAGTTCGGCAGCGTGTTGTCGATGATCGCCTGGCGGCGGAAGCCCACGGCGGCGGGAAGCTCGTTGGCCACGATCCACGCGGCGAGATCGGCCCGGCCCTCTGCCGTCCAATGCGCGCCCTGGCCGAGGATGACGAGCGGCCTGCGCGCACGGCCGAGCATGCGCTTGAGCTCAGCCATCGCCGCCGGGTCGGGCAGGATGCGCGGCACGGTGTAGCGCCGCATGTCCGGCACCTCTGCGGTGTCGGTCTGCATGTCCTCGGGGATGGCGACGACGACGGGGCCGGGACGGCCCGACACGGCGACCTGGAACGCGTGATGGATGAGCTCGGGGATGCGTGCGGCGTCCTCGATCTGCGTCACCCACTTCGCCATGCCGCCGAAGAAGCTGCGGTAGTCGACCTCCTGGAATGCGTCGCGGTCGGTGTCGCCGCGCGGGATCTGGCCGACGAGGAGGATGAGCGGCGTGCTGTCCTGCTGCGCGATATGGATGCCGATCGAGCCGTGGCAGGCGCCCGGTCCGCGCGTGACGATCGCGACGCCCGGGCGGCCGGTGAGCTTGCCGTGCGCCTCGGCCATGTTCACCGCCGCCCCCTCGAACCGGCAGGTGATGGTGCGGATGGCGGAGCGATTCTCGTAGAGGCCGTCGAGCAGGCCGAGGAAGCTCTCGCCCGCGACCTGGAACACGTGGCTCACGCCCTGCGATCTCAGCGCATCGGCCAGGATCCGCCCGCCCGTGCGGCCGGCAGGCTTGCTCCCCTTGCCGGACGCGCTGCGGGCGCCGTCGGCAGGCTTGGCTTCGAGATGCGCCATCGTGTCGTGTTCCCTGGCTTATGGACGTGTCCTGCCGCCCTTATAGTGCGACGGGATGGGGTCGAACAGGCAGGGGACGGCAGGGATGGACAACGCAGCGATCATGGCGCTCGGCATCGCCGAGCTCGCGGCTGCGATCGCGCGGCGCGAGATCACGTCCGTCGCCGCAACCGAGGCTTCGCTCGACGCGCTGACGCTCTGGCAGCCCGTGACGAACGCGCTCGCGCGGCAGCGGCAGGGCGTGCTCGAGCATGCAGCCGCGATCGACGAGGCCATCGGCGCAGGGGAACGCATCGGTCCGCTCGCCGGCGTGCCGATGGCGCACAAGGACATGTACTACCGCGTGGGCGAGCTCTCCGAATGCGGCGCCAAGGCGCGGCAGGGCTGGGTTGCCGACGCGACCTCGACGGCGCTCGCGCGGCTCGATGCCGCCGGCGCGCTGCATGTCGCCTGCCTGAACATGGCCGAGTTCGCCTTCAACCCGACGGGCCACAACGACCACACGGGCCATGTGCGCAACCCCTGGAACCCCGCGCACATCACGGGCGGCTCCTCCTCCGGCTCGGGCGCGATGGTCGCCGCGCGCGCGACCTTCGCCGCCCTCGGCTCCGACACCGGCGGCTCGATCCGCCTGCCTGCGGCGATCTGCGGCGTCACGGGGCTGAAGCCGACCTGGGGGCTCGTCTCCCGCCACGGCGCTATGCCGCTTTCGGCGAGCCTCGACACCGTGGGCCCGCTCGCCAAATCGGTGCATGACTGCGCGCTTGTCACGCAGGCGATCGCGGGAGCCGACGCGGCCGACCCGGATTGCGCCACGCGCCCGGTCCCCGACTACCTCGCCACGATCGAGGGCGGCGCCAAGGCGCTTCGCATCGGGATCGACCGCGGCTTCCTATGGGAGGGCATCCACGACGAGGTCGCCGCCGCGCTCGAGGAGGCGCTCGCCGCCTGGCGCGAAGCGGGGGCGGAGATCGTCGAGGTAAGCGTGCCGTGGCTTGCCGAGATCCGCGCGCTCGTCGGCACAATCATGTTCGCCGAGGCCGGCACGCTGCACGCCGCGGGCCTGCGCGAGAGGGCGGAGGACTACACGCCCGTGGTGCGCGGGCGGCTCGAAAGCGGGCTCGCCATCCCGGCGGCGACCTATCTCGATGCGCTGCGCGCACGCGGACCGCTGACCGGGGACGTGTGCGAGGCGGTGTTCTCGCGCTGCGACACGCTGTTCGCGCCCGTTCTGCTCGACCCCGTGCCGACGATCGAGGAGAGCGACGTGCGCAACCCAGGCGGCGCGCGCTGGTCGTCCGCCGTTCCGCGCAACACGCGCCTCTTCAACTATCTCGGCCTGCCCGGCCTCTCGCTTCCCTCCGGCTTCACGAAGAACGGGCTGCCTGTGGGCCACCAGCTCATCGGCCGCCCGTTCGACGAGGCGACGCTGTTCCGCGCCGGCCACGCCTTCCAGCGCGTCACCGATTGGCACCGAAGGGCGCCCAGAGCACCTTCCGATCGATTGGACTCAATCGATCGGAAGGTCGTGCTCTGAAGCCACAAATGATCAGAGCAGCCTAGCCCGACCTGATGGAGCCGAGGCCGGTCCCATCCGGTCGGGCGCTGCTCTAGGCCTGCCGCTCGCGCCTGAGGAAGAGCCACAGCAGCCCCGCGACCTGCAGCGCCGCCGAGATCAGCAGCGCCACGGAGTAGCCGCGCGGGTCCCAGCCGCCATCTCCCGTGCGCGGCCAGAGGTCGAGGATCAGGCCGATGCCCTGCTGTTCGGTGAACACGATGGCAAGCATCACGCCGTTGATCGCCGTCGAGACACGCCCCGTCTCCGAACCAGGGAAGCGGGCGGAGACGAGCGTGTAGCCGACGGGCCCGACGGAAGCGAGGAAGGGCCAGAGCGCCCAGCCGAGCCAGAGCGGCAGCCCGGTGTCGAAGGCAAAGCCGAGATGCAGCGCGATCGTGCCGAGCGTGCAGCCGACGATCATGGTCAGCGGATGGAAGCCGGCCGCCACCAGCCGCGCCTGGACGATGCCCGAGAGGAACGACCCCGCGGTGAAGCCAAGCGCATAGATCAGCAGGACCTGCGCCCGCCCCGGCCCGTCGAGCCCTGCGACGTCCCGAAGCCACGGCCCGAGCCACAATCCCTGCCAGGTGAAGTTCAGCACGGAGAGGAGGATCACGCAGGGAACGAAGCGCACGAAGGCGGGGTGGCGGAGGATGCGCCCGAGGGTGGCAAGCTCCGCCGCGAGCCCGCCGCGCGAGGTGTGCGGCGCGGGAACGTCAGGCACGACGAGCCAGATCCACACGGCCGAAAGAAGCGCGACGACCGCGACGGCCACGAACACCCCGCGCCAGCCGAGCGTGGCCGCCGCCCACTCCGCAGGCACGGTCGCGATGATGCCGCCAAGCGAGGAGATCGCGACGGCCCAGCCGGCGACGGTTGCGATCCTCTCGGGCGGGAACCATTGGCGCGTCGCCTTGAGCTGCGCCATCAGCGCGGCCGAGATGCCGATGCCTAGGAGAATACGCCCGGCGAGAAGCTGCGGCAGCCCGCCGGCCGCCGCGAAGACGAGCGAGCCCACCGCGATCACGCCCATCAGTGCCGTCTGCACCCGACGCGGGCCGTAGCGATCGAGCGCGGCGCCGACGGGAAGCTGCGCAAGCGCGTAGGAGGCGAACAGCACCGCACCCATCAGCCCGAGATCGGAGGCCGACAGAGCGAACACCTCGGCAAGCACCGGCGCGATCACGGCGGTGACGGCGCGGTTGAGCTGGTTCAGCGCCGCGCCCGCGGACAGCGGCAGCGTGATCGTCGCGAACAGCCGCCCCAGCGTGGGCGGCGGCGATGCGTCCTGCTCGCTCACGCCTCCTGTACGAAGCTCCGCCACGCGGCGGAGCATTCGCGTACGGCCGCCTCGTAGAGGGCGCGGCCGTGCTCGGGGGTGGCGAGCGAGGGCTCGCTGCCGATGCGCCCGTCGGGATGCAGCGCGCGCAGGTCGAGCGCGTCCGTGAAGCGTCGCCGCGTCGGCGTCACGGGCGGCATCTCGGCCTTCTTGATGTGCGCTGGGTGGAGGAACTGCGTCAGCGCCACCTCCGACGGGGTGGCGTGGCTGCCGAGCCTGTCGCCGTAGAACTCGCGCGAGAGCTTGCCCACCTCGGCGCCGTCGAACCAGTTGCGCGACACACAGCGGAGCCGCGGCACGCTGCCCGACGCATCGAGCGAGGCGGCGGCGTAGAGCTCGCTGAACGCGGCGGAGAGCGGGGCGATGTTGCCGCCATGGCCGTTGATGAAGAAGAACCGCCGGAACCCGTGGCGGGCGAGGCTGAACACGTAATCCGAAACGAAGGCGATCATCGTCGAGGGGCGCAGCGTGATTGAGCCGGGAAACGCGAGATGGTGCTGCGCCATGCCGATCGACATGACGGGGCCCACCATCGCGCCCGTTTCCTCGCCCACGCCATTGGCCACCGCCTCGGCGCAGATCGCATCCGTGCCGATCAGCCCGTTCGGGCCGTGCTGCTCGGTCGAGCCGATGGGGACGATGATGCCGTCGGCGCGGCCGAGATAGGCCTCGACCTCGGCCCAGGTACACAACGAAAGCTGCATGACGTGTCCTCGAGAACGGCGGGGCGGGAAGAGTGCCGCCGCCCGCGGGCGGCGGCAACCCGTGTCACTCCGCCGCGGCGTGGACGGGCTCGGCGAGGGCAGCGCGGCTGCGCCGGGCAAGCAGCGTATAGGCCGTCGGCACGACGAAGAGCGTGAACAGCGTGCCGAGCGTCATGCCGCCGACAATCACCCAGCCGATCGCCTCGCGACTCTCCGCACCCGCGCCGGAAGCGAGCGCGAGCGGCGTCGCTCCGAGCACGGTCGCGGCCGAGGTCATCAGCACTGGGCGGAGTCTCAGCGTCGAGGCCTCGATGACGGCCTCGACGATTTCCCTGCCCTGTTCGCGAAGCTGGTTGGCGAACTCGACGATGAGGATGCCGTTCTTGGTGATCAGCCCGATCAGCGTGATGAGCCCGATCTGCGAATAGACGTTGAGCGTGATGCCATTGAGCCACAGCGCAAGGAGCGCGCCGCCGACGGCGAGCGGCACGGAGAGCATGATCACGAACGGGTCGATGAAGCTCTCGAACTGCGCGGCGAGCACCAGGTAGATGAAGGCGAGCGCGAGAACGAAGGTCAGTCCGAGCGACGCGGAGGTCGAGCGGAACTCGCGCGACTCGCCGTTGTAGTCGACCTGCACCGTGGCGGGCAGCACGCGCGAGGCCGCAGCCTCCAGTGCCGCGAGCGCCTCGCCGAGCGTCGCACCTGGCGCGAGCGTGGCGCTGATCGTCGCCGAGCGGAGCTTGTTGAAGTGGTTGAGCTCGCGCGGCGCGACGGTTTCCTCGAGCTGGATCAGGTTCGAGAGCTGCACCTCCTGGCCCGACGGGGTGCGCAGGAAGATGTCAAGCACGTCCTGCGGCCGCGTCCGATCCGTCGGTTCGATCTGGACGATCACGTCGTACTGTTTGCCGTTCAGCTTGAAGGTGGTGACCTTCCGTCCGCCGAGAAGCGTCTCGAGCGAGCGGGCGACGCGCTCCTCCGTGAGGCCAAGCGAGGCTGCCTTGTCGCGGTCGATCGTGAGGCGGACCTGCGGCATGTTGAGGCGGAGATCGCTGTCGAGGCCGGTGAGGATCGGGATCTGCCGCGCCTCTGCGAGCATCGCGTCCGTCGCGCGCTGGAGTTCCTCATAGGGGCCGGAAGTCTGCAGGACGAGCTGCACCGGCTTGTCGGTCGCGCGCTGGCCGAGCGAGGGCGGAAGCACGGGGAAGGCGAGCACGCCCGGCGTGGCGAAGAAGCGGGGGAACAGCTCCTGCGCCACGCGCTGGGCAGGGATCGTCCTCTCGGACCAGTCCGACAGGCCGGCAAACATGATGCCCTGGCTCACGACGGGGAAGCCGGCGACGGTGAAGTAGCGGGTGATCTCCTCGCGGCTCGCGAAGGCCTCCTCGAGCGGGCGAAGCCAGCGCTGGGTGTAGTCGATCGTCGCGCCATCGGGGGCGATCGCGACACCGATGACGACGCCGCGATCCTCCGTCGGCGAGAGCTCCGACTTGATGATGCCGAGCATCACCCAGGAGAAGCCGCCGACGAGCAGGGCGAGCGCGAGGACGATCGGCCGCATGCCGAGCGAGGCGCGCAGGGAGCGCCGATAGCCCTCCGTCATCCCGTCGAGAACGCGTTCGCCGAAGCGGTAGGCCGCGCCGTGCTTCGTCTCCTTCCTGAGCAGCTTCGAGCACATCATCGGCGTCAGCGTCAGCGCGACGAAGCCGGAGACGATCACGGCCGAGGCAAGGGTCAGCGCGAACTCGACGAAAAGCCGCCCGGTGCGGCCTGTCTGGAATGCCATCGGCACGTAGACGGCCGCGAGCGTGATCGTCATCGCGACGACCGCGAAGCCGATCTCGCGCGCACCCTTGATCGCGGCGGCGACCGGCTCCATTCCCTCCTCGACGTAGCGGGCGATGTTCTCGAGCATCACGATCGCATCGTCGACGACGAGGCCGACGGCGAGAACGAAGGCGAGCAGCGTCAGCGTGTTGATCGAGAAGCCGAAGGCAAGCATGAAGGCGAAGGCGCCGATCAGGCTGACGGGGATGGTGACGAGCGGGATCAGCGTCGCACGCACAGAGCGCAGGAACAGGAAGATCACGATCAGGACGAAGATCACGGCCTCGCCGATGACCTTGAACACGGCCTCGATCGCGCGGTCGATGAAGATCGAGCTGTCGTAGCCGACATCGACGCGCATGCCCTCGGGCAGGAGCTCGCGGATGGTCGGGAAGGCCTCCTGCACGGCGCGGCTCACGTCGAGCGGATTGGCCGTCGCCTGCTTGATGATGCCGAGCGCGACTGCCGCCTGGCCGTTGAAGCGAGCGACGACGCGCTCGTCCTCCGCACCGATCTCTGCGCGCCCGACATCGCCGAGGCGCACCAGATAGCCCTTCGCCTCGCGGATGCGCAGGCGCTCGAACTCCGCCGGCGTGCGCATGTCGGTCTCGGCGACGACGTTGAACTCGCGGTTCGTGCTCTCGAGCCGGCCCGTCGGGATCTCGACGTTCTGGCGCCGCAGCGCGTCCTCGACATCGACCGGCATGAGCCCGTAGGCGGCGAGGCGTACCGGGTCGAGCCAGAGGCGCATCGAGAAGCGGCGTTCGCCGAAGATGCGCACGTTCGCGACGCCGGGAAGATTTTGCAGCCGCGCCTTCACCAACCTGTCGGCGATGTCGGTCACCTCGATCGGGGAGTGCCGGTCGGAGGAGAAGGCGAGGTAGATGATCGGCTGGGCATCGGCCTCGACCTTCTGCACCACGGGCTCGTCGATCTCGTCGGGCAGCTGCGACCGCACGCGGGCGACGCGGTCGCGCACGTCGTTGGCGGCACCGTCGGGGTCGCGGGTGATGCGGAAGCGCAGCGTGATCTGGCTCCGCTCCTGCCGCGAGATCGACGAGATCACCTCGATGCCCTCGATGCCGGCGAGGCTCTCCTCGAGCGGCGTGGTGATCCGGCTCTCGACGATCTCGGCAGAGGCGCCGCGGTAGTTCGTCTCGACCGTGACGACCGGCTCGTCGATGTTTGGGTACTCGCGCACCGTCAGCCGGTCGTACGAGACGACGCCGATGAGCAGCACCATCAGGCTCATCACGGTCGCAAGAACCGGACGCCTGATGCAGAGCTCCGACAGCGTCACGGCTCAGCCTCCCGCGGGGGGCTGCGGTGCGCCCTGCCTGGCGGGGGGCATCACCGCCACGGCCGCGCCCGGCGCTGCCTTCATCTGGCCGGCCGTGATCACGACATCGCCCTCGGCGAGGCCCTCGGTGATCTGTACGCGGCCGTCGCGCCGGAGGCCGAGCGACACGGGCTGCGGCGTCGCCTTGCCGTCGACAACCTTCATCACGAGGATACGCCCGCCGAACGGCACCACCGCCGCCTCGGGCACCAGCACCGCGTCAGGCTCCTCCCGCACGGTCAGCACCACGCGCGCGAACAGGCCGGGCCGAAGCACCCCGTCCTCGTTCGGCAGCACGGCGCGCACGGCGATCGAGCGGCCCGCGCTGTCGGCCGCGGGGTCGATCGCGTAGATCTCCCCGGGAAAGGAACGGCCCGGATAGGCATCGATCCGCACCGAGAGCTTCTGGCCAACGCGCAACGCGGGAAGTGCGACCTCCGGCACCCGGAAGTCGAGCTTGATCGGATGGATGCTCTCGAGGTTGACGATCTCCTGCCCGACATTGACGAACTCGCCGGGGCTCGCGCGCCGGAGGCCCACGATGCCGTCGAACGGCGCGACGAGCCGGTACTTGTCGAGCCGAGCGCGGGCGAGCTCGACCGAGGCGGTCGCCGTGCGCAGCGTGGCCGTCGCCTGGTCGCGCGCAGCGGCCGAGCCGGCGCCGCGCGAGAACAGCTCCTGCGCGCGTGCGGACGTGGCCTGGGCCAGGGCGAGATTAGCCTCCGCCTGGGCAAGCTCGGCGCGCGGCACGGAATCGTCGAACTGGACGAGCCTGTCGCCGGCCTTCACGGCCGTTCCCTCCGCGAAGTCGATCGCGGCGATACGCCCTGCCACCTCGGGGCGGAGCAGCACGCTCTCGTTCGAGCGGAGCGAGCCGACCGCGAGGATCTCCTCCGCGATCCGCCCGATCGTGACCGGCTCAGCCTCGACGGGCACGGCGAAGCCGCCCGGAGGCCCGCCCGGCCCCCGCGCCGCATTCGCGCCCTGCCCCGCGGTCTGCCGGAACTGCCAGAGCCCGTAGCCGCCGGCTGCAAGGATGCCGATGGCGACCACACCAATGATGAGACGACGCATGCGAGCCTCGCGCACGGCGCCGCGCCGGGGCATGTGCCCCGTTGATCGCGGCGATCAGGAAAACTGAACTATACGGTTCAGTTTACCATCCATTGGCGCGCGCCTGCAAATGACCTCTGACGTCAGAGGGTCGGGTCTGGCGCGCCAACCAGGGCAGCCGCCTCGGCGATCTGGGCGCGCGTTCTCGGGTCTAACGCGATGCCCCCTGCCCGTGCCTTGCGCGCCGCCGCCTCGGGCTCGCCTGGCAGCATCACCGGCCGGGCGGGGTCGAGCGGCGTCGCGGAGGTGACCCATTCCGCATAGGCCCTGATCGCGTCCGCCAGGCTCGAGTTCCCCATCCGCCCCGCCGTCGCTCCTTCGACGGAGACGGCATGGATCAGCAGGTTGTTGCCGCCCTGCTCATCCGTTCCGGGAGGCGGATAGTCCGCCCCGCCGCCGGAGAGCATGCCGGCGAGAAGGTCGGTGAACACGTTCAGGGCGTAGCCCTTGTGGCCGCCGAACGGGATCATCGCGCCTTCGGGCGGACCGAAATAGGCGTTGGGGTCGCGTGTCGGCGCCCCATCGGCCGTCACCACCGCCGGTTCGGGAAGGAGCTCGCCCTTGTTGCGCGCCACGCGCAGCTTGCCCACGGCGTAGTAGCTCGTCGAGAAGTCGAGCACGAAGGGCGCCGCGGGGGGGCGTGGGAAGCCCATCGCGATCGGCGAGGCGCCGAGGCGGCGCTCACGCCCGCCCCAGGGCGCGATCACCCCGCCTCCCGGCCGAGGGGCGTTGCAGAGGATGATCGTCGCGAAACCCTTCGCCGCGGCACGCTCGGCATAGGCGCCGAGGCGCCCGACATGGCCGGTGCGGCGGACGAGAACCGTCGCCGCCCCCATCGTCTCCCCCATCGCGCAGGCACGGTCGGTCGCGGCATTGGCGGCGGGCTGGCCGAACCCGTTCGCGGCATCGACGACGGCAAGCGCCGGTTCCTGGCGGATCACCTCAGGCGTCAGCCCCGCGACGACCACGCCGCGCTGCAGGGCCTTCACATAGGGCAGGATGCGGATCACGCCGTGGCTGTCATGGCCTGCGAGGTTCGCATCCACGAGGTGCTCGGCGATCGCGACCGCTTCCGCATCGGGGCAGCCCGCCGCGACGAACACGGTGCGCGCGATCTCGCGCAGGCGCGCGGGCTCGAAGCTCTTCATCTCGTCTGCCATCGCGATCAGCCCTTTGCCGGATACCAGGAGGGGCGGCGCTTCTCGAGGAAGGCGGCAAGCCCCTCCTTCCCCTCCGCCGAGGCACGCTGCATCCAGCTGTCATGCGCGAGGCCGTGCATGGCGGCCTCGTCGAGCGTCCAGCCTGTCGCGGAGAGCATGCTCGCCTTCGACCGGGCGATCGCGCCCGGGGCGGCGAGAAGAAGCTCCTCGACGATCGCATCGACCTTGGCGGCCAGCGCATCGGCTGACACCACCTCATGCACGAGGCCGATGCGCCTCGCTTCCGCCGCATCGAAGCGCTCGCCCGTCAGCGCGTAGCGGCGAGCGTGGCGCAGGCCCAGCGCGTGCACCATGTGCGTCGAGATCGGCGTGGGCGCGACGCCGACGCGCACCTCCGTGAGACCGAAGATCGCGCCCTCCTCCGCCACCGCGACGTCGCAGCAGCACACCACGCCCGCGCCGCCGCCGAAGCAGGCGCCACGCACCATCGCGACGGTCGGCTTCGGCAGCTCGTTCAGCATCTGCATCGTGCGCGTCGTCGCCATCGAGGCGGCGAAGGCGCGCTCGGGGTCGTAGGCGGAAGCGCGCTTCAGCCAGGTGAGATCGGCGCCGGCCTGGAAATGCTTGCCCTCGCCCGCGATGACGACGACGCGGATCGCCTCCGAGCCGGCGATCTCGCGCAGACCCGCCTGGAGTGTGGCGAGCATGTCCTCGTCATAGGCGTTGCTGACTTGCGGCCGGTTCAGCGTCACGCGCGCAACGCCGCGCGCATCGACCGCCATCCGCACGCTGTCGCCAGGAACCATGCCTCTCCCTCCCCGCAAGCTCCGCGCCATCCTGCGACGGCGGGGAGGACAGGGAAAGATCGGACCAGCTATTCCGCAGGCGCAGGCGCGTGGCCGCCCGGCGGCTTGCCCTTGGCCGCATCGCTCTTGTCGTACTCGCCGAGCCTGCGCGCGATCTCGCCGATCGGCCTCGTCATCGGCGCGAGCAGCAGATAGAGCGCGGGGATGGCGAAGAGGGTGATCAGCGTCGAGAAGCCCATGCCGCCGATGATGACGACGCCGAGCGCCTCGCGGCTTTCCGCTCCCGCGCCCCGCGCGTCGGCCAGAGGCCAGGCGCCGAGGATGGTGGCGATGGTCGTCATCAGGATGGGCCTCAGCCGCGCGACGGAGGCTTCGAGCACGGCATCGCGAACCGACATGCCGTCGGCTCGGAGCTGGTTGGCGAACTCGACGACGAGGATGCCGTTCTTCGCCATCAGGCCGATCAGCAGGATCATGCCGATCTGGCTGAAGATGTTGAGCGACAACCCCATCACGTAGAGCGCGAGCAACCCTCCTGTCAGCGCCAAGGGTGTCGAAAGCAGGATGATGAAGGGGTGGATGAAGCTCTCGAACTGCGCCGCAAGGACGAGGAACACGATGAGCAGCGCGAGCGCGAAGGTGATGTAGAGCGCGGTCGAGCTCTCGCGGAACTCGAGGCTCTGGCCGCGATAGGTCACGCGCGCCTCGGGCGGCAGCACTTCGGCGGCGGTGCGGTCCATGAAGTCGAGCGCTTCGCCGAGCGAGTAGCCCGGCCCTAGGCTCGCGGTGACGGTGATGGCGCGGATACGGTCCTCGCGCCGAAGCTCCTGCGGCCGGGCACGCTCCGTCACGGTGATGAGCGAGGAGAGCGGGATGAGCTGGCCGCTTGTCGTTCGCACGAGGATGTTCGTCAGGTCATGCGGGGTGATGCGTTCGGCCGCCTCGGCCTGCATGATCACCTTGTACTCCTGGCCGCGCTCGACGTAGTTGCCGACCTCGCGCGAGCCCATCATCGTCTCGATCGTCCGTCCGATGGTCTCGATCGACACGCCGAGATCGGCGGCACGCCGGCGGTCGATGTCGACCTTCATCTCCGGCTTGGTCTCTCGGAAGTTGCTGTCGACGTTGAGCAGGTTCGGATTCTGCCGGGCCCGGTCCAGCATCGCATCGCGCCATTCGACGAGCGTATCGTAGTCGGGCCCCTGCAGGACGAACTGCACGGGGGGCTGGAAGCCGCGCTGGCCGAGGCTGCCGGGGTTGATCGCGAAGGCGCGCACGCCAGGCACCGCCTGCAGCTTCGGGAAGACCTCGCGGACGATCTCCTGCTGCTTGACGCTTCGCTCCTTCCACGGCGAGAGGCGGATGAAGACGTTGGCGGTGTTCGGCACGGCAGGGCGTTGGAACCCGCCCATCGAGGCGAAGATGGTCACCGCGTCGCCACGCTCGACATAGGGCCAGACGAGATCCTCGAGCTGGCGCACCTGCTCGCGCATGTAGGGGAAGGTCGCACCCTCCGGCCCGGTCGTCGGAATGATGACGACGCCGCGGTCCTCCACCGGAGTGAACTCCTTGGGCACGGCCACGAACAGCAGGGCCGCGACGCCCGAGAGCGCAAGCGCACCGGCGAGAACGAGCAGCGGCGCGCGGAGGCAGCGCTCGAGAAGCCAGCGGAACCCGCCGTTGAGCCCGGTGAAGGCAGGCTCGGTCCAGCGGATCAGGCGGCTCTCCTCGTTGTGCGGCCGCAACAGCTTCGAGCACATCATCGGGGTGAGCGACAGCGCGACGAAGCCCGAGACCGCCACGGAGGCGGCGAGCGCGAAGCCGAACTCAGTGAAGAGGCGACCCGTCTGCCCCTCGAGGAAGGAGATCGGCAGGAACACGGCGATCAGCACGAGCGTGGTCGCAATCACGGCGAAGGCGATCTGCCGCGCGCCATGGTAGGAGGCGTAGAGCGGGTCCTCGCCCTCCTCGATGCGGCGATGGACGTTCTCGAGCACGACGATCGCGTCGTCGACGACGAGGCCGATGGCGAGAACGAGGCCGAGCAGCGTCAGCACGTTCAGCGAGAAGCCCAGCGCGGCCATCACGATGAACGAGCCGATGATCGAGACGGGGATGGCGACGGCGGGGATGATCGTCGCACGCACGCTGCGCAGGAAGATGAAGATCACCCCGACGA
This sequence comes from Elioraea rosea, assembly GCF_007644105.1. Classification (GTDB taxonomy): domain Bacteria; phylum Pseudomonadota; class Alphaproteobacteria; order Acetobacterales; family Acetobacteraceae; genus Elioraea_A; species Elioraea_A rosea. The sequence goes on along the minus strand of NZ_VFAC01000014.1, from coordinate 65,720 downwards.
CGAGGCCGAGTGCGATGAACAGCGCGTGGAACACCTCGTAGATGGACTGCGCGATGAACAGGCTCTCGTCGTAGCCGAAGACGAGGTTCACGCCCTCGGGGAGGATGAGCTTGAGGTGCTCGAGCTCCGCCTTCACCCCGTCGGCGACAGAGAGGGTGTTGGCCTTCGACTGGCGCACGATGCCGAGGCCGACGGCGTTCTCGCGGTTGACGCGCACCTCGCCTCGGTCGTCCTCCGGCCCGATCTCGACGCGCGCCACGTCCGCCAGAAGCACCTGCGTCTCGCCGGTTCGGCGGACGACGATGTTGCGGAACTGCTGCGGCGTCGAAAGCCGCGTGTCGGTGCGCACCGAAAACTCGCGCGCCCCGCTCTCGAGCCGCCCGCCGGGAAGCTCGACATTCTCGCGGCGGATGGCGTTCTCGACGTCCTCGACCGTCAGGCCGCGCGCGGCGAGCGCGCGTCGGTCGAGCCAGACGCGCATGGAGAAGCGTCTCTCGCCGTTGACGAGGACGTTCGCCACGCCGTCGACGACCGAGAGGCGGTCGATCATCAGCGTGCGCGCGATGTCGGTGAGCTCGAGCCCCGAGTGGCGGTTCGAGGTCAGCATCACCCAGAGGATCGCCCGCGCATCGCCGTCGACCTTGGCGACGACGGGTGCGTCGGCCGTCTCCGGCAGGCGGTTCAGCGCGCGCGCGACCCGGTCGCGCACGTCGTTCGCCGCGCTGTCGACCGGCCGGTTCAGCCTGAACTCGATCGAAACCTGGCTGCGCTCGTCGCGACTGACAGAGGAGATCGTCTTGATGCCCTCGATGCCGGCGACGCTGCTTTCGATGATCTCGGTGATCTGGCTTTCGACGACCGGGGCCGAGGCGCCCTTGTAGGCCGTCGTCACCGAGACGATCGGCGGGTCGATGTCGGGCAGCTCGCGGATCGGCAGGCGCTGGAAGCTCGCGAGGCCGAGAACGATGAGCAGGAGGGAGATGACGGTCGCGAAGACCGGACGCTTGATCGAGGTATCGGAGAGGACCATGGGCGGGGCTCAGCTCACCTTGTCAGCTTACTGGCCGGCGCATCACTTCGGTGACGGTCACAGGCTGGCCGTTACGCAGCCTCTGCAGCCCGCGCACCACCACCTGGTCCTCGACCGACAGCCCGTCGAGAACCTCGACCTCGCCGGAGAGGCGCGTGCCGAGCTTGACCTCCTGGCGCACCGCGCGGCCGTTGCGCACGGCGAAGACGAAGGTCCGGTCGGCCACCGGGTCGATCGATTCCTCCGGCACCATCATCGCGGTCTCGCGCCGCGACAGCGTCAGCTCGATGTTCATGAACATGCCGGGCTTCAAGGCCTCGTCCTGGTTCTCGAAGGCGGCGACGAGCCTGACCGCACGCGTGGCCGGATCGATCCGCGTGTCCACGACCTCGACGGTTCCGGTGAAGCTTCGCTCTCCGAAGGCGGGGTTGGAGGCGGTCACCGGCATGCCCTGGGCGAGGCGGGCAACGAACACCTCGGGGATCGCGAACTCGATGCGCATGCGCGACAGGTCATCGAGCGTCGTCACCACGGCGCCGGGGGGCACCAGCGCGCCGAGGCTCACCTGGCGGATTCCGACGCGGCCGTCGAAGGGGGCGACGATCTTCATCTCCTCGATCTTCGCCTCGGTCTGGCGAAGGCGCGCCTCGGCCTGGCGGAGGCCCGCCTCGAGCTGGTCGATCTGCGCCTCGGCGACCGCCTGGGTGGCGCGGAGCTGGCGGGCGCGGTTCAGCCGGGTGCGGGCATCGTCGAGCTGGGCGCGCGCCTGGTCGCGCTCGGCCTCCTGGGTGCCGCGGTCGAACTCGACGAGCACGTCGCCGGCCTTCACGAGCTGGCCTTCCTCGAAGCGGATCACGGAGACGATGCCGGACACCCGGCTGGTGAGCGTGATCGCGTCGCGCGCACGGGCGGAGCCGACGCTTTCCACCCGCTCGATGACCGTGCCGACGCGGACTGGCGCAGCGACGACCTGCTGGCCGCCCCCTGCGGGACGCGCGGGCGCCGCCGGCCCTTCCCGCTCGAGCCCGACGAGGGCGAGCGGGCGCGGCAGGCCGACCTGCTCGCCGTAAAGGTGCCAGGCGGCACCCGCGGCCGCTGCCACCACCACCAGACCGATCTGCGTGATCACGCGCATGGACGCGCCAAAGCTCCCCTGCGTCAGCGCCTCTGCCGGCTCTCACCCTGCCATCGGGGCGGGACAGCCGCAACGCGCGAAACGTTCCGATACATACGCCGGGACGTTCTCTGAGCAAAAAAGGGGCCAGCTGGCGTTTCCGCAACCCGCCATCACGCCGCCGTGTCGGATCTCCGTCCATCCCGGAGCGCCCGCCACACGCGCTCGGGCGTGGCGGGCATGTCGATCGGCCCCGCACCTGCGGAGGCGAGCGCGTCGTTCACGGCGTTGAGCACCGCCGGCATGGCGCCGGCACAGCCCGCCTCGCCGCAGCCCTTGACCCCGAGCGGGTTGGTGGTCGCGGGGATCTCCACCGTCTCCCAGGCGAAGGCCGGAAGGTCGTCGGCCCGCGGCAGCGCATAATCCATCAGGCTCGCCGTCACCGCCTGCCCGCTCGCCGCGTCGTAGGCAAGGTCCTCGAGCAGGATCTGCCCGGCCCCTTGGGCGATGCCGCCGACCACCTGGCCGCGCAGCGTCAGAGGATTGACCACGACACCGAAATCATTGACCGCCGAATAGGCAACGAGCGCCACCCTGCCCGTATCGGCATCGATCTCGACCTCGGCGACGTGGCACCCGTTGGGGTAGTTCGGCACGCGCTGCACCGGGTGGGCGGCGGCCTCGAGGCCGAGGCTCTCATCCTCAGGCACCATGGCAGGGTTCCAGGCGGCCTGGGCAACCGCCTGCAGGCTCACCCCCCTGTCGGTTCCGGCGACGCGGAAATGGCCGCGTTCGGCCAGCATGTCCTGCTCGGCCGCCTCGAGGAGCCGTGCAGCGATCCGCTTGCCCTTCGCCTCGATCACGTCGGCACAGCGGAGGATGCCGATGCCGGAGAGCGTCATCGAGCGCGACCCCGCCGTGCCCGAGGCGTGGCCGGAGACATCCGAATCGCCCTGCACCACCCTGATCTTCTCGAAGGGAATGCCGAGACGATCATGCAGAACCTGGGCGAACACGGTCTCGTGCGGCTGGCCGTTGGTCACGGCCGAAGTCGTCAGCGTCACCCCGCCCGCGCGGTCGAAGGCGAGCATCACGCGGTTGTCCCGGAACCCCGAGGGCTCGACATAGCAGCCGAAGCCGAGGCCACGGAGCTTGCCCCGCCGCGCCGCCTCTTCCTTCCGGGCGGCGAAGCCGGGCCGGTCGGCGAGCGCGAGCGCCGTGTCGAGGACGCGCGGGAAGTCGCCGCTGTCGAACACCTGGCCGGTGACGGACCGGTAGGGCATCGCCGAGGCGGACACGAGGTTGATCCGCCTGAGCTCTGCCGGGTCGACGCCGAGCTCCCGCGCGGCGGTGTCGAGCGCGACCTCGAGCGCGAAGGCTGCCTCCGGCTTGCCCGCGCCGCGATAGGCGTCGATCGGCGCGGTGTTGGTGAGATACCCCTCGCTCGCGAGATGGAAGGCGGGAATGTCGTAGGGCCCGGCGGCGATCCGCGGCGCGCCGAGCGTGGCGACGAACGGTCCGGCGCCCGCACAGTAGGCGCCGAGATCGGAAAGCCAGCGCCAGCGCACAGCGAGGATGCGGTGCGCGGCGTCGAAGGCCAACGATACCGTGATCTCATGGTCCCGCCCCGCACTGTCGGAGAGGAACGCCTCCGTCCGGCCCGAGAGCCAGCGCACCGGCCTGCCAAGCCGCTCGGCCGCGTGCATGAGCGCGACGTGCTCCGGGTAGGCATGGTTCTTCATCCCGAACCCGCCCCCGACATCGGGCGTGAGGATGCGCAGCGCCTGGCGAGGGGCAGGCACGGCGAAGCCGGTGAGCTCGCCATGCGCCTCGGCCGTACCCTGCGTGCCGGTGGTCAGGGTCCAGCGGCCCGAGCCGGGATCGAACGCGGCGAGCGCGCCCCGGGTCTCGAGCGGCGCGGGCGCGACGCGGTTCACCCGAAGCGTCGTCCCGATGACACGGTCGGCCGCGGCGAAGGCACGATCCGTCGCCGCCGCGTCACCCGATTGCCAGGAGAATACGCGGTTGCCCGGCACCTCTGGGTGGATCGGCTCGGCTTCCCCGGCGGCGCCGATGCCGATGACGGGCGGCAGTTCCTGCCAGTCGATCGCAACGGCCTCGACGCCGTCCTCAGCCGCGGCAGCGGTCTCGGCGACGACCATCGCCACCGCCTCGCCGACATGGCGGGCGGCGTCGTGCGGCAGGGCGAGCCGCGGCGGGAACGACGCGCCGGGGATCGGCAACTGGCAGGGAAGCAGGCCCCTGCCCGCCTCGCGCAGGTCCTCTCCCGTCACCACGGCAACCACGCCGGGGAGGGCGAGCGCCGCGGAGACATCGATCCCGCCGATCCGCGCATGGGCGTGCGGCGAGCGGACGAAGGCGGCATGCAGTGCGCCAGGCGCGGAGAGGATGGCGACGTCGTCCGTATAGCGGCCCATCCCGCGCAACAGGCGCGGGTCCTCGCTGCGCCGCACCGGCTGGCCGATCCCGAACTGCCTCACGCCTGCGTCCATCCGCCCCTCCGTGTCACCCAATGGGTGTCGCGCAGGGCAACTGGCCCGTCAATCAGTGGAGCTAGACGCGGATGCAGCGGGCCATGTGGATGGGGATGGGCCGCCTCTCATCCGGCACGGCCACACGACAGGCCTCTTCCACAGAGGCGCAGCGCGGCGCGAAGGCGCAGCCCTCCGGCAGCCGGGCAAGATTGGGCGGCGCGCCGGGGATGGCGGCGAGCCTGGTGCCGCGCAGTCCCGCATGAACGGTCGAGCCCATCAGGCCCTGGGTATAGGGGTGCAGCGGGCGGAGCATCACCTCCGACACCGGCCCCTCCTCGACGAAGCGGCCCGCATACATCACCGCCACCCGGTCGGCGATCTCGCCGGCCACGCCGAGGTCGTGCGTGACGAAGATCACCCCCATGCCGAGTTCCTGCTGGAGCTTGCGCAACAGAAGCAGGATCTGGATCTGCACCGTCGCGTCGAGCGCCGTGGTCGGCTCGTCGGCGAGAAGCAGCTTCGGGCGGCAGGCAAGTGCGATCGCGATCATCGCACGCTGGCGCAGCCCGCCCGAGAGCTCGTGCGGGTAGTTCGACAGGCGCCGCTTCGCGGAAGGGATCTGCACGAGTTCGAGAAGCTCGAGCGCGCGCGCATCCGCCGCCGCCCGGCTCACCCCCTCGTGGCGGATGATCGTCTCGGCGATCTGGGTGCCGATGGTGAAGACGGGATCGAGCGCCGTCATCGGCTCCTGGAAGATCATCGCGACCTGGCCGCCGCGAAGGTCCTCGAGCTGGCGCTCGTCCATCGCGAGAACGTCCTGCCCAGCGACGGTGATGGACCCGCCGATGACGGTCTTCCTCGCGGGCAGGAGCCGCATCAGCGCCCGGAGCGACACCGACTTGCCCGAGCCGCTCTCGCCGAGGATCACCAGCACCTCGCCGGGGTCGAGCGAGAAGCTGACGCCGTTGACGGCATGCACGGTCGCCTCCTTCGAGACGAACTTGACGGTCATGTCGCGCACGGAGACGAGCGGCGTCGTCGCGGCGGCGGGTCGTTGCTCGAGCGTCTCGGTCGTCATGCTCGTCCTCAGGCAGGCAGGGCGGGACGCTGTCGGTGCCACTCGGTGGCGCGCTGGTAGGCCGCGCCGAGGCGGATCAGCGCGGCTTCGGCGAAGGGCCGGCCGGCGAGCTGGAAGCCGACCGGGAGGCCGTTCGCCGAGAAGCCGCAGGGCACGGAGAGCGCGGGAAGGCCGAGATAGTTGAACGGCCGCGTGGTGCGCACCATGCGCGTGTGCACGGTGCTGTACTCGAAGGAGAGCTCGACATTCGTCTCCGCGCGCGTCGGCACCTCGCCGGAGAGGCCGGGAACGAGGATCGCATCCGCGCCGTCGAAGGCGGCGGCGCAGAACTCCTGGGTGACGGGCCCGCGAAGCCTGAGGGCATCGAGATAGGTCGCCGCCGGGATGGCGAGCCCGTTTTGCTGCCGCCCGAACAGGCCCGACGCATAGGCGCCGGGATGCTCGGCCATCATGCGCGCATGGATCGTCGCGGCCTCGGTGACCGTCACGACAGCCTGGAGCGTCAGGATGCGGTCGATATCCGGCAGGCGGACGGGCACGACGCGCACGCCGATGCGCCCGAACACAGCGCGCGCGGCCTCGAGCGCTGTGGCGACCGAGGGTGCGAGGTCGTCGAAGAACCAGCCTTCCGGAATGCCGAGCACCATGCCCGCGGCATCCTCGCGCGCGGCGGCGAGGTAATCGGGGACTGGAACCTCCTCGCTCGTCGGGTCGCGCGCGTCCGGCCCAGCGATCACCGCCATCACGGCGGCGACATCCTCGACCGTTCGCGCGAGCGGGCCGACGCAGTCGAGGCTCCAGGCCCGCGGCATCGCGCCGTAGCGCGAGACGCGCCCCATAGTCGGCTTGAGCCCCGCGACCCCGCAGCAGGCGGCGGGGATGCGGATCGACCCGCCGGTGTCGGAGCCGAGCGCGGCGAACACGATGCCTGCGGCCACCGCAGCGCCGCTTCCGGCGGAGGACCCGCCCGTGACGTGCGCCGGGTTCCACGGGTTCGCCGTGTCGCCGAAATGGATGTTGTGGCCGGTGGCACCGCCGGCCCACTCGTTCATCGTCAGCGTGCCGAGGTCGATCGCACCCGCGCCGTCGAGACGCTCGAGCGCGGCGGCGGTGACGGGGGCGACCCAGTCGCGCCGCAGCGCGGTGCCGCAGGTGCTGACGCGCCCCTGACGGTAGTACATGTCCTTGTGCGCAAGCGGGATGCCGGACAGCGCGCCCGGGCGGGGCTGGCGTGCGGCCGCGCGCGCCTCCTCCGCATCGAGGCGGATGAAGGCGTTGATGTGCGGCTGCCAGGCTTCGGCGCGCGCGATCGCCTGCTCGACCAGCGCGTCTGCTGTGGTGCGGCCATGCGCGAGCGCGGCGAGGGCGTCCGTCAGCGTCTCCGCCCCTGCCTGCGGCATGTCGGTCATGAGCGCGGCGCGTTCGCCGCGAGCACCGCGCGGAAGGCCTGAGGCTCGTCCTCGAAGGCGAGCCGCGCGGAGGCCTTGCGCACGCCCTCGACGAGCACGGTGACGTCGCGCGCGATCTCGCCCGCGCGCGCTTCCGTTACCGCGATGCCGTGGATTCCTTCGAGCACCGCCTTCACCGCGGCCGCGTCGAGTGTCGCCATGGAGGACTCCTTCACGTGGGGGCGCGGCTGTGGCCGCTGCCAGCGGCCGCCATGTGGCAGGCGGCGAGATGCGAATCGTGCGGAACGAGACCCGCGAGCACCGGCACGCGCTCTGCGCACACGGCTTCGGCGAAGGCGCAGCGCGTGCGGAAGCGGCAGCCGGAGGGCGGGTTGATCGGGTTCGGCGGATCGCCCGTCAGCGGCGGCTCGGTCATCCGCTTCGCCGGGTCCATCGACGGGCGCGAGGCGAGCAGCGCGCGGGTATAGGGGTGCCGCGGCGCGCCGTAGATGTCCTCCACCGGCCCGACCTCGGCGACCTGGCCGAGATACATCACCAGCACGCGGTCGGAGATAAACTGCACCACGTTCAAATCGTGGCTGATGAACACGTAGGTGAGGTGGAAGTCGCGCTTGAGGTCGACGAGCAGATTCAGCACCTGCGCCTCGACCGACTTGTCGAGCGCGCTCACCGGCTCGTCGAGCACGATCACGCGCGGCTCGAGCGCGAGCGCGCGGGCGATGTTGACGCGCTGGCGCTGCCCGCCGGAGAGCTCGTGCGGGTAGCGGCGGGCGAACTGCTCCGGCGCGAGGCCCACGGCGGCGAGCAGGTCGCGCGCGCGGGCGCGCGCCTTGGCCTTCGGCACGCCATGCACGGTCGGCGCGAATGCGATGCTGTCCTCGATCGGCAGGCGCGGGTTCAGCGAGGCGTAGCTGTCCTGGAACACCATCTGGATCTGCCGGCGCATCTCGGAGAGCGCCATGCCGCCGGGGCCCACGGGCTCGCCGTCGAAGATGACCTCGCCGCTGTCTGGCTCGATCAGACGCATGAGAAGCCGTGCGGTGGTCGACTTGCCGCAACCCGATTCGCCGACGATGCCGAGCGTCTCGCCCTTCATCACCGAGAACGAGACGCCATCGACCGCCTGGACGGTGCCGACGGCGCGGTTGAGCAGGCCGCCCTTGATCGGGAAGTGCCTCTTCAGGTCGCGCACGATGAGCAGGGGTTGGGCAGGCCCGCCCCTGTCGCGCGGATCGGCAGTCTGCACCTCTGACGCGTCCATGTGCCCAGTCTCTCCCCTCGGCCGCTCGCGGGCAACATCCCCGGCACCGCGTCGAGGTGATGCGAACCGGCCGCGGCCGTCGCCCCGTCATGCAAGCATCACGCCAGCGGGTGTCGACCGTACCTCGCGGCGTCGGCTAGCCTGCACGCCTGTCGATCAGGGAGGGACGGATGACGACACGTGAGATTGCCGAGGCCTTTGCCGAACTCTGCAAGGCTGGCCGCCACGAGGACGCGGGCGAGCGCTACTGGTCCGACGACATCGTCAGCATCGAGGCCGCCGAGGGCGACATGGCCCGGGTGGAGGGTCGCGCGGCGGTGCTGGCCAAGTCGGCATGGTGGTACGCGAACCACGACATCCACAGCGTCGAGACGACCGGGCCGTACGTGAACGGAGACCAGTTCGCGCTTCGCTTCGCCGTCGACGTGACGCGCAAGGCCGACGGCGAGCGGATCCGGATGAACGAGATCGGCCTCTACACGGTGCGCGGCGGCAAGGTCGTCGAGGAACGCTTCTTCTACTGAGCCTGTCGAAGGCACGGGACGGGGTGGACAACGTGCGGGGCGGAGGCACATCGACTTGTCCCTCCCCGCCCCCGCCCATAGTGTCGGGGACCAACCCGGAGGGCCTCGGATGCGACCGCTGTTCGTCCTGATCAAGTGCGAGATGGGCCGCGCCTACGAGACGGCGCGCGAGGCGGTGGACCGCATTCCGGAGGTGAGCGAGATCTACTCGATCTCCGGCCAGTACGACCTGCTCGGGAAGTTCTACCTCGAGCCTGGCCAGGACCCCGGCCTGTTCGTGACCGAGTTCGTCCAGCGCCTGCCGGGCGTGAAGGACACGTTCACGCTCATCACCTTCAATGCCTTCTCCGGTGCCTCCGGTGGCGCCTCCGCCGCAGGCGCGGGAGGCGAGGACTAGCGGGCTTGGCGAAGCCCGACCTTTCGCCCAAGCGCCTCGCGCTCTACGCCGGAACCCTCGCCCTGGCCGCGGCCGGCGGCTATCTCGCGCACCTGCTCAGGGTGCCGCTTGCCTGGATGATCGGCGCGATGGTCGCCGTCGCCGCCGTCGGGATGACGGGGCGGAGCCTCGCCACGCCGGCGGTGTTCCGGCCGGCTGCGCTGATCGTGTTCGGCACGAGCTTTGGCCAGGCCTTTACCCCGCCCGTCCTTGCCGCGCTCGCGACCTCGCTTCCCATCCTCGTCGGCGCGGCGTTCGCCTCGGTGCTCGCTGGCGCGGCCGTCTCGCGCGTCACCGCCCGCATCGGGCACATGGACACCAAGACCGCCTATTTCGTCTCCGTTCCCGGCGGCATCATCGCGATGATCGTTCTCGCCGCGCGCGCCGGCGCCTCGGTCCCGACCGTGACGCTCGCGCAGACGCTGCGGATGGTGTTCGTGGTGCTCACCTACCCGCTCGCGATGGGGCTTCTCGCGAGCCCTGGCGGGGATGTGTTCTCCTTCACCGCGCCGCCGATCGCCTGGGCGCTGGTTCCGGTGCTGCTCGCGCTGACGACGGCCGGCGCGCTGGCGACGCAGCGCACCGGCATCGCCAACCCGTGGATGATGGGCCCGGTCTTTGTCTCGCTCACGCTCGCGGTTGCCGACACGCCGCTCACCGGCCTGCCTCCGGTGCTGATCGACGCCGCGCAGGTGGCGATGGGCGCGAGCCTCGGCACGCGTCTGACGCGCGAGTTCCTGCTGAAGAGCCGCAGGCTGCTCGTCGCGTCCGTGGTGAACTTCCTGCTGCTGACGGTGCTGTCGATCCTGATCGGGCTCGCCTGCGTCGCCATCGCGGACCTGCCTGTTCCGGCGACACTTCTCGGCACCGCGCCCGGCGGGCTGCCGGAGATGGCGATCACGGCGAAGGTGATGAATCTCGGCGTGCCGCTGGTGCTCGGCTTCCACCTGGTGCGGCTGCTCGTCTGCAACCTCTTCGTCAGCCCGCTCTACCGCGTCTATGCCTGGGTTGAGCGAAGGCTCGGCGGCTCACCGCCCGAGCAGCCCGAGCGCGGCGGCGAATAGCGCTCCCTCGGGCTCGGCCCAGGCATCCTGTACGGTGAAATGGTTCCGCCCAGGCAGCTCGAGCGCGGCCGCCTCCGCGCCCGCACGCGTCCAGCGCCGGGCGAGGCCCTGGGACTGGCGAAGGAACTCGGCACTCTCCGCCCCGCCGACCGCCGCGATCACCCGCGCGCCCCTGGGCGGGGAGAGGTACAGCGCAGACAGCCGGCTGGCCTCGGGAAGATCGAGGCCGAGCGCGACGTTCAACGTGGTGCCGAGCAGCGGCGGCAGGTCGAACACGCCCGAGCTCGGCAGGCAGCCGGCGAAGGCGAGGTCATGCGCGCCGCGCACGGCCCAGTCGGTTGCCATCAGTGTCGCGGCGAGATGCCCGCCGGCCGAGTGGCCGCCGACGAGCCAGCGGCGCGAGAGCCCCAGCGCAGGCGCCTCGCGCCAGAGCGTGACGGTCGCCGTCTTCACGTCCTCGATGAGCGCGGCGAGCGACACTTCCGGGCAGAGCGGATAGCCGGGCATGGCGACCGCGATGCCACTTGCGAGCCATGGCTCGACGATGAAGGCGAAGTCGCGCCTGTGCCGCCTCTGCCAGTACCCGCCATGGATGAAGAAGAGCACCGGCGGCTCGGCCACGCCTTCGGGGCGGAACACGTCGACCATCCGCCGCTCCCCTGTGCCGTAGGCGAGAGAGACGGGCTTGTGGCGCAGCACCGCCTCTGCCGATGCCTTGGCCCAGCGCGCGGCGATGGCGGGATAGTCCGGCACCATCGGCACCGTGGCGTACTGCTTCTCCAGGTATCCGAAGGCGAGATCGGGCTCGGCCATCATCACACTCCAAGCTTGGCATGCATCAGCGCTGCGTCGGCCAGCAGGGCCGTGCCGGGTCCCTCCCACACCACGCGACCCTTCTCGAGGACGGTGAACCGGTCGGCCAGCGCGGCAAGCGCGCGCACGTCCTTGTCGACGACGAGGATGGAAAGCCCCTCCTGCTTCAGCCGCGCGAGCACAGACCAGATCTCCGCGCGCACGAGCGGTGCGAGGCCCTCCGTCGCCTCGTCGAGGATCAGGAGGCGCGGGTTGGTCATCAGGGCGCGGCCGATGGCGAGCATCTGCTGCTCGCCACCCGACAGCGTGCGCGCCGATTGCGCAGCGCGTTCCGCGAGCCGTGGGAAGAGTGCGGTGGCGCGTGCCTCGGTCCATGGCCCCGGCCGCGCCGTGGCGACGAGGTTCTCGCGCACCGAGAGCGTCGGGAAAACCTGCCGCCCCTCCGGAACGAGGCCGATGCCGAGCCTGGCGATCCGGTTCGGGGCGAGCCCGGCGAGCTGCCTCCCCGCGAAGCGGATCGTGCCGGCACGCGGACGGGAGAGGCCGAGGATCGAGCGGATCGTCGTCGTCTTGCCCATGCCGTTGCGGCCGACGAGGGCGATCGCCTCGCCCTCGCGCACCGACAGCGAGACGCCGAACAGCGCCTGCGCTGCGCCGTAGAACGTCTCGATGCCGGCAACCTCAAGCATCGACGACATCGCCGAGATAGGCCTCGCGCACGGCACGGTCGGCGCGGATCTCGCCAGGCCTGCCGGTGGCGATCACGCGCCCACCGGCAAGAACGGTGATGCGGTCCGCCAGGGCGAACACCGTGTCCATGTCGTGCTCGACCAGCAGCATGGCGAGCCGCCCCTTTAGCGCCGCGAGCCGGGAGGCGAGCGCCGCCGTCTCTGCCGCGCCAAGTCCTGCGGCGGGTTCGTCGAGCAACAGGACGCGCGGGGCCTGCGAAAGGGCGATGGCAAGCTCGAGCTGGCGCTGCTCGCCATGACTGAGCAGTGCTGCGGGAGACGAGGCGCGCGCATCCAGCCCCGCTGCGGCGAGCGAAGCATCGGCCGTCACGGTCAGCGCGGCATCGCTGTGCGCGGGGCGGAAGAAGCCCCAGTGCCGTCCCTCCGCTGCCTGCACCGCGAGCATGACGTTCTCGCGCACGGAGAGGTCGCGGCAGAGCTGGGTGACCTGGAAGCTGCGCGCGATGCCGCGCCGCGCTCGCCGCGCCGCGCCAAGCGCCGTCACGTCCTCGCCGGCGAGAAGCACGCTGCCGGCATCCGGCCGTTGCTCGCCCGCGAGCATCGCCACGAGCGTCGACTTCCCCGCTCCGTTCGGGCCGATCACGGCATGGCACTCGCCGGGCGCGATGGCGAGCGAGACATCCTCGTTCGCCGCGAGCGCGCCGAAGCGCCGCGTCAGCCCCCTCGCCTCGAGCACCGCCTCAGCCATCGCCACGCTTCCCCGCGATCAGCGGCCAGAGCCCGCCTCGGAAGAACAGCACCACCAGCAGCAGCGCGGGACCGAGGATGAGCATCCAGTGCTCGGTGATCGCGGCGAGCTCCTCCTCTGCGGCGAGAAGCGCGATGGCGCCGAGCACGGGGCCGAACAGCGTTCCCTGCCCGCCGAGGATCACCATCACCATCAGCTCTCCCGAGCGCTGCCAGGAGAGCAGGTCGGGCGAGACGAAGGAGGACTGGTTGGCGAGCACTGCGCCTGCAAGCCCTGCCACGGCGCCCGACAGGGTGAAGGCCGCGAGGCGGAGGCGATAGACCGGCACGCCGAGAGCAAGCGCCCGCCGCTCATTCATCCTTGCGCCGCGCAGAGCAAGCCCGAAGCGGGCGGCCATGGTGGAGCGGCCGAAGGCGAGGAAGGCGACGAGAAGCGCGAGCGCGACCCAGTAGAGCGGCGCGTCGCCCTCGAGCGAGGCACCGGCGAGAACGTTCCGCCCCGGCACCATCAGCCCGTCCGTCCCGCCGTATTGCGGCAGGGCGAGGACGAGGAAGAACACCATCTGCGCGAAGGCGAGCGTGATCATGATGAAGTGCACGCCGCGGGTGCGCAGGCTGATCGCGCCGATCGCGGCGGCGAGCAGGCCCGAGACGAGCGCAGCGGCCGGCCAGGCGATCAGCGCCTCCGCCGTTCCGCCGATGCGCACCGGCCAGGCGACCAGCGCCGAGCCGTCCGACCGGTGGTGCAGCAGCACGCCCGCGACATAGGCGCCGGTGCCGAGGAAGGCGCCATGGCCGAAGCTCACCATCCCGCCATAGCCGAGCACGAGGTCGAGCGCCGCGGCGGCGAGCGCGTAGGCGAGCATGCGTGTCAGCACCGAGAGCAGGAACGCCTCGTCCATCGCCTCGAGAACGAACGGTGCCGCGACGAGGAGGCAGAGCCCGATCGCAGCGGCGAGCCGCTCACGCATGGCGGGGAAAGAGCCCCTGCGGCCGCACCGCGAGCACCACCGCCATCAGGAGATAGACCGCCACCGAGCCGAGATTGGCGGCCACCTGGTCGGCCGAGGAAGGCGGCAGCAGCCCGCGCAGGAGCACGGGCAAGAAGGCGCGCGCCCAGGTATCGGCAAGCCCAACGAGCAGGGCGCCGGCCATCGCCCCCTTCACGCTGCCGAGGCCGCCGACGACGATGACGACGAAGGCGAGGATGAGGATCTGCTCGCCCATGCCGACCTGCACGGCAAGGACAGGTCCCGCCATGACGCCGGCGAGCCCCGCAAGCGCGCCGCCGATGGCGAAGACGAGGGCGAACAGAACGCCGACATCGACGCCGAGCGCCTGCACCGTCTCGCGATGCGTCGTGCCGGCGCGGATCAGCATGCCCGTGCGCGTCCGCCCGATCAGCCAGCCGAGGAAGAGGGCAGCGGCCACGCCGGCGCAGATCACGGCCAGCCGATAGGCCGGGTAGGGAACGCCGGGCAGGATCTCCACGGTCCCGGAAAGCATCTCGGGTGCCGCAAGGAAGATCGGCGCAGGGCCCCAGATCACCTTCACCCCCTCGTTGAAGGTGAGGATAAGCGCGTAGGTCGCGAGCACCTGGTCGAGATGGTCGCGCCTGTAGAGCCTTCGGATGACCGTGAGCTCGAGCAGGAGCGCGATGAGCGCGCCGGCCGCAGCACCGGCGACGACGCCGAGCAGGAACGAGCCGGTGCGCGCCGTCACGGTCCCGCCGACGAAGGCGCCGGCCATGTAGAGGCTGCCATGGGCGAGGTTGATCACGTCCATGATGCCGAAGATCAGGGTGAGCCCGGCAGCCATCAGGAACAGCATGACGCCGAACTGGAGCCCGTTCAGCGTCTGCTCGGCGAAAAGGGTCGCGGTCATCTCAGGTGGCGGGGGGCCGTGCCCCCCGCGCCGGTGTCAGGCCGGCAGCTTGCACTGCGCGGCGTAGGCGTCCTGGTGAGCCTCGAAGGCGGTTGCGATCGTGCGGTTCACCACGCGACCCTGCCCGTCCTTCACCACCTCGCGCATGTAGATGGTCTGGATCGGGTGGTTGTTGTTGCCGAACTTGAACGACCCGCGAACGGACTGGAAATCCGCCCGCTTCAGCGCTGCCGCGAAGGCCGCGCGGTCACCCACCCGCCCGCGCGTCGCAGCGATCGCCGAGCCGATCAGCAATGCCGCGTCATAGCCCTGGCTGGCATAGAGGCTCGGCAGCCGCCTGTACTCCGCCTCGAACGTATCGACGAACTGGCGGTTCGCCGGCAGCGGCAGGTCGAGCGCCCATTGCGAGGAGTTGAAGCACCCGAGCGCGTCGTCACCGACGGCGGGAAGCACGTCCTGGTCGAACGAGAAGCCGGGGCCGAACAGAGGCGTACGCGCGCGCAGGCCCGCCGCCGCATACTGCTTGATGAAGTTGATGCCCAAGCCACCCGGGAGGAAGATGTAGACGGCATCGGGCGCGGCGGAGCGGATCGCGGCGAGCTCGGCCGCATAGTCGAGCTGGTCGAGACGCGTGTAGGTCTCGCTCACCACCTCGCCCTTGAAGAACCGCTTGAAGCCAGTGAGCGCGTCGCGCCCCGCCGGGTAGTTCGGCGCGACGAGGAAGGCCTTCTGGAGCCCCTTCTGTGTCACGTACTGGCCGACCGCCTCATGCAGGTTGTCGTTCTGCCAGGCGACGTTGAAGTAGTTGGCGTTGCACTGCTCGCCCGCGAGCTGGCTCGGCCCCGCATTGGCGCTGACATAGGTCGCGGAGGGCAGGATCACCGGCGCTGCCGCCAGCATCACGTTCGAGAAGACGATGCCGGTGAGCACGCCGATGCGCTCGCGACGAACCATGCGCTCGGCGATTGCGCGGCCGTTCTCCGGCCTCAGCGCGTCATCGGCGACGACCACCTCGACGGGAACGCCCCCGAGCCGCCCGCCCGCGTTCTTCACAACGAGGTTGAACCCGTCGCGGATGTCGTTGCCGAGCGCGGCACCCGGCCCCGAAAGCGTGGTGATCATGCCGATCTTCAGCGGGCCTGACTGCGCGATGGCGGGCGCGGCGAGGCCGGCGACAGGCAGCGCGGCTGCGGTGCCGAGCAGGCGGCGTCGAGCGATGGTCATGATGGTGTGTCCCCCCAGACGGTATCAGGCTTTTGGAATGGCCGTGCCGATCATGCTGTCGCGCGTGACGATCGCGGCGAGCTTCTCCTCGCTCCACCCCTCCGTGCCTTGCGGCCGGGCGGGAAGCACGAGGTAGCGGAGATCGGCGGTGCTGTCGTGCACCCGCACCTCGACGCTGTCGGGAATGGCGACGCCGAACTCGGCGAGCACGGCGCGCGGTTCGATGACCGCGCGCGCCCGGTATTCGTACGACTTGTACCAGTCGGGCGGAATGCCGAGCAGCGGCTTCGGGTAGCAGGAGCAGAGGGTGCAGACGATCACGTTGTGCACCGACGCCGTGTTCTCGACGACGTGCAGATGCGTCCCCTGAAGGTCGATGCCCATCTCTGTGCAGGCAGCGACGGGGGTTTCGATCAGCCGCTTGCGGAAGGCCGGGTCGACCCAGGCGCGCGCGACGACGGACGCGCCCATGGAGGGGGTGATGCCGTCCATCCTGTCGATCTGCCGGGCGACCTCGCCAGGTTCGAGCACGCCGGCCTCCTCGAGCAGGAGCCTCAGCGCGCGCGCACCGAGCGCCTGGTCGGACGAGAATGACGGATCGTCCGGCGGCGGTGCATGGTCGTGTTGATGGTCGTGGTGATGGTCGTGTCCGTCATGCGGCATGGATCGGCTCCAGCCAGTGCTCGTAAATCTCGACCTCGAGCGTGTCCTTCGCGGGGCCGGCGTAACCCGGCCAGAGCTGCGGCTGCGGGAACCGCACGCGGTAGAGAACCTGCATCGGCAGCCCGTCTCCGCCCGTCGCGAGCCCCTCGGGGTTCCGGAAAGGGCCCATCACCTCGGCAATCATCCCGTCCTGCCCGCGAACGTAGTGCGGCGTGCGGATGTGCGCCCGGCCGATGGAGATGGCGGGCCGCTCCGCCGTGACGCGCACACGATCTCCCGGTCGGAAGCGGGCGCTCATGGCCGCCTGGCCTTCAGCTCGGCCACCTTCGCCGCGTGCGCCCCCGGCTTCAGGATGCCCTTCACCTCCATTGTGTGCACGACGGAGCGGAGCCAGCGCTCGTAGTAGGACAGCCGCGCATAGTCCTCGCCCGAGAGGCTCTCGATGCCGAGGCGGAGCTCATCGGCGGTCTGGAGCCCCTTGCGGCCGAGCAGGGTGCGGATCGCGTCCACCTCCTTCTCCCACGGCGCGAGGACATGCTCCGCCCGCGGCACGGGGCCGGACCATCGATGGTCCGGGTCGCCGCCCATGTCGTGCATGCCGCGTCGTTCAGGGTTCGTGCTCATGGCCTGATCCTATCCCTGTGCGCCCCGGCGGCAACAGTCACGCCGCCTTGCCGACATGGGCGAGCATGTCCGCACCCGGCAGGGTGTGGATCGAGGGCGCGTGGGAGAGCGCATCGAGGTTCGGCACAGGGCGCGCGCAGGCCGGAATGCCGGCAAGCGCGCGCTCGATCGCCGCGGCGGCGGCAAGAACGAACGCATCGCCGCCGCGCGGCCCGACGATCTGGATGCCGAAAGGCAGGCCGCGCTCATCGACGCCGCAGGGCAGCACGATGGCAGGATGCGTCGACAGCGTCACGGCGTAGGGAAGCGCGAGCCACGAGTAGTACGTGGCGAGCTTCCTGCCATCGATCTCGCGCGGGGCGAGCTCGGTCCACAATGTCGGCTGAACCGTCATCGCCGGCGAGATGATCAGGTCGACATCCTTGAAGAAGGCGCCGGTGCGCCGGTAGATCGCCGTGTGGAGCGTGTGCGCCTCGGCCATGTCGGCAAGCGTGTAGCGAAGCCCCTCCTCCACGTTCTCGATCACGTTGGGCCCGAGCATGTGCCGGGCGGTGTTGTAGACGGGCAGGTGCTTGGCGAGGAACGCCTCGGCGCGGAGCACGCCGAAGGCACGGTCGGCCCCGCTCATGTCGGGGCTGCCCTCGCTCGCCGAATGGAAGATGCCCTTGAAGCGGCCGATACGATCGGCGAACAGGGCACGCCCCTGGTTCGAGGTCGGCGCGACGCCGAAATCCGGCGTGTAGGCGACGCGCAGCGTGCCGGGGTCCTGCTCCTTCAGCGGGTGGAACTCGTCCTGCTCGACCATCCTACGCCCGAATACGGCGCGCGAAAGCGGGTCGCGCGGGTCGTCGGAGGCCATGGCCGCGAGCATGAAGGCGAGGTCTGGCACCGAGCGCGCCATCGGCCCGAGCATCGAGGAGGGATACCAGCCGAGCCCGCGCTTCTCAGAGGGCACGAGGCCGGGCGACGGCCGGTAGCCGACGATACCGCAATAGGCCGCAGGGTTGCGCAAGGACCCGCCAAGATCGGAGCCGGAGGCGAGCGGCACCATGCCGGTCGCGAGGGCGACCGCAGAGCCGCCGGACGAGCCGGCGCAGGAGCGCGCGGGGTCGAACGGGTTGCCGGTCGGCCCGAACACGGGGTTGACGGTGTTTGCGCCGGCGCCGAACTCGGGCGTGTTTGTCTTGCCGAGGATGATCGCGCCGGCGGCGCGAAGGTTCGCCACCATCCCGCAATCTGCCTCGGGCACGAAGTCTGCGTATTGCGGGCTGCCATAGGTGGTGCGCAGCCCCTTCGTCTCCTCGAGGTCCTTGATGCCGACGGGGAGCCCGTGCAGCAGCGGCAGTGCCTCTCCCTTCACCACGGCCGCCTCGGCCGCCTTCGCGGCCGAGCGCGCCATCCCCTCGTCGATCGAGACGACGGCGTTGACGGCGTGGTTCACCTGCTCGATCCGACGGAGATGCGCGTCGAGCAGGTCGACGGGGCTGATCGCCCGCCGGCCGATCAGCCTGCGCTGCTCGATCGCGCTGAGGTCGCAGAGTGCCGTGTCGGTCATGGTGACGCCCTCCCTTCTGTGCAGCGCGCGGCTCAGTAGCCCATCGCGCAGCCATCCTTGCGCGGATCGGAGCCGCCGGCGAGCGCGCCGGCCTCGTGGTCGATCCAGATCGCCTGGCCGCCGCCATGCGGCTTGTCGATCAGCTCCGGCGTGTGGCCCATCCGCGCGAGGACGTCGAGGGTGGCTGCCGGAATGCCCGTCTCTGCCTGCACCTTGCCTGCCCAGGGGAAGAGCCGCGGCGCGTCGAGCGCCTCCTGGATGTCCATGCCGTAGTCAAACACGTTCGAGAGGAACGAGGTCTGCCCCATAGGCTGGTAGTGGCCGCCCATCACGCCGAACGGCATTACGGCACGGCCGTCCTTCATCAGCATGCCCGGAATGATCGTGTGCATCGGCCGCTTGCCAGGCGCGATGCAGTTGGGGTGGCCGCGCTCGAGCCGGAAGCCGAAGCCGCGATTGTGCAGCATCACGCCAGAGCCGGGGGCGAGGATGCCGGAGCCGAAGCTCTGGAAAAGCGAGTTGATGAACGAGCAGGCATTCCCCTCGCCGTCCACCACACAGAGATAGACCGTGTCGGCATGGGCGGGCAGCACCTCGGCGAGGCCCGCGGGCGGCAACTCGCGCATCGCCGCCTTCGGGTCGATGAGCTTGCGCAGGGCGGCGAGATACTCGGGGCTCGTCAGCTTCGCCACAGGCACGTCGACCTGCGCGGGGTCCGCGAGGAAGGCGTCACGGTCGCGGTAGACGAGCCGCGCCGCCTCGATGTGGCGGTGCCACCGTTCTGCCGACATCGCCCCGGCCTCCGCGGGTGCGTAGCCCTCGAGCATGCCCGCGAGCATCAGCACGAGAAGGCCGGAGCCGTTGGGCGGGCACTGGTAGATCTCGTGGCCCTTCCACGCTGCCTTGATCGGCGTGACGAACTCGGCCGTTGCGTTGGCGAAATCCTCCTCGGTGTGCAGCCCACCGATGGAGCGGAGCTTGGCGACGATGTCTGCCGCGACCGGCCCCTCGTAGAACCCCTTGGCGCCCTCGCGCGCGATGCGCCGCAGCGTTTCGGCAAGCTCGGGCTGGCGGAACACGTGCCCCGCGCGCGGTGCCGCGCCGTCGCGCAGGAAGCGGGTGCGGCTGTCGGGGTCGGCCGCGAGTTTCTCGACCGACTGCGCCCAGTCCGCCGCCACGCGGTCATGCACCGGGTGGCCGTCCTCGGCGAGACGGATCGCGGGTTGGAGCAGTTCATCGAGCCCCTTCCGCCCGTGCGCTGCCACCAGCGCCTCCCAGGCGCGCACCGCGCCCGGAACGGTGACGACATGCGCAGACAGCGCGTCGAGCGCCGCGATGCCCTGGCCCTCGAACCAGTCGATCGTCGCGCCACCTGGCGCCTTGCCCGAGCCGTTCATGGCGATGACGCGGCCCGTGCCGGCAGGCGCATAGAGGCAGAAGCAGTCCCCGCCGATGCCTGTGGAATGCGGCTCAACCACGCCGAGCACGGCGCAGGCCGCGACCGCGGCGTCGAGCGCGTTGCCGCCCGAGCGAAGCACGTCGAGCGCGGTGAGCGTCGCGACAGGCATCGAGGTCGCCGCCATGCCGCGCGTGCCGCGTGCGGGGCTCCGGCCCGGGGAATGGAAGTCACGCATCCGGATCGATTCCTTCTCGTGTCAAAGACAGCACATGCCGCCATCAATCAGAAGCGAGGCACCGCTGATCAGCCCCGAGGCAGGCGCTGCGAGGAACACCGCGGCGCCCATGATGTCCTCCACCTGGCCGATGCGGCCCAACGGGATCGCCCGCACAGCGCGCGCCATGAACGCCTCGTCCGACAGCACGCCCGCCGTCAGCGGCGTCTCGATGAAGGTCGGGCAGATGGCGTTGACGCGGATGCCGTGCGGGCCGAGTTCCGCCGCCATCGCCTTGGTCAGCCCCTCGAGCGCGTGCTTCGTTGCGGTGTAGACGGAGCGGTTGATGCCCGCGACATGGCCGTTCACCGAGGACAGATTGACGATCGCCCCGCGCCGCCCCGCCGACACCATGCCCTGCGCGACGGCCTGGGCCACGGTGAAGGCGGCACGGATGTTGAGGTCGATCAGCGCATCGACGGAGGCGTCCTTGGCCTCGAGGAAGGGCTCGCGGATGTTCGTGCCGGCGTTGTTGAGCAGGATGTCGAACGGCCCATGCTTCGCGACCATGGCACGGACGGCCTCGCGGTCGGTCACGTCGAGGGCGAAGGCGCGCGCCTTGAGCCCCTTGCGCGCAAGCCCATCGACCGTCGCCTCCATCTCGGGCAGGGAGCGGGCGGCGAGAACGACGTCGGCTCCTGCCTCCGCATAGGCGATCGCGATGGCGCGGCCGATGCCCTTGCTCGCCCCCGTCACCAGCGCCTTCTGGCCGTCAAGCCGGAAGCTCGGCGTCGTCGGGAACCGCGTTTCCGAACCTGCCACCGCCATGCCTCTCTCCCCTTTCCTCCGGTCAGCGTGTCGCTGATGCCACGGGGCTACTGCGCGGTCCAGCCGCCATCGACCAGAAGATGCGTGCCGGTGACCATCGCGGCGGCAGGCGAACAGAGGAATACGACGGTCTGCGCCACCTCCTCGACGGTGGCCGGCCGGCCCATCGGGATGCGCGAGACGATGCCGGCCCGGGCCTCCGGCGTGGCGAAGGCCTTGGCGGCAAGAGCGGTCTCCACGAAGGTCGGGCCGACCGTGACGACGCGGATGCCGAGCGGCGCGAGCTCCACCGCCATCGCCTTGGTCATGCCCTCCACGGCGTGCTTGGTGCCGCAATAGACGGCGCGGTTCGGCCCGCCGACGACCCCCATCTGCGAGGAGGTGTTGACGATCACCCCGCCCCGGCCGGCATCGACCATGCCCTTCGCCACGGCCTGGGCGACGAAGAAGGCGGCGCGCACGTTCACGCCGTAGAGGTCGTCATAGGTCGCCTCGTCGACCTCAAGGAAGGGCAGCGGGCGGTTGATGCCGGCATTGTTGAACAGCGCATCGAACGGCCCGGTTGCGGCGACGGCCCCTCGCACGGCCTCGGTGTCGGTGACGTCGAGCACGAGCGCCTCGGCCGAGCCGCCTCCGGCCCGGATGCCGGCGACGGCCTCGTCGAGGTCCTCCTTCGCCCGGGCAGCGAGCACCACATGAGCGCCGGCCTCGGCCATCGCCTCTGCCGCGGCCCGGCCGATGCCGCGGCTCGCGCCGGTGACGAGCGCCCGCATGCCCTGGAGCCCGAAGCCTGGGAACCTGCCCATCCATCCCTCCGATCGGTTCTGACGGGAGTGCGCCCGGCCTCGCGCCGCGCGTCAACCCGCCTGGCTAGAGACGCCACGACGCATGACAGGGCCCGAGCCTCCCGGCATCATCACGCGGCCGAGGGAGGGCCGGGCATGGACGAGACGAGACCGCAGCAGATCGGATGGGACGATTTCGCCCGCGTGGAGATCCGCGTGGGCACCGTCGTGGATGCGCAAGCCTTCCCAGAGGCCCGCAAGCCATCGATCAAGCTCTGGGTCGATTTCGGCCCCGGCATCGGCACGAAGCAGACCTCTGCGCAGCTCACCGTTCATTACAAGCCCGACGCGCTGATCGGCAGGCAGGTGGCGGGTGTGGTGAACTTCCCGCCCAAGCGCATCGCCGGGTTCGAGAGCCAATTCCTCGTTCTCGGCTTCCCAGACGAAGAGGGCGGCGTCGTGCTCGTCCGCCCTGACTTCCTGGTTCCGAACGGTGGAAGGTTGTTCTGAACCTGCGACGCGGCGCTGGACGCACATGTCATTGTTCTGTCATTTGTCCGGATAACCCGAGGCACTTATGTGCGCCGCAGCGAAAGCCCGCCGATGGAGGGCCTCGCAGACAAGGCCGGGAACCAGGGAGACCACTCGATGAAGCCAATCGCCACGCTTGCCGCAATCGGCATCCTTGCCGGCGGCTTCGCTGCCGCCCCCGCTGCGGCGCAGGAACAGTGCCCGAGGGGCGCGCTCGATTCCCGCTTCTGCGACCGCGATGGCGATCTCGTCGCCGACACGCCGACCGATGAACGCCAGCTCATCGATCCCGCGACCCTGATCTTCGCCTACACCCCCGTCGAGGACCCCGCCGTGTACCGCTCCGTCTGGCAGGGGTTCATGGACCATCTCGCGAAGGTCACCGGCAAGCGCGTGCAGTTCTTCTCGGTGCAGTCGAACGCCGCGCAGATCGAGGCGATGCGCGCGGGCCGGCTGCACATCACCGGCTTCAACACCGGCTCCAATCCGCTCGCCGTGAACTGCGCCGGCTTCGTTCCCTTCGCGATGATGGCCTCGCGCGCCAACGAGTTCGGCTACAACATGGAGTTCATCGTCCAGGCCGACGGGCCGATCCAGCGCATGGAGGACCTGCGCGGGCGGACGGTCGCCTTCACGTCGCAGACCTCCAACTCCGGCTTCAAGGCGCCCTCGGCGCTGCTGCAGCAGACCTACGGGCTGGTCGCCGATCGCGACTTCAAGCCGGCCTTCTCCGGGCGGCACGACAACTCGATCATCGGCGTGGCGAACCGCGACTACGATGCCGCAGCGATCGCCAACTCGGTGATGACGCGGATGGTCGCGCGCAACGCGGTCGACGGCTCGAAGATCCGCTCGATCTACAAGAGCGATCCGTTCCCGACGACCGGCTACGGCCATGCCTACAATCTCCGCCCCGAGCTCGCCGCGAAGATCCGCGAGGCGTTCTTCAGCTTCCCCTGGGAAGGCAGCGCGCTGCTTGCCGAGTTCGAGAAGAGCGAGCCGCCGCAGGAGAAGTTCATGCCGATCACCTACCAGGAGCACTGGAAGGTGGTGCGCGACATCGACGCGGCGATGAACGTCTCCTACGCCTGCCGCTGACCAGGGAACGGGGGCGGCGCCAGCGCCGCCCCCTTGGCGATGCTCGAGATCTCAGGCCTCACCAAACGCTACGCCACGGGCGACCTCGCGCTGACCGACGTGTCGCTCACCGTGCCCGACGGCCAGGTAATGGCGCTGATCGGCCCCTCCGGCGCGGGCAAGTCGACCCTGATCCGCTGCGTCAACCGCCTCGTGGAGCCGACGGCGGGACGGGTCGTGCTGAACGGCGACGACATCACCGCCCTCGGCCCCGCCGCACTTCGCCGCGCGCGCCGGCGGATGGGAATGATCTTCCAGGAATACGCACTCGTCGAACGCCTTTCGGTGATGGAGAACGTGCTGTCCGGCCGGCTCGGCTATGTCGGGTTCTGGACGAGCTGGTTCCGCCGGTTCCCGCAGAAGGACGTCACCGAGGCGTTCCGGCTGCTCGAGCGCGTCGGGCTCGACCACATGGTCGACAAGCGTGCCGATGCACTCTCGGGCGGGCAGAGGCAGCGCGTCGGCATCGTGCGCGCGCTGATGCAGAACCCGGAACTGCTCCTCGTCGACGAGCCGACCGCGAGCCTCGACCCCAAGACGAGCCGGCAGATCATGCGGCTGATCGTCGAGCTCTGCGCTGAGCGGGGGCTTGCCGCGATCATCAACATCCATGACGTCGCGCTCGCGCAATCCTTTGCCCAGCGGATCGTCGGGCTGCAGGGCGGGCGCATCGTCTATGACGGGCCGGCCGACGGACTCACGCCCTCGGTGCTGACGACGATCTACGGCGAGGAGGACTGGTCCAAGACCATCGCCGCGGTCGAGGACGACGCAGAGACGGAGCTCGCCGGCTGAGCATGGATGCCGTCGCCCTCCCCGGCGCTCCGATGCGGCGCTGGCGGCCGAAGCCGCTGATCGACAACGCCTGGACGCGCTACCTCGTCTATCTCGGCGCGATCCTCTACGCGGCTCTCGCCTTCGGCACGCTCGAGATCAACTGGGCCCGCGCCGCGGAGGGCTTCGAGCGGGGTGCGCGCTTCATCGCGGGGTTCTTCCCGCCCGACTTCATCACCAAGCGCCAGGAGATCGCCGAGGGGCTGCTGGAGAGCATCACCATGACGGTCGTCTCGACGGCGATCGGCATCATCCTCGCCGTGCCCGTCGCGCTCGGTGCGGCGCGGAACCTCGCCCCGCTTCCCATCTATCTCCTCTGCCGCGCCGTGATCGCGCTGAGCCGGACCTTCCAGGAGATCATCATCGCCATCGTCTTCGTCGCGATGGTGGGGTTCGGCCCGCTTGCCGGCATGCTCACCCTCTCCTTCGCGACGATCGGCTTCATGGCGAAACTGCTCGCCGAGGACATCGAGGAGATCGAGACGTCCCAGGCCGAGGCCGTGCGCGCGACCGGCGCCTCGTGGTTCCAGCTCCTCGCCTGGGGCATCCAGCCGCAGGTGCTGCCCCGCTTCATCGGCCTCTCGGCCTACCGGCTCGACATCAACTTCCGCGAGAGCGCCGTGCTCGGCCTCGTCGGCGCGGGCGGCATCGGCGACACGTTGAACAATGCCTTCGAGCGGTACGAGTTCGATACGGCCGCCGCCATCATGCTGATCATCATCGTCATCGTGATGGGCTGCGAATACGCCTCGTCCTGGATCCGCCGGAAGGTGCAGTGATGCCCGTCGCCAGCACCTCGTCGGGCCAGAAGGCCTGGATGCGGCGGACCACGTCGGGCGACCTCGCCGTCTGGGCCGCCTGGCTCGCCGGCGTCGCCATCGTCGTCGCCTCCTTCGAGATCATCTCGCAGGCGACGATCTGGGCCTTCGTGTGGGACGCGCCGACTCAGGGGGCCGACCTGATCGGGCGGATGTTCCCGCCGCGCTGGAGCTATCTCGACCAGCTCTGGAAGCCGATGTGGGACACGATCAACATGGCGACCCTCGGCACGGGGCTCGCCATCCTGCTCGGCGTGCCGGTGGCGTTCCTCGCCGCGCACAACACGACGCCGAGCGCGCTCCTCGTGCGCCCCATCGCGATCTTCGTCATCGTCGCCTCGCGCTCGATCAACTCGCTGATCTGGGCGCTGCTTCTGGTCGTCGTGTTCGGGCCGGGGACGCTCGCGGGCATCCTCTCCATCGCGCTGCGCTCGATCGGCTTCATCGGCAAGCTGCTCTACGAGGCGATCGAGGAGATCGACCGCACCCAGGTGGAAGCCGTCACGGCAACCGGGGCAGGCCGCGCGCAGGTGCTTGCCTGGGGCATCGTGCCGCAGATCATGCCCGCCTTCGCAGGCATCGCGGTGTTCCGCTGGGACATCAACATCCGCGAGGCGACGGTGCTCGGCCTCGTCGGTGCGGGCGGCATCGGCATGCAGCTCCAGGCCTCGATCAACGTCCTCGCCTGGCCGCAGGTGACGGTGATCTTCGCGCTGATCCTCGTCACCGTGGTGGTGAGCGAGTGGCTGTCTGCGCGCGTTCGCCACGCGGTGATTTGATTCGCCTGACGGCATCTTGCCTTGCCCGGTTCGAGCAGTATCGCCGACCCTGCGACCGGCAAATTCCAGGAGATTTTTATGGCGGCTCCTCCGCCTCGCCGCACCTTTCTCACGGGCATGCTGCTCATTCCTGCCGCGGCGCGGGCCGAGCAGCGCTTCCCTGATGTCGTGGGCGTCTCGGTTCGCCGGTCAGGCGACGGACGGTACGATTTCGACGTGACGATCTCCTCACCGTACGACACCGCGGAGCGCTATGCCGATGGCTTCCGGGTGAGGGACGAAGCGGGCACCGCTTTCGGGGAACGTACGCTTTTCCACGATCACGCCGATGAGCAACCCTTCACCCGGGATCTGTATGGGGTCTCGATTCCGGCTGCCGTCCGCAGCGTGATCGTGGAGGCCCGTGACCGACGATACGGCTATGGCGGCAGGACGATGCGCGTTGCCCTGCCTGGTCGCTGAGTGGCCTCAGGCGCCGAGAGCGTCCGCCAGCCGCAAGAAATCCGGCGCGACCACGTCCCAATCCCCCTCGGGATGCAGGTCCCTGGCCTGCTCCGGACCGTACTCGGTCGGCCTCGCGACGAAGCCGGTGGCGAGCCCGCGCGCCTGCGCGGCGGCGAGGTCGTTGTTGTGGGCCGCGACCAGCATCACCTCCGCCGGCTCGAGCCTCAGCATCGCCGCGGCCCCGTCATAGGTGCGCGGGTCGGGCTTGTAGGCGCGGAAGGTCTCTGCGGAGAAGATCACGTCCCACGGCAGGCCGGCATGGCGGGCCATGTTCACGAGAAGTGCCACATTGCCGTTCGAGAGGGTGCCGATGACGAAGCGCCGCTTCAGCCGTGCCAGTCCGGCGACGCTGTCCGGCCAGGGGTCTAGCCGGTGCCAGGCGAGCGTCAGGTCGGCACGGGCGGCCTCGTCCATTGCGCCGAGGCCGAAGCGGGGCAGAAGTCGGTCGAGCGCTGCGCGGTGCAGGTCGTCGATCACCGTCCAGGGAAGCTCGCCGCGCGCGACGCGCTGCATCGAGGGCGCGTATTCGCCGCGCCAGGCATCGGCGAGCGCGAAGCCGTCCGTCTCCACGCCGAGGCGGCGCGCCGCAAGAGAGACCTCGCGCGCGACCGAGCCGCGCCAGTCGACCACCGTGCCGAACACGTCGAACACGAGCGCCTTCACCGGCGCGACGCCGGCCTCGTTCATCGCCGCGCGCTCCTCTCCGCTTCCTCGAACTCGCGCGTCGCCTTCGAGGCCTCCTCGCGGATCTGGTGCAGGATGTCTGCGCGCAGCGCGTTGAAGCGCGGGTCGGTCAGAACCTCGATGGTGCGCGGGCGGGGAAGGTCGATCGGGATGCGCGAGCGGATGCGCCCCGGCCGCGCCGTCATCACATAGACTGTGTCGGCGAGGAAGATCGCCTCGTCGATGTCGTGGGTGATGAAGAGCACGGTGCCGCGCGTCTCGTCCCACACATGCAGGAGTAACTCCTGCATCTGCATCCGCGTCTGGGCATCGAGCGCGCCGAATGGCTCGTCCATCAGGAACACGCGGGGGGAGAGGATCAGGCAGCGGGCAATGCCGACGCGCTGCTTCATGCCGCCCGATAGCTGGTCGGGCAGGTGGTTTTCGAAGCCGGCAAGGCCGACGAGGCCGAGATACTTGCGCGCGAGCGCGTCGGTTTCCTCCTTCGGCCGGCCGAGCATGCGGGGACCGAAGGTCACGTTGTCCCACACGGTGAGCCAGGGGAAGAGGCTCGCCTCCTGGAATACCACCGCGCGGTCGGGCCCGGGCCTCGCAACGCCCTCGCCGAACACCCGCGCCTCGCCTGCGGTCAGCCCCTCGAAGCCGGCGATGATGTTGAGAAGCGTCGACTTGCCGCAGCCCGACGGGCCGAGGATGCAGGCGAACTCGCCTTCCACGAGCGCCATGTCGATGGCGGCGAGCGCCTCGACCTCCCCTGCCCTTCCGCCGAAGACCTTCCGCACACCCGCGATGTCGACCGCCGCCATCTCAGCGCGCCCCGAACTGTTTCCAATGCAGCACGCGATGGCCGATCGCGACGAGGATGCGGTCGGACAGGAAGCCGGCGATGCCGATCGAGACCATGTCGGCGATCACCACGTCCATCCGTCCGACGTAGTAGGCATCCCACAGCACGTAGCCGAGGCCCGACTTCACCGCGACGATCTCCGCCACGATCACGGCCGTCCAGGCGATGCCCAGGCCCAGCCGCATGCCGGTGAAGATCGCGGGAAGCGCGTTGGGAAGCACGACGCGGAGCAGCAGCTGACGTTCCGACGCCCCCATCATCCGTGCGGCGCGAATCAGGTTGCGCGGCGTGTCGCGCGCCCCGGCCGTGGTGTTGACGACGATCGGGAAGAAGGCGCCGAGGCCGATCAAAAACACCGCCCCGGCATCGCGGATGCCGAACACCGCGATGGAGAACGGCAGCCAGGCGGTGATCGGGATGGGCCGGAGCGACTGGATGAGCGGATCGAACGCGCCGGCGACGAGGCGGTTCCACCCGATCATGATGCCGAGCGGAACGCCGAGGGCGATCGCCGCTGCGAAGCCTGTGAAGACGCGCCGCGCGCTGAACAGCACCGTCTCGAACCAGGTGCCGAGATAGGGGTTCAGCCCCATGCCGGAAGGCCCGACGGCCCAGTCCCACCAGGTGGCGGCGACGAGGCTAGGCGCCGGCAGGATCCCCTGGGGAACCACCCCTGCGCGGCCGAGCACCTCCCACACCGCGACGAGCGCGGCGGGGAGTGCAAGGCCGAGAAGGGGCGAAGGCGAGGAAGAGCGCGCGATCGCTGCCATCAGCGGCTCAGCGCCGCACCGACATGATGATGCTTTCGTCGAAGAACTGGGCCATCTCGCCAGAGACGTCGCGCTGCAGCACGCCGAGGCGATGGAACTCCTTCGCCTGGGCCTGGATCTGCGCGAGCGTGAGCGACTGCTCGAGCGTCATGTCATTGGCGACTGCCCGCGCCACCTGCGCGTCGAGCCCGGTCCAGGCAGCGATGGCGTTGCCGAGCGCCTCCTTCGAAGCCGACATCTCGGCCTGCGCCTGGAGATAGGCATAGACGAGCCGGCGAAGCGCCTCGCGCTTGTTCTCGATCGCCGCCCGCGTCGCGCCGACCATGCCGAGCTCGGCGCCGACGGCCTTGGACTTCGAGTAGTCGAGCGCGGTCTGGCGCGTGCCGAGGCCCTGCTGGATCGCCATGCTCTCGAACGGCTCCCAGCCGATGAAGAGGTCGATGTCGCCGCGCTGCATCGCCTGGACGAAGGGCTGGCCGCCGCCCTGGATGTTCACGATGTTGAGGCGCCCATAGTTGATGTTCGCCTCCGTCACGGTCGCGGCGAACTGGAACCACACGGCCGAGCCGGGCGCGATCGCCACGCGCTTGCCGTAGAGCTCCTCCCAGCTGTTCAGCGTCACCCCGTTGCGGACAATCGGGTGCTTGGCGGAAACGCCCACCCCGAAGAGCCCCACGATGCCGCGCAGGTTCTGGCTGACCGCGATGGGAACGTCGGCCGGGCCGATCGAGCCGACCTCGATCGAGCCTGAGGCGAGCGCGGTGCGCACATCGGCGTAGCGGACGAAGTTCACCATCTCGACCTCGACGCCGAGCGGCCGGGCGAGGTCGGCCACCCGGGAGAAGGGCGCGACATGCGGCACCTTCACGGCACCGACGGTGAGCTTCACCGGGGGGTTGAGGGGGGCGGGCGCTGCGGCAAGCTGGGCTTGCGCAGGCGCGGCGGCAAGGGCAATGGCCAGCGCGCAGCCGGCCAAGATGCGGTTCGACATCCCAGAGCTCCCCTTCGTGTTGTTGCGCGCGACGCTAGCCAAACCGCCCGGTTCTGTCACCCCGGCACGGCGCGTGCTAAAGCGGCCGGCGTCGGCTGGGCGGGCAGCCGGGGAGAAAGGGCGAGGATCGGCGTGAGCCAGAAATACTACACGGTCACCTGGGACCAGCTTCACCGGGACGGCAGGGCGCTCGCCTGGAAGCTCCTGCCCCTCGGCCCCTGGTCGGGCATCGTCGCGATCACCCGCGGGGGGCTGATCCCGGCGGCGATCATCGCCCGCGAGCTCGATTGCCGGATCATCGAGACGGTCAGCGTCGTCACCTACGAGGAGCAGGACCGTGGCGAGCCGAGGGTGACGAAGCCACCCACCGCGGCGGGCTCGGGCGCGGGCTGGCTGATCGTCGACGACCTGGTCGATACCGGAACCACCGCCAGGGTGGTGCGCGCGCTCCTGCCGGATGCGCATTTCGCCACCGTCTATGCCAAGCCGGCCGGCCAGACGATGGTCGACAGCTACGTCACCGAGGTGAGCCAGGACACGTGGATCCTGTTCCCCTGGGACACGGAGCCGCAATTCACCCCACCCATCGCGAAGGCAAGGACCGGAGTGCGCTGAGATGCGCGTCATCCCTCCCCCCAACCCGCTTCCCGAACCCTATGCGTCGCTGCGCGACACCGTGACCCGCCTGTTCTCCTCCCGGATCGTTCCGGAGATCGGCGGATACGAGGCGCGTGGGGAGTTTCCCCGCCCGCTCGTGCGGGCGATGGGCGAGGCCGGGCTGTTCGGCGCGGCGTTCCCCGAGAGCGTCGGCGGCTCGGATATCGGCTTCATGGCGGTGGCGGTGATCTCGGAGGAGATCAGCCGAATCCGTCCCGATCTCGGCTACTGCATGAACCTGCAGGCGATGACCTGCCCCTTCACCATCCTGAACTGGGGAACCGAGGAGCAGGTCACCCGCTTCGTGCCGCCGGTGATCGCCGGCGAGCGCATCGGCATGTTCGCCCTGACGGAGCCTGGCGGCGGGTCCGACCCTGCGGGCGCGATGCGCACGACCGCGCGGCGCGACGGTGACCGTTACGTCCTCGATGGCTCGAAGCAGTGGATCACCTTCAGCCACGAGGCGGATGTTGGGGTGCTGTTCGCCAAGACCGACCCGTCGGCCGGGCACAAGGGCATCACCGCCTTCATCGTCGAGCCGAAATCGGGCCCCGGCTACCGCGCGGACAAGATTCGGATGCGCAACCTCTCACCCGTACTCTCCTCCTGCGCCGTGTTCCTCGACGGGTTCTCCGTTCCGGCCACCAACCGGCTTGGTGCGGAGGGAGAGGGCTTCCGGATCGCGATGAACGCGCTCGAATACGGGCGGCTCACCGTGTCCTCCCGCCTCGTCGGCGCCGCGCAGGGCTGCCTTGACCATGCGCTCGACTATGCGCGCACGCGCGAGGTGGGCGGGCGCGCCATCGGCCGCTACCAGCTCGTCCAGGGCCTGGTAGCCGACATGGCGGCGGAGATCGCCGCGGCGCGCGCGCTGGTGCGTGAGCTCGCCGAGACGATGGATGCCGGGCTGCCGGCCAACCGCATCGCCTCGCTCGCGAAATACTTCGCCTCCCGCGCGGCGAAGACGGCCGTGGCCAACGCCACAGAGATCTTCGGCGGCTATGCGCTGGCCGACGAGTATCCGATCAGCATGTTCAAGGGCTTCATCGAGATGCTGAATGTCGGCGAAGGCTCGACCAACGTGCAGAAGGTGCTGATCGCGGAAGACGCGCTCGGCTTCAAGGACGCCAACCGTGCGTCGGTGCCGGCACGGAAGTTCCGCGCGGCATCGGGTTCCAGGGCGGCGGAGTAGCGGCGATGCCCGGGCTCTGGTTCGAGGAGTTCGCCGAAGGGATGGTGTTCGACCACCCGATCCGCCGCACGGTGACGGAAGGCGACAACGTCCTCTTCTGCTCGATCACGATGAATCCCGCCGCGCTCCATCTCGACGCGGAAGCCGCGAAGGCGACGCCGTTCGGGCGACCGATCGTGAACTCGCTCTACACGCTCGGGCTCATGGTCGGCATCTCCGTGCACGACACGACGCTCGGCACGACGGTTGCCAATCTCGGCTTCGAGGAGATCGCCTTCCCTGCGCCGCTGTTCCACGGCGACACGGTGTCGATCCGTTCGACCGTCATCGGCATCCGTGAGAGCAGATCGCGACCTGCGGAGGGCATCGTCACCTTCCTGCACGAGGCGTTCCGGCAGGACGGCGTGCTCGTCGCACGCTGCCGACGCGCTGCCCTGATGAGAAAGCGGCCCACCGGAGAGATGACGGCATGAGCGTTCCGCGCGCCCTCCTGTTCGTTCCCGCCGACAGCGAGCGCAAGCTCGCCAAGGGGGCCGACAGCGGCGCCGATGCGCTGATCCTCGATCTCGAGGACAGCGTCGGCGCGGAGCGCAAGCCGATCGCGCGCGAGATGGCGGCAGCCTGGCTCGGCGCGCGCTCGGCCGGGGGGCCGCAGGGCTGGGTGCGGGTGAACGCGCTCGACACGGGGCTCACCATGGCGGACCTCGCCGGCATCGTGCGCGCGAAGCCAGACGGCATCGTGCTGCCCAAGTGCAACGCGCCTGCCGATCTCCGCACGCTCGATGCCGCGCTCTCCGCCCTCGAGGCGCGCGAGGGGCTCGCGGACCGCTCCATCCGCGTGATGCCGATCGTGACGGAAACGCCGGCTGCCCTGTTCACCCTCGGCGGCTACGGTGGCAGCCCTCGGCTCGCGGCGATGACCTGGGGTGGGGAGGATCTCGCCGCCGGGGTCGCTGCGAAATCGAACCGCGTCGCCGATGGCACGTGGGACGATCTCTACCGCCTCGCGCGGAGCATGACGCTCGCCGGCGCTGCTTCGGCGGAGGTGCCGGCGATCGACACGGTCTACGCCGATTTCCGCAACGAGGCAGGCTTCGCCGCCGAGTGCGCCGACGCGCGGCGGATGGGCTATGCCGGACGGATGGCGATCCACCCCGCACAGGTTCCGGTGATCCTCGCCACCTTCAGCCCGACCGCCGCGGAGAAGGGCTGGGCCGAAGCGGTGGTCGCGGCCTTCGCTGCCAGCCCGGGCGCGGGCGTGATCTCGCTCGACGGCAAGATGGTCGACCGTCCTCATCTGGTGCAGGCGCGGCGAATTCTGGGCACCTGACTGTACTCGACGCTGAATACACACGCGTGGATTGCAAAGTAAGGAGTTTTTACGTCTTATTAACCATGTTCTGAATCACCGGAGAGACGGCCATGCACGGCTCCGCCCAGGTCATTCCCTTCCGCCCTCGCCAGGCCCTTCAGGGCAAGGTCACCAGCACGGCAGACGGCCAGGCACGCCTCGCCCGCGCGCTCGCCTCGCTCGACACTGCATTGGCAGAGCAGCAGGCGGCGATGGACAGCTTCCGCCTCGCGCTCGGCGATCTCGATCGCGCCGTCTCCGGCCTCGAAGCGGGCCTCGTCCGCTATGGCGACGAGCTCTCCTGCCTCAACCATGACATCGATCGCCTCGGCATCGAGGCGCGCGCCCTCGAGGCTTGGGCCGACGAGGCGATCGCGCGCGGCCGCTGAGCGCCGTAGCAACACTACACGCTCCTTGACGCAGCGGGCTTCCGCGTAGCATTCCTCCATCCGCCCATGCGATCGCATGGGTGCCGTAAGGACATGCCACCGAGGTAGGCCATGCGCGCGCGGATCGCTGCGGCCTGGAGCATGCTGAGCCCGGCGGAGCGTCGCGTCGCCGAGGCGGTGCTTGCCGATCCCGACGCGGCGATGCGCGGCACGGTCGCCACGCTCGCGCGCGCCGCCGAAGCCTCCGACCCAACCGTCATCCGTTTCTGCCGCGCCTTGGGTTTCGCGGGGTTTCAGGGCTTCCGCATCGCTCTCGCGCAGGAGGATCGCGGGCCGGCACCGGCGCGGGTGCATCGCCAGGTGGAGCCTGGCCAGCCCATCGCCCGGGCCTCCGAAGCGGTGCTCGACAGCGCCATCGCCGAGCTCGAGCGGCTTCGCGCGATGCTCGACCCGGGTGCGGTCGAGGCGGCTGCGCGCGCCCTCGTGCGCGCGGGGCGCATCGAGATCTGGGGCTTCGGCGCCTCCGCAGCCGTGGCGGAGGACGCCGCGCACAAGCTGTTCCGGCTGGGCCGCGGCGTCGTCGCACGGTCCGACCCGCACATGCAGGCGATGGCGGCCGCGACGCTCGACGGCGCCTCGGTCGTTCTCGCGATCTCGCATACGGGCCGCTCGCGCGAGCTGATCGAGAATGTCACCCTCGCCGCCGCGAACGGCGCGGTCGTCGTCGCCATCACCGCGCCGGCCTCGCCTCTCGCGCAGCAGGCGTCGGTGCTGCTGGCCGCAGCCGTCGAGGAGGACACGACCGTGTTCACCCCGATGCTGTCGCGGCTCGCGCATCTCGCTCTCATCGACATGGTGGCGGTCGGCGCCGCACTTATCTCGCCGCCGGCGATCGCGGAGAAGCTCGCGCAGATGAAGCGCGCGCTCGCCGGCCGCCGCGTCGCCGAAGCCACGCCGAAGCGCCGCCGCCAGCATGCTTGACCGGCTCGACCGCGGCTTTGTCGCCCTGAACCGGCTCGTCCTCGCCGCGCTGCTCGGCGCGATGGCCTTGCTCGTGTTCGGCAATGTCTGCGCGCGCTACCTCTTCAACGCCTCGTTCGGCTGGGTCGAGGAGCTCACGCGCTACATGATGATCTGGCTCGCCTATCTCGGCGCGGGCTTGGCACTCCGGCACGGCAACCATGTCGCGGTGATGCTGCTCGTCGAGGCCCTGCCGCGCGCTCCGGCGCTCGCGCTGCGCGGGGTCGTCGGCCTCGTCATGTTCGGCTTCCTCGGCGCGCTCACCTGGATCGGCTGGGAATACGCCGAGTTCGCGATGCGCCAGCGGACGCCGGTGCTGCAATGGTCGACCGGCATGGTCTACCTCGCGGTCCCGATCGGCACCGGGCTGATGGCGGTGCACCTTCTGCTCGGCTTCCGTAGCTTCGCCGCCGGGCGCGGCGACCTCGCCGAACCTGGGCCGGACCAGCCCGCGTGAGCACGCTTCTCGCCATCCTGTTCGGCGCGGGGCTGCTCGCGAGCCTGCCGATCGCGCTCGCCATGGGGCTTGCCGGGGCCGTCGTGCTCGTGGCCGCCGACATCGCGAGCCCGCTGATCATCGCCCAGCGCCTGTTCAGCGGCATCGACAGCTTCCCGCTGATGGCCATCCCCTTCTTCATCCTCGCGGCAGAGCTCATGTCCGGCGGCGGCATCACCGACCTGCTGCTCCGCTTCGCCGTGCAGGCGATCGGACGGGTGAAGGGCGGGCTCGGCCACGCCAACATCCTGATGAGCATCTTCTTCGCCGGCATCTCCGGCAGCGCGCTCGCCGATGCCGCGGGGCCGGGCAGCATCATCATCCGCATGATGCGCCAGGCCGGCTACGCCGCGCCCTACGCCGCAGCCGTGACGGCATCGAGCGCGATCATCGCGCCGATCATTCCGCCCTCGATCATCATGGTGATCTATGCGCTGACGGACAATTCCGTCTCCGTCGGCGCGCTGTTCATGGCCGGGATCGTTCCGGGCCTGCTGATGGGGCTTGCGCTTGCCGTGGTGAACCACCTGATCGCCGCACGGCGCGGCTATGGCGGCGGCCAGGCACGGCAGCCC
Organism: Elioraea rosea; assembly: GCF_007644105.1. Classification (GTDB taxonomy): domain Bacteria; phylum Pseudomonadota; class Alphaproteobacteria; order Acetobacterales; family Acetobacteraceae; genus Elioraea_A; species Elioraea_A rosea. Next base: position 30,309 of record NZ_VFAC01000014.1, on the reverse strand, counting down.
TGGGGCGCCTATCTGCGGCAGGACTGGTCGGTGTTTCCCGCCCTGCTGCTCCCCTTCATCATCCTCGGCGGCATCCATGGCGGCGTGTTCACCCCCACCGAAGCTTCGGCCGTCGCGGTGTTCTACGCCCTCTTCGTCGGCCTTGCCGTGACACGCACGCTGCGGCTCGCGATGCTTCCCGCAATCCTCGTGCGCACCGCACTGATGACCTCGGCCGTGCTGCTGATCATCTCCATGGCATCGGTCTTCGCCTGGATGCTGACCTCGCTTCAGATCCCGCAGGACATCTCGCGCTTCCTCCTGTCGCTCGGCCTGCCGAGGCTCGGCCTGCTCGTCGCCATCGCCCTGTTCCTGCTTCTCTGCGGGCTCGTGATCGACACGCTGCCGGCCGTGATCATCCTCGTGCCGATCCTCGCGCCGGTGGCGACATCGGCGGGGATCGACCCGTTGCAATTCGCGATGGTGGTGATCCTGAACCTGACGATCGGCATGATCACGCCTCCCGTCGGCGGCGTGCTCTTCGTCATCACCGTCGTCGCGCGCATCCCGATGGGGCAGATCGTGCGCGCGATCGGGCCCTTCCTTGCCGCCCACCTCGTGGTGCTCGCGGCCATCATCCTGGTCCCCGGCCTCTCCAATGGGCTGCCGGGATTGTTGGGCTATACTCGGTGACAACGAACCCGGAGGAGACATGGTCATGACGACGATCTCGCGACGCGATGCGCTGATCCTCGCAGGCGCTGCCGGCGCGGCCACCCTCGCCGCCCCCTCGATCGTGCGGGCCCAGGCCGCTCGCACGATCCGCTACACGCATTTCCAGCCTGGCCGGCTCGACCAGCCGAAGCACGCCGCGGCGCTCGCCTTCAAGGCGCATGTCGAGGCGGCGACGGGCGGCAGGACCAAGGTGGAGATCTTCCCGGCCGGGCAGCTCGGCAACGCCAATTCGGTGATGGAACAGCTCCGCCTCGGCAGCCTCGAGATGGCTGTGGTGCATGACGGCGGCATCTCGCCCCTGTTCAAGACCTTCGGCGTGTTCGCTCTGCCCTTCGCGTTCGATGACCAGTCCGTCGCCTGGGCCGTGCTCGACGGCGCCTATGGCCGCGAGGTCGCCGAGGCGATGCGCAGCGAGGTGCAGATCCGGCTGATGGCCTATGCCGACAACGGGGTGCGGCACTTCACCAACTCCAAGCGCGCGCTGAACACGCCCGAGGACCTCAGGGGCCTCAAGATCCGCGTGCAGCCGGCGCCCGTGTTCCTCCGCCTCGTCGAGGCCTTCGGCGCCTCGCCCTCGGCGATCGACTGGGCAGAGCTGCCTGCCGCCCTGGCGCAGGGCACCGTCGACGGCCAGGAGAACGGCGTCACCAACATCCTCGCCGCCTCGCTCTACCAGACGCAGAAGTTCATCACCCTGAACGGGCATGTCTACAGCCTGCACGCCTACCTGATGAGCGACCGGTTCTGGGGCCGCCTCTCTGCGGAGGAGAAGCTCGCCGTCTCGCAGGGCATCGAAATCGCCAAATGGATCCATCGCGGCATGACCACCGCGCAGGATGCGAACGCCGAGACGATCCTGAAGGAGAAGGGCATGCAGGTGACGGCGCTCACGCCGCAGCAGCGCGAGGCCTGGCGGCGCGTCGCCCAGCCTCCGGTGCGTACCTATCTCGAGGGCGAGGTCGGCAAGCCTTGGGTCGACAAGCTCCTCGCGGCGGTCGAGCAGGCCAAGGCCGCGCAGCGGGCGGCCTGAGCGGTGGCGGCGAAGCACCGCGTCGTCGTCCTCGATGACGGCTATGCGAGCTACGACACGGAGAAGGCCGTGCTCGCCGAGGCGGAGGCGGAGTTCGTTCTCCGCCCCTGCCGCGGCGATGCCGCAAAGGCGGCGACCGAAATGGCGCAGGCCGATGCCGTGCTCGTGCGCGAAACGCCCGTCGATGCCGCAGCGATCGCGGGCACGAAAGCGAAGGTGATCGTCCGCTACGGCGTCGGCTACGACAACATCGACACCACTGCCGCGGCGGCCCGCGGCATTGCCGTGTGCAACGTGCCCGACTACGGCACCGAGGAGGTGTCGGACCATGCGCTGGCGCTGATGCTCGCCGCGATCCGCCGCATCCCTGAAGCCGATCGCCGCGTGCGCGCGCAGGGCTGGGGCGTGCCGATGGACCGCAAGGTCCACCGCATCCGGGGCGGCACGCTCGGCCTGATCGGCTATGGCCGCATCGGCGCGGCGTTCCACCGCAAGGCCGCGGGCCTCGGCTTCGCGCGGGTCCTGGTGCATGACCCGTTCCTCAAGGCCGCGCCGGAGGGCGCGCAGCTTGCGAGCCTCGATACGGTCGCAACCGAGGCGGACGCGATCAGCCTGCATGCGCCGCTGAACAACGCGACGCGCCACATCGTCGGCCGCGCCTTCCTCGCCCAGGTGAAGCCCACGCTCGTTCTCGTCAACACCTCGCGCGGCGGGCTCGTCGACGAGGCAGCCCTCGCCGCCGCGCTCGCGGAAGGCCGCGTGCTTGCCGCCGGCCTCGATGTGTACGAGACCGAGCCGCTGCGCGCCGACAGCCCCCTTCGCGGGTTGGACAACGTGATTCTGACAGACCACGCCGCATGGTACAGCGAGGCCGCGATCGCCGATCTCCAGCGCAAGGCGGCCGAGGAGGTTGCCCGCGTGCTGAGGGGCGAGAAGCCACTGCACCAGGTCAACCTGCCGCGCTGAGATCGATCCGACACCGTCACGGGAGAGAATGCCGGATGAGCCACCCCCTTCTGCCGCGCCTGGTCGAGGCGCGCGTCGTTCCCGTGGTGCGGACACGCACGCAGGAGGCGGCGCGCACGGCCGTTGCCTGGCTTCGCGAGGCAGGGTTCACGACCTTCGAGATCACGCTGACGGTGCCGCGCGCGACCGAGCTCATCCGCGAGCTCGCGGCCGATCCCGCGCTCCTCGTCGGCGCCGGAACGGTGAGGACGGCGACGGAGGCCTATGCCTGCGGCGAGGCCGGCGCGAAGTTCATCGTCTGCCCCTGGAACGAGCCTGAGATCGTACCGGCCGGCCGTCGCTTCGGCGCGCTCGTGATGCTCGGCGCGCTGACGCCCGACGAGGTGGTCGAGGCGCTCGAGGGCTTCGCCGACGTGGTGAAGATCTTCCCCGCCGCCTCGATGGGCGGGCCCTCGCACATCAAGGCCCTGAAGAGCGTCTTCCCCGACGTGTCCTTCTGCCCAACCGGCGGCGTCGACCCCTCCAACCTGCGTGCCTATCTCGAGGCCGGCGCGGCCTTCGTCGGGATCGGCGGCAAGCTCGTCGACGAGGAGCTGATCGGCAAGGGCGCGAAGGACGAAGTGATGGCAGCGGCGCGTGCCGCGCTCTCGGCGTAACGGTACGGACAGGAAACACACATGCTTGACCACGGGATTCTCGACGGCTTCCGCCACGTGGCGATCGCCTCGGTCGCCGACGCGCTCGACAAGGTGACGGGGCGGCGCGGCTACATGGCGCACGAGATCAAGAACCGCATCAACGCCAGGCGCCTCGTGGGCCCCGCGGTGACGGTCCTGCATGCGCCGACGCGCGAGGTGCTGCCGCCACAGGCCGCGCTCGACGCGATCGACGAGGCGAAGGCAGGAAGCGTCATCTGCATCGGCATGCACGGCGACCCGGACGTGGCGGTGTGGGGCGGGCTGATGAGCGCCGGCGCCTTCGCCCGCAAGCACGCCGGCGCGGTGCTCGATGCCGGGGTGCGCGACCTCGCCGAGATCCGCCGCGACTACGACCTGCCGGTGTTCGCCCGCTGCGTCAGCCCAGGCACGACGCTCGGGCGCACGCGCACCGTCGCCTCCGCCATCCCTGTCATGATCGGCGGTATCCTCGTCAGCCCGGGCGACCTGATCGTCGGCGACGAGGACGGCGTGTGCGTGGTGCCGCCCGATGCCGCGGCCGAGGTCCTGAAGCAGGCGCGCGAGATCGATGCCCGCGAGGCGGAACAGGCCAAGCTCATCGTCTCCTCCGGCTCACTGCGCGAGGGCCTGGCAAAGTACGGGCGCATCTGAGGGCGCGGGCGATGGCGGTCGACATCCTTTCGATGGGCGAGCCGATGCTGGAGTTCAACCAGCTCCCGGCCCAGGACGACGGGCGCGTTCTGTTCCTGCAGGGCCATGGCGGTGACACCTCGAACGCCGCCATCGCGGCCTCCCGCCAGGGCGTGCGCGCAGGGTACGTCACCGCGATCGGGCAGGACGCGGCGGGCGACAGCTTCATGGAGCTCTGGGCGCGCGAAGGCATCGACACCTCGACCGTCATCCGCAGCCCCGATGCACCGACCGCCGTCTACTTCGTCACGCACGATGCGAAAGGGCATCATTTCACCTTCTATCGCACCGGCTCGGCCGCTGCGCGCTACACGCCGCGCGACGTGCCGGAGAAGGCGATCACGGAGGCGAAGATCCTCTACGCGTCTGGCATTTCCCAGGCGATCAGCACCACCGCGGCAGACGCCGTGTTCCATGCGATCGCCGTGGCGAGGAAGGCGGGGGTGAAGGTCGCCTACGACACCAACCTCCGCCTTCGCCTCTGGCCGCCCGCGCGCGCGAAGGCGGTGATCGACGCCGCCATCGCACAGGCCGACATGGCCTTCCCCTCGCGCGAGGACGCCGAGGCGCTGACCGGCCTCGCCGACCCCGATGCGATCGCAGACTACTACCTCCGGCTCGGCTGCCCGCTCGTCGCGGTGAAGTGCGGGGCGGATGGCGCGCTGCTCGCCACCGGATCGGGCCTCCGCGTCCGCGCCACGCCGCATCCGGTCAAGGCCGTGGATGCGACGGGCGCAGGCGACACGTTCTGCGGCGCCTTCATGGCGCGCACCGTGCTCGGCGACGGGCCGGAGGAGGCGCTTCGCTACGCCAACGCCGCCGCCGCGCTTTCGACGACAGGCTACGGCGCCGTCGCGCCGATCCCCAGCGCCGAGGCCGTGCGCGCGCTGCTCAGGCCCTGAGGGCTCACGGGCTCAGCGCGAGACCGGGGCGGAGCTTCCTGAAGGGAAGTGTCGCAGGGTCCGCCACCACCGGGCCGGGCGCGAGAACGACAAGCACCTCCTTGGCGATCGGCTGGAAGTCGGCACGGAAATGCACGCTCGACTTCAGCGCGATGATCGGCACGGAGGACGGTTCGATGCCGACATGGCGGAACATGGCCTGGTCATAGGCCTGCATCTTCCGGCTCGCGACGACGACGTTGACGCCCTCGATCTCGAGAAGCGCGGTCGGGCCGAGATCGGCGGCGTTGCCGCGCGTCATCGGCCCGGTGCAGGTGAAGCGGCCGTCGCCGAGGCGCAGCACGGTGAAGCGCCCGCGATAGGGCACGCCATCACTCACCCCCCCCAGCGAGAGCTCGATGGTCGCTCCCTCGCCCGCGGCATGGGCTGCCGCGGCACTCGCTGCGTCGTTGATCACGCCAATCACCGCGCCATGCGCGCGGCCTGCGACGAGCGCGGAGAGAAGCCCTGTCGTGTCGCCGTGCCCGCCGCCGCCGGGATTGTCCTGCGTGTCGGCGAGCACGATGGGCGGGCCGCCGAGGCTGGCCTGCGCCCGGGCATGGGCGACGGCCTCGTCCGCAGGCCAGAGCTTCGCGTTCAGGTTCTTGCGCTGGTCGAGGACCATGCGCTGAAGCCTGTCGGCAGCCTCGTCGGCGGCTTCCTGCGTCGTGGCATAGGCCGTGACCGCAGGGCCGCAGCCGTCGAAATCGCAATAGGGAAAGCCGAGCGAGAGCGAGAGATCGACCGCCCCGCAGGCCACGGCGAGCTCGGGCAGCACGGCGTAGATCTGCTGCATCGGCGGCATCATCGTGCACTGCGCCGGAACCGGAATGAAGAAGTCGATCGGCCGCCAGGCGCGCGCATAGGGCGCGCCATGGGCGATCCGCGCGAGAAGCTGCTCCATCGCGCGTGCGCCGGTCTCCTTCATGTCGATGTGCGGATAGGTGCGGTAGGCGGTGATGACGTCCGCGGCGTCCACCATCGCCTCCGTGACGTTGGCATGGAGATCGAGGCTGACGGCGATCGGCAGGTCGGGGCCGAGGCGTGCGCGCAGCCGGCGGAGAAGCTCGCCCTCGCCGTCAGGCGCATGCTCGGCCATCATCGCGCCGTGCAGGTCGAGATAGAGGCCGTCGAGCGGCATCGCTGCCGCAGCGTCCTCGACGATCCAACCAGCGATCGTGTCGAAGGCCTCGCGCGTGACGGGGGCAGACGGCATGGCCATGCCCCAGGCGAGCGGCACGACCTGGTGTCCCGCCGCCTCGGCCGCCTCGATGGCGCCGGCCGCCGGCACGCGTGTCCCGGCGAGTGCGCCGAGCATCGCCGCGCCGCGCGAGAGCGGCGGGAAGCCGCCCGGCTTCTCGAACGCGGCAATGTCTGCGGGAAACCGCGCGAAGGAGTGGCTTTCGTGCTGGAAGCCGGCAACACCGATACGCATACGGTTCCTTCCTCTCAGGCAACGCCGGCCGTGGCCAGCACGGCATCGGCGAGCACCTTGCAGCCGGCCTCGGCCCAGGCAGGCGTGATGCTTTCCGCCTCGTTGTGGCTCAGCCCCCCGTGGCAGGGGCAGAAGATCATTGCGGTCGGCACACGCCGGGCGACATAGACGGCGTCATGGCCGATGCCCGTCGGCATCTCCAGGAAACGGTAGCCGCGGGCCTTCGCCGCCTCGCCCAGCCGGCCGACAAGCGTCGCGTCGAACGGCGTCTCGGGGAATGACCAGAACGGAACGATCCCGGCAGAGACGCGCCGTGCGCCCGCGATCGCACCGATGCGGACCCGAACCTGCCGCTCCATCTCCGCCAGTGCGGTGGCGCGCGCATGACGCAGATCGACGGTGAACCACACACGGCCGGGCACGACATTGCGGCTGTCGGGAGAGACCGAGACGCGGCCGACCGTGCCGTTCCCGCCGAGCTCATGGGCAATGCCCTCGATCGCGACGATCATCTGCGACGCTGCCACCAGCGCATCCCGCCTCAGCCCCATGCCGTTGCCGGCATGCGCCTCGGCGCCCGTTACTGTCACCTCGAACCAGGCCTGCGCCGAGGCACCGGTGACGATGCCGACATCGGCGCCCTCGGTCTCGAGAAGCGGCCCCTGCTCGATATGCAGCTCGAAATAGGCGCCGAGCTGTTGGAGGGCGGCCGGGTCCGCCTCCCCCGCCCAGCCGATGCGGCGGAGCTCCGCACCGAACACGGCGCCAGCGGGGTCGGTCTTGGCGAGAACCTCCGCCTCTTCAAACAGGCCCATCGCGACGCCCGAGCCCATCATCGGCGGGGAGAACCGCGCGCCTTCCTCGTTCGTCCAGTTGATCAGCATCAGCGGCGCTCGGGTGACCGTTCCGGCATCGGCGAGCGCGCGCATCACCTCGAGCCCGGCCAGCACGCCCAGCACGCCGTCGAACCTGCCGCCTGTCGGCTGCGTGTCGAGATGGCTGCCGAAGGCGACCGGCGGAAGCGTCGCATCGGCGCCCGGGCGGGTGAACACCATGTTGCCGACGCGGTCGACACTCATGGCAAGCCCGAGCTCCTCGCACCAGCGGCGCAGCAGGTGCCGGCCCTCGCCATCTGCATCGGTCAGGGTCTGGCGGTTCGACCCTCCGGCGATGCCCGGCCCGATCTTCGCCAGCTCCATGATGCTGGACCAGAGGCGCTCGCCGTCGACGGGAAGGTTCGATGCCATCAGGCAGGCTCCGTTCCGCACCAGGCCGCGAGCGTCAGTGCAATGGTGCGCGTGATCGCATGCATCGAGGCGAGACCGACACTTTCGTCGATGCCGTGGATGGCATCGGCGTCCGGCCCGAACACGGCGACGGGTGTGTCCTGGTAGAGGGTGAAGAAGCGCCCGTCGGTGAGACCCGTGGCGGGATAGTCGCGCAGCGCTCCACCCGTCACCTCCGCATAGCTCTCGCGCGCGAGCCGCACGATCTCCGCATCGGTGTCGAACACGCACGGGTCGGCCATGAAGCCGCCCCAGGAGAGGTGCACCTTTGCCCCCTTCAGCGCGGGATCGGCGGCCGATTCGGCGACGATGCGCTCGATGTCGCGCTTCGTCTCGGCGGCGGAATAACCCATCATCACGCCGACGCGAAGGCCGATGCGCGCGCGCGAGGGAACAGAGCTGTTCCACTCGCCGCCCTCGACCGTGCCGAGATTGACGTTCACGGGATGGTTCACGCCACGGAACGAGGCATGCACGCGCTCGGCGCGGTTCATCTCGTTCTCGTAGTTCTTGAACCGCGCGGCGATCGCCATCGCCGCCTCGATCGCATTGACGCCGGCCTGCATCTCGCGCACATGCGCGGGCTTGCCCATCACCGTCACCCATGCCCACACCACGCCGACCTCGGCCGTATAGAGCGCGGGAACGCCGGGGCCAGGCTCGGGGATGATCACCGCGTCGGTGCGCGGCAGGGCGAGCATGGTCGCGAGCGCGCCATTTCCCGTGCACTCCTCCTCGATCACCGCCTGGAACTGCACCGGCGCGGCCGGAGCGAGGCCGGCTTCCCGCAGCGCCTTGAAGGCCATGATGTTGGAGACGAGACCGGCCTTCATGTCGCCCGCGCCACGGCCGTACATCCGGCCATCGCGCACCACGGGTTCGAAGGGCGGCGCGGTCCAGAGCTCCGCAGCGCCTTCGGGCACAACATCGACATGCGCCTGGAGCGCAAGGCTCCGCCCCGTCGCGGCGCGTGGGCGGTGAACGGCGGCGACATTGTCGCGCCCTTCGTAGGAAAGAAGCGGCGGCGAGTAACCGGGATGGGAGGCGAGCTTGGAGGGCTGCGTCGCGACACGATCGACCGGAAGGCCGAGCCCCGCGAACAGCTCCGCCACATGGTCGAGGCAGGGCCCCTCGTTGCCGAGCGTGCTCGGAAACCGCACCAGGCCAGCGAGCATCGCCTCCGCCTCGCCTTCCAACGCGCCGACCGCATCGAGGATCGCGCGTTTCGCCCCTGGGTCGATCGTCACCCGAACTCTCCTTGATGTCTGGCGTGTCTTAGGCCGCCTCGAGCGGTGGCGTCCAGGCCTTGCCGGGAATCGCGTCGAGCAGCTCGCGCGTATAGGGATGCTCGGGCGCGCCGAACACCTTGGCCGTCGGCCCGATCTCGACGATCCGCCCACGCTGCATGACCGCGATGCGGTCGCACACCTGCGCGGCGACACGCAGGTCATGCGTGATGAACAGCATGGTCAGGCCGAGGCGCTTGCGGATGCCGTCGAGCAGGTCGAGGATCTGCGCCTGCACCGAGACATCGAGCGCGCTCACCGGCTCGTCTGCGATCAGGAGCTCGGGCTCGAGCGCAATCGCACGGGCGATGCCGATGCGCTGCCTCTGGCCGCCGGAGAACTCGTGCGGGAACCTCTCCATCGCGCCGGCATCGAGCTGCACGAGGGCGAGGAGCTCGAGGGCGCGCGCGAGCGCCTTGTCGCGCGGCACGCCATGCGTCACCGGCCCCTCGGCGATGATGTCGCCGACGCGCCGACGGGGGTTCAGCGAGGCGTAGGGGTCCTGGAACACCATCTGGATGCGGGCACGATAGGGCTGCATCGCAGCGCGGCCGAGAGGAAGCAGATCGGTTCCGTGGAACAGGATCTCACCCTTCTCCGGCTGGGCGAGGCGGACGACGCAGCGCGCGAGGGTGGACTTGCCCGAGCCGCTCTCGCCGACGAGGCCGAGCGTCTCGCCCTTCACGAGGGTGAACGAGGCATCCGCCACCGCCTGGACGGGACTGCCACGGCGGAACAATCCGCCTCCGCGACGGAAGGACTTCTCGACGCCCGAGAGAGCAAGAACCGGCTCGGGCGCATGCGTCTCGGCCGGCCGCGCGCGGCCATGTGGCACGGCGGCGGTCAGCGCGCGGGTGTAGGGGTGCTGCGGCGCGTTCAGTACCTGCGCCGCCTCCCCGTGCTCGACCACACGGCCGTGCTGCATCACCGCCACCTGATCGGCGATCTCCGCGACGACACCGAAATCATGGGTGATGAAAAGCACGCCCGTGCCACGCCGTTCCTGAAGGCCACGGATCAGGCGCAGGATCTGCATCTGCGTGGTGACGTCGAGCGCCGTCGTCGGCTCGTCTGCGATCAGCACGGAGGGGCCGAGGGCAAGCGCCATCGCGATCATCACGCGCTGCCGCTGCCCCCCCGAGAGGCGGAACGGATAGGCCCCGATGATCGAGGGCGGGTCAGGCAGCCGCACGTCCTCGAGAAGTGCCAGAACCTTCGAGCGGATGTCGCCCTTCTCGCCATGCACCCGGAACGCCTCGCCGATCTGGTCGCCCACGCGCATCAGCGGGTTGAGCGCGGTCATCGGTTCCTGGAACACCATGCCGAGGCGCGCGCCGCGCAGCGCGCGGAACGTCTCGGCCGGCAAGGTCAGGAGGTCGTTCCCCTCGAACATGATCCGCCCGCTGCGCACGGGAAGGCCCTTCGGGAGCAGCCCCATCACGGCCGATGCGGTCATCGACTTGCCAGATCCGCTCTCGCCGACGACGCAGAGGATCTCGCCGGGCCGCACCGCAAGGGAAACGTCCTCGACGGCGTTGGCGCGGTCGCCGCCCGCGGGCAGGCCGATCGTGAGGTTCTCGATCGAGAGGATCGGCGACGTCATGTGACGACGATGCCGCGCCGGCGCGCGAGCCGCGGGTTCAGCGCATCGTTCAGCCCCTCGCCAACCAGGTTCAGCGCGAGCACGGTGAGGAAGATGGCGATGCCGGGGAACACGCTCATCCACCAGGCGATGCGGATCACGCTCCGCCCCGAGCCGATCATGAAGCCCCAGGACATCAGGTTGGGGTCGCCGAGGCCCAGGAAGGACAGCGAGCTCTCCAGCAGGATGGCGGTCGCGACCATCAGCGAGGCGAGAACGATGATGGGCGAGAGCGCATTGGGCAGGATCTCGGTGACCATGATCGCGATACGGCCGCGCCCGAGCACCTCCGCGGCCTGCACGAACTCGCGCGAGCGAAGCGAGAGGAACTCGGCGCGAACCACGCGCGTCACCGGCGGCCAGGAGACGATCGCGATCGAGACGACGATGGAAGCGATCGAGGGCGTGAAGATGGCAACGAGCACCACCGCGAGAACGAAGCTCGGGATCGTCTGGAAGAACTCGGTGAAGCGCATGATCGCGTCATCCACCCAGCCGCCCGCGTAGCCCGCGAGCGCGCCGAGCGTGACGCCGAGCAGAAGCGCCGCGACCGTCGAGACGCCTCCGACCAGGAAGGAGACTAGCGCGCCATGCGCGATGCCCGCGGCAACGTCGCGCCCGAGGCTGTCGGAACCAAGCAGGAACCCGGCCTCTCCCGGCGGCATGAATGGAATGCCGCGCATTTCCCAGGGGCTGAACGGGAACAGCACCGGCGCAAGCACTGCCATCAATGCGACGAGCGCGAGGATGGCGAGCCCGACCATCGCGCCGAGGTTGCGGGCGAAGCGGCGCCAAAAGCTCATGACGGACAGCTCATGCGACCTCCACCCGCGGATCGACGACCGCGTAAAGCAGATCGGTGATCAGGTTGAACACCACCACCATCACGGCGGTGCAGAAGAACACGCCGAGAAGCGTCGCATAGTCGCGCGCGAGAAGCGCATCGAAGGCGAGCCGCCCGATGCCTGGCCAGGCGAACACGGTCTCGACCAGAATCGAGCCGCCGACGAGCTGGCCCGCCTGGATGCCGGCGAAGGTGATGACGGGAAGGAGCGCGTTGCGCAGCACGTGCGCGCGCACGATGCGCCCCTCCGGCACGCCCTTGGCGCGGGCAGTGCGAACGAAGTCCTGGTCCGCCACCTCGAGCATCGAGGCGCGCGCGAGCCGCGCATAGATCGCGAGGAAGAACAGCCCGAGCGTAAGCGAAGGCAGGATGAGATGCTTGCCCACATCGAGCGCATGGGCCCAGCCGGAGAGTTCGGCGCCGACGGTGAACATCCCGAAGCTCGGAAGCCATTCCAGCCAGACCGAGAAGATCAGCACCAGGATGAGGCCCACCCAGAAGATGGGCGTTGCGTAGAAGGTGAGCGCGAGAACGGTGATGGCGCTGTCTGCCGGCCGGCCGACGCGGCGGGCGGCCATGACACCGAGCGCCACGCCGCCGGTGATGGCGAGAAGGAAGGCCGTGCCGGTCAGGAGCAGCGTCGCGGGAAGCCGTTCGAGGATCAGTCGGGCGACGGGCTGCTGCTGTCGGTGCGAGAAGCCGAGGTCGAGCGTCGCCATGTCGCGGAGATAGATCAGCAGCTGCTCGTGCATCGGCCTGTCGAGGCCGAACTGCTCGCGCAGCTGCTGCATGAATAGCGGATCGGCAGCACCGGACTGCCCCGCGATCACGCTCGCGGGGTCGCCGGGGGCGAGGCGGATCAGCACGAACTGGAAGACGACGATCGCGAGCACCACGATCACCGCCTTCACACTCCGCGCTGCGAGGAACCTCAGGAGCTTGGCGGCGCCCATCGCCGTGCCGTCTCCCCGCCCTCAGGCGGAGAGGAACACGTCGTCGAAGCTCGCATGCACGCCCGTTCCGGTCCTGATCACGTTGTTCAGGCGCTTGTCGTGGATCGTCGGGAAGGCGAGTTCCATCAGCCACACGAGCGGCATGTCCTCGACGATCTTCTTCTGCGCCTCGGAAAACAGCCGCCGCCGCTCCTCCGCCTGCGCGGCATTGCGCGCGGCCTCGAACAGGCGGTCGACCTCGGGGTTCGAGTAGCCTGCGGTGTTGGTGAACGCGACCTTCTGGATGTTCGAGGTGACGTAGGTGCGCTCGACACCGAGCGTCGGGTCGCCCCACTGGTAGACGAAGTTGATCGTCGTCTCGAATTCCCAGGCGGCGAGGCGCCGCACCCAGCCCGCGACATCGGTGCTCTCGAGCGTGACCTCGATGCCAACCTGACGCATGGCCTGGCGCAGGTATTCGGAAAGCCTGTTCCACACCTCGCCATAGGGGATCTGCATCAGCTTGATCGACGCGCGCACGCCCTGCGCGTTCGGCCGCAGGCCCATGCCGTCGAGGATGGCGTTCGCCTCGCGCGGGTTGAAGGCCGGCATCTGCACCGAAGGGTCGTGGAAGCGCGTCGTCGAGGCGATCGGGCCGGTTGCCGGCTTGCCGACGCCGAACCAGAGCCTCTGGGCGATGAAGTTGCGGTCCACCGCATGCGCCATGGCGCGGCGGAACCGCGGATCCTTCAGGTTGTCGAGGCGGTTGTTGATCTCGATCCAGGAGAGCGGGGAGAAGTACTCCCAGCCGTTCAGCGCCACGGTCAGGTTCGGCTGCTGCTGGAAGCGCGGCACGTCGAACGGCTCGATGTCGTTCGAGGTGGTCATCTGCACCTGGCCGGTCTGCAGCGCGAGCGCGCGGCTCTGGCTGTCGGGAACGATGCGCCAGGTGATGCCGTCGAGATAGGGCTGGTTCGGCTTCCAGTACTGCTCGTTGCGGACCATGCGAATGAAGTTGCCCCTCTGCCATTCGGCGAACTTGAAGGGGCCGGTGCCGATCGGCGTTGCGTTGGCGGGGTTGTTGCGGAAATCGGTGCCGTCGTAGATGTGCTTCGGCACCATCGCGCAGGCGGTGACGTCGAAGATCAGCAGGAACGGCTCGAACGGCGCCTTGAGGGTGAAGCGCACGGTGTGCGCGTCCGGCGCCTCGGCCTTGTCGATGCGCTGGAGGATCGCGCGGGCGCGCGGGTTCACCTCCATGTGGAACTTCATGATCGAGAAGATCACGTCCTCCGACGTGAAGTCCCGCCCGTCATGCCACTTCACGCCCTCCTGCAGGGCAAAGGTGTAGGTCAGCCCATCGTCGCTGCGCGTCCAGGACTTGGCGAGGTCGGGCGCAGGGTCGAGCGACGGCGTGACGGTCAGGAGCCCCTGGTAGATCTTGGAGGCGACGATCAGCGTCGGCCCCTGGTTGTTCACGCCAAGGATCAGGACGGGCGGCTCGGGCGTGATGATCGTGTTCAGCACGCCGCCGCGCCTCGGCGCCACGCCCTGCGCCCGGGCTTCGCCGAGCGTCATGAGCGCGGGCGCGGCGGCGGATGCAGCGAGCAGCGTGCGCCGCCCGAGCGCGGACGTGGCAGCCTTGCGTGCCTCGGTCATCATCCTCGTGTCTCCCCTTTTGGGCCTTCCCTTGCGGCAAGGCTATCTCGCGCCAAGGTGCCGCCGCAAGGCGAAGCGCAGCGGAAACATGTCACCAAGCCGAAGGCGTGCGCGCGCCCTCGCATCGCCTGTTTCCGCGCCGAGGCGAACTGCTCTAGCGTTCGGAGCTAGAGCGAGGAGCACCGCATGCGCGTCTTCCATCATCCCGACCTGTCGCTGCACGATCCGCAGTTCTTCCTGATGCGCGGCAGGATCGTTCCCTGTTTCGAAACACCCGCCAGGGCCGCCGCGCTGCTCGAGGGCGCACGCACATCCGGGCTCGAGATCGTCACGCCCGACACCGTCGCGCCCGCACGGCTCGGTTCCATCCATGACGAGGAGTATCTCCGCTTCCTGCGCGAGGGCTTGCGCGACTGGTCGGCCCAGCCGAACGCGGGGCCGGAGATCGTGCCGAACATGCACCCCACACCGGAGATGATCGCGCAGGGCGCGATGCGGGGCGCAGGCATCGTTTCGCGCGCGGGCTGGTACATGGCCGACACGGCCTGCGCGATCGGCGAAGGCACCTGGGCCTCGTCGCTCGCCGCCGCCTGCTGCGCCGATGCCGCGTCGCGCGACGTGGTCTCGGGCGCTCGGGCGGCCTACGCGGCCTGCCGCCCGCCCGGCCACCATGCCTATGCCGCCCGCGCGGGCGGGCACTGCTTCCTCAACAACAGCGCGCTCGCCGCGGCGAACCTGCGAGCGGGCGGTGCCGCGCGCGTCGCCGTCCTCGACATCGACAGCCATCACGGCAACGGCACTCAGGGCATCTTCTGGGACGACGCCTCTGTCCTCACCGTCAGCGTCCATGGCGACCCGAACCACTACTATCCCTGGTTCGTCGGCCATGCGCACGAGACGGGCGGAGTGGAGGGCAGCAACCTCAACCTTCCCTTGCCCCGACACGCAGGCGACGGCCCGTGGATCGAGGCGGTGACGAAGGGGGCGGAGGCGGTGCGCCGCTTCGGCGCCGAGGCGCTCGTCCTCGCCCTCGGCTTCGATGCGTCGAAGGACGAGCCGCTCGGCTTCCTCGACGTCTCGGATGACGCCTTCGCGCGGGCGGGCGCCATCGCCGCGTCGCTCTCGCTGCCGACGGTGATCGTGCAGGAGGGAGGCTATGCCGTTGCCTCCCTCCCCCGCCTGCTCGGGCGCTTTCTCGCGGGCTTCAGTGCCGGCTGATCAGGCCGCCTTCCGCGCGCGGGTGACGACGCGCTCGGCCACGTCGAGCGCCGTGCGGATGTCGGCCGCCGAGATGTCGAGATGGGTGCAGGCGCGCACGCGGCCAGGCCCAGGTCCCTGCGCGCCCACGCGCACGCCTTCCGCCTCCATCGCGCGGCAGAACGCGTCCCCCGTCATTCCGGTTCCGGATACATCGAAGAATACGAGGTTCGTCTCCGGCGTCTCGGCCGTGACGCCGGGAAGCTGGCCCAGCCCGGCGGCGAGCGCGCGGGCGTTGGCATGGTCCTCGGCAAGGCGCTCGATGTTGTGGTCGAGCGCGTACAGGCAGCCAGCGGCAGCGATGCCACCCTGGCGCAGCGCGCCGCCCATGCGCTGCTTCCAGCGCCAAGCGATGTCGATCATCTCGCGCGAGCCGCAGAGCACCGCCCCGATCGGCGCGCCAAGGCCCTTGGTGAAGTCTAGCCAGGCCGTGTCGAACCCCGCGGCATGCTCCTTCGCCGCCACGCCGGAGGCGACGACGGCGTTCATCAGCCGCGCGCCGTCGAGATGCGTCGCGAGCCCGTGCTTCTTCGCCGCCTGGGCGACCGCGTTGAGCTGCGCAACGGGCCACACCGCGCCCCCGCCCATGTTCGCCGTCTGCTCGGCGGTCATCAGCCGCGTGTTAGGCGAATACCGGCTGCGGAAGCGAACACCCGCCTCGACCTGCTCGGGCGTGAACTGGCCGCGGACAGAGGCAAGCGGCGTGACGAGAACGCCCGCAAGCGCCGCCGGCGCGCCACCCTCATAGCCGAGGATGTGGCAATCCGACGCACCGATCACCTCGTCGCCGGGCCGGCAATGGACGAGCACGGCGACCTCGTTGCACATCGTGCCAGAGGGCATGAACACGGCCGCTTCCTTGCCCATCAGGTCGGCCATGCGCTCGCACAGCGCGTTCACCGAAGGGTCCTCGCCGCGCTGCTCGTCGCCGACCTCGGCGGACATGATCGCCTCGCGCATCGCGCGCGAGGGTTTGGTCTGGGTGTCGGAGTAGAGGTTGATCAGCCCAGGCGGCGTGCGGCCGGGAATCGGTCGAACCATCGTGTAGCCTCCCTCAGAACGTTCAGGCGGTGCTGCGGGCAAGCCGCAGGAGCGGCACGCCAGGACCCATCAGGAGCTGCGGCGCGAGGCCCGCCTCCCGGGCGTGCAGCATCAGGATAGGCCCCATCAGCGCCCGCGAGCCACCCGCGAGCGCCGTCTCCACGGGGCTGCCGCCGCCGACGACGGCGGTGAGGGACGCCGGCCAGGCGGCGGAGGCGCCGGTGATCGAGATGGCGAGGTCCTCCGCCCCGCCATGGAGGCGAATCGTTCCGCCCCGGGGCAGCGCCTCGCCCGCGAGCACCAGCGCGGCGAGCACGGCGCGCGCGGCGGCGGGAGAGAACACGGTACCTGGCGCGAGCGCGGAGGTGTCGATCTCCGCCCTGCCGCCGCCGACATGGCCGCGCGCGAGGGCGGCGAGATCCTCGGCCCCGAGCGGCGCCTGCGGCGGGCCGAACAGCACGCGCAGGACCTTCACGCGGCCGGAAACCATGTCCCCGCCCTCGATCAGCATCGGCACGGCCTCGCCCGACTGCGGAGCGCCGCGTTCGGCCTCGATGCGGGCGAGGTCGGCCGCGCTCGAGATCACCAGGATCGGGCTTGCGAGGTCGTGACAGATGCGGGCCGCGACGAGCTCCGCAAGACGCAGCGCCTCAGCGGTGCCGTTGCCGCCCATCATCCCCCTCCGCCCCCATCAGCCTGCCTTCCCCCATGTTGCCCCCGGAACCTTGTGCAGGCGGTTCAGATGTCTCTCCCGCCAAGCATGATCGCGTCAACCCACTGCCCTTCTGGAACCGCCGGTGCGTTCGGCGGGCGGAGGATCAGTGCCTCGGCGGCGGCGAGGATGGCCATCTGCGAGGAATCCTGCCGCGAAGCAGGCGTGGCCACCAGGGTTCCCTCGCGGTCGCGCGACAGCGTCGCACGCAGATGGTCCGCTCTGTGGTCGTTCGCTGCGAGGTCGGTTCCGGCCCTAACCCGAACCGTCGGAGGCGCCGCGCCCGCGAGACCGGAGAGGCGCTCGATCGCGGGACCGAGGAAGAGGATGCCGCACACCGTCGCAGAAACCGGGTTGCCGGGAAGCCCGAGCAGAGCGGCGTCGCCGACACGGCCGAACATGAACGGCTTCCCAGGCCGCATCGCGATCTTCCAGAAATCGAGCGAGAGGCCGAGCGGGGCGAGAGCCGGGCGGATGAGGTCATGCTGGCCGACCGAGGCGCCCCCCGACGTGACGATGAGGTCCGCACCACGCGCTTCGCCGACGAGGTCCGCGATTCGGTCGGGATCATCGGCGGCGATCGGAAGCGTCACCGCCTCCCCGCCATGGGCGCGCACGATCGCCTCGATCACGAAGGCATTGGAGGAGACGAGCCCGCCCTCGGGCACGGGGTCGCCAGGCAAGGCGATCTCGTCTCCCGTCGAGAGGATGGACACGCGCGGGCGCCGGCGGACGGTGAGCCAGGCATGCCCGGCCGAGGCGGCGATGCCGACATCGCGCGCGGTCAGCCGCCGAGGCGGGGCGAGCAGGACGTCGCCTTGCGCGAAGTCGCCGGCGCGCGGGCGTATATGCGCACGCGGCTTCGGAACGAAGCGGATCTCGACGCTGGCGGCCCCGTCGCCCTCCTCCGCGTGGCTTGTGTCCTCCTGGATCACCACCGCATCGGCATCGTCGGGGATCACGCTGCCGGTGAAGACGCGCACGGCTTCGCCCGGCGCGAGCCGCCCCGCGAAGGGATGGCCCGCCGGCGCGCTTCCGGCGACGCGGAGCCTGACCGGGATGGTCGCGCACTCTGCGGCGCGGACGGCGAACCCATCCATCGCCGAGACATCCGCCCCCGGCTTGTCCATGCGCGCTGCCACGGGCTCGGCGAGCACGCGGCCCCAGGCGGAGGACAGGGCGACGACCTCGGTGCCGACGGGCGACAGCGCGGCGACGATGCGCGCCCGTGCCTCCTCGACCGAGATCATCGGTTCTCGCGCACGGGCGTCGCGGCCGGCGCGTCATAGGTGCCGCTGCGGCCGCCGGACTTGTGCGCGAGCCGAATCCCCTCGATGCGCATCGCGCGATCGATCGCCTTGCACATGTCGTAGACGGTCAGCGCAGCGACCGAGACCGCGGTGAGCGCCTCCATCTCCACGCCGGTGCGGCCCGCGACCTTCACCGTCGCCTCGATACGCACACTGTCGGCGCCTTCCGGCTCGAGCGTCAGCGTGACAGAGGACAGCGGCAGAGGGTGGCAAAGGGGGATGAGGTCGGCCGTGCGCTTCGCTGCCATGATGCCGGCAAGCTGCGCGATGGCGAAAACGTCTCCCTTCGCGATGGCACGGTCGCGGATCGCCGCGAGCGTCGCCTCCGCCATCACCACCCGCCCCTCCGCGACGGCGACTCGGGCGGTGACGTCCTTGCCCGACACATCGACCATCACCGCGTTGCCTGCGGCGTCGAAATGGGTGAGCCCGGGCACGACGCGCTCAGGCAAGCAGGGCACGCGTCGCCGCGGCGACGTCGGGCTGGCGCATCAGGCTCTCGCCGACGAGGAACACGCGCGCGCCGCAGGCAGCCATGCGCGCAAGATCGGCGGGCGAGCCGAGGCCGCTCTCGGCGACGACGAGCTTCTCCGCGGGCACGCGGCGGCTCAGCCGTTCCGTCGTCGAGAGGTCGGTCTTCAGCGTGCGCAGGTCGCGGTTGTTGATGCCGAGAAGCGGACTCGTCAGCGCGAGGGCACGGTCGAGCTCGGCCTCGTCATGCACCTCGACCAGCACGTCCATGCCGAGATCGAGCGCGAGGCGTTCGAGCGCGCCGGCCTCGGCATCGGAAAGGCAGGCCATGATGAGCAGGATGCAGTCTGCCCCCATGGCGCGTGCCTCGAGCACCTGCCAGGGGTCGAGCATGAAGTCCTTGCGCAGCACGGGAAGCGGCACGGCGTCGCGCGCGGCGAGGAGATACTCCGGCGCGCCCTGGAAGAACGGGCGGTCGGTCAGCACCGAGAGGCAGGTCGCGCCGCCCTGCTCGTAGGCGCGGGCGAGCGCTGCGGCGTCGAAATCGGCGCGGATCAGCCCGGCCGAGGGCGAGGCCTTCTTGATCTCTGCGATCAGGCCGTAGCGGCGCGCGGCGGCCTCGCGCAGGGCGCGCAGGAAGCCACGCGGCACGGGGGCGGAAGCGGCCTCGCGCTCGAGTGCGGCGTGGGGCTTCGCCTCCTTCAGCGGCGCGAGGTCGGCAAGCGTTCGGGCACAGATCCGCGCCAGCGCATCGGGCATGCGATCGGCCACCGTGCTCATGCGCGGCCCCCCGCGGTGATGGCGATGAGCTGATCGAGCGCGGCCTTCGCCGCGCCGCTGTCGATCGAGCGTGCGGCGATCGCAGCCCCTTCGCGCAGGTCGTTCACGCGGCCGGCGACGATCAGCGAGGCGGCGGCGTTGAGCAGAACGGCGTTGCGGTAGGGCCCGTTCATGCCGTCGAGCAGGGCGCGAAGGGCCTCGGCATTTTCCGATGCATCGCCGCCCTTGAGCGCTGCGGGGTTGCCGCGCGGCAACCCCGCATCCTCGGGCGACACGGTGAACTCGCTCACCCCCGCGCCGTCCCACGCCGCGACGTGCGAGGGCCCGGTGACCGTCAGCTCGTCGAGCCCATCCGAGCCATGCACCACCCAGGCCCTCTCGGCGCCGAGCCGGCCGAGCGTCTCGGCGAGCGGCCGCACCCAGCGCCGCGCATAGACGCCCATGAGTTGCCGGCGCACGCCCGCGGGGTTCGAGAGCGGTCCGAGCAGGTTGAAGATCGTCCGCGTGCCGAGCTCCACGCGCGGGCCGGCGACATGGCGCATCGCCGCGTGATGGCGGGGCGCGAGCAGGAACGCCACCCGTGCCTCCTCCATCGCCTTCTCGATCGCGGAAAACGGCGCATCGAGGTTGACGCCGAGCGCGCCGAGCACGTCTGCCGCGCCCGAGCGCGAGGAGACGGCGCGGTTGCCGTGCTTGGCGACAGCCACGCCCGCGCCCGCGACGACGAAGGCGACGGCGGTCGAGATGTTCAGCGTGCCGGCCGCATCGCCACCCGTGCCGCAGACATCGATCGCGCCCTCGGGTGCGGCGACGCGGCTCATCCTCGCCCGCATCGCCCGGGCTGCACCGGTGATCTCCTCCACCGTCTCGCCGCGCACGCGCAGCGCCATCAGGAACCCAGCGATCTGCGCGGGCGTGGCCTCGCCGGCCATCAGGATGTCGAAGGCCGCCTCGGCATCCTCCTCGCCGAGCGATTGGCTGTCGGCGAGGCGGGCAATCACGGGCTTGAGGGTGCGCGCCTGCACTTCGGCAGGGATGGCATTCATGGCCCGCGCCTCACGCCGGTTCCGGAACGCGGTTCTCGCGCCGGGCGATCGCCATGAAGTTGCGCAGGATGGTGTGGCCATGCTCCGAGGCGATGCTCTCGGGGTGGAACTGCACCCCGAAGATCGGCAGGGTGCGGTGCCGCATCCCCATCACGAGCCCCTCGGCGTTGAGCGCCGTCGCCTCGAGCGAGGCGGGAAGGCTCGCGCGATCGACGACGAGGGAGTGGTAGCGCGTGGCGCGGAAGCCCTGCGGCACCTCCTCGAAGATGTCGGTTCCCGTATGATCGACGGTATCGACCTTGCCGTGCCAAGGCACCGGCGCGCGCACGACCTTGCCGCCGAAGGCCTGGCCGATCGCCTGGTGGCCGAGGCAGACGCCGAGGATCGGCACCTTGCCCGCGCCCTCGCGAATCAGCTCGAGGCAGATGCCGGCGCGGTCGGGGTCGCACGGCCCGGGGCTCAGCACCACCGCGTCTGGGCGCTTGGCCAGAGCCTCCGCGGCGGTGAGCGCGTCGTTCCGCACCACCTCCACCGTCTCGCCGATGTCGCCGAGGAAGTGGAAGAGGTTGAAGGTGAAACTGTCGTAGTTGTCGATCAGCAGGATCATGGCCGGGAGGATGCGCGGCGGGGCCGGAGGGGTCAACGTCGCCGTCCGCGGTTTCGCCCCACTCTCCCCCTGGTCCCACTCTGCTGTAGCCGGGGCGCGAGTCGGTTTTGCATCAGGGTAGGGATGCCGAGCCCCCGCCCCCGCACCAAACGATCCGGAGCGCGCCGCTCCCGCGCCCTGTGGCCACGCCTGCGGCGCCGGCTCTTTCCGGCAGCCCCGCTTTCCAAGCGGCTGCGACGGCTCGGCTCGCTCCTGCTGCTCGGCGCGCTTCTCGCGTACCCCGGCGCGCTCGCGGCCGATGCGGTTCTCGTCGCCCTCCTCGTGCCGGAGGAGCCCGGCTACACCCCCGCCTCGCTTCCCGTGCCGCGGCCCGTGCCGCAGATGACGGTCGCGCTCGTGATCGACGACATGGGGCTCGACCGGAGGCGGAGCGCCAGGACGGTGCGGCTCCCAGGCCCGCTCACCCTCGCCTACCTCCCCTACGCGCAGGATCTCGCCGGCCAGACGCGTGCCGCACGGGCGGCGGGCCACGAGGTGATCCTGCACATGCCGATGGAACCGCTCGGGGCCCATGACCCCGGGCCCTCTGCGCTCAGGGCCACGCTCAGCGAGGAGGAGAATCTCAGCCGCCTGCGCGCCGCGCTCGCCGCAGTGCCGGGCGCCGTCGGCGTCAACAACCACATGGGCAGCCGCTTCACCGAGAACGCCGCCGCGCTCGGGCCCATCCTCGCCGAGATCGGCGCGCGCGGCCTCTACTTCCTCGACAGCCGTACGAGCCCGCGCAGCCTCGCCTACACCACCGCGCGCGAGCTCGGCGTGCCCGCGCTGGGGCGCGACGTGTTCCTCGACGACAGCAACGACCCCGACGCGATCACCACCCAGATCGCGGCCATGGAGGCGCGGGCCCGCCGGACCGGAAGCGTGATCGCGATCGGCCACCCGCGCGAGGCGACGCTGGAGGCGCTCGAGGCCTGGCTTGCGACCGCCGAGCGCCGGGGGTTCCGGACCATCCCGCTCTCCGGCCGCCTCCTCCTGTCGCGCGCCGCGCAGAGGCAGTAGCGCATCCGGGGAGCGCTGCTGGCGCCGCACCGCGGGCGCGCTACAGTGCCGTCATCGCGACAGAGGGAGAGACAGAGATGGCCGAGTTGAGCGACCCCGTCGGCGCCTTCATGCCGGGGCCGCGCGTGACGCTGCCGGGCGCAGGCTCCGGCCCGCTCGCCGGACTCAGCTTCGGGCTGAAGGACCTGTTCGACGTCGCCGGCCATGTCTCGACATTCGGCAACCCGGACTGGGCGCGCACCCACCCGCCGGCCGCCGCCACCGCACCCTGCGTGACGATGCTCACGGAGGCAGGCGCGGCGATGGTGGGCAAGACCATCACGGTCGAGCTCGCGGCCGGGCTGACGGGCGAGAATCTCTGGTACGGCATGCCGACCAACCCCGCCTGCCCCGACCGCGTTCCGGGCGGCTCCTCCTGCGGCTCGGCCGCCGGCGTCGCGGCAGAGCTGTTCGACTTCGCGCTCGGTTCCGACACGGCGGGAAGCGTGCGCATCCCCGCAAGTTATTGCGGCATCTACGGCATACGCCCGACCTGGGGGGCCGTGAATGCCTGCGGCGCGCTGCCGCTCGGGCCCTCCTTCGACACGGTGGGCTGGTTCGCGCGCGAGGCGGCGCTGCTGAGGCGCGTCGGCGAGGTGCTTCTGCCGCCCGACCCGCCGCGCGCCCTCGGGCCCCTCCTCAAGGTCGAGGAAGCCTGGGTGAACGCAGATCCTGCCGTGGCCGCTGCGCTGACCCCCTCGCTCGAGCGGCTCGAGGCGAGGCTCGGCCGGGCGGCCCAGGTCGAGGTCGCGGTCGAGGGGCTGCATGCGTTCTTTGATGCGTTCCGGGCCTGCAACAACGAGGAGAACCTCTCCTCGCTCGGGCCGTGGGTCTACTCGGTGAAGCCGAAGCTCTCGCCGGTCGTGCAGGCCCGGTTCGAGCAGGCACCACACCAGCCGCCGGCGAAATCCGCCTGGGCGCGGCACCTGCGCGCGACGGCCGGCGCACGCATCCGCGCGATGCTCGGCGGCGGCGCGGTGATGGTGTTTCCCACCTCGCCGCTGATCCCGCCCAAGCGCGACGCGGGGCCCGACGAGGTGCAGCAGATGCGCGAGCGGACGATCGGGGTGACCTCGATCAGCGGCTTCTCGGGTGCGCCGGAGATCAGCATTCCGGCCGCGCGCGTCTCCGGCGCGCCAGTCGGCCTGTCCTTCATGTCGGCCCCGGGGACGGACCGCGCGCTGCTAGCCTTCGTCGAGAAGGCTGCGGAGATCCTTGGCCTGCCCTAGCCGCTCAATAGGGGCCGAAATGCCGGATATAGGCCGGCCCTGCCTTCGGGTGCGTCGCGACCGCATGGGTGACGGCTGCGACCTTCGGGCAATGCGCATCCACCCAGGACGCGGGACCGTTCGACCAGCGCGACATTACCGCGATCTGCGCATCGAGGGCGGAGAAGCGCGGGCCGGTGGCGAAGGGAGCCGGCGCGATCGACGTCTCGATCAGGCGCCAGATCCGGCGGCTGTCGTCGCGCGCGCGATCGGCCACGCCTGCGGGATCGTCCGCGAAGCGGGCCGGATAGTCCCACCGCGTGATCGCGGGGTAGAGCTCTGCCGCCAGCACCGTCATCCAGCGAAGCGCCGTCGCGCGCTCGGCCGAGCCGATCGGCGGCATCAGCCCAGCCTCCTGGTGCCGCTCGGCGACGACCAGCGCGCAGGCGAGGCTCTCGGTGACGAGCGTGCCGTCGGGCAGGATCAGAGCGGGCAGCCGACCCATCGGGTTGACGGCGCGATACCCGGGCGCGAGCTGTCCGTCCCCCTCGAGCGGGACGCGGCGGAGCTCGACCTCCGCGTCCGCCGCGGCGAGCAGAAGCTCGACAATCGCGTTACCGCAGCGGCGGTCCCCGTAGAGCACGTAGGCCATGCCAGCAGCCTCGCGCCATCGGCCCGGCGGGTCCAGCAAGTAAGCCTGATGGAAGCGATCAGCCGGTCGGGCGCGCCGAGGGGGCTGGAGCGACCGAGTTGGAGGGCCCGTAGATCTTCCGCGCGCGGCGCTCGAACGCCGAGACCATAAGCCGCACGGCCTCGTTGAACACGACGCCGATGGCAGCCTGCAGGATGCGCGAACGGAACTCGAAATCGACGTAAAAATCCACCGTCGTTCCAGAGGCTTCGGGGATGAACTTCCAGTGGTTGTTGAGATACCGGAAGGGCCCTTCCTCGTAGCGCACGTGGATGTGGCCCGGCCGGTCGAGCGTGACGTGGCTGGTGAAGCGCTCGCGGAACACCTTGAAGCCGATCACCAGGTCGGCCACCAGGTGGGCGTCGGATCGTTCGCGAATGCGCGCGCCGATGCACCAGGGCAGGAACTCGGGGTAGCGCCCGACATCGGCGACCAGGTCGAAGAGCTGGTCGGGCCGGTAGGGCATGAAGGTCTTCTGCGCGTGTGTCGGCATCGCCCGTCAATCTAGGCGCACCATGCGTGAAGGAAAGCGGAAAGCTGCGTTGCAAGAGGCGCAGCATTGCCGACAGGGAAGCGGCCCAGACCGCGTCGTGGCACGGGGTGAGGCTCTGACATGACGGAAACGCTATCGCCCCCATCCCGACACGTGCCAGCAACACGCGTGCGCAACCTTCCAGACCACGCCGCCCGGTCGGCCGGCACGCAACAAGGGAAGGATCACGCATGTCTCGGATTGCAGCGTCGGCCCGCAACGCCGCACTTGTCCTCGCCTTCGCAGCGGGACCTGCCGCGCCTGCCATGGCGGCCTCGCTCACGCCGGTCGTCGCGCCATCGGACGCGTATGCCAGCCAGTTCGGCACCAACAACAACTGCATGGTGGCGTGCATGGGCGAAGGGCAGCGGCTGCAGACCGTGTATGCGGGCTCGCTGTTCGGGGAAGAGGCGTTCTATCTCCGTGGCATGGCGTTCCGCTATCGCGCGGTCGAATATCCGGCCAATCCGCAATCCTACACCCGCGACCTCGCGATCACGCTCTCCAGCACGACGAAGGCGGTCGACGGGCTCTCGCCCACCTTCGCCGAGAATGTCGGGACGGATGCGGTGCTCGTCCTCGATGGTCCCGTCACCTTCGCGCCCGGCGGCGGAACCTTTGCCTTCGACCAGGTCATCATGTTCGACCAGGATTTCCTGTTCGACCCGACGAAGGGCAACCTTCTCGTAGACCTGCTGCACAAGGACGATCGCCCCTACCCGGTGGTCTACTTCTACTACGACGCGATCAACAGCACGGGGGACGGCATGTCGCGTGTCGTCGGCCTGAACAGCCAGGACACCGCCCATCCGATTGGCGTCGACTCGGTCGCTCTCGTGACCAAGTTCTTCCGCATCGAGGGCGAGGCGCTGCCGGTTCCGGAGCCCGCGTCAGCCCCCCTGCTCGCAGCCTCGCTGGCGCTGCTGGCCGCGCTGCCTCGCCGTAAGCCGTGAGCTGATCAGCGCGCCCGTGCCGCAGCAGCGGAGACCTGCGCGGCGCGGGCCTCGCGCAGCGCGGCGAAGTCGCTGTCGGCGTGGTAGGAGCTTCGCGTCAGCGGGCTCGAGGCGACCATGGCGAAGCCCTTGCCGCGCGCGAGCGAGCCGTATTCGTCGAACTCCTCGGGTGTCACGAACCTCGCCACCGCCGCGTGCTTCACCGTCGGCTGCAGGTACTGGCCGAGGGTGAGGAAATCGACATCCGCTGCGCGGAGGTCGTCCATCACCTGGATGAGCTCCGTCCTCTCCTCGCCGAGGCCGACCATCAGGCCCGACTTGGTGAAGATCGAGGGCTCCATCTCCTTCACCCGCGACAGGAGGCGAAGCGAGACGAAGTAGCGCGCACCGGGGCGGATGGAGGGGTAGAGGCGCGGCACCGTCTCGAGGTTGTGGTTGAACACGTCCGGCCGCGCCTCGACCACCGTCTCGATGGCGCGGTCGCCCTTGCGCAGGAAATCGGGTGTCAGGATCTCGATCGTCGTGCCTGGGGCGGCGGCGCGGATGGCGCGGATCACGGCGGCGAAATGCGCCGCCCCACCATCGGCGAGGTCGTCACGGTCGACCGAGGTGACGACGACATGGCGTAGGCCCATCTTCGCCACCGCATCGGCGACGCGCGCGGGCTCGTCGGCCGCGAGAGGCTGGGGGATGCCGGTCGCGACGTTGCAGAAGCTGCAGGCGCGCGTGCAGGTGTCGCCCATGATCATCATCGTCGCGTGCCGCTGCGACCAGCACTCGCCGATGTTCGGGCAGGCCGCCTCCTCGCAGACGGTGACGAGCCCCTTCTCGCGGATCAGCGCCTTGGTCTCGACGTAGATCGGGTGCGTCGGCGCCTTCACCCTGATCCAGGCGGGCTTGCGCTGGATCGGGTTGTCGGGGCGGTGCGCCTTCTCGGGATGGCGCTCGGCTCCGGCCGGCTTTGCCTCGGGGCGGCGATGGTCGATCTCGATGCGCGTCGTCATGGGTCAGATGTCGATGGGCCTGCCGTATCCGTCAAGCAGCACGATGCCATTGGGTTCGGCCCCCGCCTTCTGCGCCCAGTCGCCGCCTATGGGCTTGCCGTTCGCGCCGTAGAGCTCGTCGGGGCCGGTGTAGCGGCCGGACGCGTCATAGGGCCAGCGCAGTCCGCGCGAACGGTAGAAGGCCGCGCATGCCTGGGCCGAGCCCATGTACCAGGCCTGGCCGCATTCGAAGGCGAGGAACCGGTCATCCCCCGTCACGCCGCGGTTGCCCTCATTCGCCCAATCGTCCTGCGCGCCGTGCTGGAGACGGCTGACGAGCCCCTTGTTGAGATGCCGGACCGTCTCGGTCGCCTCCTGCGAGAACGCGCCCCGCTTCGCGCCGCGCTTCATCGCTGTGACGAAGATCTTCTGGTAGCCTCGCGCGGCGACGGAGCCCGAGACGCGCCAGACCGACATCAGGTCATAGTCCGACACATAGATGCGCCCGCCCTTGGTCGCGCGCCCCGAGGCGTCGGACTTTTCCGACACATGGCCGCGCTTCGGCTCGTAGTCGCCATGCCAGGGACGAGCCGAGGCCTTGGGGCAGCGGAACACCAGAAGCAGCGATTTCGCTTCCGAGTAGTCACGGACCGCATGCACGTCCCTCGGGTCGAAGCCCGAGGCGATGGCGAGGTCGATGTCCGAGCCAGCGGCCCCCTGCTCGAGCGCCTTCACGGCCTTCTGCGAGGCGAGGGCGGAGCCGGAGGAGGCAGGGATCCAGAGCGAGCCCATCACACCCTCGAAGAGTCGCGACTAGATATGGATCACCCTTCCATACGCATCGAGCACGCTCTCGTGCATCATCTCCGACAGCGTCGGGTGCGGGAACACGGTGTGCATCAGCTCCGCCTCGGTGAGCTCGGCCGAGCGCGCGATCGCGTAGCCCTGGATCATCTCCGTCACCTCCGCGCCGACCATGTGCGCGCCGAGAAGCTCGCCGGTCTTGGCGTCGAACACCGTCTTCACCAGGCCCTCTGCCTCGCCCATGGCGATGGCCTTGCCGTTGCCGATGAACGGAAAGCGGCCGACGCGCACCTCGTGGCCCTTCTCCCTCGCCGCCGCCTCGGTGAGCCCCACCGAGGCGACCTGCGGGCGGCAATAGGTGCAGCCGGGGATGGTGGTCGGGTCGATCGGGTGCGGGTGCAGCCCCGCGATCGCCTCGACGCACACCACGCCCTCGTGCGAGGCCTTGTGCGCGAGCCAGGGCGCGCCGGTCAGGTCGCCGATCGCGTAGACGCCTGGCTCGCCCGTGCGGCTGAACTCGTCGACCACGACGTGCGTGCGCTCGACCTTCACGCGGGTGCCCTCGAGGCCGATGTTCTCGACGTTGCCGACGATGCCGACGGCGCTGATCACCACCTCGACGGCGATGTCCTGCGTCTTGCCGCCCTTCTCCTCGACCGTGACGGTCGCGCCGGAGCCGGACGTCGTGACCTTCTTCACCGTCGCGCCCGTGAGGACGGTCATGCCCTGCTTGACGAAGGCCTTGTGGGCGAAGGCGGAGATCTCGGCGTCCTCCACCGGCAGGACGCGGTCCATCACCTCGACCACGGTCACCTTCGCGCCCATGTTCGCGTAGAAGGACGCGAACTCGATGCCGATGGCGCCGGAGCCGATGACGAGGAGCGATTTCGGCATCGCCGTCGGAACCATCGCCTCGCGATAGGTCCAGATCGTCCTGCCGTCGGGCTCGATGCCGGGAAGCACGCGGGCGCGGGCGCCGGTGGCGAGGATGATATGGGGCGCGGTGAGCGTCGCGACGTCCTTGCCATCCTTCGTCACCTTCACCGTCTTCGCCCCGGCGAGCGCGCCGTGGCCGTCGAGCACGGTGACCTTGTTCTTCTTGAGAAGGTGCTTCACGCCGCCCGAAAGCTGCCCAGCCACCTGGCGCGAGCGCTTGATGACCTTCTGGAAGTCAAAGCGCGGATTGTCGGCTGCGAAGCCGTAGGCATCGAGCGTGTGCAGGAGGTGGTTGATCTCGGAGGTGCGCAAGAGCGCCTTGGTCGGGATGCAGCCCCAGTTGAGGCAGATGCCGCCGAGATGCTCGCGCTCGACCAGCGCCACCTTCATCTTGAGCTGCGCGGCGCGGATGGCCGCGACGTATCCGCCGGGCCCACCGCCGACAACGATCAGGTCGTAACTGTCGCTCACCTTAGGTACCCTCCCCAACTCGCAGCGGGTTTAGGCCTGGCCTCCAGGCCGACAACACTAAGCGCCGACCAGCGAGCGCAACGCTTAGGCTCAGCTCCTGGAGTTCCGTTGGGTCCTCGCCTGGGCTGAAAGTACTGAGGCGCTTCGCGAACCGATCGACCGCCCGCTCTAGTCCCTCGTCGGTTACCAATCTTAGGACGCCGTAGTATAGCGTCCAAAATCTTCCTGCAGTCTTGTGCCAAGTCGTGGACGAATCCTCGAGCAAGTGAACTGGGGTGGCTAGCGCCGCCGTTAGCTTGCTCACCTCTACGATGCACTCAAGCTGCCGTTCGAAGAACGGTTTGTGCACTTGGATGCGGTACGTGGTTCCAAAAGTCCAGAACGCCCACAGACCGGCAATTCCAACAATAAACACAGGCCCCAGCCCAAGCGGCCATGCGAGCCAGGGATACCAATCAAGCAACTGCCTGATCGCCGCCTCCATGGCCGATCACCGAAACTCACAGCATCATCTGCAGCGGGTCCTCGATAATCCCCTTGAACACGCCGAGCCATTCGGCGGCGAGCGCGCCGTCGATCACGCGGTGATCGACGCTGATCGTCACGGTCATGACCGTCGCGATCGCGAGCGCGCCGTCCTTCACCACCGGCCGCTGCTCGCCGGCCGACACGGCGAGGATCGCTGCCTGGGGCGGGTTGATGATGGCGGCGAAATCCTTCACCCCCATCATGCCCATGTTGCTGATCGAGAACGATCCGCCCTGGAACTCCTCGGGCTTCAGCTTGCCCGACTTGGCCCGCGCGGCGAGGTCCTTCATCTCGTTGGAGATGGCGGCAAGGCCCTTCAGGTCGGCCTTGCGGATGATGGGGGTGATCAGCCCGTCGGGGATCGAGACGGCGACGGAGACGTCCACGTCGTCGTAGTGGATCATGCCCTCGTCGGTCCAGGACGCGTTCACGGTCGGCATCCGGCGCAGCGCGAGCGCGGTCGCCTTGATGACGAGGTCATTCACCGAGAGCTTGAACGCGCCTGGCCCCTCCTTGGGAGACTTGGCGTTCAGCTCGGCACGGAGCTTCATCAGCGCATCGAGCTCGACATCCCGCGTGGCGTAGAAATGGGGGATCGTCGCCTTGCTCTCGCCGAGCCGCCGCGCGATGACCTTCCGCATCGTGCTGTGAGGCACGAGCTTGTGCGGCGCGGTGATCGGCGCGGCAGGCGCAGGTGCGGCCTTCGGCGCGGGCGCCGCCGCGGCAGCGGGAGCGGCGGCTGCCGCGGGCGCCGGCTTCGCCCCGCCCGAACGCGCGGC
>NZ_VFAC01000013.1 GCF_007644105.1 Elioraea rosea | reverse complement strand
CGGCCCAGCCTGCGCCGACCGCGGCCGCCGCGCCCGCGACACCTGCGCCCCCTGCCGCGCCGCTCCTCCAGCCCGTTCCGCAGCGCCAGGCGCCGATCAGCCTCGCCGCCGCGCCGCATCGCGGCACCGAGGGCCCCGCCATCCGCCTTCCCTTCGAGCGCGAGACCGGCGTTGCCGTGCTTCGCCGCGGCGCGGAGCTCTGGGTCGTGTTCGACGATGCGCGCCCGATCGATCTCGCCGCTCTCCGGAACGATCCCGTCTTCGGCAAGGCGGTGCTGACCATGGGCAATGCCGCGACGCTCCTGCGCATTCCTGTGCCCGCGCCTGCCGCCGCTCGCGTCAGCCCGGTCGAGCGTGGCCTCGTCCTCGAGCTTCTTCCCGCAGGCGCTTCCGCCAGCGAGTCGCTTCCCGCCGAGGTCGTCGATGCGCCGGACGGAAGGCGGCTCCTGCTTCGCACGCAGCTCGCCGGGCGGGCCGCCCACCTGCACGACCCCGAGACGGGCGAGACGCTCATCGTCGGCACGCTGAAGGATGGCGAGGCGCGCCAGCCCGTCGCCCGCGCCTTTGCCGAGTTCTCTCTCCTGCCGACGCTGCGGGGCGTCGCCGTCGTCGCGCAGTCCGACCACGTGACGATGCGCGCCCAGCCGGAAGGCTTCGTGCTGATGGCCGGCCCGCAGCTCGGCCGTGGCCTTGCCGTCTCGCCCGGGCAGCTCGCCGCGCCCGACGTGCTCGCCGGCCACGCCCTGACGCGGGCCTTCGACCTGCCCGCCCTGCCACACGATGCGCTTTCGGAACGGGTTCGCCTGCTTCGTGGCGAGGCGGCCGGAGCACCGCCGCTCGCCCGCTCCCGCCCGCGGCTTGCGCTCGCCGAGGCGATGCTCGC
Organism: Elioraea rosea; assembly: GCF_007644105.1. Classification (GTDB taxonomy): domain Bacteria; phylum Pseudomonadota; class Alphaproteobacteria; order Acetobacterales; family Acetobacteraceae; genus Elioraea_A; species Elioraea_A rosea. Next base: position 91,748 of record NZ_VFAC01000013.1, on the reverse strand, counting down.
CCTTGGTTTCGGCGTCGAGGCCCGGGCCGTGCTCGATGTCGCCGCCGCCGAGGATCCCGTGATGGGCGCGAGCCCGCGCTGGGCCGCGCTTGCCGGCGTCGCGTCGCTGCTTGCGGGACGGCTCGAGGAAGCCCGCCCTGCGCTGAAGGACCGCCGCCTCGACGGCACCGACGAGATCACGCTCTGGCGTGCCTATCTCGCCGACCAGGAAGGCGAGCCGCCTGTCGCGACCGCGCCGCTCTACGCCGCCTCTGCCGGGCTCCTCCCCTCCTACCCGGATGCGCTTCGCATCAAGCTCGGCTCTGCCGCGGCGGAAGCGATGGCGGAGGGCGGCGAGGCCGCCGCAGCGGCTGCACTTCTCGCGCGCCTTGGCGACATGCCCTCGCTCGCCCTTGCCCGCGCGCTTCTCACCGAGGCGCAGGGCAAGATCGACGAGGCGCTTGCCGCGTACGAGGCGCTCGGCGACGGCCGTGATCGCCGCCAACGCTACCGGGCGCTGACGCGGGCCGTCGAGCTCGCGCTTCGCGAAGGCCGCATCGGCGCGCCCGAAGCCGCGGCGAAGATGGAGCCGCTGCTCTACGCCTGGCGCGGCGACGCATCCGAGCGCCTGCTGCGGCTGCGCGCGGCCGAGCTGCGCGGCCAGGCGGCCGATTGGGCGGGCGCGCTCGCCCTGCTGCGCGACACCGAGGGCGCGTTCCCCGAGTTCCTCGCCGAGATCCGCCCGCGCACGGCGGAAGCCTTCCTCGCCCTGTTCCGCGATGGCGGTGCCGATTCGCTTCCCGCCGCGCAGGCCGTCGCCCTGTTCGAGGAGAGCGCCGATCTCCTGCCGACGGGTACCGCCGGCGATGCCGTCGTTGCCCGCATCGCCGACCGGCTGATCGGCCTCGACCTGACCGAGCGCGCATCTGCCATGCTCACCCGTCTGATGGTGGCGCAGCCCGAGGGCGGGCTCGATCGCGCGCGTACCGGCCTGCGCCTTGCCGAGCTTCGCCTTGCCGATGGCGATGTCGAGCGCGCGCTCGGCGCGCTTGCCGCTAGCGAGGCGGAGCGGCTGCCGGCATCGCTCGCCGCCGAGCGGCTCATCCTCCGCGCCCGCGCCACCGCCTCCTCGGGGCGCATGGAGGAAGGGCTCGCGATGCTGCGCGGCCTGCCAGGCTCGGCCGAGGCGCGCGTGGAGATCGCTGCCGCGCATGGTGCGTGGGGCGACGTCGCCGCCGCTCTCGCCGAGCTCGCAGAGGCGCGGCTTCCGCCGCCCGACGCGACGCTCGATGAGCCCGCGCGCCGCCTGCTCGTGCGCCTCGCCGCTGCCGCCGCGCTTGCCGGCGATACGGCGACGCTCGCCTCGCTCGCGGAGACGCGGGGGGCGCAGATGGCGCATGGCGCCTTTGCCGAACCGTTCCGGCTGCTCACGTCCGATCCCGTTGCCGGTGCGGCGGACCTGCCGAGGCTTGCCGCGGAAGTGCAGCTTGCCCGCTCCCTTCCGCGCAGCATCGCCGCCATCGGAGGTCCCGCGCGGAACTGACGCGCGCGTGACATCTGCGTGTGACGGGGGTGATTTCCGCTTGCATCCTCCCCATCCTTGCCTCACATAGCCGCGCCCGCCGCCGTGGCGGGTTGTTGACCGCAGCCGCTGGTCATCTGCTGGTTGGAAGGGGTTCGCGATGAACGCTCTCGCCCGACTGGGGATGGTCTCGGACCTTCCGAGCGACGCCCAGACGACGTGCAACGCCGACGGCCGGAACGGCCAGGAGGCGCAGAAGGACTACTTCATCGAACGCGACGGCGTCCGCTTCGCGGGCATGCACCTGCTCGTCGATCTCTGGGAGGCAGAGCGGCTCGATGATCCCGAGCTGGTCGACGCCGCGCTGCGCGCCGGCGCCGAAGCCTCGGGTGCGACGATCCTGCACGGGCATTTCCACCATTTCTCTCCGAATGGCGGCGTCTCCGGCGTGCTCGTGCTGGCCGAAAGCCATATCTCGATCCACACCTGGCCCGAGCGCGGCTACGCGGCGATCGACATCTTCATGTGCGGCGCGTGCGATCCGAACCTGGCGCTGCCGGTTCTGCGCGAAGCCTTTGGCGCGGGCCGCATCGAGGTGTCGGAGCAGCGCCGCGGCGTGATCGGCTGATCGGCCAGGCCGTTTCGATGGCGACCGAAAGCTGGGTCGCGGAAGCGCTCTACCCCGACTGGGGCCAGCGCTTCCGCGTTCTCCGCGAACTCGCCCATGTGCGCTCTCCGTTCCAGGACATACGCATCGTGGAGACGTCGAGTCATGGGCGGGTGATGCTGCTCGACGGCGTGGTGCAGATCACCGAGGCGGACGAGTTCGCCTATCAGGAAATGATCGCGCATGTGCCTCTTCTCGCGCACGGCGCGGCGCGGCGCGTCCTGATCATCGGCGCGGGCGATGGCGGCGTGCTTCGCCGCGTGCTCGCCCATCGCGGCGTCGAGCGGGCGACGATGGTCGAGATCGACGCCGAGGTGGTTCGGCTTGCCCGCGAGCACCTCCCGGCGATCGGCGGCGCGGCGTGGGACGATCGTCGCGCGCGCGTCCTGATCGCCGACGGGATCGCGCATGTGCGTGAGGCCGAGGCTGACAGCTACGACGTCATCATCGTCGACAGCACCGATCCCGTGGGCGTGGGCGAGGTGCTGTTCACCGATGAATTCTATGCCGACTGCGCGCGCCTCGTTGGCCCGCGCGGTATCGTCGTCAGCCAGTGCGGCGTGCCCTTCATGCAGGCCGAGGAGCTGCGCACGACGACCAAACGGCGTGCGCGCCACTTCGCCGACGCCCATGCCTATCTCGCAGCGGTGCCGACCTACGTGGGCGGGTTCATGACGCTCGGCTGGTCGGCGCAGGATGCAGCGCTGCGAGCTCATGACGCGCGCACCATCGAGCATCGTGCAGGCGAGGCAGGAATCCTCGGCACGACGCGGTACTGGAGCCCCGACGTGCACGTCGCGGCCTTCGCCCTGCCGCCCTACATCGCCGAGCTTCTGCCACGGCGATAGAGCACGTTCCGATCGATTGGCATCAATCGATCGGAAGATCGTGCTCTAAAACCACCAAAGGGTAGAGCAGCTGAGCCCGACCTGATGGAACCGGGGTCGGTTCCATCAGGTCGGGCGCTGCTCTAGGCGCGCTCAGGCGGCGGGCGCCAGCTTCACGGCCGTTCCTGTGGTCGTGACCATCAGCATGCCGCCGCCCTTGCCGATCGAGGCATAGTCGATGTCGACGCCGACGACGGCGTCGGCGCCGAGCTCGCGCGCCTCGGCAAGCAGGTTCTCGAGCGCTACGCGCCGTGCGGCGGACAGCTCCTTCTCGTAGGCGGCCGAGCGCCCACCCACGATGTCGCGGATCGAGGCGAAGACATCGCGCACAACGTTGACGCCGACGACAGCGTCGCCGAACACGATGCCGAGATAGGCCGTGATCTCGCGGCCGGCGACCGAGTTTGTCGTCGTGAATATCATGCGTCCGGACCCTTCGTTCGGGCCGCCTGCGCGATCAGCGCCTCGAGCCTGGCCTGCGGCACCGCCTCCTCCAGCATCAGGGCGAGCGAGCGGCGGAGCTGGGCGAGCGTGCGGCGCGCTTCGGCCAAGGCCTCCGGGGAACGATCACCCGCCCTGATCGCCGCGAGCGCCCTCTCGGCAGCCATCGCAGCCTCGTCGACCTCCGCGATCTCGCCCGGTTTGCGGAACACGAGCTTACCGCCGACATAGGAAAGCTGGCTGAGCCCGAGAAGCCCGAGAACGGTCGCGGGGATCTCATAGGCGGCGAGCTGCTCGAAGCCCGAGCTCAGCAGCGTTCCACCGACGAACAGGCTGAACACGACGGCCTGGACGCGGAAGATGTCGATCTCCCCGCGCGCGATGAGAAGGTCGCGCCACTGCGCCACGCGGTCCAAGGGCACGAGGCCGGTTTCGGCGAGGAAGCTCCGCGTCTCCGGCGTGAGCGCGGCCGAGCCCTGGTCCTTCTTCTCCGTGTCACCTTCGGCCGAACGCGTCGAGGCGGGGCCGGTATTGCCGACCATCGCGGCGCCGGCAGTCCCTGCGGCCGCTATCCCCATGAGGAACAGGATGTCGTTCGAGATCGCGGCGACCACGCCCGTGCGCAGCGCGATATAGGTCAGCATCCCGAACACGATCAGGCTGAAGAACAGGACCTGCAGCCGCGATATGGAACCGTAGCCGAGGCAGTCCTGCGCGATCACCAGCGGGTCGAGCGAGCGGGCGAAGCTGAGCCCCGGCGACATGCGGCGCCGAATCGCGGCAGCCGCGAGAATGACGAGCGCCACGAGCGCGATGGCGCCGACAATGGCCGTGCCATGCGCAGCGATGGGCACGTCGAACACGGCCGCTGCCTGCACCGCCCCCATGTTGGGCCGGCAGACCATGACGACGACGCGATAGAGGGGCCACAGCGCAAAGGTATCGACGGGCGGGAGCCTGATCCGGATATCGGTCGTCTGCCCGCTCTGTCCTGGCCGGGGATGCAGGACCGGTGCGAAGGACGCCTCCGGCGGGACGCGATTCGACTGCGTCTGACGCGGTTCGTCCAGCCGCCCAACGAGGGCGAAATAGGCAAGCCCAGGCTCCCACGGCTGCTCGAGCGTGAAGGGCACAAGCCCCTGGTCGGGCAGGACGGAGGAGATGGTCGTGAGCGAGATCTGCGGTGCGATGGCGATGCGGTTGTCCCGGTCGGCCGGGCCGCCGAGCGTGCAGAGCCTCCGCCACTCGTCTGACGGCAGCCCGAAGCGCGGGCTCGCATCCTGCGCCGCCGCGCCGCGCCCGATTCCCAGCACGACGAGCAGAACCAGTAGGCCGACCCAACCCCGCATGCCTCGCCCCCGTGGCCCGACGCCCCGATCGCGCCATGGCCGATACGGCGAGGTTATGACACGGAAGCGGTTCGAACCGGAAGCGGCGGCGGCCCTACCCCAACGCGAAGCCCTGTGCGAGCGAGCCGGACACGAGACGCCAGCCGTCGACGAGGACGAAGAAGATCAGCTTGAACGGCAGCGACAGCGCCGTCGGCGGCAGCATCATCATGCCCATGCTCATCAGAACGGAGGCGACGACCAGGTCGATCACCAGGAACGGAATGAACAGCAGGAAGCCGATCTCGAAGGCACGGCGGAGCTCGCCGACGAGGAAGGCCGGCACGAGCACGCGCCAGGGCGTGGCGTCAGGTGTCGCAGGCGGCGGCAGGTTCGCGAGGTCGAGGAACAGCGTCAGGTCCGCCTCGCGGAGATTGGCGAGCATGAAGCCGCGGAACGGTTCGGCGGCAAGCCGCATACCCTCGATCTCGCCGACGCGCCCTTCCGTCATCGGCAGGATGCCTTGCGCCCAGGCCGCCTCGAAGGAGGGCTGCATGACGAAGAAGGTGAGGAACAGCGCGAGGCCGATCAGCACGATGTTGGGCGGCGTGCCCTGCGTGCCGAGCGCCGAGCGCAGAAGGCTGAGCACGATCACGATCCGCGCGAAGGCCGTCACCATCACCAGGAGCGACGGCGCGAGCGAGAGCAGCGCGATCAGCGCGGTGAGCTGGACAAGGCGGGTCGCCGCCGAGCCGTCGGCCGCCTCGCCGAGGTCGAGCGTGACGCTCTGCGCGAGCGCGTCGACGGGAAGCAGGAGAGCGAGGCCGATCAGGAGGGCGCGGATCATCGGCCGCCCTCCGGCTGCACGACGGGCGAACCCGGTGGCGTGACCCAGCCCACCACCTGGTCGCTCTCCCCGCCAACGAGAAGCAGCGCCTCGCCGCCGTCGCAGCGGGCTAGGACGAGCCGCCGCCTCGGGTCGAGCGCGACGGTCTCGACGACGGACAGCCGCCGCCCGGGCCGCGCCGTCGCGGCAAGGCCGCTGCGCCGCGCGACCGCGGCGAGCAGGTAGATCGCACCCACGGTCGCCGCGAGGGCGGCGAGCGCGAGGGGAATGGTGGAGATCATGTCCATCGAAGCGCGGGCCTTCTGCCGTGTGCTCTATAGTGGGGAGGGTCAGGCGCTGCGCGGATGGCGCTCCATTGCGCGCTCGAGCTGCTCGATCTCGGCAAGGAGATCGGCAAGCGGTGTCGCCATGTCGCGGCCTTCTGCGCGCGGCAGGGCGATCGCCTCGGCGCAGAGATCGCCGACTTCCCGGTCGAGCCCGGCAAGGTCGATCGCCGCGCCCGACTGGACGAGCACGCGCGCGACCACGAGCGTCTCGGTCAGCTGCTCCAGCGCTGCGGCGATCGCGGCGACACTGCGGTCCGGGTCACTGTTCTGTGGCTCAGCCATCGGTCCTGCCGGGTCCAGCGCGGCCGGGCATGGCCGCTCGCGCGACAGAACACCATGGCGGGGTTAGCGGGACATTAAGGACGGTCGCATGCCGGCGTTAACCGCGTCTTCACGCGCGGACCGGAGAGTGCAGCCCAGGGCCCGCGCGGGCCTTGGGCATGGAACACGGCAGATGGACCTCGGTCGTCTCGGCTTCTTCAAGGTTGCGGAACAGCGCCTCGGCTGGCTCGACCGGCGCCAGGACGTGCTCGCCCAGAACATCGCCAACGCCAACACGCCTGGCTACGCCGCGCGCGACCTAGCACCCTTCGCCAAGGTTCTGGCGCGCAACACCGGCCCCGGCCTCGTGCGCACCTCCGCACAGCATATCGTTCCGGCCTCCGCCGGCGCGCACGCTGCCCGTCCGGAGCGTCTCGCGCAGGAGCGCACGCATGACGGCAACGCCGTGCAGATCGAGGACCAGGTCGCCCGCGTTGCCGAGACGGAGAGCCAGCACGAGCTGACCGTCGGGCTGTACCGCAAGTATATGGGCCTGTTCCGCATCGCGCTGGGCCGCGGCGGATGACGACCCCGCCAGGCCGCTGCCCCGGTTTTTCCTGCCGTCGCAACGCGGCGGAAAGGTTTGCCGGGCATGATCTGCCGCGGTGCCGGCGTGGCCGGCCCCCCGCACGGAGGGCGTGATGGACCTTTTCAGGACGTTCAGGATCTCGGCAAGCGGCATGGATGCGCAGGCGCTGCGGCTGCGCGTCGTCGCCGAGAACCTCGCCAACCGCGACACGACCGCGACGACGCCCGAGGGCGATCCGTACCGGCGCAAGACGGTGAGCTTCGAGAACCGGCTCGACCGGGCGCTCGGCGCCGAGACGGTGCGCGTCAAGCAGGTCGGCCGCGACCAGAGCGAGTTCGGCACGCGGTTCGAGCCGGGGCACCCGGCGGCCGACGAGAACGGCTACGTGAAGGTGCCGAACGTGAACAGCTTCATCGAGATGATGGACATGCGCGAGGCCCAGCGCGGCTTCAGCGCCAATCTCTCGGTCCTTGAGGTCACGCGCGGGATGCTGACGCGCGCGATCGAGCTTCTGCGCTGAGGAGTTCGCCGATGGCAACGATCCCCGCCGCGACCGCCGCGTCACGCTACGCCGCAACCGCCTTCGGCGCGGCCGAGGGGATCGGCGCCGGCGCGGAGGCGGGGCCGGCCGGCGGCTTCGGTGCGCTGCTCGAGCGTGCCGTCTCCGGAACGGTCGACGCCGCCAAGCAGTCCGACCGCGCAGCGATGGATGCCATCGCCGGCGGCGGCGACGTCACCGCTGTGGTGACCGCGGTCGCGCGCGCCGAGCTTGCGCTGCAGACCACGGTGGCGATCCGCGATCGTGTGATCCAGGCCTACCAGGACGTGATGCGCATGCCGATCTGACGGCCCGCCTGCCGTCAGATCGGTTCACCGCGCCCATACCGGGCGAGCCCAGAAGGGGCGAGGAATGACCGATCAGGATGTCGTTGCCCTCGTGCGCGAGGGTCTCTGGGTTGCGATCATCGCCGGCGGGCCGCTGATGGTGGCCGCCCTTGCCGTCGGCCTGATCGTCTCGCTCTTCCAGGCGCTGACGCAGATCAACGAGGCCTCGCTCGTCTTCGTGCCGAAGGTCATCGCCGTCGGCGCGGTCGCGGCACTCTCCGCGCCGTTCATCGGTGGAACGATCGGTGCCTTCGCGGAACGGCTTTTCGACAGGATCGTCGCGGTCGGCGGCGGCGGGTTCTGAGCGGCCGATGGAGATCGCAGCACTTCCCGAGCTGCTTCCGGCCTGGACCTTCGGCTTCCTGCTGGTCGTCTGCCGCGTCGGCTCCGCGGTGCTCGCATTGCCTGCCTTCGGCGAGGCGGAAGTACCGATGACCGTGAAGGCGGCGATCGCGCTCGCCTTCGCCGCCATCCTCTGGCCTGCCGTGCAGCCCGCGCTGCCGCCCCCGCCGGCCGATGCAGCGCGCGCAGCCCTTCTCGTCGTCACCGAGTGTCTCATCGGGCTCTGGATCGGTGCGCTCGCGCGCATGGTCGTGCTCGTTCTTCCGCTCGCGGCGCAGTTCGTCGGCTTCCTGCTCGGCCTCTCCGCGGCGATGCTGTTCGACCCGGCCTTCGGCGCCTCGGGCACGGCGCTCTCGCGGCTTCTCGGCCTCGGCGCGATCGTGCTCCTCTTCGCGACGGGGCTGCATGCCGTTCCGCTTGCCGCACTCGCCGGCTCCTACGCCGTGCTGCCTGCCGGCGCGCCCTTCCCAGCTGGTGCTGCGGCGGAGGCGGCGGTGGCAATGGCGGCGACGACGTTCGGCCTCGCCTTCCAGCTCGCCGGCCCCTTCGTCCTCGCGGGAATCGTGTTCCAGCTCGCGCTTGGCGTCATGTCGCGCGTCGTGCCGCAGATGCAGGTCTACTTCGTCGCGATGCCGGCACAGATCGTCGGCGGCCTTGCCCTGATGGCGGTCCTGGCAGGCTCGCTTCTCGCGGCCTGGACGGAGGCTGCCCGCGGCCTGCTCGGCGGCCTGCCGGGGCTCTGAGCGCGCATGGCGGAGGAGACCCCGGGCGACAAGACGGAAGCCCCGACACCGCGCCGCCTCGAGAAGGCGCGGGAGGAGGGGCAAGTCGCCGTCTCGAAGGAAGTCTCGGGCGCCATCGGCATGGCGAGCGCCATCGCCGGCATCACCCTCCTCCTCCCCTACGCCTCTGCCCATCTCGTCCGCAACGCCTCGGTGCTGCTCGAACAGTCCGCCCAGCTTGCCGGGCCGTTCCCCGATGCCGCCTGGCGCACGCTCCTCTGGGGCGCGCTTGTGGTTCTCGCCGTCATCGCGCTGCCGATGCTGCTCGCCCCGGCGGCGACGCTGATGCAGACGCGCGGCATGGTCTCGGCCAAGCTGGTCACGCCGCAGCTCTCGCGGCTGAGCCCGCTTGCCGGCATCAAGCGCCTCTTCTCGGCCACCAACCTCGTCGAGTTCCTGAAGAACCTCGCCAAGCTCGGGGTGCTCTGCGCCGTCGCCGCGCTCGTGCTCGGTGGCATGACCTGGCAGCTCATGCCCGCTGCGAGTTGGCATACCGGGCAGCTTCTCGCGGCGCTGCGCGAGGATTCGCTCCTGCTTCTCGGCACGCTCGCTGCCGTCTTCGCCGCCATCGCGGTGCTCGACTTCGCGTGGGTCCGGTTCGACCACCAGCGCAAGCTCCGGATGTCGCGCGAGGACCTCAAGGAGGAGATGAAGCAGACGGACGGCGACCCCGAGATCCGCGCACGGCTGAAGCGCATCAGGGTCGAGCGGTCGCGGAACCGGATGATGTCGGCGATCGCGAAGGCAGACGTGATCATCACGAACCCGACCCATTACGCCGTGGCGCTTCAGTACGAGCGCGGTGGCACCGGGGCGCCGAAGGTGGTGGCCAAGGGTGTCGACCACATGGCCGCGCGCATAAGGGCGGCGGCGGAGAAGCACGGCATTCCGCTCGTCGCGAACCCGCCGCTCGCGCGTGCGCTCTATACCGTCGAGCTTGATCGCGAGATCCCGCCGGAGCATTACGAGGCCGTGGCAGAGATCATCGCCTATGTCTGGCGCCTGCGCGGGCAGGCCGGCTTCGGAGCGGCCCATGCCGGGGGATGACGCAGCGCCTCGCGCCGCGCCACGGGCCGGGAAGCTCGCCGCGCTTGCCGGCGGGGATGGCGGCGCCTGGCGCTCGCTGTTCGAGGATGCAGCGATCGGCATCGCCCTGATCGATGGCGGCGGCAGGATCGTCTCTGCCAATGCCGCGCTCGCGGGCCTCGCCGGGCTCGAGCGTACGGCGCTCGCACCCGGCCTGCCGCTCGCCGATCTCGTCCACCCCGAGGACCGTGCGCTCCTCGATGCCGAGCTCTCCCGCCTTTCGGCGATGCGCGTCGCGCGCACCGGGCTCGAGCTTCGTCTCGGGCGGGATGCGCAGCCTGCCACGGACCAGCAGGCCGGCGCGACGGTCGCCCTCGTCTCGGTCTCGCCGCTGCTCGAGGACGATGGGGCGGTCGGCGGAGCGGTCGTCAGGCTGATCGACATCACGCGCCACCGCGCGCTCGAGACCCAGCTTGCGCAGACGCAGAAGATGCAGGCCGTTGGCCAGCTCGCGGGCGGCATCGCGCACGACTTCAACAACCTGCTCACCGCCATCATCGCAGCGACCGACATGTCGCTCGCCCGCATCGAGCACGATGAGGCGACGCAGGGCGACCTCGTGCACATCCGCCGCAGCGCCGAGCGCGGCGCGGCGCTCGTGCGCCAGCTTCTCGCCTTCGGCCGCAAGCAGACGCTGCAGCCGCGCGTCATCTCGCTGAACGCCGCGATCGAGGATGTGGCGAGCCTGCTCCGCCGCCTGCTCGGCCAGCGCATCGCGATCGCGCTCGACCTCGACCGCCCAGGCAACCTCGTGCGCGTCGACCCCGTGCAGTTCGACCAGGTGATCGTCAACCTCGCGCTGAACGCGCGCGACGCGATGCCGCGCGGCGGCAGGCTGTCGATCCGCACCGGCGCGATCACGCTCTACCGCCCGCTGGTACGCGGGCAGGAGGTGATCCCTCCCGGCCGCTACGCGATGGTCGAGGTGGCCGACACGGGGACGGGCATCGCGCCGCATCACGTCGGCCGGCTGTTCGAGCCGTTCTTCACCACCAAGCGCGAGACGGGCGGAACCGGTCTCGGGCTCGCGATGGTCTATGGCATCGTGCGGCAGACGGACGGGTTCATCGCCGTCGAGAGCACGCAGGGCGAAGGCACGACGTTCCGCATCTACCTGCCCCGGCACGAGGGCGCGACGATGCCCGACCCGCCGGAGGACGCGGCAGCGATGCGCCCCGTGCCGCCACCCCCGCCGCCAGTCGCCCCCGCTGCGCCGTCACCGCCTGCCGAGGTGATCGTGCCCGACAGGCCTGTGCGCGGGTCCGTGCTGCTCGTCGAGGACGAGGAGGTGGTGCGGCGGCTTACCTCGCGCGGACTCGAGCTCTCCGGCTGGCGGGTTCTATCCGCCGATTCGGGTGACGCCGCGCTCGCCCTTCTTGCGCAGGAGACGGAGCTGCCGACCGTCCTGGTCAGCGACGTGTCGATGCCGGGAATGGACGGGCCGACACTCGTGCGCACCGTGCGCGCGACCGCGCCTGACCTGCCCGTGATCCTCGTCTCCGGCTATGCCGAGAGCGAGGCGCTGGCCGATCTGCCCGGCGCGCCGGTTCAGTTCCTGCCCAAGCCCTTCGCGATCAAGGACCTGCTTGCCCGCATCGACGCGCTCGCAGGGTGAACAGAACGCCTCAGCGCTCCCCGGTGCTGCCGAGCACGCGGCGCATCCGAAGCTCGTCGAGATCGAGCTCGAGCTGCAGGCTCTGCAGCGTCGCATCGCTGATGCGGCCCTCGCGGTGGAGCTCGAGCAGGGCGCGGTGCTGCGCGCGCTTCGTTTCGAGGTAGAACGAGAGGCGCGCGGCGGCCGCCACCGCCGCCGCCGCCCCGCCATCGCCGCGCACCGCAGCCGCGCGCGCCTCGAACTCGGGAAGCAGGTCGAGCGCCATGGCACCGTCGAGCGGGTCGTCCGTCCTCTGCCTGAGATGCTCGACGGCGACCTCGGCGATGTGCTCTCGCGTCGCGGCGTTCGGGTCCCCCGACGGGCTCGGAAGCTCGGCGCCGAGGGCGCGGATCAGCGGCCCGAGCGTCGTCGCCTGGCCGACAAGCGTGACGACGATGACGACGAAGGTGATGACCTGCACGGCGTCGCGCCCCGGGAACGGCGCGCCGTTGGGCAGCGTGGCCGGGATGGCGAGTGCTGCGGCGAGGCTGACGACGCCCCGCATTCCCGCCCAGGAGACCACGATGAGCGCCCAGAGCGGTGGTGGCGGATTCGGTCGGGGCCGGCCGAGCAGCGTGTAGCGCTGTGTGAACGAGGCGGGGAACACCCAGAGGAAACGAACCGCGATCGCGATGAGCGAGACCGCGATGCCCACGCTGACGAGCTCCCAGAACGTCGTCGCACCGACGCGGAGCACCACCTCGTCGAGGCTCATGCCGACGAAGAGGAAGAGCACCGTGTTCATCAGGAACACGATGACCTCCCAGGCTGTCCTGCCGGCGATGCGGGCCTCGGGCGTCAGGTCCATCGGCCCCCGCCAGCCGATGATCAGGCCGCACGCCACCGTGCCGAGCACGCCCGAGCCGCCGGCCTCCTCGGCGAGCTGGTAGGAGCCATAGGCTGCGAGGATGCCGACGGCGATGACCAGCATGGTGTCGGGCAGGCGGTGGGCGAGCCACATCGTCGCGAGCCCCACCGCGCAGCCGACGCCGACGCCGAGGACCGAGACGGTCGCGAACTCGACCAGCGCATCGGCGAACGAGAAGCTGCCCGTCAGCGCCGCGGCGATGGCGAACTTGTAGAGGATGAGGCCCGATGCGTCGTTCACCAGGCTCTCGCCCTCGAGAACGACGACGAGGCGCGGAGGCAGGCGCATCCTTTCGAGAACGGAACTGGCGGCGACGGCATCGGGCGGCGAGATGATCGCGCCGGTGGCGAAGCACACGGCCCAGGGCAGGGACGGGACAAGCAGTTTCACCGCGACCCCAACCAGAAGCGTCGTGAACAGCACGAGGCCGACGGCGAGGAGGAGGATGGGCCTGAGATTGTCGCGGAAGGCACGCCAGGGCATCGCCACGGCCGCGCCATGCAGAAGCGGCGGCAGGAAGAACGCCAGGACGAGGCCGGGCTCGATCGTGAGCTGGGGCAGGAAGGGCAGGAAGGCGAGAGCCATGCCGCCGAGCACGAGGGTGACGGCGTAGGGCAGGGCGAGCCACCGCGCGAGAAGCGCGAGCGGCACCGAGACAGCGAGCAGAAGCAGGACGATCCGGAGCGTTTCCACCCGCCCAGCCTAGCGGGTGGGAGATCGTTTCGGCTACGGCGTCCCGGGGCTCAGTGGCTGAACCGGCGCGTTCCGCCGTCGACGTGGATCACCTGGCCGGTGATGTAGCGTGCGACAGGCGAGCAGAGGAACGTCGCCAGCACGGCGAGATCGCGCGGCTCGCCGATGTAGCCCACGGGAACATTGGCCTCGACCCAGGCACGGCGGCTCTCCTCCGTCGGCATCACGCGCTGGTCGATCTGCTCGGAATGGATGCGGCCGGGCGCGATCGAGTTCACCGTGATGCCGTCCGGCCCGAGGGCGCGGGAGAGCGCCTTGGCCCAGATATGCACCGCCCCGTTCGGGGCATTGGCGGCGTTGATGTTGTGCGGCTCGTCCTGGCCGGTGATGTTGACGATGCGCCCGAAACGATTGGCCTGCATCGCCGGGATGAGCGCGTGCGCGATGCGCCGCCCGGCGGTGAAGTTCAGCATCATCGCCTCCTCCCACGCCTCGTCCGCGCCGAGCCCCTGCTGGGGCCGCGAGCCGCCGGCGTTGTTGACGAGGCAGTCGCACCGCCCGAACCCGCCGAGCACGGCCTCGCGCACGCGCTCGGCCGTCGCAGCCTCGGTGATGTCGGCGAGGATGACGAGGGGCCGCTCAGCGCCGCTCGCGGCGATCTCGTCCGCGAGGCTTTCGAGCAGGGCGGCGCGACGGGCGAGGATGGCGAGCCGCGCGCCCTCGGCGGCAAGCTCGGCCGCGATCGCGCGCCCGAGCCCTGCCGATGCTCCGGTGACGAGGGCGACCCTGTCCTTCAGCTCGAGGTCCATCAGCCGCGCCCGTACACGTCCTCGAGGCGGACGATATCGTCCTCCCCGAGATAGGGGCCGGACTGGACCTCGATCAGCGCCAAGGGGATCTTCCCCGGATTGACCAGGCGGTGCACGCAGCCGAGCGGCAGGTAGACGCTCTCGTTCTCGCGCACGAGCAGGACCTCGTCGTCGCGCGTCACCTCCGCTGTGCCGTTCACCACCACCCAGTGCTCGGCGCGGTGCATGTGCTTCTGCAGAGAGAGGCGTCCGCCGGGCACGACGACGATGCGCTTGACCTGGAACCGGTCGCCCATGATCAGCCCCTCGTAGAAGCCCCAGGGGCGGTACATCCGGCGATGCTCGGTGGCTTCCTTGCGCTTCGCCGCCTTCAGCCGGTCGACGATGCGCTTGACGTCCTGCGCGCGCGAGCGCGGCATGGCCAGCACCGCATCCTCTGTCGCGACCACGACGGCATCGTCGAGCCCGAGCACGGCGACGAGCGGGCCGTCGCTGCGCACGTAGCTGTTGCGGCTGTCCTCGATTAGCACGTTGCCGATCGCGGCGTTGCCGGACCCGTCCTTCGCCGCAAGGTCCCACAGCGCCGCCCAGGACCCGACATCGGACCAGCCGAGCGAGGCGGGCACCACGGCGGCCTTGGTCGTCTTCTCCGCCACCGCATAGTCGAGGCTGATCGAGGGGGCGCGGACGAAGGCGGCCTTGTCGAGGCGGATGAAGTCGAGATCGGTCGTGCGCGCGGCGACGGCGGCACGCACGGCGACGAGCACCTCGGGTGCGTGCCGCTCGAGCTCGGCGATCAGGGTGGCGGCCGTGAACATGAACATGCCGCTGTTCCAGAGATGCCGCCCGCCCTTGAGGAAGGCCTCAGCCGTCGGCGCATCCGGCTTCTCGGTGAAGCGCGTCACCGCCTGCACGCCGTCAAGCCCCGCAAGCGGCGCGCCTGCCTCGATGTAGCCATAGCCGGTCTCGGGCGCGGTCGGCGTCATGCCGAAGGTCACGATACGGCCGGCGCGCGCGGCCGCCGTCGCGGCCGCAACGGCCTTGTGCAGGGCGGGGATGTCGGCGATCGCGGCATCGGCCGCCATCAACCAGAGGGGGGTATCGGGCGCCGTCTCCGCCACCAGAACGGCGGCGGCGGCGATCGCGGGCGCGCTGTTGCGCCCCTCGGGCTCGAGAACGATGCGCGCCCCCGTCACGCCCGCCTCCCGAAGCTGCTCCCCCACCATGAAGCGGTGCGCCTCGTTGCAGACCACGATGGGTGGGGCGAACCCTGCCTCCCGCCCCGCCCGCAGCGCGGTCTCGACGATCATCGTCTTGTCGGAGACGAGCGGCAGGAGCTGCTTCGGCAGGCTCTCGCGGCTCGCCGGCCAGAGCCGCGTTCCGGTGCCGCCCGAGAGGATGACCGGGACGACGGCAGGAGCCGCATCGGTGGCGGGGTGCGGGTCGGGCATGAGGATGGACACCGTTGCAGTGGGAGTGTGCGACGCAGCTATAGCGCCAGGCGGGTGAAGGCGATACCACCGGCGGGCCGATCATGGCCTTCGGGGGGCGGATGCAGCGTCTGATCACCGAGACCAAGGCCGTCGCCCGCGCCCGGCTCGCCAACCGGCTCGAGACGGCAGCGACGATCGCTGCGCTCGCGGGCCTCGCCGCGGCGGTCGGGTATCTCGCCGCGGGCGCGCAGGGGCTTGTGTTCGGCCTCGGCTTCGCGGCCGCGACCATGGCCTTCTCGGCCGTGCCGGGCGGCACGCTGTTCCGCCAGGGCCTCGGCGCAGCACAGCTCTCGCCCTTCCAGGCGCCGGGGCTGCACGCGATGCTCGCCGAGCTCGCCGCGCGCGCTGGCCTGCCTGCCATGCCCCGGCTCTGGCTGCTTCCGCAGAAGCCGCTCCAGGCGGTTGCCGCAGGAACAGAGCGCGACCCCGGCATCGGCGTCACCCGTGCCCTGGTCGAGGCACTGCCGCCTGAGGAGCTTGCCGCCGTCCTTGCCCATGAGGTGAGCCACGTCCGGCATGGCGACCTGTTCGTCCTGCGGCTTGCCTCGATCGCCGCGACCGCGACGCGGATCATGGCCCAGGCCGGACTGCTCGTTGCGATCTTTGCGGGCTTCGGCGCGATCGGGGCGCATCCGCTGCTGCCGCTCGTGCTGATCTTCTCCCCCGTGCTGGCCGACCTGCTGACCCTCAGGCTCACCCGGACGCGGGAGTTCCTCGCCGATGCGGGCGCTGCCGAGCTCACCGGCGACCCGGCCGCGCTGGCCTCGGCGCTGGCGCGGCTCGAGCGCATCCAGGGCGACGATTTCGAGAGGCTCGCGGCGCGCGGGCCGTCCTGGCTGCGCTGGTTCCGTACGCATCCGACCGTGGCGCAGA
The DNA here is from genome assembly GCF_007644105.1 of Elioraea rosea. Classification (GTDB taxonomy): domain Bacteria; phylum Pseudomonadota; class Alphaproteobacteria; order Acetobacterales; family Acetobacteraceae; genus Elioraea_A; species Elioraea_A rosea. The sequence goes on along the minus strand of NZ_VFAC01000013.1, from coordinate 75,416 downwards.
GGATCGCCGCGCTGCGGGAGCTTGCCGCGCCGGCGCCAATGCCGCCGGCGCCCTGGGAGCCTGCCTGGCAGGCCGCGCCGCTGCCGCCGCCGCCGCGCTTCGGCGGCGGCAGGCTGCGCCGCAATCCCTGGGCGCGCTGAGGCGCCCAGGGAGCAGAAAGCGTCAGTCCGGCCGGATCGCGTTGTCGCGCACGACCTTGCCCCACGTCGCGACCTCGTTGTCGACGAAGCGCTTGGCCTCCTCCGGCGTCGACAGCACCACGCGCGCCTGCTGCGACGTCGTCATCGTCTCGTTCACCTTCGGGTCGCGGAAGGCCGCGACAAGCGCCTCGTGGAAGCGGGCGATGACCGGCGCCGGCGTGCGCGCCGGGGCGAACACGGCCCACCAGGCCTCGGCGAGGAAGCCGTCGAAGCCCGATTGCTGCATCGTCGGCGTGTCGGGGAGGCCGGGCAGACGCTCGCTTCCCATCTGGACCACCGGGCGAAGCCTGCCGCCGGCGAATTGCGGGTTCAGCACGGCCGCCGAGCCGATGATGAGATCGACATTGCCGGCAACCGCATCCGTCACGGCCGGGCCGCCGCCGCGGTAGGCGATGTGGGTGAGCCGCACGCCCGCGCGCTGCGCCAGGAGCGTCATCGCGAGATGGCCGACGGTGCCGTTGCCTGTCGAGCCGAAGCTCACGGAATCGGGCTGCGCCTTGGCTGCGGCGACGACGTCGGCGATCGTCCGGTACGGCTTCGAGGGGGCCGTGCCGAGCACATAGGGCGCGCCGCCGATGTGCATCACCGGCACGAGGTCCTTGTCCGGCGAGAAGTTCAGCGAGGGCAGAAGCGCTTCGAGCACGGCGTGGCTGTCGAAGGTGAGAAGCCAGGTGTTGCCGTCCGGCTCGGCGCGGGCGACGGTGCCGGTGCCGATGCTGCCTGCCGCGCCGCCGCGGTTCTCGACCACGATGGGAACCCCAAGCGCCTGCTGCAGCCCCGGCGCGGCGAGGCGCGCGACGGCGTCGGTGCTGCCGCCGGGGGGGAACGGCACGACGATGCGGATCGGCCCGCTCGGCCAGGACTGTGCGAGGGCGGGGCGTGCGAGTGCGGCGGCGGCAAGCGTGCCGAGCGCGGCTCTCCGTCCGATCGATGGCATGGCGTTCTCCTCCCAGGGCCCTTCGGGCCGCGACGCAAGGCCCCGACTTATGCGCAGCGGTCGCGCTTGGCAACCCGAGCGGCCAGTGGTGGTGCGGGGAGCAACCACCTATCCTCGACCCGTGCCCACGCTCCTGACACCTGGCCAGCGCGTACGACACCCTGACCGCCCAGAATGGGGAGAGGGGCAGGTGCAGAGCGTCATCGGCACGCGGGTGACGGTGAACTTCGAGAACGCGGGTAAGGTTCTGGTTAACGTCGCGGTGGTGGCGCTCGAACCGCTCGATGACGGCCCGGCATGGTGATGCCACGGTGCTGAGCACGTTCTGGGCGGCGCTTCTCGCCTCGTTCGACTGGAAGCTCGCCGTCGCCTTCGTCGCGACGGCGATCGCCGGCGTGATGCGCGGCTTCGCAGGCTTCGGCACGGCGATCACGCTGGCACCGGTCTATTCGGTCCTGTGGGGCCCGACCGTGGGTGTTCCTGCGATGCTGCTGATGGAAGCGCTGATCGGCAGCCAGCTGCTGTTCGGCGCGTGGCAGCACGTGAACCGCCGCGTGGCGTTCCCGATGGCCCTCGCAGCCTGCGCCATGGTGCCGTTCGGCGCCTGGGTGCTGTTCGTGGCCGACCCGGAGGTGCTGACGCGCGCGATGGGCGTGCTCGTCATCGTATTCGGCGGTGTGCTAGCAAGCGGCTGGCGCTATCGCGGCTCGCGTCCGACGCCTCTGACGATGGCGGTCGGCGCCTCCGCCGGGCTCATGAAGGGCTCGACGGGAATGAGTGGGCCACCGGTGATCCTCTACCTCCTCGCCGGCACGGAGGAAGCGCGCGAGCATCGCGCCAACCTGATCCTGTTCTTCGCGATCGTCGGCCTCGTCTCCCTGGTGCCGCCCTTCCTCGGCGGGCTCTTCACCCTCGAGGTTCTCGTCAAGGTGGCCCTGCTCGTGCCGGTGCTTCTGCTGTTCGTGCGCGTCGGCGCGGCGCTGTTCGGCCGCGTAGGGCAGGCCAGCTTCCGGGCGGTCGCCTACGCGATCCTGTTCGCTGTCGGGCTGATCGCGCTGCTGGCCTGAGGGGCCGTCGCGGGCCGGAGGCCTGCCGCCGCGACACCGTGTGAGCGTGGCGCTGCGAGGACAGCGGACAGGATCCAGTAGCCCCCTGACGTCTCGGCCCATTCCTCGAAGTACATCGCCTTCGGCACATCCAGGACTTCGACGTCCAGAACCTGCGAGACGACCAGAAAGCCGAAACAGATCGCCAGACGGAACAGGACCGGATCGGCGATCACATGCGCGGTCAGGGCGGCCAGACGGCGCCGAAGCAGCCAAGCTAGCAGGATACAGACCGCGACGGTTCCCCCGAGCAGCAGCGCGAGCAGCGCTGGATCCATCGCCTGCGCCTCGCGGACGACGAGGATGATCACGTCATGCGCGCCGTCGAACTCCCCGCCGCCCTTGAGCGGAGGCATCTCGATGGCGAAGAGACGGGCGCCGAAGCTGATCTCGTCGAGCGCGCAGATCATGGCGAAGGGCGCGATGAACCACAGCGCGGGGTGCGCCGCGCGCCTCAGCCGAAGCAGCAGCGCGATGGCGATCACGGATGCGGAGGCGTAGAGGACGGCGGACAGCGTCTCGAGAAGCCTGTCCTCGCCGATCAGCCAATCATCAGGGTGCCCGGCCAGTGCGGCGACGGCCGTCGCCACCGTGGCTGCGGCGAAAATTGCTCCGTCCCGAATGCGTTCCCGTAAATTCATGAAACCGATTTGTCACAGATCTGTCATCAACGTCTCATGACGAATCGGTGAGTTGAAATTAGTTGTTCGGTTTCTTGTCTCGCGCGAACACGACATACACCGCCAAACCCACTCCCAGGCAGAGAGCGATGACGGCGAACCCCGCACCATAGGCCGCCGCCGCGGACCCGGTTGCATGTGCGCCCACGCGCTCGACCACGCCGCCCGTCACCACCGGCAGGATCGCCGCGCCGGTGACCTGGGCGAGGTTCACCGTCGTCACGCCGCGGCCGGCGAGATGCTCGGGAAACAGGCTGCGTCCGTGGCTCACGGTCACCACGCTGTAGGTTGTCACGCCGCAGAGCAGGATGAGCAGAGCGATCGCCGCGACCGTCGGCATCGCGGGCGCGATCGCCAGCGCGGAGAGGATCGCGAGCGTGCCGCACGCCATCGGCACGACGATCCATTTCCGCGTATTCAGCCGCGCATCGAGCGGCCCGACGAGCAAGGTGCCCGTGGCCTGGGCGAGCGCCATCGCGAGCATGACGTTGCCGCGCCCGACCGGGCCGAGCCCGTGCACCTCGGCGAGGTAGGGCCCGGCCCAGAGCGTCAGCACCACCGCGGCCGAGGAATAGGCGAAGCAGTGCATCGCGAGCACGGGGCCGAGCCCGCGCGTTCGGAGAACCGCCGCAAGCCCGCCGAGGATCGCGCGCGCGGTTTCGGGGCGGCGCGGCGGAGGGGGGCGGCCGGGCGGATCGTCGCGCACCGAGAGATGGAAGGCGAGTGCGGCCAGCGCGGTGAGCGCGGCCGCCACGAGGTAGGCGCCGCGCCAGCCGATCCAGCCGCTTGCCGCCGCGAGCGGGGTCCCGGCCGCGAGCGTTCCGGCCTGGCTGAACGCGAACACGCGGCTGACGGTGGAGGCGAGGCGGGCCGGCCCGAACCAGCGCGAGCATAGATACACCGCGCTCATGAAGCTCGCCGCGCAGCCGATGCCGAGGACGAAGCGTGCGGCGACGATGCCTGCCGCATCGGTCGCCGTCGCGTGCCACAGCGCGCCGGCGACCGCCACGATGCTGAGACCGGCGACGGTCGCGCGCGCGCCGATGCGGTCGAACAGGAGGCCGACGGGGATCTGCATCAGCCCCAGTGCCGCGAAGAACGCACCGTTTCCGACGCCGAGCGCGGCGGCATCGAGGCCGAGTTCGGCCGAGAGTTCCGGAGCGATCACGGCGAGCGAGGCTCGGTGGAAGTTCGACAGCGCGGTGAGCGCGGCAAGCGCGCCGATCAGCCGCGCGGCATCGGCGTGACCGACGGGGGGCACTCCCTGCGAGGGGGGCGGTCGCGTCATCGGCCGAAGCATGGCATGAGAACGGCCGACGTCCATTCGGCGGAGAGCGAAGACCAGCCAGGATGCAGCCACGTGGCAGAGCGCAGCAGCCAGCGTCGGTGCGCGACGCGACGGCAGAGGACATCCCCGCGATCGTCGCGATCACCAACCACGCGATCCTGACCACCACCGCGAACTGGAACATCACGCCGGTGACGGTGCAGGCCCGCGCTGCCTGGCTTGCCGAGCGCCGGGGAGCAGGCCTTCCCGTGCTCGTGGCCGAGCGGCAGGGCCGCGTCGTCGGCTTCGCGAGCTACGGCCCGTTCCGCCCCTACGAAGCCTACCTGCACACGGTCGAACACGGGCTCTATGTCGACGCGGGGGAGAGGCGTTCCGGCATCGGAACAGCCCTGCTCTCGGCGCTTATGAAACGCGCCGAGGCGGCGGGTCTGCACGTGATGGTCGGTGCCGTCGAGGCGGGCAACGAGGCCTCGATCGCCCTGCACGAACGCTTGGGCTTCGTCCGTGTCGGGCACATGCGCGAGGTGGGGCGCAAGTTCGACCGCTGGCTCGACCTCGTTCTGATGCAGAGGATGGTCGGCGGCTGAACGAGGCTCAGGCGAGCGGCAGCACCGAGCTCGTGTAGCCGTGGCGGATGCTTCGGCCGAGCACCGGGTCGGCAAGCTCCATCTCGAAGCGCGGCGAAGGCCGGATGCCGCCGATCGCGCCGAACGTGCCGCCGAACATGACGGTGCCGACCGGAAGCGGCGCGCCGCCCGTGTACCCCGCGATCAGCTCCTCGGGGGGGCGGATCGCGGCGACGGTGCCGTCCTGGTACAGCGCGAGGCCCTCGCCGTCCTCGATCCAGGCGCGCAGCGTCAGCCTGTCCCAGTGCGCGGCGACGTCGTCGAAGCGCCAGAGCCTCGGCGCGATCACCTTCGGGCAGAGCTGCTTCGAGACGTCGATCGCGACCGCCTCGACCCGCCTGTCGGTGTGGTCGGAGCCGAGGCCGACCCAGAGCCCGTCCTCCATGCCGACGAGAACGAACTCCACCTCGCCGGAACTGTCGGGTCCGAGCACCTCGATCGCCGTCGCGTGGGTGATCAGGGAGCGCGTGTTACGGAAATAGGCGGGGATGCGCGAGGGCGCCTTCACGCCGATGGCGGCAAGCTCCTCGAGGTGATGCTCGACCGCCGCCGTGTCCCGTCCCGTGAGCCCGGCGATGACGAGGGCGCGGACCGCGAGCCGACGCCGCTCGACGCCGGAGGCGGTGACGCAGGCGACCTCGAGCATGCTCATCCGCCGGCCATCGCCTCGTCCTTGGTCTTGCGGATCGAGGGCAGCGCCATGGCGATGACGGCGAGGAGGGCAAGCCCAAGCAGCGTGGCGCTGATCGGACGCTCGATGAACACCATCGGGTCGCCGCGCGAGAGAAGCATCGCCCGGCGCAGATGCTCCTCCATCATCGGGCCGAGCACGAAGCCGATCAGCATCGGTGCGGGCGGGCAACCGATCTTGGAGAAGACGTAGCCGAGGAACCCGAACACGACGGTGGTGAACACGTCGAAACTGTTGTTGTTCAGGCTGTACACGCCAATCGCGCAGAACACGAGGATGGCGGGATACATCAGGTCGTACGGCACCTTCAGCAGCCGCACCCACATGCCGATGAGCGGCAGGTTGATGACCACGAGCATCAGGTTGCCGATCCACATCGAGGCGATCAGGCCCCAGAACAGATCGGGCTGCGCCTCGATCATGCGCGGCCCTGGCTGGATGCCCTGGATGATCAGTGCGCCGACCATCAGCGCCATCACCGCGTTGGCGGGAATGCCAAGGGTGAGAAGCGGGATGAAGGAGGTCTGCGCCGCGGCGTTGTTGGCGCTCTCGGGTGCCGCGACGCCTTCGATCGCGCCCTTGCCGAAATTGTGCTTGTTCTTGCTGATGCGCCGCTCGAGCGTATAGGCGCCCATCGAGGACAGCGAGGCGCCGCCGCCGGGCAGGATGCCGACGATCGAGCCGAGCGCCGTGCCACGCAGCACGGGGCCGATGACGCGGCGGAACTGGTCCTTGGTCAGCCAGAGCCGCGTGATCTTCGTTTTCAGCGCGTCGCGCACCTCGGGCATCTCGAGGTTGCGGATGATCTCTGCGACGCCGAACATGCCCATCGCCATCGGCGCGAAGCCGATGCCGTCGGACAGTTCCGGAATGTCGAAGGTGAAGCGCTGCTGGCCCGTCTGCACGTCCGTGCCGACGAGGCCGAGGCCCACGCCCGCGACCATCATCGCGATCGACTTCACGACGTTGCCTTCGCTGAGCACGGCCGAGACGATCAGGCCGAGGAACATCAGCGAGAAATAGTCTGCCGGCCCGAAGGAGAGGGCGACGGAGGTGAGCAGCGGCCCGGAGGCGGCGACGAGCAGCGTGGCCACGGAGCCTGCGAAGAACGAGCCGAGCGCGGCCACCGCAAGCGCAGGCCCGGCCTCGCCGTTTCGCGCCATCTGGTAGCCGTCGAGCGCGGTGATGACGGAGCTCACCTCGCCCGGCAGGTTCATCAGGATCGAGGTCGTCGAGCCGCCATACTGGGCGCCGTAGTAGATGCCTGCGAGCATGATGATGGCGGTGGTGGAGGACATGCCGAAGGTCAGCGGCAGCAGTAGGCTGATCGTCGCCACCGGCCCGATGCCCGGAAGCACGCCGATCGCGGTGCCGAGCAGCGCGCCGATGAGGCAGGCGCCGAGGTTCTGGAAGGTCGCTGCGACACCGAAGCCGTAGGCCAGGTTGTTCAGGAGGTCCATCGGCGTGCCCTCAGTACGACCAGGGGAAGACCGGGATCCGGATGTCCAGATACCAGATGAACAGGAACCAGCACAGCGCAAGCAGGAACGCGATCAGCCCGACCACGCGCAGCGGTTTCCAGACCTTCTCTGCAAGCGAGGCGATGCCGACGCAGAGCGCGATCGAGACGATGAAGCCGAGACGCTCCACCGTCAGCCCGAACACGACCATGGCAAGAAGGATCAGCACCATGTCGCGCCAGGCGAAGCGGCCGATGAGATTCGGCCCGGTCAGCAACCCGCCGATCACGATCGCCACGCCCAGCACGCCGAGGATGCCGAAGGCCAGCATGGGCATGTAGCCCGGGCCCATGCGGCGCGCCGAGCCGATCGGGTGGTCGGTGTTCAGCCACAGCATGAACGCGGCGAAGGCGACGAACATCACCCCGGCGAAGAGATCCTGAGCGTCCGGTCTCCGCTTCATCGCCTGTTCCCTGTTCCTGTCGTCACGCCGGTACCGTCACTGCGCCGAGGCGCCTGACGCCTTAACGACCGGCGCCCATGTCTCGTACTCCTTGGCCACGAAGGCCGTGAATTCCGCCGCCGACCAGTCGCGCGGACTGCCGCCGAGCTCGTCGAGGCGCGCCGCGACGGCGGGCTCGGCGATCGAGGCACGCGTCTCGGCGTTCAGGCGTTCGACGATCGCCGCCGGCGTGCCCGCGGGGGCCGAGATGCCGAACCACGAATAGGAGACGATGTCGACCCCTTGCTCGCGGAAGGTGGGCACATCGGGGAAGGCGGGGTTGCGCTCCTCGCTCGAGACGGCGAGCGCCTTCACGCTTCCCGCGCGGATATGCGAGGACGCAGAGGGAAGGCTGTCGAACATCACGCCGACCACGCCGGCGATCACGTCGGTCATCGCCGGGCCGGCGCCGCGATAGGGCACGTGCACTAGCTCTATTCCGGCCGCGAGGCCGAGCCGGACGCCGATCATGTGGTTCGAGGAGCCAGCGCCCGAGGTGGCGTAGTTCACCTGCCCCGGCCTTGCTTTCGCGAGCGCGATGTATTCGGCGAGCGACTGGGCCTCGAATTTCGGGTTCGCCACCATGACGGAGGGGTTCACCGTCACCATCGCGATATGGGCGAAATCCTTCACCGGGTCATAGCGCACGCCGCGATACACGCTCGGGCTGATCGCGTGGCTCGCGATGTTGCTCATGACGATGGTCTGCCCGTCAGGCGGGGCGGAGGCGACCATCTGGCTGCCCACGGTCGCGCCGGCGCCGGCGCGGTTCTCGACGACGACGGGGACGCCAAGCCGCGCCTGGAGCCTTTCGCCGACGAGGCGGGCCATGATGTCGGTGGTGCCGCCGGGAGCGAAGGGAACGACGAAGCGGATCGGCCCGTTCGGCCAGGCACCCGCACCCTGGGCATGCGCGCGCACGGGAATGGACGCTGCCGCGGCTGCGGCAAGCAGTGTCCGGCGGCGGAGGGGTGCGCGAATGGCTGCCGTCTCCCCGGTCATTGCTTCTGCTCCCTTGGTTCGTTTTCCCTTGGTCGGTGCGTATGGCATGCTGATCCCGGCCCGGCAAGAAGCACGGCCCGGTCTTGCTGCGGGCGCGAACGGAGACCATGATCCGCGCCGACGCGTCCAGGCGGACGCCCCGGACAGGATGGACCCATGGCGGCGAACGATCCCGAAAGCATCGTCCGCGAGGAAACCGACCGCATCGCGCCGGAGCTGATCGCGGTCCGTCGCGACCTGCATCGCTTCCCCGAGCTTGCCTTCGAGGAAAAGGAGACGGCCGCGCGCGTGGCCGCCGAGCTCTCGCGCCTCGGCATCGCGCCGCGCACAGGCGTCGGCCGCACGGGGGTCGTCGGCATGATCGAGGGCGGCCGGCCCGGCCCGACGCTTCTGATCCGCGCCGACATGGACGCGCTGCCGATCCATGAGCGTACGGGCCTTGCGTTCGCGAGCGCCGTCGACGGGAAGATGCACGCCTGCGGGCACGACATCCACACCACCACGCTGCTCGGCGCGGCCGCCGTGCTGAAGCGCCTCGCGCCCGGGCTCGGCGGGCGCGTGCTGCTGGTGTTCCAGCCCGCCGAGGAGATCCTCGAGGGGGCGGCAGCGATGATCGCCGATGGCGTACTCGACGATCCGAAGCCCGACTATGCGCTCGGCTTCCACAACTGGCCCTACCAGCCCGTCGGCACCATCACCTATGTCAACGGCGCGTGCCAGGCGGCGTCGGATGCGTTCGACATCCTGTTCAAGGGACGGTCGGGCCATGCCGCGCATCCCCACCAGGCGATCGACCCGGTCGCGGGGGCCGCGCTCTTCATCGGCCAGCTCCAGACGCTCGTCAGCCGCGAGGTGAACCCGCTCTCTCCCGCCGTCGTCACGGTCGGGCGCATCGAGGGCGGAACGGTGCGCAACATCATCCCCGACACGGTTCTGCTCCAGGGCACGGTGCGGACGCTCGATGCCGTCGCGCGCGATGCCGTCGAGGCGGGCATGGGGCGGCTTCTCGCCGGCGTCGAGACGGGGCTGCGCCTGCCGTCCGACTTCACCTACGCGCGCAAGGTGCCGCCGCTCGTGAACGACACCGCGCTGCTTGGCCGCGTGGTCACGACGATGCGGGCGGCCTTCGGCGACGGCGCGGTGCGGGAAGGAACGGCGAGCATGGGGGCGGAGGATTTCGCCTGCTTCGCCGAAGCCGTGCCGGCCGCGCATCTGCGCATCGGCTCGGGCGCGCCGGGGCGGAAGGACAGCCTGCACAATAGCGAGTACCAGCCCGACGAGGCCTCGATCGCCATCGGCGTGCAGGCGCTGTCGCGGGCGGCTCTCGACCTCCTGCGCTGAGCCCGATGCAGCGCAAGCTCAGGCTCGGCGAGCTCACCTCCGCCGAGGCGCGGGAACGCTTCGCCCGCCGCCCCGTCATCCTCCTCCCGATGGGCAGCCTGGAGGAGCAGGGGCCGCACGCGCCGATGGGCGACTACCTGCTCGCGGAGCGCATCGCGCTTCTGGTCGCCGAGCGTGCGGTGCAGCAGGGGGCGGATGCGCTCGTCGCCCCGGTCATCCCGTTCGGCTACGCCGATTGGTTCCGCCCCGTGCCCGGCGGCATCGCGCTCAGGCGTGAGACGCTTGCCGCCCTGCTGGCCGACACGCTCGACAGCCTGATGAGTCACGGCCTCGACCGCGTTCTCGTGCTGAACGGGCATTCCGGCAACAACCCGACGATCGACGAGGTCACGCGCGGCATCAAGCGGCGCGGCGGGGCGCTGGTGCCGTGCCTGCACATCTGGCGGGCGCTGGCGCAGAAATGGCCCGCCTTCGCCGGCGAGGCCGCGCGGCCTCCCGCGGGCGCGCTCGGCCCCATCGGCCATGGCGCGGACCCGGTGTGGTCGGTCGCGCTCGCGCTGTTTCCCGAGCTCTGCCGGCCTGACCTGATGGCCGGCCCGATGCCGCCCCCGCCCGTGCTCGGCCTGCCGGTGACGGGGTTCGGGGCGCTCCGTTTCGAGGATGTGGAGGTGACCGTGCCGCTCGAGATCGACGACATCGCGCCAAGCGGCGTATCCGGTGCCAACCCTGCCCTGGGCTCCGCCGAGGCGGGCGCGCGGGCGGTTGCCTGGCTCGTCGAGACCGGCGCGCGGCTCGTGGCGCATCTGCGGGCAGCGCGCTGATGCGGGTCGCGGTGTTCGGCGCGGGGGCGATCGGTGGCCATGTCGCGTTCCGCCTCGCCCGCGGCGGGGCGGACGTGTCGGTCGTCGCGCGCGGCGCGCAGGGTGCTGCGATCGCGGAGAAGGGCATCCGCGTCATCACGCCCGAGCTCGACGAGACCCGGCGAGTCACCTGCTCGGCCGACCCCGCCGCGCTCGGCGCGCAGGATGCGGTGATCGTCACCACCAAGGCCACCGCACTGCCGGAGGTGGCGAAGGCCATCGGGCCGCTGCTTGGGCCGGACACGCCGGTCGCCTACGTCACGAACGGCATCCCGTGGTGGTACTTCCACAAGGAAGGCGGACGGCACGAGGGAACGCGGCTCGACGCGCTGGACCCCTCCGGCGCGCTCTGGGACGGGGTGGGCATCGCGCGGACGATCGGCGGCGTCGTCTACTCGGCCTGCACGGTGATCGAGCCTGGCGTGGTGAAGGTCGCGCAGGCGAAGAGCCGCGTGATCCTCGGCGAGCCCGACGGCTCGATCAGCGATCGTGCGAAAGCCCTCTCCGCGGCGCTCGAGGCGGGCGGCATGGGCGGGCCGGTCGTGCCCGACATCCGCACGGCGGTGTGGGAGAAGCTCTCCGGCAACGTCGCCTCCGGCCCGCTTTCCATCCTCACCGGCAAGGGCCTCTCGGGCATGATCGGCGACCCGGTGCTGCGGGCGGCCGGCATCGAGGCGATGGAGGAGTGCCTGCGCATCGCCGCCGCCTATGGCTGCGACGTGAAGCTCGACGTCGCCGCGCGGCTCGACCAGTGGGGCGGGTTCACGCACAAGCCCTCGATCCTGCAGGACCTCGAGCTCGGCAGGCCGATGGAGGTCGATGCCCAGTTCACCGTGCCCCTGAAGCTCGCCCGAATGGTAGGCGTGGAGACGCCCACGCTCGACCTGCTCGTCGCGCTCGCCGCCGCGCGCGCGAACGCGGCGGGGCTCTACGCGGGCTGATCGGCGCGGCCGAGCATCCAGCCTTCCCAGGTGCGGATGGCGGGGTCGTCCGGCGTGCCCTCCGGGTCTGCGCCCGATGCGACGGCGATGGCCGCGAGCGCACCGACCGTCGCGTCGAACGCATCCTCGCCGTCCGGCCTCGGACCGAACCCGTCGCCGATCAGCGCGGCGAGCGCAGGCGCGGGCACGATCCGGTGGCGGGCGCACCAGGCCTCGATCGCTCCCGCCTGGGCCTTTCGCCAGGCCTGCGTCCGCTTGCGCGAGGGGGCTGAGAAGCCGAGCCGGGCATAGCCCTCCGCCGGATAGGCCTCCGCCGCGCCGAGCGCCCCGGCTGAGGCGAGGGCGGCAAGCGATCCCTCGAACGGCCAGAGCCTGAGCCCCTCGCGGCGCGCCGGGACGAGAAGCTCCGCCCAGGCAGACAGCGCCGCCTTGCCAACCTGGTTGCCCCCCACCGTCCAGAAGATGCCGCAGGCCCGCGCGATACGGCCGCCATTGGCAGTACGCCCGGCGCGGTCGCAGGCCCGCAGAAGCGCCGCGTCGTCGAGGCCGAGCCGGGCGAGGAACCCTGCCTTGAGCCCCGGGCCGGAGACCGCCCCGAGCGGAAAGAACGGGCGCGCGGGCGAGACATCGTCGAGCGTGGCGGCGACCGAGAGGAAGGGGCTGGCGGGGCCGAGCGCATCGAGCCAGGCGGGGAAGCTGCCGAAGCCCCCGAGATGCGCCTCTGCGAAGCGGCGCGGCAGGCCGATCGGCACGTCGAGCGCGAGGAGCGCCGCCCCGCCATCGGCAAGCGCGTGCAGCCGGGGCGCGAGCACAGCGGGGTCGCCCACCGGTTCGGGGGCTGCGAGGCGCCAGACGTGACCCTCGCGCCGGGCCACCGCCACCTGCCGCTTCGCCGCCGCGCCCGTGCGCGCGCCCGACCAGTCCGCGTGCGCGACGACCGTGAAGCCGCTCACGCGCTTCTTGGCCCCGGAGGCCGGCTTCCTTGTGCCATAGTCGGTCGCAACGGCGAGGCGACCGGAGACGCTGCATGGACCAGACGACGACGTACACACCGGCGCTTCCGCGCGTCGATGCGGCGCACCCGCATGGGCAGTATTCGACGGTCGCGAAGATCTTCCACTGGGTGACGGCCGTCCTGATGCTGGTCGCGCTCTCCTTCGGCTTCGTCATCAAGTACATCAAGGACGAGCCGAAGATGGTGTTCTACGCCATCCACGAATCCGCTGGCCTGACCATCCTGATGGTTGCGCTCGCGCGGCTCGCCTGGCGCTTCATGAGCCCGCCGCCGCCGATGCACGAGAGCATTCCGGCGCCGATGCGCCGGGCGGCCGCGGCCGTGCACCATGCCCTCTACGCGATCCTGATCATCCAGCCGATCCTCGGCTTCGTCGCGACCAATGCCTGGGGCTTTCCGATGCAGGACGCGACGGCCTATCTCGGCCTCATCAACATCCCGGCCGTGATCGGCGAGACGCCATGGCTCGCCCGCATCCTGTCCACCATCCACACGATCCTCGGCTACACGCTCGTGGTGCTTCTCGCCGCCCATATCGGCGGCGCGGTCTATCACCACGCGCTGCGACGCGACGGCACGCTCATGCGGATGCTTTAGGCGGAATCAGGCCGTCGGCCGTCAGGCTTCCCCGCGGGCGCGGTCGAGCATCCGGCCGAGCATGCCGCGCTTCTTGGGCGGCGGAGGCGGGGTGGACGCCTTGGCTGCGGCCATCGCGGCCTTCTGCTTCTGCGCCATCCATTTCTCGAGCGTCATGCCGGCCTTCGCCGCGCGCTTCGTCTCGTAGGCACGTTGCGCCTCCGTCATTCCGGCTGTCGGATCCTTGGCCATGGTGGTCCCCCGTGGTCGGCGGGGCGGGACGCTAGAGCACCCCGCGGCAAAGGGGAACGGGCGGGTTCATGCCGCCGGCGCGGGGGTGGTCGGCGCCCGGCCGAAGGCGGCCTCGAAGCGTTCGGCGAAGCGCGGCCAGGCCTCGGGGTTCACGAGGCGGGGAGGCCGCTCGCCACCGAGGAACAGGCCGATGAGCTGCCTCGCCCCCCAGGTGGCGATGCGGGTGCGGCTCTCATGCGTCACCCCGGCCGTGTGTGGCGAGGCGAGAACGCGGGGGTGCAGCAGCAACGGGTTCGCCGTCTCCGGCTGCGGCTCGCGGTCCCAGCAATCGAGGCCGGCGGCGGCCAGGCGCCCACTTTCGAGGGCTGCGAGCACGGCGGCCTCGTCATGGATGAACTGCCGCGCCGTGTTAATCAGGATCGCGCTAGGCCGCATCGCGCCGAGTGCCTGCGCGCCGAGCATCCCCCGCGTCTCTGCGCTCAGCGGGCAGTGGACGGAAACGATGTCTGCCTCCGCGAGAAGCCTCTCGAGCGCCACCTTCTCCCCCCCCCGGGCGGCGATCGTCGCGGCATCGAGATAGGGGTCGGTCGCCAGCACGCGGCAGGAGAAGGCGAGGCGGCAGATCTCGGCGACGCGGCTGCCGATGTTGCCGAGCCCGATCAGCCCCACCGTCCGGCCGGAGAGCTCGCGGCCCATCAGGGCGGGGCGATCGGCCGCCGTGCCGGCGCGCATCGCCGCGTGCGCCTCGGTGATGCGCTTGAGCAGGGTGAGCATCATGGCGACAGCGTGCTCGGCAACGCCCTCCGCATTGCCCCCCTGCTGGTTCATCACGAGCACGCCCGCCGCATTCATCGCCGCGACATCGACCGTGTCGTAGCCCGCGCCGTGGGTGGAGACGGCGAGCAGGTCGGGTGCCCGGGAGAGGAGCGCGGCATCGGGCCAGAGATGCCTCGGCAGCTCGTCGCGCAGCGAGCCGACCTGGAAGGCCGATACGCCCTCGAAGATGGCAGCGACCTCGCCTTCCCCCGTCTGCATCCCGACGGCCCGGGTTGCGAAACGCCGTTCCGCCCCGATGATCTCTGCCCAGGACGGGTGCGGCAGGGGCTCGGCATGGACTAGTCGGACGGGAAGCTGCATGGAGGAAGGCCCGGTCAAGGTGGAGGGACGGCAATGGCGACGGTGAAGGTCAGCGGCATGACCTGCGATGGATGCGCAGCGGCGGTGAAGCGCGCGGTGGAGAAGGCGGCCCCCGGCGCGCGCGCGACCGTAAGCCTCGGGCGCGGCGAGGTCGAGATCGAGGGTGCGACGGATCTCGCTGCGGCGAAGGCCGCGATCGTCGCGGCCGGCTTCGGCGTGGCCGAGTGAAGGGATGGAGGCGCGGCTCAAATCCGGGCTCTGGGTGTCGGCGGTAGTGCGGCAATGCGACCAGGCCGCCCGCCCCGCCGTGGTGTTGCGCAAGGGAGACCCGGATTCGGGCGGCATCGTCGTCGTGCTGCGCGGCCGCGCGGGGCTGATGGCGCTCTCGCAGGTGCGCGACGGCGAGGGGCGGCTCGGCTGGATGCGCGCGACCGGGCAGGGCCCGGTCGACCAGGAAGCAGCCGATGCCTATGTCGCGCGCGCGCTGAAGCGCGACCCCGACCTCTGGGTCGTCGAGATCGAGGCGCCCGACCTCGTGCCACCCTTCGAGGCGCGGATCGTCTGAGTCACCAGCCGATGGCGCGCGGCAGCCACGTCGCGATGCCGGGGAAGGCGTACACCAGCACGAGAACCAGCCCCTGCATCAGGATGAAGGGGATCACGCCGCGATAGATCTGCCCCGTGCTCACCTCCGCCGGCGCGACGGAGCGGAGGAAGAACAGCGCCCAGCCGAAGGGCGGCGTGAGGAACGAGGTCTGCAGGTTCACGCAGACGAGGGTCGCGATCCAGACGAGATCCGCCTCCGCACGCATCAGCACCGGCAGGAACAGCGGCACGGCGATGTAGCTGATCTCGATCCACTCGATGAAGAAGCCGAGCACGAAGATGATCAGCATCATGAACCAGATGTCTGCGCCCACACCGCCTGGCAGGAAGGCGAACATGTCCTCGACCAGCCGCTCGCCCTGAAGCCCGCGGAAGGCGAGCGCGAAGACCTGCGCGCACATCAGGATGAACATCATCATCGCGGTGATGCGCGCGGTCGTCTGGACCGTTTCCTTCAGCACGCGCCAGCCGAAGCGCCCGCCGAGGGAGGTGACGACGATCGCGCCGAGCGCGCCCATGCTCGCTGCCTCGGTGGGCGCGGCGACGCCGCCGATGATCGAGCCGAGCACCGCGACGACAAGGCCGAGCGGCGGCGCGACGACCTTGACGAGCTTGACCAGCAGCTCGCCCGTCGAGATCAGCGCACGCTCCTCCTCCGGAACGGGCGGCACGGCGGAGGGGCGCAGGATGCCGAGCAGGAGGATGTAGGCGCAGTAGATACCGGCAAGAAGCAGGCCCGGAACCATCGCCGCGGCGAACAGCGTGCCGACGGAGAGATTGAGGATGTCGGCGAGCAGGATCAGGATCAGCGAAGGCGGAATGATCTGCCCGAGCGTGCCCGAGGCGCAGATCACGCCGCAGGCGAAGCCCGGGTCATAGCCGCGGCGCAGCAGGTTGGGCAGCGTGAGCAGCCCGAGCGTGATCACCGTGGCGCCGACGATTCCCGTCGTCGCACCCATCAGCACGCCGACAAGGACGATGCCGAGGCCCAGGCCCCCGCGGAGGTTGCCCGCGAGGCGGCCAACCACGTCCATCAGGTCCTCGGCAATCCTGCTCTTCTCGAGCATCACCCCCATGAAGACGAAGAGCGGGATGGCGAGCAGCGTGTAGTTGGAGACGACGCCGAAGATGCGGTGCGGCAGCAGGTTGAACAGAAGCGGCCCGAACCCGAGCCAGCCCCAGAAGAACCCCGACACCGCGAGCGTGAGCCCGACCGGGATGCCGAGCATGAGCAGAACGAAGAAGCCGCCCAGCATGGCGAGCGCGTAGATCTCTGTGATCGGCATGGGACGGTCCGGTTCGGATCAGGCGTCGCGGAAGCGCTGGGCGGCGCGGATCAGCCCCGAGACGGATTGCAGCGCGAGCAGGGCGAAGCCGATCGGCATCAGCGCCTTCAGCGCCCAGCGAAAGGGTATGCCGCCGGGGTTTGCGCTGCCTTCGTTCTGCGCGAAGGACTGCCCGACATAGCGCTGCGCGAAGTGGATGATCAGCACCGCGACGACGATGGCGAAAAGCGCCGCAAGCATGTCGATCACGGCCTGCACGCGCGGTGGAAAGCGTGAGAACAGCACATCGACCCGCACATGCTCGCCGTGCCGAAGCGCGTAGCTCATGCCGATCAGCGCGATCGGCGACATCAGGTGCCACTCGAGCTCCTGCGCCCAGACCGTTCCGGCGCTGAACCCGTAGCGGGCCAGCACGTTGCCCGCCATCACGAGCACAAGGACGAAGCAGAACCACGCGGCGATGCGGCCGATCGCGTCGACCGCCGCATCGATGCCGCGCGCGATGGCCTCCATCGCGTCAGGAGACGCGGATCTTGGTGTGGTAGGGCACCTCGCTGAAGGCGGCCCACTGGTCGTACTTCGCCTTGTAGGCAAAGAAGCTGTCGGCGACGCGCTTGACGATCGGGTCGCGGGCGGAGGCCTCGTCAAGGACCTTCACCGTCTCGGCGCGGAGCCGCGCAACCACCGCGTCGGGCAGCTCGCGCGCGATCACGCCCTGGTTCCTCACCAGGTCCTCCATCGCCTCTGCGTTGTTCTTCTGGCACCACGCTTCGCTGATCACGTTACAGGCGGCGGTGGCGTTCTCGACGATCGCCTTGAGGTCGTTCGGCAGGCGGTTCCACGCCGCCTTGTTCACGATCAGCTCCGACGCCGTCGCCGTCTCGTGCCAGCCTGTCGTGTAGTAGTTCTTGGCGACGCGCTGGAGGCCGAGCTGGCGGTCGAGATAGGGGCCGACGAACTCGGCGGCGTCGATCACGCCACGCTCGAGGGCGGGGAAGATCTCGCCTGCCGGCAGCAGCCGGACATCGACGCCGAGCGCCTGGTAGACGCGGCCGGCGAGGCCGGGGATGCGCATCTTGAGCCCGCGCAGATCCTCGACCGTCTCGATCGGCCGGCGGAACCAGCCTGTCATCTGCACGCCGGTGTTGCCGCAGAGGAACGGCACGAGATTGAATCGGTCATACACCTCGCGCCAGAGGGCGAGGCCGCCCCCGTCGTACATCCAGCCGTTCAGCCCCTGGAAATTCAGGCCGAAGGGAACGGCGGTGAAGTACTGCGCGGCGAAGCTCTTGCCCGTCCAGAAATAGGCGTTGGCGTAGTTGCACTCGACGATGCCCGAGCTCACCGCGTCGAACCCCTCCGCGGCGGGGATCAGCTCTCCCGCGCCGAAGAACTGGATGCGCAGCCTGCCGTTCGACATCGCCTGGATGCGCTCGATCAGGTCCTTCGCACTTCCAGGGCCGGTCGAATAGAAGGCCGCATTCGGCCCGTAGAAGCTCGTCATCCTCCAGGTGATGGTCGATTGGGCGGTCACCACCGCCGGCGCGGCAAGGACGCCGGCGCTTCCGAGCGTGGTGGTGGCCATGAAACGGCGACGATCCATCTCTCCAGCTCCCCTGTCGCGAAACCCAGTCGCCGCGCGGGGTCTTCGCCCTCGCTGCGGCCACGCGGCTTGAGCAACCGCCGTGCCACGGCCTGGCAGCGCCGCTTCGGCGGCGATCGGAGCGTCCCCGCCGCCTCTTCAGGCACCGCGCTCGGGCCGCTGCGCAGATTTCGGGCAAGCCGACGCCGATCACGCGCGCGTGATCGATTCGGCGGGGGATTGTGCAGGTGCACACCTGCACGGTTGCGCTGGCAGTTGCGATGGGTGTCTGCTTGCAACCTTAAGGGGCAGCCGCCCGGGCCTGCGCCCAGGGAAAGAGGCTCGCCCAGTCAGAGTGAGGTGAGGCATGACAGTCGCCGCGATCCTCGACCACAAGGGACACGAGATCGTCTCCGCACGCCCAGACGACACGCTTGCCAACATTGCGCACACGCTGACGAAGCACCGCATCGGCGCGGTGCTTGTGCGGGATGCGGAATCCGTCGTTCTCGGCATTCTTTCGGAACGCGACATCGTGCGCGCCCTCTCGGCGCATGGCGCCGCGGCGCTGACGATGACGGCAAGCGCGGTGATGACGCGCGAGGTGATCTACGGAACGCCGGGCGACACGGTGGACAAGGTGCTCGCCACCATGACCGAGCGGCGCATCCGCCACCTGCCGGTGATGCATGACGGCAAGCTCGTCGGGTTCGTCTCGATCGGCGACGTGGTGAAGCGGCGCATCGCCGACGTGGAGGAGGAGGCGGACCAGCTCCGCGCCTTCGTCGCCGGCAACGCCTGAGGCCACTCGCCGCCCGGTTGCCCGCGCCCTACACTGGGGCGCGTGGAGACGCTCGCCAATTGCCTGCATGACCTGACAGCGCTCGGCTCAGGCGGAACGCTTGCGCTGACGGGCGCCCTCTTCCTCGCGGGGCTTGCCGGAAGTGCCACGCATTGCGCGGGGATGTGCGGGCCGTTCGTGCTCGGCCAGGTGGCCTCGAGCCTCGCCGCACGCCCGCATCTCTCCCGCCTCGAGGCCGGCGCGCTTCTGCCCTATCACCTCGGCAGGGCAGTGACCTACACCGCGCTCGGCGCTGTCGCGGGGCTTCTCGCGGGGCTTGCATCGCGCGGCGCGGGGCTCGGCCTCGCGCTTCCGGTCCTGCTGGGCTTCGGCGCGCTCGTGATGCTCGCGCAGGCCTTCGGACATGCCGTGCCGTTTCTCTCGCGCGTCGGCGTGTCGATGCCTGCCGGCGTCGTCGATGCCGTGATCCGGCGCGCCGCACCGCTTCTGTCCGACCCGCGGCCGCTGCATCGCTTCGGCCTCGGCGTGCTGCTCGGCTTCCTTCCCTGCGGCCTTCTCTATGGCGCGCTCGCGGCAGCGGCCGCGTCAGGCTCGGCGCTAGGCGGCGCGCTCGGAATGGCGGCCTTCGCGGCCGGAACCGTTCCGGCGCTGATCGGCGTCGGGCTCGCCGGCGCGTTCTTCGGGAGGCGCTTCGGCCCTGCGCTTCGGCTCGTCGCCGTGCCGCTCCTGCTTCTGAACGCTGCGGTGCTCGCCGCGCTGGCGCTGCGCGCGGCGCGGATCGCCTGACCGTTCGGCAAACAGGGGGCGAGGGTGGGCGCATCACCGTCGCCCGCGACGGCATCGCGCGCGACCATCTCACCACCACGGGAATCCCCGCCCATGCCGGCGCCTATAATGCGAAAGACCGCAGCGCGATGTCCTTGGCATCCTCCCGCGCGATGGGCTCGGCGTGATCGGCGAGGGGCGCCGAGCACCTTCGTCTGTGCCTGGTGCCCCCGCACGCGCCTCTGAGTTCGCCTCTACGAGACGCTCGGCCCCGACCTTCTGCCCGGCCGATCCTTACTCGACGAGATCCTTGTAGGCATGCCAGGTGGCGTGGCCGATCAGCGGCATCGTCACCGCAAGGCCGAGGAAGAGCGGGATCAGCCCGAAGGCGGTGAACGCAACGATCAGCCCGGCCCAGAGCGTCATCGCAGGCCAGTTCTCCCTCACCGCCGTGAACGATGTCGCCACCGCCGTGAACACGTTCACGTCCCGGTCGAGCAGCATGGGGATGGAGATGGCAGAGATCGCGAACACGATCGCTGCGAACGCCGCGCCCACCGCCGTGCCGACGGCCCAGAACGGGATCGCCTGCGGCGCCATCAGCTTCAGGACGATGCTCTCCCAGGTCGGGTTGAAGCCGATGCCGAAGAACACCGCGAAGATCAGCAGCGCGACGCGGATCCAGCCGAGATGGAACAGGCCGAGGATCACGCCCATGAAGGAAAGCTGCGTCGCGTTGCGCTTGTAGGCCGCGAAGGCGTGGCCGAGGCTGACGGGCTCGCGCGCCGCAAGCCGCCTGCTCGTCTCGTAGAGGCCGACGGCGAGAAGCGGGGCGGTGAAGAAGAAGCCGGCCGAGAGCGGCAGAACCAGCCAGAACACGCCGACCTGAACGAGCACGAGAAGCAGGAGGTAGGTCAGCGCCACCATCAGCGCGCCATAGGCAAGACTCACGGACGGGGCTGCGAGCACGTCGCGCCAGCCCGCGGCAAGCCAAGTCCAGGGACGGTCCACCGCGACGCGCCTGATCCGCGGCGTTGCGTCGGCGAAAACCGGGACGGCGTCATCTGTCATGCGCATCCACCCATCTCATTCCCGCATGGCCGGCGCGCGGACCGCTCGTCCCGCCTCCCGCATGCTTCGGCCATCTCTGCACCGGTCGGCGTCACCGCACCTTGATTCATATCAATGCTGCGGCGCGGCAGCCCGCGCACCCTCCGCACCGTCTGGAGTGCCAGAGGGGCGGCCGTCGCCGCCCAGACTGTCGGAGGGACCATGTCGGGTGACGTCGCAGCAGCGGTCACGGGAGAGGGGACGCTGAGCCACGCGCGAACGCGCGCCCCCGCCTACGTCGAGGATGTCGTGCGCGCCTTCATGGTCGCGACCATCTTCTGGGGCGTCGTCGGCTTCCTGATGGGAACGCTGATCGCCTGGCAGCTCGCCTTCCCGCTGCTCAATCTCGATCTCGAGTACACGACCTTCGGCAGGCTCCGCCCGGTGCACACCTCGGCGGTAATCTTCGCCTTCGGCGGCAACGCGCTGATCGGCACGAGCCTGCATGTCGTGCAGCGCACCTGTCGGGCGCGGCTGTTCGGCGGGCCCGAGGCGGGGTGGTTCCTGTTCTTCGGCTACCAGACCTTCATCGTTCTCGCCGCGCTCGGCTACGTCATGGGCGTGACCTCGAGCAAGGAATACGCCGAGCCCGAGTGGTTCGTTGACCTGTTCCTGACCCTCGTCTGGGTCGTTTACCTCGTCGTGTTCATGGGCACGCTCATGAAGCGGCAGGAGCCGCACATCTTCGTCGCCAACTGGTTCTACCTCGCCTTCATCATCACCATCGCGATGCTGCACATCGGCAACAACCTGCAGCTTCCGGTGAGCTTCGGCGGATCGAAGAGCTATCTCGTTCCGGCCGGCGTGCAGGATGCGATGATCCAGTGGTGGTACGGCCACAACGCGGTGGGCTTCTTCCTGACGGCGGGCTTCCTCGGGATGATGTACTACTTCATCCCCAAGCAGGCTGACCGGCCGATCTACTCCTACCGGCTGTCGATCGTGCATTTCTGGTCGCTGATCTTCCTCTACATCTGGGCCGGCCCGCACCACCTGCACTACACAGCCCTGCCCGACTGGGCACAGACGCTCGGGATGATCTTCAGCGTGATGCTGTGGATGCCGTCCTGGGGCGGCATGATCAACGGCATCATGACGCTCTCGGGCGCGTGGGACAAACTGCGCACCGACCCAGGGCTCCGCTTCTCCGTCACCGCCGTCGCCTTCTACGGCATGAGCACCTTCGAGGGGCCGGTGATGAGCGTGAAGGCGGTGAACGCGCTTAGCCACTACACCGACTGGACGATCGGCCACGTGCATTCGGGCGCGATGGGCTGGGTGGGCTTCATCACCTTCGGCGCGCTCTACTACCTCGTGCCGGTGCTGTGGAAGCGGGAGAGGCTCTACTCGACGAAGCTCGTCGCCTGGCATTTCTGGATCGCGACGCTCGGCATCGTCCTCTACATCAGCGCGATGTGGGTCTCGGGCGTCATGCAGGGGCTCATGTGGCGCGCCTATGACGAGCTCGGCTTCCTGCAGTACTCGTTCATCGAAACGGTCGCGGCGATGCACCCCTACTACGTGATCCGCGCGATGGGCGGGGTGCTCTACCTCACCGGGGCGCTGATCATGGTCTACAACCTCTGGAAGACGGCGACGGGCGCCGAGCCCCGCCTCGCCGCACGGCCCGCACTGACCGCTCAGGCGGCGGAGTGAGGGGAGGAACGCGCCATGCGCCATGAAGTCATCGAAAAGAACGTCATCCTGCTCGCGGTGCTCACGCTGATCACCGTCTCGATCGGCGGGCTCGTGCAGATCGTACCGCTGTTCACGATCGAAACGACCATCGAGCGCGTCGAGGGCATCCGCCCCTACACGCCGCTCGAGCTCGCGGGGCGGAACATCTACGTGCGCGAGGGCTGCTACACCTGCCACAGTCAGCAGGTCCGCCCGTTCCGCGACGA
This sequence comes from Elioraea rosea, assembly GCF_007644105.1. Classification (GTDB taxonomy): domain Bacteria; phylum Pseudomonadota; class Alphaproteobacteria; order Acetobacterales; family Acetobacteraceae; genus Elioraea_A; species Elioraea_A rosea. The sequence goes on along the minus strand of NZ_VFAC01000013.1, from coordinate 52,747 downwards.
GCTCGAACGCTACGGCCACTACTCGCTCGCAGCCGAGAGCATGTATGACAGGCCCTTCCAGTGGGGCTCGAAGCGCACGGGGCCTGACCTCGCGCGGGTCGGCGGCAAGTACAGCAATGAGTGGCAGCTTCAGCACCTGGTCGACCCCCGCTCGGTCGTGCCGGAGAGCATCATGCCGCCCTATGCCTTCCTGCAGAGGCCGCTGCGCTCGGCCGACATCGCCGACCATCTGCGCACGCTGAAGGCGCTCGGCGTTCCCTACTCCGACGAGATGATCGCCAATGCCATGGCCGATCTCCGCGCCCAGGCAAACCCCGACGCGGACGGCGCCGGCCTCGCGGCGCGGTATCCGAAGGCGGCGCAGGCCTCGTTCGACGGCAACCCGGCCGTGGTGACCGAGATGGATGCGCTGATCGCCTACCTGCAGATGCTCGGCACGCTCGTCGACTTCGCCGACGTCACACCCGAGCAGCTCAGGCAGTAGGAGAGGCGCGATGGACTGGCTCGCAGCCAATTACCCGCTTCTAAAACAGATCTGGGTCGTCTGGTTCCTCGCACTGTTCGCGGGCATCGTCTTCTGGGCGTTCCGCCCCTCGAACAAGGCGCGCTTCGAAGCGCGGGGACGCATCCCGCTCGACGACGACCGTGACGGGAGAGAGGCACGCTGATGCCGACGAAGATCGAGAAGGACGCCGTCACTGGCAAGATGACCACCGGTCATGAGTGGGACGGCATCAAGGAACTCAACACGCCGCTGCCCAAATGGTGGCTCTACATTCTCTACGGCACCATCGCCTGGTCGGTGCTGTGGGCAATCCTCTACCCCTCCTTCCCTGGGTTGTCCGGCCACTTCCGTGGCATCCTGGGGTGGTCGATGCGAAGCGAGATCACCGAGCAGATGGCCGCGGCGCGTGCCGAGCAGGCGCCGTTCCTCGACCGCATCCGTGCCGCGAGCCTCGAGCAGGTACGCAACGACCCCGAGCTGCTCGCCTATGCGATGGCCGGCGGTCGCGTCGCCTTTGCCGACAACTGCGCCGGCTGCCACGGCGCGGGCGGGCAGGGCGCGCGCGGCGGCTTCCCGGCCCTGGTTGATGACGACTGGATCTGGGGCGGCAGCCTCGAGGCCATCCAGCAGACGATCGTTCACGGAATCCGCAACACCCAGGACGCCGACGCGCGCCTGAGCCAGATGCCCGCCTATGCCGGCGTGCTGACACGGCCGCAGATCAACGACGTGGCCGAGCATGTGCTCTCGCTCTCAGGCCGCTCGACCGATGCCGCGGCGGCCGGGCGTGGCGCGGCGGTCTACGCCGAGAACTGCGTCGCCTGTCACGGCGAGAGGGGCGAGGGGGTGCGCGATGTCGGCGGGCCTGCGCTCGCCGATGCGATCTGGCTCTACGGCGGAACGAAGGCCGAGGTCGTCGCGCAGATCACGAACCCGCGCATGGGCGTGATGCCGGCCTGGGGCGGCCGCCTCGACGAGGCGACCATCCGCATGCTCACCGTCTACGTCCACACGCTCGGCGGCGGAGAGTAGCGCAGGCGGACGATGCAGATGGACGCGCCCACGAAGGCGAAGCCGACGCCGGCGCAGGCGAGCCAGCCTGCCTCGCTCTACGCTGCGCATGTGAAGGTGTATCCCGCGCGCGTGCAGGGGCGCTTTCGCTACGCCAAGTGGGTGTTCCTCGTCGTCGCGCTCGGCATCTACTACGGGCTGCCCTGGCTGCGCTGGGACAGGCCCGGCGATGCGCCGGACCAGTTCGTTCTGATCGATCTCGCCGGGCGGCGGTTCTATCTCGGGCCGATCGCGATCTGGCAGGACGAGCTCTACTTCGTCACCGGCCTGCTGATCATCGCGGCCGTCGCGCTCTTCCTCGTCACCTCGCTGTTTGGCCGCGTCTGGTGCGGCTATGCCTGCCCGCAGACCGTGTGGACCGACCTCTATCTCTGGGTCGAGCGCCGCATCGAGGGTGACCGGAATGCGCGCATGCGGCTGGACCAGGGGCACCGCAACGGCGCCTACTGGCGCAGGAAGGTTCTCAAGCACGCCGCCTGGATCGTCATCGCCGCGGCGACCGGCGGGGCGTTCGTACTCTATTTCGGTGACGCGCCGACGATGCTTGCCGACATCGTCACCGGCCAGGCGGGAAGCTGGACGTACTCGTTCCTCGGTATCCTCACCTTCACCACCTACGCGCTGGCCGGCTGGGCGCGCGAGCAGGTGTGCACCTACATGTGCCCCTGGCCGCGCTTCCAGGGCGCGATGCTCGATGAGAACAGCCTCATCGTCACCTACCGCACCTGGCGTGGGGAGCCGCGCGGCAAGCACAAGCAGGGCGAAAGCTGGGAAGGCCAGGGCGACTGTGTCGACTGCCGCCAATGCGTGAATGTCTGCCCCACCGGCATCGACATCCGCGACGGGCAGCAGCTCGAATGCATCGGCTGCGGCCTCTGCATCGATGCCTGCGACGCGATCATGGACAAGGTGGGCCGGCCGCGCGGCCTGATCGCGCTTGATACGCTCGCGCACATGCAGAAGGCCGAGACCGCCTGCGCCGCGCTTCCTCCCGGCCCGGCGCGGCAGCTCGCCGGCGATACCGCGACGGCGGACAGGCGCATCATCCGCCCGCGCACGCTCATCTATGCCGGCGTGCTCGCTGCCGTCTGCCTCGTGATGCTCGCGGCGTTCCTGATGCGCAGCACAACCGAGCTCGCCGTGCTGCGTGACCGCGCGCCTGTCTACATCCTGCTGGCGGATGGCTCGGTGCGGAACGCCTTCACGGTGAAGGTGTGGAACAAGGGCTACGAGGAGCCGCACTACGCGCTTGGCGTCGAGGGGCTCCCGGGCGCGGCCGTCGCGGTGGTTGGCGCCCCGCAGGAGGCTGCGACGATCGCCACGCGGGCCGATGGCGTCGCGACGAACCGCGTGCATGTCACCGCGCCGGCGGGTGCGCGGCTGCCGGAGAGCACCCGGCTCCGCTTCGTCCTGACCGATGAGAATGGGCAGGAGGTCGTGTCGCATGACAGCGTCTTCCTCGCCCCGAAGCGATGAGGAAAGCGATGGCCGCCGGGCGATACGACCGATGGATTCCATGGACCTTCGTCGGCGGCATGGCGCTCGTCATCGTCGTCAACGCCGTGATGGTGTGGTTCGCGCTCTCCACCTTCACCGGAACGACCGTCGACCGTGCCTATGAGCGCGGACGCCTCTACAATACCGTGCTTGCCGAAGCCGAGCGCCAGGCGCGCTTCGGCTGGCGCTTCTCGCTGAGATGGGAGCCGAAGCCCGGCGAGCCGCTCGAGGGCCGTTTCGTTCTCGATGCTGCGGGGCCGGACGGTGCGGGCCTCGACAGGCTCGCGCTTGAGGCCGCCATGGTCCGCCCGCTCGAGGCGCCGGAGCCCGTTCCGCTCGGCTTCACCCAGATCGGTCCCGGGCGTTATGCCGCCACGGTGGTGTTGCCGCGGCCGGGCCAGTGGGAGGTGCGGCTTGCCGCGCAACGCGGCGAAGACGGGCCCGTCGAACACCGGCAGAGGATCGTCGCACGATGACGGCACTCGGCCGCGTCGTCGCCGAAGCGCCGCGTCAGTCGGGCGGGGCGTGCGCGCATTGCGGCGCGGCACTTCCCGCCGGTGCGGCGCGGTTCTGCTGCGCGGGCTGCGAGGCGGCGCACGGCCTTGTCGAGGGGCTCGGGCTTGCCGCGTTCTATGCCAAGGCCGAGCGCAGCGCCCCGCGGCCCGACCCGGATGCCCCGCGCCACGATCTCGCCGCCCGCGCGGTGGCGGACGGCAAGGGCGGGCACGAGATCGCCCTGCTCGTCGGCGGCATTTCCTGCGCCGCCTGCGCCTGGCTGATCGAGCAGGTGCTCGCGCGCGAACCGGACGTGACCTGGGCGCGCCAGTCGCTCGCGACGCGCAGGCTCGTCATTCGCTGGAATGGCCCTGCCGCACGGGCCGACGCGTTCGGCGCGCGTCTCGCAGCGCTCGGCTTCACGGCGGCACCCTTCGATCCATCCTGCCTCGCCTCGCGCGACGACGACGAGTCGCGCCGGCTGCTCCTCTCCATGGGGGTCGCAGCCTTCGCGTCGATGAACGTGATGCTCGTCTCCGTCGCTGTCTGGACGGGACATGGCAGCGGCGACATGGGGCCGGCGACGCGAGACCTGATGCACTGGCTCGCCGCATTGATCGGCCTTCCCGCCATCCTCTGGTGCGGGCTTCCGTTCTACCGCTCGGCGCTCTCCGCCCTGCGGTCGGGGCGGACCAACATGGATGTGCCGATCAGCCTCGGCGTCCTGCTCACAGCAGCGATGAGCCTTTCGGAAACGATCCGGGGCGGGCCCTACACCTATTTCGACAGCGCCGTCTCGCTCGTGTTCCTCCTGCTCGTCGGCCGGTTCCTCGACAGGCGGATGCGGGCGCGCGCACGCCGTGCCGCGAGCCAGCTCCTGGTGCTGAACCGAGCCCCCGTCTCGGTGATCGGAGAGGACGGTTTGGCGAGGCCACGCGCGCCGGATGCGGTCCGCATCGGTGAGCGCGTTCTCGTCTCGGCCGGGGAACGCATCGGCGTCGATGGCGTCGTCGCCTCCGGGCGGTCGGAGGTCGATCCGTCGCTCGTCACCGGAGAGAGCATCCCGCGCGCCGTCGCCGCCGGTGCGGAGGTGCAGGCGGGAACGCTGAACCTCGCCGCGCCGATTACCGTGACCGTCACCGCCTCGGGCGAAGGCACGGTGCTTGCCGCGATCGTGCGCATGATGGAAGCGGCGGAGCAGGGGCGCGGGCGGCACCGCGCCCTGTCTGACCGTGTGGCTGGCTGGTACACGCCCGTCGTCCACACGCTCGCCGCCGCCACCTTCCTGCTCTGGTGGGGCTGGTTCGGGATCCCCTGGCAGCCGGCTCTGGTCAACGCCGTCGCCGTCCTCATCATCACCTGCCCCTGCGCGCTCGGCATTGCCGTGCCCGCGGTGCAGGTCGCGGCGTCGGGGCTCCTGTTGCGCGGTGGCGTGCTCGTCGCCTCCGGCTCTGCGCTCGAGCGGCTCGCCGAGGCAGACAGCGCGGTGCTCGACAAGACCGGCACACTCACCCGCGGCCGCCCGACGCTTCTTGCCGGCTCCTGGACGGAGGCAGACCTTGCCGAGGCTGGCGCGCTGGCCGCCGCGAGCCGCCATCCGCTCGCCCGCGCGCTCGCCGCGGTGGCCGGCGTCGCGGCAGCGGACGATGTGATCGAGCACCCCGGCGAGGGCCTGTCGCGCGCGGGCGGAACGATCCGCCTCGGCAGCGCGGCCTTCGCCGGTGCCGAGCCTGGCGAAGGGATGGAACTGTTCCTGACCCGACCCGGGCTTGCCCCGGTCGCCTTCCGGTTCGCCGACGCGCCGCGCGCTGATGCGGCAGAGGCGGTCGCCGCGCTCGAGGGGCAGGGACTTCCCGTGTCACTTCTGTCGGGCGACCGGCGCGACGCCGTCGAACAGGCGGCACGTGCCGCAGGCATCGGCACGTGGCAGGCCGAAGCCTCCCCTGCTGCCAAGGTCGCAAGGCTTGCCGCGCTTCGGGGAGAGGGAAAGCGCGTCCTGATGGTGGGCGACGGGCTGAACGATGCCCCGGCGCTTGCCGCGGCGCATGTCTCCGCCTCGCCGGCGAGCGGCGCCGACATCGCCCAGGCCTCGGCCGATCTTGTATGGCAGGGCGAGCGGCTTGCCGCCGTGCCCTGGGCCGTCTCCGTCGCGCGGCGGGCTCAGGCGCTGGTGCGGCAGAACATCGCGATCTCGCTCGCCTATAACGTCGTCGCCGTGCCGCTCGCGGTCGCCGGCCTCGTCACGCCGGCGATCGCCGCGGCGGCGATGGCCGCGTCCTCGATCACGGTCGTGCTGAACGCGCTCAGGGTCGAGCGGGGAGGGGCGGCATGGATGCGCTGATCCTGCTCATCCCCCTCTCGCTGATCCTCGGCGGCCTTGCGCTCGCGGCCTTCCTCTGGACGATGCGCAGCGGGCAGTACGAGGATCTCGACGCGGCGGCGCATCGCATCCTGTTCGACGATGACCGCGCGGAGCCGGGCGAGGTGCACCCGCCGAGGCCGCTTCGCGCCACAGACAAGGAGACCCAGCCATGAACCCATCCTCGGTCGTGTTCGGCACGATCGGCATCCTGCTCGCCCTGACCGGCCTGCTCATGGCGGCAAACGCGAAGGACAGCGGCTTTTACGTGGCCGGGCTGATCCTGTTCGTTGCCTTCGTGCTGTTCCTGTTCACCCTGGTGAAGCGGCACTTCGACACGGCCGATGCCGGGCGGGGCGAAGACGAGCGGCACTGACAGGCCCCCCGCCATGGCCGGGCGCGGTGCCCCTTGCGTTCGGCCCCTCTTTTCTGTGACATGCGCCTGAACGGGGCGTTCGCGCCCGCAACAACGTTTGGGGGCTTCAAGAGATGAATCGCCGCTCGCTTATGCTGGGCGCCGCCGGTGCTGGCGTCGCCGCCTCGCTTCCCTCCCTTGCCTCGGCCCAGGGCGCGCGCTGGCAGTTCGCCACCCCCTATCCCGACGGCAACTTCCACACCCAGAACATCCGCGAGTTCGTCAAGGACGTCGAGGGCGCGGCGAGCGGCTTCAACATCGTCGTGCACTCCAACGCCTCGCTTCTTCGCATGCCGGAGATCAAGCGCGGCGTGCAGACGGGCCAGGTGCAGATGGGCGAGATCCTGCTCTCTGCCTACGGCAACGAGGACCCGATGTTCGAGGTCGACGGCATTCCCATGCTCGTCACCAGCTTCACCGAGGCGCGCGTGCTGAACGGGCTGCAGCGGCCCTACGTGCAGGCGCGGCTCGCCCGGCAGGGCATCACGCTCCTCTACATGGTTCCCTGGCCCCAGTCCGGCTTCTACACCAACACGCCGCTCGCCACGCTCGAGGGGCTGCGCGGCACCAAGTTCCGCACCTTCAACGCCGCGACGCAGCGCTTCGCCACCCTCGTCGGCGCGACGCCGACGCTCGTCCAGGTGGCCGAGCTTGCCCAGGCCTTCGCCACCGGCGTCGTAAACGCGATGGTCACCTCTGCCGCGACCGGCGTCGACAGCCAGGCCTGGGATTACGTGAAGCATTTCGTTCCCGTCGGCTTCACGCGCACGAAGAACGCGGTGTTCTGTTCGACGCGCGCGCTGAACGCGCTTCCCGCCGCCACCCAGCAGGCCATCCGCGGCGCGGCCGAGCGGGCCGAGCAGCGCGGCTGGGACCTCGCCGAGGCGGAAGAGCGCGCGCGCCAGCAGCAGCTGGCAGACCGCGGCATGACGGTGGCCGACCCGCCTCCCGCCACGCTGATGGAGGGGCTTCGGAAGGTCGGCGACACGATGATCGAGGAGTGGGTGCAGAAGGCCGGCGCCGACGGCAAGAAGCTCGTCGAGGACTATCGCGCCGCCATCGGCCGCCAGGCCTGACCGCGCCTCGGTGCTGCGCCGCGCGCTCGACGCCCTCTATCTTCTGAGCGGGATCGCGGGCGCGCTGGCGCTGCTCGCGATCGGCCTGCTCATCCTCGTGCAGGTCGTGCTGCGCCAGGTCGGCGGCATGGTGCCTGGCGGAGATGACATCACGGCCTTCGCCATGGCGGCGTGCGCCATGCTGCCGCTCGCGTATGCCTTCCGCCACGGTGCGCATATCCGCGTCGATCTCGTGATCGGCCGGCTGCGTGGTGCGGCGCGCACCGTGATGGAAGGCCTCGCCCTCGCGCTCGCGGCGATGATGGCGCTGCTCTTCGCGTGGGCCTCTGTCGACCTCGTGTCTGACAGCATCGCGTTCGAGGAGGTGGCGCAGGGCATCCTCGCCGTCCCGCTCTGGATCCCGCAGAGCTTCATGGCGGCGGGTGCGGTTGTGTTCGCCATCGCCCTGCTCGACGACCTCGCGGTGCTGCTCGCCGGCGGCACGCCGAGCTATCGTCGGAGCGGCGGAAGCACCATCGACAAGGCGGCCGAGGAGCTCTGACCGCCGATGGAGATCGCGCACACCGAAGCGGGCCTGATGCTTCTCGCCACGCTGTTCTTCTTCCTCGGCCTCGGGGTGTGGATCGGCTTCTCGCTGATGCTGACGGGGCTCGTCGGCATCGTCGTCCTGCCCGCCCTGTTCCCGGCCTTCAACGCCTTCCCCGTCGAGAAGGTGCTGGGCACCGCGATCTGGCAGGCCATGGCGTCCTGGACGCTCGCCGCGCTGCCGCTGTTCATCTGGATGGGCGAGATCCTGTTCCGGACGAAACTGTCGGAGGACATGTTCCGTGGCCTCGCCCCGTGGGTCGAGCGCCTGCCCGGGCGGCTGATGCATGTGAACGTGATCGGCTGCGGCATCTTCGCCGCCGTCTCCGGCTCCTCGGCCGCAACGGCCGCGACGGTCGGCAAGATGAGCCTGCCGGCGCTACTCGAGCGCGGCTACCACAAGCCGCTGGCGATCGGCTCGCTCGCAGGATCCGGCACGCTCGGCCTGCTCATCCCGCCCTCGATCATCATGATCGTCTATGGCGTCGCGGCGGAGGTCTCGATCGTCCGGCTGTTCATCGCCGGCGTGCTGCCCGGGCTGATGCTGATTGCGCTGTTCTCGGGCTACATCGCGATCTGGTCGATGCTGAACCCGGGCAAGACGCCGCCGCCAGGGCCGCGAATCCCGTTCCGCCAGAAGATCGCCGACAGCGGCGCGCTGATCCCCGTCGTCCTGCTGATCCTCGCCGTCATCGGCTCGATCTATGGCGGCATCGCAACGGCGACCGAAGCGGCTGCGATGGGAGTCGTCGGCTCGCTCATCCTGTCGGCCTGGGGCAGGACGCTGACCTGGACGACCTTCCGCGAGAGCCTGATGGGCGCGGTGCGCCTCTCCTGCATGATCAACTTCATCCTCGCGGGGGCTGCGTTCCTCACCCAGGCGATGGCGTATTCGCGCATCCCCTCGGCGATGGCGGCCTGGGTCGGGGCACAGGGGTTCCACCCCTACATGATCATCCTGATGCTCACCCTCATCTACATCGTGCTGGGCTGCTTCATCGACGGCGTGAGCATGATCGTCCTGACCGTGACGGTCGTGCTGCCGATCATCCAGGGAACGGGGTTCGATCTTCTCTGGTTCGGCATCTTCATCGTCATCGTCGTCGAGATGGCGCAGATCACGCCGCCGGTCGGCTTCAACCTGTTCGTGCTTCAGGGACTGACGGGGGAGAACATCTTCACGGTCGCGAAGAACACGCTGCCATTCTTCCTGCTGATGTGCACCGCTGTCGCGCTCGTCACCGTGTTCCCCGGCATCGCCACCTGGCTTCCCTCTACCATGTTCGCGAACTGAGCGACCGTTCGGTACGACGTCTCGAAGGCTCGCGCGACGCGTTCAGCCGGCGGGGCTCGGCCAGTCGGGCCTGTCGAAGCGCTGGATCTCGAGCGTGTAGCCGGCCGGGTCGTGGAAGAAGAAGTGGTAGACGCGATACTGCTCGCTCGAGGCAGGCGCGTTCGGGATCGCCACGCCATTTTCCTTCAGCTTCTCGTACCAGGCATCCACAGCATCGGTGACGAAGGTGAACACCACGCCGCCGACGACGCGCGGATTGTCCGATGCGCGTGGCGCGCGGGCGCGGCAGATTCCCAGGAAGGCGCGGCTGCCGGGAGCGGCCTCGTAGATCCTGCAGCTTCCCTGGTCCTGGACGAGGGCGAGGCCCATCACCTCCTCGTAGAAGCGCCAGGAGGCTTCGGTGTCCTCGGCATAGAGGAAGGTCACCTGCTGGGAGAGGGCGGGACGGTCTTGTGTCATGCCTGGACTCTAGGCGATCGGCAGCGACGGGGCCACTCGCGCGGGCGCGCCGATCCGGCCTAACCTGCCGGACCATGTGGACTGCCGTCCGTGCCGCGCTGAAGGTCTATGGGATCGTTCTCGTGCTGCTCGTCGCCGCGGGGCTCGTCGGCTGGCAGTTCGTCGCGCCGCCGCCGCCGCGCGACATTACCATCGCCGCTGGGCCGGAGGGCGGCACCTACCTCGCCACCGCGAAGCGCTGGGCGGCGCTGCTCTCCCGCCACGGCATCGAGGCCCGCGTGCTGACGACCCGGGGCTCGGCGGAGAATCTCGATCTCGTCGACGCCGGGCCGCCGCGCGCGGACATCGCCATCGTCCAGGGCGGCGTCGGCGGCGAGGAGCTCCATCCCAAGCTCACGAGCCTCGGCGCGATCGCCTACGAGGCGGTCTGGGTGTTCCATCGCGCCGGGCAGTCCGCCACCCGGCTTGCGGAACTTGCCGGCGCGCGAGTCGCCATCGGTCCTGAAGGCAGCGGCACGCGCGTCCTGGCGATGCAGCTCATCGAAGGCTCCGGGGCGAGCGGCGTCGAGGCGCTGCCGCTTGCCGGCATGGATGCGGCGCAGGCGCTCGCTGCAGGCGAGATCGATGCGGCCGTGTTCGTCGCCGCCACGCCGACGCCGGCGATCCTCTCGCTGCTGCGCGACCCCGCCGTTGCGCTGCTCGACTTCTCCGCCCGTGCGCAGGCCTATCGCACCGCTTTCCCCTTCCTGACCGACGTGCCGCTTCCCGCCGGCAGCGCGAGCCTGAGCGAGGACCTGCCTGGCGAGCCGGTGACGCTGCTCGCGCCCGTGGTGCAGGTCGTTGCGCGCGACGGCATCCACCCGCAGATCGTGACGCTGCTTCTCGAGGTGCTGACGGAGACCCAGCGCGCGCGGCAGTTCTTCGCACCCGCCGGAACCTTCCCCGCCTCCGGCCCGACAGACTGGCCGCTGCACGACGACGCCGAACGGCACTACCGCTTCGGGCCGGGCATCCTGCATCGCTACCTGCCGTTCTGGGTCGCGGTGACGATCGAGCGCACCTGGGTGCTGATCATCCCGCTGCTGACGATCCTGATCCCGCTGTCGCGCATCGCCCCGCCTCTGTTCCGCTGGCAGATCGAGCGCAAGATCTATCGCTGGTATCGCGATGTGCGTACGGTCGAGCATGCGTTCGAGGAGGGCGAGGCTGCTCGCGAAACGCTCCTCTACCGGCTCGATCGCGTCGCCGATCGCGTCTCGTCGACGCATGTGCCGCTGAGCTACGCACGCGCGCTTTATGACCTTCGCCAGCACATCGAGTTCGTGCGCGGGCGCATCGCCGGGACGGACGGGAGCGAGCCCGTGGAACCGGGCCTTCCCGTTGAGACGCCGAGGCACCAGGCGAGAGAGTGAGGAGAGGCGACATGGTGGAGGCCCCGACACTGACGATCCGGCGCGATTGGCCGCGCCCCTCGGAAAGCGAGTGGGCCGCGTTCCGCGATGCGCCCACCGGCTGGGTGGCGGATGCGCAGGCGAGGCGCGGCGCGATCGACCACCGCATTCGCTGCGTGACGAAAACGGCGCACATCCTCGGCGCCGCCCTGCCCGTCTGGTCGCGCGGGCAGGACAACCTGGCCCCCTATGCGGCGCTTGCCTATGCGAAGCCGGGCGACGTTCTGGTCCTTGCGACGGGGGCGTGCGAGGCGGCCGCGGTCGCGGGCGACATCCTCCTCGGCATGGCGCGGAACGCCGGCATCGGGGGCTTCGTCACCGACGGGATCGTGCGCGACATCCCCGGGCTCGACATGCTCGGCATGGCCGTGTTCGCGCGCGGTGTCTCGCCCAACTCGCCGCAGAAGGACGGCCCCGGAACGATCGGGCTTCCCATCGTTCTTGGCGGCGTCGCGGTCGGGCCAGGCGACCTCGTCGTGGCGGATGGCGACGGCGTCGTGATCGTTCCGCGCGAGACGATCGGCATGGTGGCGGCCGCGCTTGCTGAGGTGCGCGAGAAGGAAACGAAGATGGACGCTGCGGTGGCTGGCGGGGCCAAGGTTCCAGCTTGGCTGGAGGCGCGGCTCGCGCGTCCCGACATCGCCTTCGTCGACTGAGCGTTTCCGGAACGTGCCGCCTGCTGGGTGGGGCGCTGTCGCGCTACAGTAGCCCCTCCGCGCGGAAGCTGAGCCACCGTCCGTTGCCGATGATCAGGTGGTCGTGCAGCGTCACGGAGAGGACGGAGGCGGCCTCCTTCACCATTCGCGTCATCTCGATGTCCGCGCGGCTCGGGCTCGGGTCGCCCGAGGGGTGGTTGTGCACAAGAATGATGGCGGTGGCGTGGAGCTCGAGCGCGCGCTTGACCACCTCGCGCGGATAGACCGGCGTGTGGTTGACCGTGCCGCGCGCCTGCGCCTCGTCGGCGATCAGGCGGTTGCGGCTGTCGAGGAAGAGGATGCGGAACAGCTCCGTCTTCTCCCGCGCCATCGCCGCGGTGAGGTAGGCGATTAGCTTGTCCCAGGTGTTCAGGACGGGCTGCTCGAGCACTTCTGCGCGGGCGAGCCTGAGCGCCGCGGCCTCGACGAGCTTGATGGCCGAGACGGAGTGGACGCCAAGGCCCCGTGTGTCGAGCAGCGCCTGCTGGGGGGCGGACAGGACGTTGGCGAAGCTGCCGAAACGGTTGATCAGCGCCTTGGCGAGCGGCTTCGTGTCTCCCTTCGGCATGGCGAAGAAGAGCAGCATCTCGAGCAGCTCGTAATCGGCGAGCGAGTCCGAGCCGCGCTCGAGAAGCTTCTCGCGCATCCGCCCCCGGTGCCCGTGCGGGCCGGTGGAGGCAAAGACCGGCGCGTCGCCGGCATGGTGACACCGGCGTCCGGAAATGGCGTTAGTCGGATTGGGCGATCGGTGCCGTTGGCCAACGGTGCCGTGCCGCGCACGGGAAGAGGCGCGGCGCTCGCCTGTTCGGCGAAGCCGCGCGGACCGTCTGGCTCGACTGTTTTCGCTGTCGAGCGTCGGAGTTTGTTCAGTGGCCACACGGCCGCCGATTTCCTGGCACAGTGTCGGTCGATCTGCCGCATACGGTAGCAGTATGAGGAACGTCACTCTACCTTAAGTTTTGGCTTGGTATATGCAATCGTACCTTGGCTGTGTGGTGGGGAGCTTTCACACTTGAGGCATCGAGACGAGGAGGGCACATCGACCCTGGCTTCCTCGCTTGCCGGCGATGCCGAGCGGGAGTCCGTGGCCGAAACCCCTGTGCACCTCCAGGCGGAACCGCCCCCCCAGGCGCGGCAGCGATCCCGGAAGGACGTCCCAAGCCAGACCGACGCCAGCGGGCCAACGCCTGAAATCCGCCTGGCCGGGCTGATGCTGCGCGCAGGGCCCGTGCTTCTCCTGGCAGACATGCTGGCCGCCGCGCTCGCCTGGCCGCTTGCCGTCTGGCTCGTGGACGAGGCGATCCCCGCCCATGCCCAGCCTGGTCTTCTGCCGCTCCTTGCCTATCCGGCCGCCTTCATCCTCTTCCTCTACGCGCTCGGCCTCTATCGCCGCGAGGCGATGATCGAGCCGCGCCACGCGATCGGGCGCATCCCGCTGGCCGCCGGCCTCGGTGCGGCGACGGGCTTCGTCTCCGCGGCCGTCCTGCCTGAGCCGTTCGGCGCGCCCGGCGCGGCAGCCCTGTTCGGCGCGGCCGTGCTCGCCTTCACTGCCTCCGCGATTGTCGCGCGCGGGGCCTTCTACTTCGCTCTGAAGCGCGGCGCCTTCCGCCGCAGGCTGCTGGTGATCGGCGCAGGCAAGCGCGCGTGGGACATGGTGTGGCTGCTCCGCAACGAGGGCCGCTCGATCGGGCTCGACCTCGCCTTCGTCCACGACCCCCGGATGGGCGAGATCGACCAGCGTCTTGCCGCGGAGAATGCCGGGCGCATCTTCGACGCAGCCGAAGGCTTCCTCGCGATCGCGCGGCGCTTCCGCGCAGAGCAGATCGTCGTCGCCCCCGATGAGCGGCGCGGAATGCCCATGACCGAGCTTCTCTCCTGCCGCACCGCCGGGTTCCCCGTGCGTGAGTACCATCGCTTCCTCGAGGCCGAGATCGGGCGGATCGACCTCAAGCGGCTCGATATCGGCTCGCTCCTCTACGCGGACGGCTTCACCTACTCGGCGATCGACCTGGCCCTGAAGCGGCTTCTCGACATCGTCGCCTCCGCGCTGATGCTGTTCGTCACCGCCCCGTTCCTCGGCGTCGCGGCGCTCGCGGTGAAGCTCGAGGATGGCGGGCCCGTCCTCTACCGACAGGAGCGGGTGACGCGCGGCGGGCGGATCTTCCGCATCATGAAGCTCAGGACGATGACGACCGATGCGGAGCGCGGCGGCGCCGTGTGGGCCGCGAAGAAGGACCCGCGCATCACGCGCATCGGCCGCTTCCTCCGCCGCACCCGGCTCGACGAGCTGCCGCAGCTCGTCAATGTCCTGCGCGGCGACATGTCCTTCGTCGGGCCGCGGCCGGAGCGTCCTGAGTTCACCTGCGAGCTCGCCCGCGAGCTGCCCCTCTACAACGAGCGGCATCTCGTTCGCGCCGGCCTCACCGGCTGGGCGCAGGTGAACTACCCCTATGGCGCCTCGCTGGACGATGCGCGGTCGAAGCTCTCCTACGATCTCTACTACGTGAAGAACTTCTCCGTGCTGTTCGACGTGCTGATCATCCTGCAGACGCTTCGCGTGGTGCTCTGGCCCGGCGGCGTCCGCTGAGGCTCACCCGCTGCGCGAGGCCTGCGCGCCTTCGAGAAGCCTGCGGTCGAGGATCGCGATCGAGGAGCCGGCGGCGGAGATCGCGCCGGCCGCCTCCAGCGCCGCGAGGGCGCGTGAGAAGCTTTCCGGGGTCATCCCGAGGTTCCGCGCGAGCATCGCCTTCGGCGCGGCAAGCTTGATCGCCGTCCCCTGCGTCCCGCGTGCGCTCTCTGCGAGCCAGCGGGCCACGCGGGTACGGCTGTCGTGCAGCTTCAGGTCCTTCATCTGGCCGATCAGCGCGCACCATTGCCGCGACAGCAGCGTCAGCATCAGCCGGGCCAGCGAGGCATCGGCCGCGAGCGCAGTGCGCACGGCGGCCGGGTCGAGCGTCAGTACGCGGGACGGCATGGTGGCGACCGCGCCGACAGGGGAGGGAAGCCCGAGAAGGTTCGATGGCACGGCGACGACATCGCCTTCGCCGAGAAGCGTGATGACCGTCGAGTGCCCGCCTTCGCCGCTCGCCGTCAGCGCGACACGGCCCTCGAGCACGAGATGCACCGGGGCGGGGGCGGCGCCCTCGGTCAGCAGTGCCGTGCCCTTGGGCACGTGGGTGGTGTGGCTGCCCGCGAGAAGCAGCCCGAGCCCGCGCTCATCCACCCCGTCGAGGTAGGGGATCGTGCGGGTCCTGAGGAGAGCTTGATCCTCCGCCATGCCCGCATCGGTAGAGGATCGTGCCGGGGCGTGCGTTGATGCGGATCAACCCGGCCCTTTCGGGCCAGGGCTACCGGGCAGCCCCGCCATAGACCTCCCTCGGCAGCCAGAGGGCAAGTTCGGGGAACTCGAACACCAGGAACACGCAGAGAAGCTGGATCGCGACGAAGGGAAGGATGCCGAGGTAGATGTCCCGGGTGCTGACCTCCTTCGGCACCACGCCCTTGAGATAGAAGAGGCTGAACCCGACAGGCGGGGTGAGGAAGGAGGTCTGGAGCATCACCGCGAACACGACCACGAACCACACGGGGTCGAAGCCGAGCGCCTTCACCACCGGCGCCACGAGCGGCAGGAAGATCAGGCTGATCTCGAGCCAGTCGAGGAAGAAGCCTGCGACGAAGGCGATGCCGAGGATGACGATGATGATCCCCTCGGGCCCGAACGGCAGCGAGCGGAGCATGTGCGCGATGAACTCGTCGCCGCCGAGGTTGCGCATCACCAGGGCGAAGGCCGAGGCGCCGAGGAAGATCGCCATGATAAACGCGGTGGTCGCGGCCGTCTCGTAGGACACGTCCTTGATGCAGCGCCAGTCGAGCCGGCGATTCCAGGCCGCGAGCAGCATCGCCCCGAACGCGCCGACGCCCGAGGCCTCGGTCGCGGTCGCGATGCCGAAGAAGATCGTGCCGAGCACGGCGAGGATCAGCGCCGCGGGCGCTGCCATCGAGAGAAGCGCATCGAGCACGATGCGCGCCGTCATCGGTGGCGCATCCGCCGGCGGCGGGCCCATGCCGGGGAAAAGATGCGTCACCACGATGACGTAGAGCATGTAGAGCACGCCGAGCAGAAGCCCCGGGATCATCGCGCCCATGAACAGGTCGCCCACGCTCATGGCAAGCTGGTCGGCCATGATGACGAGCATGATCGAGGGCGGGATCAGGATCCCGAGCGTGCCGGACGCGGCGATCACCCCGGCCGCGAGGCGCTTGGAGTAGGAATAGGCCAGCATCAGCGGCATCGACAGCGTCGCGAGCAGCACCACCGAGGCGCCGACGATGCCCGTCGAGGCCGCAAGCAGGATGCCGATGCAGCATACCGCGATGGCGAGTCCGCCCTGCAGGCTGCCGAAAAGACGCGTGAAGGACTGCATCAGCCGGTCGGCCACGCCGGACCGGTCGAGCATCAGCCCCATGAACACGAACATCGGCAGGGCGACGAGCACCGAGTTCTGCATCTGCGACCATATTCGGTCGACGATGACGGAGAACCGCGCCCAGCTCGTCAGCAGGTAGGTGTCGAGGTCGGCATACTCGCTGCCGTAGATCGCGATGACGACGAACCAGAACGACACGCCGGCGAGCACCCAGGCGATGGGGTAGCCGGTGAAGATCAGAAGGATGAAGCTCGCGAGCAGGATGATGACGAGAAGCTCGTAGGTTTCGAGCATGGTGTGGGGTCCCTCGCCGCGTCAGGCGGCGCGCTGGCGGAAGAGGAAGTTCGCCACGCGCAACAGCCGCGCGAGCGCTGCGGCGAGCAGGAGCAGGAACGAGACGATCATGAAGCTCTTGATGATCCAGCGCCCCCCAAGCCCCCCCGGCGAAGGCGAGACCTCGTTGAGCGTGATCGAGCGCTCGACGAAGGGAGCGGCATGGATCAGCACGAACACGCAGAAGGGGATCAGGAACAGCAGTGTGCCGAGGAACTCGATCCACGCCTTGCGGCGAAGCGGAAAGTGCTCGGCCAGCACGTCGATCCGCACATGGTTGCCGCGCACCATCGCGAAGGGAATCGCGACGAGGAACCCCGCGGCGTAGAGGTGCCACTGGAGTTCCGTCAGCGCCGTTCCCGGGTTCGAGCCGAAAATCATCGCCATCACCCGCGTGATCGGCGGGGCGTAGCGCTCGAGCACGCCGACCATGATCACCAGCACGAGCAGAAGCCAGGCGAAGGCGAAGATCTTGCCGACGAGCAGCACGGCACGCTCGATCGCATCGGCGGCGGGGCAGGGGGGAAGCCCCGCGAGATATCCTTTTGCCTCGGCGCCCTCTTGCAGTCCGACGAACTGCGTCACGGCCTCCCCCCTTTTCCCTCGGCCGCCCGGGCGTCGCCGGCGCGGCTCAGCGGATCGGCCAGTCGCGCGGGAGGTAGCCGAGCTGCTTCCAGGCCTGATGTTCGTCCTGGAACTTCCGCATGCTGTCGAGAACGCGCTTGAAGTCGGCATCGCGCGCGGCCTGCTCGTCGAGCACCGCGTTGGTCGCTTCCTGCAGCCGCTTCAGCACGTCCTCCGGCAGCCGCGCGACGGTCACGCCCTCTGCCTTGAACTTGGCGAGAACAGCGCCCTGCAGTGCCTCGGCGCGCGCCATCGCGAAGGCGACGCCGGCCTGGCAGGCGGTCTCGATCATCGCCTTGGTGGGCTCCTGCAGCTTGTCCCACACGCCCTTGTTCACATAGAGGAACTGGTTCGTGGTCGGCTGGTGGAAGCCGGGAAGGTGCAGGAACTTCGCCACGCGCTGGAAGCCGAGCTGCTCGTCGACCGTCGGCAGGCTGAACTCGGTTCCGTCGAGCACGCCGCGCTCGAGCGCTTGGTAGAGCTCGGGGCCCGGAATGAGCTGCACCGAGGCGCCGACGCGCTCCCAGATGCGCCCGCCGAGGCCCGCGGCACGGAAGCGCAGGCCGCGCACCTGGTCGAGATTGGTGATCTGCTGGCGGAACCAGCCTGCCCCCTCCGGTGCGATCGCGCCGCAGAAGATCGGAACGATGTTGTGGCGCGCGTAGATCTCGAGCAGCATGTCCTTGCCGCCATGGAACCAATACCAGGCGGAGAATTCGAGCGCCTCCATCCCGAACGGCGTGGCGCCGTAGAGCGCCGAGGACGGCACCTTGCCGATCTCGTAGCCCATCCAGGAATAGCCGGCGTCGACCTTACCTTCGCTCACCGCGTCGAACACGCCGAGAGCCGGAATGACCGAGCCCGGCTCCTGCACGATGAAGTTGATGCGCCCGCCGGACATCCGGTTGAGCTGCTGCGCGACGTAGGGAAGCGTGTCGCCCAGCGCGGTGAGGTTCGATCCGAACGCGATCGGCACGCCCCAGCGCACGCGTTCCTGCGCGCCGGCCGGCGCAGCGGCAAGCGTGGCCGCGACGATGGCAGCGGCGCCGATGCCCCTCACCGCCCGTGACAGATGGACCATTCGCCCGTCCTCCCTGGTTATTTGGGTGTACCGATTAGTGGCACGGCCGCTCGCGGCGCCGCAATGACCACCTTCCTGTCGCGCGGGCTTTGCCGCGGAGCCTCTGGCTGTCATCGTCCCACCCCTCGAAGAGGCGGATGGAGAACCGGGCATGGCGGAAGAGCGTGTGGCGGCGGAGGCGGACCTCGCGGGGGTGAAGGCGTGGTTCGCCGAGCTCGCCCGCCACGTCGAGGCGGTGGACTATGCCGCAGCGCGCCACCTGTTCGCGCCCGACCTGATCGCCTTCGGCACCTTCACCGACTTCATCGATGGCCGCGATGGTGCCGAAGGCGAGCAGTGGCGGAACGTCTGGGGAACGATCGACGGCTTCGCCTGGCGGCTCGACGGCGTGCGCGCGCTCGTCTCGCCCGACCGGCTGTTCGCCGTCGGCATGGGCGTTTGGGATTCGACCGGCTACCGCGAGGACGGCACGAGGTTCGACCGCCGCGGCCGCGCGACCGTTTCGTTTCGCCGCGACCGCCCGGGAGACCCCTGGGTCGCGACGCACACGCATATGTCGCTCTTCCGCGGCACGCCGGACCGGTCCTACGGCACCAAGCCCGCGCGATCCTGACCGGTCATCCGCGGATGGCGGCGATCTGCGCGGGATAGGCCGAGGGGTCGATCCGCACGTCGATCACGCTCGGGCCATCCTGAGCGAAGGCCTCGTCGAGCGCCGCGCGATAGGACTCGGCCGTCTCCACCGTGGCGCCCCGGCAGCCGAGGCCGCGCGCCACCTCCGCGAAGCCGGGATGCGCCCAGCCGAGGCTCTCGTCCGGCACCGGCCTGCCTGCCTTCTTGAGCTCGATCAAGCTCAGCCGCCCGTCATTGAACACGACGACGACGATGGGCAGCCGGTTCTCGACCGCGGTCGCGATCTCGCCGAGGCACATCATCAGCCCGCCATCGCCGGTGAAGGCGACCGTTCGCCGCCCCGGCTCGGCAAGCGCGGCGCCGATCGCCGCCGGAAGCGCGAAGCCCATCGTGGCGAGCCCATTCGAGATCAGCAGGTCATTCGGTTCGCGCGCCGGCCAGAAGCTCGTGGCGCTGAACATGTGCGCACCGGCATCGACCGTCACGCGCGGGTTGATCGAGGCGGCGCGTGCCGCGTCTGCTGCGATCGTGACGACCTCCGAAGGCGCCGGGCGCGGTCCGTTCGCCCGCGTGGCAAGCGCACCGCGCCAGGCCGACACCGAGGCGGCGATCCTGCCGGGGGACCACTCCGAGGGTCGTGCTTCGGGGGCGAGCGCGGCAAGGCTTGCCCCGACATCGCCGATCAGGTCCGCGGCCGGGGTGACGTAGTGCGGGCTGCGCGGGAAGCGCGCGATGTCGATGACCGGCGCGGGGTATCGCCACCGCTGCGGGATGAACTCCACCGGGTCGGCGCCCGCGAGCAGGATCAGGTCTGCCTCGGCGAGAAGTGCTGCCTCGGCGGCCCCGCCGGTGAACACGCCCGCGAACAGCCCGTCCGCGTCGCCAACGACGCCCTTTGCCTTGTAGGTGACGAACACCGGTGCGCCGAGGGCGCGCGCGAGCGTCCGGAGCTCCGGCGCCGCGTCACGCGCCTCGAGGCCGGCGATGATGGCGGGCCGTTGCGCCCCAGAAAGAAGACGGCGTGCCTGCTCAACCGCCTCGCGGGGCGGCGCGGCTGTCGGCGGCGTGGTGATCGCGGCCGGGGCGGCCTGCACCCTGGTCGCCTCGTCAGTGATCTCGAGAAGTGCTGGGCCGCGGCAGGGGCCTTCCATCGCCGCGGCGAGCCGGGCGAGGCAGGTCGCGGCGTCCGGCCCTTCCGCGATGGCCCGGCCGCGCACCAGCGGCGCGGCGATCGCGCCATGGTCGATCACCTGGTGGGTCACGTAGCGGCGCTGGCCGGGCGTGAATCCGTCCGACACCAGGAGGACCGGGCAACGGTCGAGGTCGGCATGGGCGAGACCGGTGACGGAGGCCGCGACGCCGGGCCCGCGCGTGACCAGCACGACAGAGGGACGCCCCGAGACCTCCGCGGCGGCGGCGGCCATGAACATCGCCCCGCTCTCCTGCCGCGCCAGCGTGAAGGCAATGCCCTGCCGCTCGGCCGCGACGATGAGATCGAGGCTTGAGCCGCCGCCCGGCATGCCGAACATCCGCCGCACCCCGAGCGAGGCAAGACCCGCGGCAATGGCATCGGCGGCCGTTGTCGTCTGCAATTGACCAAATCTCCCTGGTGCAGCGGTTGGCCGCGACCATAGCGTTCCCGGCCGCTTCGGGACATCGGCGTTGCCGCAGGGCAGGGCGGAGCGCCGGGGCGGAGCGCGTGCTTGCCGGGCCCGCCGCCCACGGTCTTAACTTGCCCCCAGGCCATCATGCCGGAACAAGAACATCGGGAGAGGGAAATGCAGACTCCCTTGCAGCACCTGCCGTCGCAGCCAGCCTGGGTGAAGGAGTTCAAGGCCTTCATCATGCGCGGCAACGTGATCGACCTCGCCGTCGGCATCATCATCGGGGCGGCGTTCACGGCGATCGTCGGCTCGCTCGTCACCGACATCTTCAACCCGCTCCTTGGCATGCTGTTGGGCGGGATCGACTTCTCCAACCTCTTCATCGTGCTCTCGGGCGAGCGCCAGGCGACGCTGGAGGCAACGCGCGAGGGTGGTGCGGCGGTCATCGCCATCGGCGTGTTCATCAACGCCTGCATCAATTTCATCATCGTCGGCTTCGCGATCTTCTGGCTGATCAAGGTGCTGTCGCGCTTCAAGGAGAAGCAGCCCGACGCACCGCCGCCGGGGCCGACGACCAGCGAGGTGCTTCTGGCGGAAATCCGCGATCTCCTGAAGTCGCGCACGCCACAGCCCTAGGCAGCGCGGGGCAAGCGGGGCGGCGGCGGTGGACGCCGCCTCCCCGCCTCTGCAATCCTTTGCCTCCCAGCACCTTCCGGGTGCCGAACGAGGATGCGTGCCATGCGGAGCCTCCAGCAAGCCGGGCGCCTTGCGCGCCGCCTCGTGCTCGCCTTCCTCGTTCTGCCCCCGCTTCTTGCCGCCCCTGCCGCCGCCTTCGAGATCCCGGGCCTGCAGCGCGATTCCGATGCCTACGCGCAGAGCCTGCGGCCGGCAGCGCCGCCGACCGCCCAGGGCCGCGAGGCGGCCGACCGCCGGGTGGCCGAGGCCGCGGCGCGAAACGACTGGGCCGCTCTCATTCCCGCCCTCGAGGCGCGCATCGCTCTTGGCCAGGCGGGGGAGGCGCTCTGGCTCCGGCTCGCCGAGGCCTGGCAGCGTCGCAGCCCGCCCGATGGCGACCGCGCGCTGCAGGCGGCGTGGCAGGCCTTCATGGACGTTCCCGCCGGCGCGCCGGAAATCCCCTCGCTGCTGCGCATCTCCGATATCCTCGCCACCACGCTGAACCGCCCGGGCCTCGCGGCCGATGCGATGGCGGCCGTGCTCGAACGCGACCCCGGAAACGAAGCGCACCGGCAACGCCTCGCCGCCCTTCGCCGCGCGGCCGGCCTCACCGTCCGGCGCATCGCCGCCGAGCCGGAGAGCGACCCGCCGCGCGCCTGCATCGAGTTCGCCGGCGTTCTCTCGCCGCGGCGCGATGTCGTTTGGGCAGACTGGGTGCGCGCCGACGGTGTGCCCGCGGCTTCCGTCACCCGCGAGGAGCAGCGCCTCTGCGTCGCGGGCCTCGCGCATGGCCGCACCTGGCGCATCACGCTCCGTCAGGGCCTGCCTGGCGAGGACGACGTGCGGCTCGCTCGCGACGTGACGCTCGAGATCGCGATGCCGGACCGCGCGCCGCGCGTCATCCTGCAGTCTGGCGCCTTCATCCTGCCGCGCGGCGATGCCCCGCGCATGACCGTCGGCACCGTCAATCTCTCCGCCGTGGCGCTCAAGCTGTACCGGGTGGGCGAGCGCAATCTCGGCCTCGAGCTTGGGCCCGACGGGCGCGTCCTGAAGCCACTCGGCACCTGGGCGGCGAACGAACTGGCGGAAGGCCGCGGCACGCTCGTCTGGGAAGGCACGCTGAGCATTCCGTCCTGGCAGCGCAACGTCGCCGCGCGCACCACGCTCGACCTTGCCCCGATGCTCGGCAACGCCGCGCCTGGGCTGTTCGCGCTCACCGCGACCGCGGGCGACGGAACGCCCGTCCAGCGCTGGGGCGAGCTCGCAACGCAGTGGCTCGTGGTGACCGATATCGGCCTCACCGCGCTGCGCGGCGCCGATGGCGTGACGGTGCTTGCCCGCGGCCTGGGTGATCCGCGGCCGCTCGAGGGCCTGCGCGTGGCCTTGATCTCGCGCGCCAATGACGAGCTCGCCGCCGTGGCGACCGATGCGGACGGCGTGGCCCGCTTTCCCGCGCCGCTGACACGCGGCCGTGGCGGCGCTGCGCCGAGCCACGTCGTCGCCCGCGCGGAGGGGGGCGACCTTGCCTTTCTCGACCTCGCGCTCGCGGCGTTCGATCTCTCCGATCGCGGCGTCGAAGGCCGGCCGCATCCCGGCCCGCTCGATGCCTGGGCGTGGACCGAGCGCGGCATCTACCGCGCGGGCGAGACGGTGAACCTGCTCGCCCTTCTCCGCACCGGCGCGGGCGCGGTGGCGGACGTTCCCGTCACGGTCCGACTCCGGCGCCCGAACGGAACGATCGCGTCCGAGACGGTTCCGCAGCGCGGGCCCGGCGGGGCGATCCATCTCGCCCTGCCGCTCGCCGCCGGCGCGCCGCAGGGCGGCTGGACGATCGAGCTTCTGGCCGATCCTGCCGCGACGCCGATCGGCCGCGCGTCGTTCCGCGTCGAGGATTTCGTGCCCGATCGCCTCGCGGTCGAGCTTGCCGCGCCCGGGGCTCTCATCCCCGGCATGCCGCTGTCCGTGCCGGTCACCGCGCGTTTCCTCTACGGCGCGCCGGCCTCGGGGCTCGCGGCGAGCGGCGAGCTTCTCGTAGTGCCTGACCCGAACCCCTTCCCCGCGCTGGCAGGGTGGCGCTTCGGGCTCGTGGAGGACGCGCCGGAGCCGCTTCGGACGGATGTCGCGATCCCCGATACCGACTCCGCGGGGCGGACGGCCGCGCCGGTATTGCTGCCGCGCGCGCCCGACACGACGCGCCCTTTGCGCGCGACGCTTTCTGTCGCCGTCACCGAACCGGGCGGCCGGCCGACGCGCACGACCGTCGACTTCCCCGTGCGCAGCCAAGGCCCCTTCATCGGCATCCGGCCGCTGTTCGAGGGCGGCGCGGTTGCCGCCAACACCGAGGCTGGGTTCGAGGTTGCCGCCTTCGACGCCGAGGGAAGGCCTGTCGCCGCGCCGCGGCTCAGGCTGCGGCTCGTGCGCGAGCGCCCGGACTGGCGGATCGTTCTCCGCGAGCGCATCGCCCGCTATGAGACGGTATGGCGCGACGAGCCGGTTCAGGCGACCGAGCTCGCCGTCACGCCAGGCGTGCCGGCGCGCTTCGCTGCGACGCTCGACTGGGGCCGCTATCGCATCGAGGTATCGGACGCCGACAGCCTTGCCGCCACCTCCGTGCGGTTCCGGGCGGGCTTCGTTCCCTCCGCCGGCGCGGGCGATACGCCAGACCTTCTCGATGTGGCAGCGGATCGTTCCCTGTATGCACCGGGCGACGCCGCACGCGTGCGCATCGCCGCCCCCTTTGCCGGGCGCGCCACCCTCACCGTTCTGACCGACCGTGTTCACCTGATCCGCACGCTCGAGGTGCCGGAAGGTGGCGTGACGATCGAGGTTCCCGTCGATGCCGCCTGGGGGCCCGGCGCCTATGCGGCGGTGACACTGTTGCGCGGGCGGGCCGAGGCGGGTACCGGCCCCGTCCGGGCGCTCGGCCTTGCCTGGCTTGGGCTAGACCCTGCGCCGCGCACGCTGCCCGTCGCCATCGAGGCGCCGGACCTTCTGCGCCCGCGCGCCGACGCGACCATCACCGTTCGCGCGGCGCCCGGCGCTCAGGTCGCGCTCGCTGCGGTGGACGAGGGGATCCTTCGCCTCACCGGCCACGCCTCGCCAGACCCTGTCGCGCATTTCACCGGCAAGCGCCGGCTCGGCATCGATATCCGCGACGATTACGGGCGGCTGATCGCGCCGGCGGAGGGAGAAACAGGATTGCTCCGCCAGGGCGGCGACGAGGAGGGTGGCGGGGCTGGCCTGCCTGCGATTCCCCTGCGCATCGCCTCGCTCTTCGCAGGCCCCGTCGAGGCCGGCGCGGACGGCACCGCCCGGTTCCCGTTCTCCATTCCGGATGTGAACACATCGCTCCGCCTCATGGCTGTGGCGTGGGATGCTGCGCGAAGCGGTGCGGCGGCCTCGAGCGTTCCCGTTCGCGACCCGCTTGTTGCCGAACCAGCGCTGCCGCGCTTCCTCGCGCCGGGAGACGAGGCGCGGCTGCTCGTGTCGCTGCACAATGTGGAGCTGCCCGCAGGCGAGGTGCGCCTCTCCTTCGCATCGACCGGGCCTGTCGCGATCGACGGGGGAACGCAGACCGTCACGCTCGCCGAGGGCGGGCGCGGCCGAGCGCTGTTCACCCTGCGCGGGACAGGCGCGGGCGTCTCGGAGGTCAGCCTCCGCGCGGAGGGTCCCGCCGGCTTCTCCGCGACGCGCGTCTTTCCCCTCACCGTGCGCACGGCGCGACCCGCCGTCACCACCGTGTCGCGGCGCGAGCTTCCGCCTGGGCAGACGCTGACGGTGCCAGCCAACGCACTCGGCGCCTACCTCCCGGGAACGGGCCGCGTCACCCTGTCGGTCAACAGCGCCGCGCCGTTCGATGCCGCCGCGCTGATCCGCGCGCTCGAGGCCTGGCCCTATGCGTGCCTCGAACAGGTTGTCAGCGCCGGCCTGCCTCTGGTCTTCCTCGAGGATGAGGCGGTTGTCGGCGCCGATCGCGTCGCGCGCCTACAGGCGACGATCGGCGCGGTGCTCGAGAAGCAGCGCTATGACGGCAGCTTCGGCCTCTGGAGCGCGAACGATGCGCCGGAACCGTGGCTGACCGCCTACGCCACCGAGTTCCTTCTCCGTGCAAAGCGCGCCGGCGCGACGGTGCCGGACGCGCCGCTCGACGCCGCGCTGCGCTACCTTGCCGGAACGACGGAGGACAGCGCGCGCAGGCCCTGGCAGAGGGCTGCGCAGGCCTATGCGCTCTACGCTCTCGCGCTCGCCGGCCAGCCGCGCCCCGGCGCGATGCGGGTGATGGCGGACCAGGGTGCCGCGCTCCTGCCGTCGCCGCTCGCGCGCGCGCAGCTCGGCGCGGCGCTCCTTCTGTCGGGCGATCGCGCGCGTGGCGAGGCGCTGCTGCGCGACGCCGCGGAGAACCCGGCGCGGGACTGGTCGAGCGAGGATTACGGCTCCACCATCCGCGACGCATCGGCCATGATCGTGCTCGCGCGTGAGACGGGCGCGGTGACCGACCGCGTCGCCGCGCTGCTCGACCGGCTGCCTGCCGATGCGGTGCAGCCCGCGCGCACCTCGACGCAGGAGCAGGCCTGGGCGGTCGCCGCCGCCGCGCTTCTCGGGCGCGACGGCCAGCCCGCAGCCGTGACGATCGACGGCACCGAGCGTCCGCCAGCGCCGATCATCGCCGTCACGCGCGACGCGACATCGCTTCCCGTGGCGCTGCGCAACATCGGCACGCGCCCGATCTGGCCGGGTGTCGCGACGATGGGCATTCCCGCCCAGCCGCCGCCAGCAGCGCGCGACGGGCTCGTGATCCGTCGCAACTTCTTCCGACGCGACGGCACGCCGCTCAACCTCGACCAGCTTCGCCAGAACGAGGTGTTCGTGCTCGTGCTCGAGGGGAGGGCGGAGACGCGCATCGCGCACCAGGCCCTGCTCGTGCACGGCCTGCCTGCGGGGTGGGAGCCGGAAGCGGTTCGCCTCGGCCCGGGCGAGGTTCCCGCCTTCCCCTGGCTCGGCGAGTTGACGCGCCCGGTCTACGCCTCGGCGCGGGATGACAGGCTCGTCGCGCAGATCGACCTGACTGAGCGCGAGCCGGCGTTCAAGCTCGCTTTCCTTGTCCGCGCCGTTACCCCGGGGCGGTTTGAGCTGCCGGGCGCCATCCTCACCGACATGTACAAGCCGCGCTTCTTCGCCCGGCAGACGACCGGGCGCATCAGCATCGCGCCGGCCGAGTAGGCCGATGCGTCGGCGCTTCCTCGCCGCCGCGGCCGGGCTTGCCGGTGTGCTTGTCGCGGCCATGGCCGCCGATCGCGCCTTCCCGCCCGACCTGTCGCGGCTCGAAACGGTTTCAGCCGAGCTGCATGACCGGGAGGGCAGGCTGATGGCGGCAAGCCCCGCGCCCGGCGGCGTATGGCGGCTTCGCACCAGCGTCGATGACGTGCCGCCGCTCTTCGTCGAGCTGCTTCTCGCGCGCGAGGACAGGCGCTTCCGCTCCCATGCCGGTATCGACCCCGCAGCGATCGTCCGTGCAGCTGGCCAGGCGGTGGTGAACGGGCGCGTCGTTTCGGGTGCGAGCACCATCACCATGCAGGTGGCGCGGCTGCTCGAGCCGCGGCCGCGCACGCTGGCCGCGAAGCTCGCCGAGATGGCGCGGGCGGTGCAGCTCGAGGCGCGCTTCGGCAAGGACGAGATCCTCGCCATGTGGCTCACCCTCGCGCCGTTCGGGGGAAACCTCGAGGGCGTGCGGGCAGCCTCGCTTGCCCTGTTCGCGAAACCTCCCATGGCGCTCGACCCGGCGGAACTCGCGCTGCTCGTGGCACTCCCGCAGCGCCCCTCCGCGCTGCGGCCTGACCGGTTTCCCGACCCGGCGGGTGCGGCGCGCGCGCGTGTGCTGCGTGACGCCGTTGCCGCCGGCGTTCTGGCCGATACCGAGGCTCGCGAGCTCGGCGCCGCGCCGCTCGGCGCCGCGCGTCACGCACTGCCGAGACACGCGCGCCATCTCGCGTCCGCCGCCGGCGAGGGCGTGACCGCGACGACGCTGTCCCTGCCGCTCCAGGCCGCGCTGGAACGCCTTGCCGATGGCATCGCCGAGGACCTTCCCGACCAGGCGAACCTCGCCATCCTGGTGATGGAGAACGACACGCGTGCCCTCGTCGCTGCCTATGGCGGAGCGGCGGGCGAGCGGCGCGCCGGCGCGCTCGACCTTACCCGCGCGGTGCGCTCGCCAGGCTCGTCGCTGAAGCCTGCCCTGGTTGCGCAGGCTCTTGCCCTCGGCCTCGTCCGGCCGGAGACGCGCATCGCAGACCTGCCGCGACGCTTCGCCGACTATGCGCCGGAGAACTTCGATCGCGGCTTCGCCGGAGACGTGACGGTGGCGCAGGCACTCGTGCGCTCGCTCAACCTTCCCGCGGTCGCGCTGGCCGATGCGGTCCGGCCGGTCGCGTTCCTCTCCTCGCTGAAGGCGGCCGGCATTCTCGCGCGCCTGCCGCCAGGAGCATCGCCCTCGCTTCCTGTCGCGCTCGGCGGGCTTGGGCTCACGCTGCACGATCTCGCCGCACTCTATGGCGCGATCGCAACGGATGGGTCGGTCGCGCAGCCGGTCTGGCGGGATGGCGAGGCGCCGATCCGCCGCCCCTTCGTCGGCGCGGCGGAGGCTGGCGCAGTGCGCGCGATGCTTGCCGCAGCGCAGCCGCCGCCTGGCATCGCGCCGGAACGAGCGCCGCGCATCGCCTGGAAGAGCGGCACCTCCTGGGGCAACCGGGATGCCTGGGCCGTCGGCGTCAGCGCAACCCACACGGTTGCCGTGTGGCTCGGGCGGCCTGACGGCACGCCGATGCCCGGGATCACCGGGCGCGTCACCGCGGGGCCTGTCCTGTTCTCGGTGTTCGGTCTTCTGCCCGATGCCGGGCCGCTGCCTGCCGCGCCGCCTCTTGCGCCCGCGCCTGCGCTCGCGCGTCTGGGTGCCGGCACGGCCGATCGCTTGCGGCTCGTCTTTCCGCCGCCCAACGCCGCGCTCGGGGAGGGGGACGTCACGCTCCGCGCCTCCGGCGGGCAAAGACCCTTGACATGGCTCATAGACGGACAACCGATCCTATCGGACCGTCATCGCCGCGAAACGAGATGGACCCCGCTGGGCCCCGGCTTCTATCGTGTGACGGTGATCGACGCCGATGGGACGGCGGCGGCGACCGAATTGCGCATCCGATGACAATCGAGACAGGCAAGGGCAAGGGGACAGAAATGGCACTGACGGGTGGGCGGGACTCCAGCCGCCGCGGCTTGCTGCTTGGCGGCGCGTCGCTGTCTGCGACGGCTTTTCTTGGAGCGTGCGCCACGCCCATCCGGCAACCCGCCGTTCCACGTGATCTGACCAAGCGCGCAACCGTGCTCGGCCTTCCCAACGAGCGGTTCTTCTATCTGACGGATGTCGTAGAGATCAATGCCGAGTTCGAGGCCGCGGCGGCGCGCCAAGGTGGGCGTCTCGGTGCGCGAGGCGGGCCGCAGCCGGTCTCGAACTTCCTAGCGATCTCGGGCGGCGGCGAGAACGGCGCGTTTGGCGCGGGCCTGCTGAACGGGTGGAGCGAGACCGGCAGGCGGCCGGTGTTCGATCTCGTCACCGGCGTCAGCACCGGTGCGCTGACCGCCCCCTTCGCGTATCTCGGTCCCGAGTACGATCCGCAGCTCCGCAGCGTGTATACCGACATCACGCTCAGCGACGTCGCCATCTCGCGTGGCCTGATCAGCGGTGCTCTCGCCGATGCGTTTGCCGACACGACGCCATTGCTCGCAACGATCACCAAGTATCTCGACGAGAAGATGCTCGCCGGCATTGCTGCCGCCTACGACGCCGGCCGTGTCCTCCTGATCGGCACCACCAACCTCGATGCGCAGAAGCCGGTCGTGTGGAACATCGGTGCGATTGCCAAGAGCGGGCATCCGCGCGCAGCGGAGCTTATCCGCAAGGTCCTGCTCGCCTCGGCCGCGATTCCCGGCGCCTTCCCGCCCGTGATGATCGACGTAACCGTGGACGGAGAGCCGCACCAGGAGATGCATGTCGATGGCGGCGCCTTCGCGCAGGCGTTCCTCTACCCCCCGGCGCTCGGGGAGTTGCGCCGGGCGCGACGACAGCGCGGCGAGCGGGTCCGTGAAGTCAACGCGTGGATCATCCGCAACGCGCGCCTCGACCCTGACTGGGCGGTGGTCCAGCGGCGCACCTTCGGCGTCGCCAGCCGTGCGATCTCGACGATGATCTATGTGAGCGGCTTCAATGATGTGCTGCGTCTCTACATGCGCTCACAGGCGGACGGTCTCGATTTCAACCTCGCCTTCATCGGCTCGGATTTCGACATGCAGCCGCCCGCGCCGTTCGACCAGACGTTCATGCGCGCCCTCTTCGACTATGGGCTCGCGCAGGGGCGAAGGGGCGGTGGCTGGGTGAAGCGTCCACCGATCGCCTCGATCGACCCTCAGGCACCGGTCTGACCCCGTTCGGCTAGGCAGCCGAGACCAGCCCGGCTTCCTCGCGTACCTGACCTTCGCCCTCGAGCAATGCGAGTTGCGCGGCGAGCGCACCGTACCCGCTTGCGCCGATGCCGAGCAGTCGCGCCGCCCCTTCGATGACGCGCTGGCGCGCGACCGCGCCGCCGCTCGCCTCGAGCGTGGCGAGAATCGCCGAGCGCAGCTCCGCAGGCGCGATCCAGGCAGGGCTTCGCCAGGCTTCTGGCAGGCCGGAACGGTCTCTCGGCGAAACGGTCTGCGCATCCTCCGCCCGCCAGAACTCTCCTTCCTGCACGAGGCCAGCGAGCTCCTTCGAAAGCCGCAGCGCCTGCACCACCGCGGCACGCTCCTTCGGCGAGGGTGCCTCGATGGCCCAGAGGGACGCCGCGCGCGCGATCACCGCGTCGGCGTGGATCGGCCCCTCGACGCGCACGATCTCCTCGACCACGGTGCCAAGCCGCGCGAAGGGAACCTCAGCGAGTGGCGTGTCGCGCGGAACCTCCGGAGACGCAACGACATAGGGCGTGGCGAGCGGCCCCGGCGTACGCTCCTTCGGCGCCTCCTCGGCCGGTGCGGCGGTCGCGCCCGCCAGTGCGGCAAGCCGTGCGGCCTCCGCATCGGGCCGCACGAGCCAATCCGCCGCCCAGCTCCGCGCGAGACGCCAGCCCATCATCGCCAGCGCGCTCTCCTGCAGCCTGTCGCGGTCGCGGGCCGAGCGGGCGGAAGCGTAGAAGGCACCGTCCGTGAGAATGCCGAGGCCATAGCCCTCACCGGAGGGCTCGCGCACCGCGACATCCACGAACAGGCCGGCAAGCCCGACGCGGCGCGCGACCGAGAGCCCCGCACCTTCGAGCGCGCCCGCGATCGCATCCGACAGCGCGGCATCGTCGTCGCTTCCCGCGGCAGTCGTGCCGTCGGGCGCGGCGGCGTAGGCGAGGAAGCGCTTGAGCACGGCGGGGCCCCGGCCTGAGGCGCGCGCGAGATCGATGTCGTCCGCCCTCAGGCCGGAGAACACCACCGAGCGCTTCTTCGCGCGCGTGATGAGCACGTTGAGCCGCCTCTCGCCGCCCTCGGCCGAGAGCGGGCCGAACCGCATCGCGAGCCGCCCCTCGCCGTCGCGCGCATAGCCGACGCTGATGAACATCGCATCGCGTTCGTCGCCCTGCACGTTCTCGAGGTTCTTCACGAAGAACGGCTCCGCCGGATGGGCAGCGAAGAACTGCTCGACCGACGGGTCGGCGCGCCGCTTGGCATCCACCGCATCGAGAATCGCATCGCGCTGGCGCACGCTGAACGCGGCGACGCCGAGCGTGTCGCCGGGCGTGTCGCGCGCATGCGCGATCACCGCCTCGGCCACCGCATCGGCCTCGGCGATGTTCGTGCCGGTCCCGCCGCTGTCGAAGCTGCCCGCGACGTGGGCGAGCGACAGGCCGAGCCCCTTGCCGCGCGGGCGCGGCGAGGGGATGACGAGAAGCCGCTTCTCGTAGAACTCCTCGTTCGAGACGGCGATGAGGCTTTCGTGGCGCGAGCGGTAGTGCCAGCGCAGCATCTGCGTCGGCCAGCCGCGGGCGTTGCACAGCGAGAGGATGCTCTCCACATCCGCCGCCTGCACCTCATCCGACGCGTCCTCCTCCTCGCCGTTCTCCCCGGTCATGCGGGCGAAGAAGCGGGTGGGCGGCATCTGCCTGTCGTCGCCGACGATGACCATCTGGTGCGAGCGCGCGACGGCGCCGAAGGCATCGGCCGGTTCCACCTGGCTTGCCTCGTCGATGACCAGGAGATCGAAGGCGATGGCACCGGGGCTCAGGAACTCCGCCACGGCGAGCGGGCTCATCATGAAGACGGGCTTGATCGCCTGGATCGCGTTCGGTGCGCGCGAGAGCAGGGTCCGGATCGGCATGTGCCCACGCTTCTTGGCGAGCTCGCCGCGGATCACGGCCATCTCGCGCAAGCTGTCCGGCCCCTCGGCGATGCGAAGCCGCGCGGCATGGGCGAAGCCGGCCTCCGCCCGGGCGAGGCCGAGCCGCGCCTTGTCCGCCTCGCGGAACTCCTCGACGAGGCGGGAGAAGGCTGGCCCGTCGAACGCGGCGAGCGAGGGGTTGGCGCGCATCGCCGCGGCGAGAAGGCTTTCCGCCAGCGCGCGGCGGAAGCGGGAAGGCGCCTCTTCCGGCGCGATCGACCCGTCGGCGAGACGATCGGTGAACGATCCGATGCCGCTTTCCGCAGCTTCCCGCGCGAGCCTTGCCCAGCCGAGCCAGTCGGCCAGCGCGCCCTGCGGGGCGGCGGCCCACAGGCCCAGCCGCTCGACGAGGGCTGCGATGGGTGCATCGTCCGACCCGAAGGCGGCCGTCAGGTCGAGCGCGAGGTCGCCCAGCAGAGGGTCGAGCGCGTCCGTGCATGCGCCGAGCGCAGCGGCGAGGTACTGCTCCTCGGCTGCGTCGGGCGTTGTTGTCGCGGCAT
Source organism: Elioraea rosea (assembly GCF_007644105.1). GTDB lineage: Bacteria > Pseudomonadota > Alphaproteobacteria > Acetobacterales > Acetobacteraceae > Elioraea_A > Elioraea_A rosea. The sequence continues at coordinate 20,527 of NZ_VFAC01000013.1, read as the reverse complement.
CGGGGTGCGCGGCGAGCACACGCTGCCCCTCGCAAAGCGTGTCGATCAGCGTCGAGGCGTCGGCCGGCAACGCGCCGCCGCACAGCGCTTCCATCCGCGCCCGTGCCTCGCGGTAGGAGGAGGAGAAGCTCGAGAAGAACCCCCCGCCGGCGGCGAGCGGCGCGCGCAGCGCCTCGAGGTCAGGGGCCTGCCAGGCCGCGTTCGTGAGGCCCGGCGCCAGCGCCATGGCGCGCGCGCGGATCGTTGCGAACTCGGCTGCCGCACGCAGCGTAGCGAGCCGCCGCGCGGCCTGGCTCCGTGTCGCCGCACCAGTGGCAGAGAGCGCGCCGAGCGCCCTCAGTGCTGCGGGGATGCGCGCGGCAATCCTGTCTGCCTCGGTTGGCGCGAGCGCGCGTGCCGTCACGCCGCGCCAGGGGTGGCGCGCGGGCGGGCCGATGCGGCGGATGGTCGCTGCCATCTCGCGGACGAGCCGTGTGGTTGCTGCGACCTTTTCCGCGTTCCAGGACGCGGCATCGAGCCTGCCCTCGGGGGCCGCGACGCCCGCGGCCTTGAGCCGCGCCGCCTCGCCGATCGCTCGGAAGGCCGTCCAGCCCGTCTCGCCGATCGGCGCATGCATCGCGGCAGCGTGCCGGTTCAGCCGACCGCGCAACGACCCGAGCGGCGTGACGACGGCCGACCGATCGGGTTCGCGCGCGCGGGGGGCCTTCAGCGTCGTGTCGAGGTCGGCGAGCAGCGCGCGCCGGTTCGCCGTGTCGCCGTGCAGCGCAAGGCAGGCCGCGCCGAGCCCGACGCCGGCGAGCCGCCGCTGCACCACTTCGAGCGCGGCGAGCTTCTCGGCCACGAACAGCACCGTCTTGCCGTCGATCACCGCCTGCGCGATCAGGTTCGTGATCACCTGGCTCTTGCCGGTACCCGGCGGGCCCTGGATCACCAGCGATGCGCCGCGCCGCACCGCCTCGGAGGCCAGCGTCTGGCTGCCGTCGCTGTCGAGGACGAAGTCGAGCTTCTCGACGGTGATGAGGGCGTCGATCTCTGTGTCGTCCGGGAACGTTTCGGCTGCGGGCGGGGGCGTCGCCCCGGCCAGGGCGGAGAGAAGCGGGTGCGCGTCCGGCCGCCACGGCTCGGGCCAGGCATCGGCGTCGAGGTCGCGGTACATCAGGAACTTGGCGAAGGAGAACAGGCCGACGGCGATCGCGTCACGCTCCACCGCGAAGCCTGGCTGGCCTTCGACCGCTTCGGCCACCGCATCGAGCCAGGAGGAGAGGGTCGCCCAGGCCGCGTCGTCCCGCTCGTCGAGCTCGGGGAACGCGGGAAGGCGTATGCCGAAGGTGTCGGCAAGGAAGGCCGCGAGCGTCAGGTTGCCGCCGACCTCGCCCTCGTCCCACGCAAGCCGGAACGGATCGCGCGCCGTGCCGCGCTTCAGCGTCGCGGGCACCATGACGAGTGGGGCGCCGCGTTCCATCTCCGGGGCCTTCGGGTCGCGCCAGAGAAGCTGGCCGAGCGCGGCGGAGAGGATGTTCACGCCCTGCTCCTCGCGCACCGAGCGGCTGTCGCGTTCGAGGCGCGTCAGCACGCGCGCGAGCGCCTCCTCCGTCAGAGGCGCGGAGAGCACCTTGTCGTCCGGGTCCGGCTCGGCCAGGCGCGGGGCGGCGGCAACGGCACGGCGGCGCTTCGGCGCGGCCTCACCCTCCGCGGCCGGTACGGAGGCGACGGAGGGGGCGAAGCCCAGGACGGCTCGGTCGGTGACCAGGAGGCGGAAGACGGCTTCCGACCGTCCGCCCGCGATCGGCACGACACCGGTGCTGCGCCCGGGGCGGGGGAGGGAGAGGAGCCGGTTGCGAGTCGAGAAGTCCAGCAGGCCGCGCCGTGCCGCAAGAAGTGCCTGCCGTACCGGTTCTGCCATGCCGTTCCCTCCGCGTCGTGCGCCGAGTCTGCCCGCGCAGGCGGGCGGGTGGGAAGGGCGGGAAAAGGAAGGGTGGGAAGGCCGGGAAAAGGAAAGGGCTCGCCGGAAGGGCGAGCCCGAGTGGCAGTCTGTTCTTCTGCCGCGTCGGCGTGGCGGGGATAGCCAAGCCGTTCCGCAACGTCGCGGGCTGATGTGCGGGAGCCCGACTGCGCCATCGAACGCCGCCGGCGCCCCGCGCGCATTGCGGTGGATCAACCTCCGATTGCTTTCGCTTCGCGGCGCCGCGCTGTACGAACGAACAGTGAACATGGGGCGGATGGCCGAGTTAGGCGGCTCGCCTCCCCGTATGCTAGAAATGCGCGAGAATCGGCCGGGTGCGGCAACCTGGCGGCGAAAGACCGGAAGCGAGACGAGGCCCCCGACATGGACAAGAACAAGGCGCTCGACCAGGCCCTGCAACAGATCGAGCGCGCCTTCGGCAAGGGCTCGGTCATGCGCATGGGTGGCAAGGACCAGCATGAGCCGATCGAGGTGATCCCGACGGGCTCGCTCGGGCTCGACCTCGCGCTCGGCATCGGCGGCCTGCCGCGGGGGCGCATCATCGAGATCTACGGCCCGGAAAGCTCGGGCAAGACCACCCTCGCGCTCCATTGCGTAGCCGAGGCGCAGAAGCGTGGCGGTACCTGCGCCTTCATCGACGCCGAGCATGCGCTCGACCCCGTCTATGCACGCAAGCTCGGCTGCGACGTCGATAACCTGCTGATCAGCCAGCCAGACAGCGGCGAGCAGGCGCTCGAGATCGCCGATACGCTGGTACGCTCGGGAGCCGTGGATGTGCTGGTGGTCGACAGCGTCGCCGCGCTCGTTCCCCGGGCAGAGCTCGAGGGCGAGATGGGCGACAGCCATGTCGGCCTGCATGCGCGGCTGATGAGCCAGGCGCTGCGCAAGCTCACCGGCTCGGTCTCGCGCTCGAAGACCATCCTGATCTTCCTGAACCAGATCCGCCTCAAGATCGGCGTGATGTTCGGCAACCCCGAGACGACGACCGGCGGCAACGCGCTGAAATTCTACGCCTCCGTTCGCATGGAGATCCGCCGCATCGGCGCGATCAAGGACCGCGAGGAGGTCGTCGGCAACCAGACGCGCGTGAAGGTGGTGAAGAACAAGATGGCGCCGCCGTTCCGGCAGGTGGAGTTCGACATCACCTACGGCGAGGGCATCTCGAAGACGGGCGAGCTCGTCGACCTCGGCGTGAAGGCGGGCATCGTCGAGAAGTCGGGTGCGTGGTTCAGCTTCGACAGCCAGCGCATCGGCCAGGGCCGCGAGAACGCCAAGGGCTTCCTCAAGGAGAACCCTGCGGTGGCGCAGAAGATCGAGGAGCGCATCCGCGGCCAGGCCGGCGCCGTGGCCGACAGCCTGATGGCAGAGGGCGGAGAGGACGCCGAGGCCGCCGAGTAGGCCTCGTGACCGTCGGCACCGACGACGAGCTCGAGGCGCTGCGCGAGATCGGCGCGATCGTCGCGCGCACGCTCCGGCTGATGGCCGTCTCGCTCGAGCCGGGGATGACGACGCGCGAGCTCGATGCGATCGGCGCGGCCGAGCTTGCCTGCCATGGCGCACGGCCTGCCCCTGCTCTCGCGTATGGCTTTCCAGGGGCGACCTGCATCAGCGTCGCGCCGGCCATCGCGCATGGCGTGCCGGGCGAGCGGCGGCTGCGCCCGGGTGACCTTGTGAATATCGACGTCTCGGCCGAGAAGGGTGGGTTCTTCGCCGATACGGGCGCCTCCTACGCGCTTCCGCCGGTCCGGCCTGCCGACAGGGCTCTGATCGCTGCCGCGCATGCGGCGACGACGGCCGGGGTGATGGCCGTGCGCGCGGGCGCGCCATTGCGGGCAATCGGTGCGGCGGTGGAGGCCGAGGCGCGACGCCGGCGCGTCGGTCTCGTGCGCAACCTCGCAAGCCACGGTACGGGGCGTGCTTTGCACGAGGACCCGGAGGCGATTCCGACCTGGCACGAGCCGCGCGAGCGCCGGCGCATCGGCTCAGGGATGGTGTTCACCATCGAGCCCTTCGTCTCGACCGGTGCCCGCCATGCCGAGGAGGCGGGCGATGGCTGGACGCTGGCGCTGCCGGCGCCGCACCGGGCGGCGCAGGTCGAGCACACGGTGGTGGCGACGGCAAACGGCGCGATCGTTCTGACGCTGCCTCGCTGAGGTCAGGGCTCGGGAAGCGGCGTGACGGCTCGGTCGCGGAAGCGCGGCCGTGCCTCGCCTCAGGCGAGGGAGCGGACGGCGGCCTCGCAGCGTCGCGCAACCTCCTCCCACCCCTCGCGCGATGACGGCGCCGCGTCGAAGGTGAGCGACGGGCCGATCGTGAGCCGGAGCCGGCCGGGCCGTGGCAGCCGCCGATGGGTCGGCCAGGCGGCGAAAGCGCCATCGAGCCGGCAGGGAACGACCGGTACCGGCGTCCCGGCGACGAGGGCGCCGATTCCTGGCTGGAACGTCGCCATCACCCCGTTCCGCGACCGCGTTCCCTCGGGGAAGAGAATGTAGACAAGACGATCCTCGAGCAGGCGCTCACGCAGGGCTACGATCTCGCCCGCCCGCGTTCGCCTGCGCCATATCGGCAGCGCATTGACCGTGTAGGCGGCGAAGGCGGATGCGAGGGGCGATCTGAAGAAGGTGTCACCGGCCGCGAGAGCATGCGCCCGCCGTGCCGCGTCTCCGCGCAGGGCAGCCGACAGCGAGAGCGCATCGAGGTGACTGGCGTGGTTGGCGATCAGGACGAAGGGTGGAGCCGGAAGGTTTTCCCGGCCCTGCACCGTCAATCGGTGGAATGCCGCGAGATAGGCGCGAAGCAGCGCCCGCCAGGCGGCGCCGATCACGAGGCTGCCCAGGCCCCGTTCCCGCGACAGGCTCTGGAGGCGTGCTGCCGGGGCAAGCGCGTGATCGCGTGCCGTGCGGAGATGGAACTCCATCATCCCCCCGTGATCAGGCGCGTCGGTGCGCCGAGGCCGAAGCCGACGAAGTAGGCGATGATGTGGAAGGCGGCCGGCGCCACGAGCAGCAGCGAGTTGAACCGGTCGAGCACGCCCCCGTGTCCTGGGATGATCGTTCCCATGTCCTTGATGCCGATGTCGCGCTTCATCGAGGACAGCATCAGGTCGCCCGCCTGCGCGGCGACCCCGATGACGAGCCCGAGCGCAAGCAGCCAATGGGGCTGCCCAAGCGCGGTGCCGGCGAAGATCGACCGCGAGATGCCCGCGACGAGGAGCGTCGTCACCGCAAGCGCCCCGAGGGCGCCGGAGACGGACTTGTTGGGGCTCGTCGCGGGCAGGAGCTTCGGTCCGCCGATCACCTTGCCGAAGGTGAACGCCGCGACATCCGAAAGCGCCGCGGTCATCAGCAGCAGGAGAAGGATCGGCCGGTACCCCGGATCGTTCGCCATGAATGAGAGGTGGGCGAGGCCTGCGCCGAACAGCATGTAGGCGAGGAGGCCGAGCGCCGTGCGCTGGACGTAGCCTGCCGGGCGGTCGAGCGGAATGGTGCCGACGCCGATGACGCCGACCGTGAGCGGCCAAAGCGCGACGAAGAACCCGTACCAATGGTCGAGCGCGGCGAAGTTTACGGCGAGGATGCCGAGGACGACGAGCGCGGCGGTCAGCGGCTCGCGGAACAGCCCGGTGGCGCGGTCGAACTCGCGCAGGCAGGCGAGGCCGAGCAGCGTGACGGCGCCGATCACCCACTCCCGCCCGAGCAGGACCGGGCCCATCATCAGCGGCAGCAGGACGCACCAGGAACCGAGCCTGAGCCACAGTTCCCGGCGCAGCTCCGGGCTGCCGCGCCCGGCGAGCGTCATCGCACCGATGGTCGCGCCTGCGGCCGCGAGCGCGGCCGCGGTCGCGCCGACGATGCCGACGGTGACCGGATGGTCGAAGGCGGCCGCGAGCGTCACGACGACGCCTCCAGCGCCGAGGCGGCGCGGACGAGGCGTCGTCCGGCGGTCAGGAGGGCGCCGAGCGCGATCAGCACCAGGGCCGCCCAGGCGAGCGACGCGTCCGGCGACCATGCCGAGGGCGCAAGGCCGCACCACAGGGCAAGGGCCGTCACCACGGCCATGCGCTGCTGCTTCGCCATCGGCCCCGAGAAGTCCGAAGGTGCTCCGGCAGCCCGGGCCGCGGTGCGCACATAGGCCGTCATCATTGCCGCCAGGGCTGCGGCAAGGCCGAAGGCGACATCGTCGGCCGCCACGCCGAGCCCGACCAGGACGGCCGTGTCGGAGATGCGATCCGGCACCACGTTGAACAGCTCCCCCCTCGCCGATGCGATGCCTCGCCCGACCGCCACCATGCCGTCGAAGAGATTGGCGGCAAGCCTCAGTTGCACGAGCAGCGCGCCTGCGACCCAGAGGGGGCCGGCCCAGTCCGGCCGCCAGGCGGTCGCCGCGAGGGCAAGGCCGGCGCCCAGCCCCGCGGCCATGCCGGCGAGGGAAATCCCGTTCGGCGATGCCCCGCGCGCGACGAGCCCGGCGGCGATGCGCTGGGTGAGGGCGAGGCTGCGCGCTGCGATGGGGCGGCGGTCGGCTTCGTTCTGCATCGGCGCACCATGGCTGCCAAATGTTTCATCGAGACGTCCGTGCCGCATACAACGGATACCTGGGCAGGGACCGTGGGCAGGGACCATGGGCAGGGGCCGGGAGCGCCGCTGGCCGCCCGATCGCGGGCACCGGACGCGGCGGTGCCTAGGAAAACCGCGCAGCCCCCGCTAGATACGCAGCACGCGACAGGCCCCGAGGGGCCAGGAAACGGAACCCGGTACACCCATGCCCTCCTCGAACGACATCCGCGCCACCTTCCTCGACTTCTTCGCGCGCAACGAGCACCAGGTGGTCGAAAGCTCCCCTCTCGTACCGCGCAACGACCCGACGCTGATGTTCACGAACGCCGGCATGGTGCAATTCAAGAACGTCTTCACAGGGCTCGAGCACCGGCCCTATGTGCGCGCGGCGACCTCGCAGAAATGCGTCCGCGCCGGGGGCAAGCACAACGACCTCGAGAACGTAGGCTTCACCGCCCGCCACCACACCTTCTTCGAGATGCTGGGGAATTTCTCCTTCGGCGACTACTTCAAGGAGCGCGCCATCGCGCTCGCCTGGGAGCTGATCACCAGGGATTACGGGCTCGCGAAGGAGAAGCTTCTCGTCACCGTCTACCACGAGGACGATGACGCCGCCGCCCTCTGGAAGGAGATTGCCGGGCTGCCCGACGAGCGCATCATCCGCATCGCCACCTCTGACAATTTCTGGGCAATGGGCGACACCGGCCCCTGCGGCCCGTGCTCGGAGATCTTCTACGACCACGGACCCTCCATCGCCGGCGGCCCGCCAGGCTCGGAGGACGCGGACGGCGACCGGTTCATCGAGATCTGGAACCTCGTCTTCATGCAGTACGAGGCGCTGCCCGACGGGCGGCGGATCGAGCTGCCCAAGCCCTCGATCGACACCGGCATGGGGCTCGAGCGGCTCGCCGCCATCCTGCAGGGCAAGCACGACAACTACGACACCGACACGCTGCGCGCGCTCATTCTCGCCTCGGCCGAGGCGACGCGCACCGACCCGGACGGGCCGCACCGCGTCAGCCACCGCGTGGTGGCCGATCATCTCCGCTCCTCCTGCTTCCTCGTGGCCGACGGCGTGCTGCCCTCGAACGAAGGGCGCGGCTACGTGCTGCGCCGGATCATGCGGCGCGCGATGCGGCATGCGCACCTGATGGGCGCGACCGAGCCTGTGCTGTACCGGCTCGTGCCCGCGCTGATCCGCCAGATGGGCGTCGCCTACCCCGAGCTCGGCCGCGCCGAGGCGCTGATCACCGAGACGCTGAGGACGGAGGAGACGCGCTTCCGCGCAATGCTCGAGCGCGGCCTCTCCCTGCTCGCCGAGGAGACGGGGAAGCTCGGCGCCGGCGTGCCGCTGCCCGGCCCCGTCGCCTTCAAGCTCTACGACACGTTCGGTTTTCCGCTCGACCTGACGCAGGACGCGCTGAAGGCGGAGAAGCGCGGCGTCGACGTCGCCGGCTTCGAGACGGCGATGGAGGAGCAGCGTGCCCGCGCCCGCGCCGCGTGGGCCGGCTCCGGCGAAGCGGCGACCGAGGCGGTGTGGTTCGACCTTCGCGAGAAGGCCGGCGCGACCGAGTTCCTCGGCTACACGGCCGAGGCTGCCGAAGGCGAGGTGCGGGCGATCGTCGTCAACGGCGCCCCGGTGGCCGAGGCGCGCGGCGGCGACGAGGTTGCGATCATCCTGAACCAGACGCCGTTCTACGGCGAGAGCGGTGGCCAGGTCGGCGATGCCGGAACGATCAGCACCGGCGACGGGCTCGTCATCGCCATCCGCGACACCCAGAAGAAGCTCGGCGACCTCTTCGTGCATCTCGGCACCGTCGAGCAGGGCGTGGTGAAGCTCGGCGATGCTGTGATCACGACGGTGGACGGCGCCCGCCGTTCCGCCATCCGCGCGCATCATTCTGCGACGCATCTCCTGCACGAGGCCCTCCGACGCAGGCTCGGCGGCCATGTCGCGCAGAAGGGTTCGCTCGTCGCGCCCGAGCGACTGCGATTCGACGTGAGCCATCCCAAGCCAATGGAACCGGCCGACATCGCCTGGGTCGAGGCGGAGGTGAACGCGCGGGTGCGCGAGAACGCGCCCGTCGTCACGCGGCTGATGACGCCCGACGAGGCGGTGAAGCAGGGCGCGATGGCGCTATTCGGCGAGAAGTATGGCGACGAGGTGCGCGTCGTCTCGATGGGCGCCGACCCCGACGCCACTGAGCGCGCGGGGCTCTACTCGGTCGAGCTCTGCGGCGGCACGCATGTTCGCGCGACGGGCGATATCGGCCTCTTCAAGATCATCGGCGAGGGTGCCGTCAGCGCAGGCGTGCGGCGCGTCGAGGCCGTCACGGGCGCGACGGCGCTGGCCTATATCGGCGAGACGGAGAAGAACCTCGCCCTCGCCGCAGCCGCGCTGAAGGCGCCGCCGGCGGAGGTGCCCGCGCGCATCGAGGCGCTGGTCGAGGAACGGCGGAGGCTCGAGCGCGAGGTGTCGGAGCTCAGGAAGAAGCTCGCCACCGGCGGCGCGGGTGCTGCGCCCGCCTTCGAGGAGGTGTCGGGGGTGAAGTTCGCCGGCCGCGTCGTCGAGGTACCGGCGCGCGACCTCAAGAGCCTGGCGGACGAGATCCGCAAGGGCATGGGCTCGGGCGTCGTCGCGCTCGTCTCGCCGATGGACGGCAAGGCCTCGATCGTCGTCTCCGTCTCGCCGGACCTGACCGCGCGGTTCAGCGCCGTCACGCTCGTCCAGGCCGCCTCGGCGGCGGTGGGCGGCAAGGGCGGCGGGGGGCGGGCCGACATGGCGCAGGCAGGCGGGCCGGATGCGGCGAAGGCCGAGGATGCGCTCGCCGCGGTGCGCGGTGCGCTCGCCGCGTGAGGGTCAGGGCAGGGCGATCCCCTCGAACACCCCGCGGAATTCAAGCCGGCGGGCCTGGAACTCCGCCTTCTCCGCGATGCAGCGGAGCGTGACGCGAAGCCGCGGCGTCTCGATCATGACGAGAAGGGCGCGGATCTCGAGCGCCCGGGCAGGCAGATCCGGCCGCGGCTTGCTGTCGAGCACCGCGGCGATGCCGGCGATCGCCCCGAGCCCCACCGAGCCGAGCTCGCGCACCTCGTAGAGCCCGCCCAGCGATGCCTCGACGAGGTCGAGATGCGTCGGGTGGGTGTTGCGGTCGTTGATCTGTTCCTGCGTCAGCCCGGCATATTGCGAGGAGGGCGTCGCGGTGACGCGGCAGCCTGTGTCGGTGTCGCCCGGGCCGCGGATGTCGAACACCGAACGGCGCGGGCCGGGCTGCGGCGGCACGAGGGTCGCCGTGTAGCCGGCCGGGGGCGTGACGGAAACGCCGGTCGCCTCGTCGCGGACGGTTTGCGCCGCTGCGGGAAGCGCGAGCGTGAGGAAGGCCGCCGCCAGGCCGGCCGCGCTGCGGTTCACGGCATCTCCAGGCCGCGGGCGACGGCCTCGAACTCCGGCAGCCTGTTCTGGAACTCCTCGCGCTCTGCGATGCAGGTGAAGGTCACGCGCTGGATCGGCGTATCGAAGAAGATCAGGAGCGTTCGTACGTCCATCGCACGCTCTGGCATCCCCGGCCGTGGCAGGAAGTCCCCGATCACGGCGAGGCCGATCACGTTGCCCTGGAGCACGGGGCTGACGGATAGCAGCTGATAGACCTGCGAGAGCTGGCCGATCATCGCCTGCTGGTACTGCGGCGCGGCGACGCGAAGGTTGAGCTGCTCCTGGCTCAACAGAGCATTCGCCGGCGCGGCGTTCACCGCGATCCTGCATCCCGTGTCGGACTCGCCCGGACGGCGTATGTCGAACACGGCCCGGCCCGGGGCTGCGGGGTCGGATGGCGGGGAGGCGGTCGCGGCATAGCCTTGCGGCGCCGTGATCGCGAGGCCCGAGGCGCCGTCGCGCAGTGTCTGGGCCGAGGCGGGAAGGGCCGCGAGAAGGAAGGCGGCTGCGAGAACTCTCATGCGGCTCCGATCGCCTCGTTCATGGCCCTGACGCCCGCGGCCGGGCCGTCGGGATGGTTCCACACAGCGGAGATGACGGCGAGGAAATCGGCACCCGCCCGCACGAGCGGCGCGCAGTTCTCCGCCGTGATGCCGCCGATCGCCACGCAGGGGATCTCCGTCACCTCCGACCAGAGGGTGAGGATCTCCGGGTCGGGGCGGTGCTTCGTCTCCTTCGTGCCGGTGGGGAAGAACGCGCCGAAGGCCACATAGTCCGCCCCCGCCTCTGCCGCTTCCATCGCCAGGTGCCGGCTGTCATGGCAGGTCGCGCCAAGCGTCAGGTCAGGGCCGAGCAGCCTGCGCGCCGCGGCAAGGTCGCCATCCTCGCGGCCGACATGGGCGCCGTCGCACCCCGTCTCCACGGCGAGGTCCGCGCGATCGTTCATCAGGAAGGCGACGCCCCTGTCCTGCGCCACGACGCGAAGCACCTCGGCCGCGCGGCGGATCGTGTCGTCGTCGGTTCCCTTGAGGCGAAGCTGCACGGCGGCGACGTCGCCCGCATCGAGGGCGCGGGCGAGCTCGTCGCGGAACGGCGCGATCTCGAAGCGCGGAGGCGTGATGAGATAGAGGCGGCAGGATTTCTCCTGCCGCCCCTTCTCACGCGCCGTCTGGACTGGTGTGGCCAAGGCTCAGAACTTGCCCTGGTAGATCTCGATGATCTTGCCGAGCATCTCGAGCGCCTTCTCGCGCGGCCGCTGGAAGGTGTTGCGGCCGATGATCGAGCCGTTGGCGCCGCCATCGCGGATCGCGCGCGTCTCTGCGTAGATGCCCTCGAGGTCCTTCGCCTCGCCGCCCGAGAACACCACGATGCGCTTGCCCGCGAAGCAGGACTGCACGACGTGCTCGACCCGCTTGGCCATCGTCGAGCCGTCGATCTTCTCCTTCTCGTAGACCTTCTTCGCCGCCTCGAGCGACAGCGGCTCCATCGGCGGCTTCACCTTGATGATGTGCGCGCCCATCAGCGCGGCCATATGGGCGGCATAGGCGCAGATGTCGAACGCCGTCTCGCCGACCTTGTCGAGCATCGGCCCGCGCGGATACGACCAGACCACCACGGCGAGGCCGACGCTCTTCGCCTCCTCGGCGAGCTCGCGCAGCTCCTCCATCATGCCGAACTGCTCCTCCGAGCCCGGATAGATGGTGAAGCCGATCGCGGCGCAGCCCAGCCGCAGCGCATCGCCGACGCTGCCGGTGACGGCCTGGTCCTTGATGGTGGAGAGGCTGTTGGAGCTGTTGACCTTCAGGATCGTCGGGATCGCGCCGGCGAAGGTGCCGGCCCCGGCCTCGATCATGCCGAGCGGGGCGGCGTAGGCCGAGAGGCCGGCGTCGATCGCGAGCTGGAAGTGGTAGTGCGGGTCATAGGCCGCGGGGTTCGGCGCGAAGCTGCGCGCGGGGCCATGCTCGAAGCCCTGGTCCACCGGCAGGATGACGAGCTTGCCCGTGCCGCCGAGCTTGCCCTCCATCAGGATGCGGGCAAGGTTGGCCTTCGTACCGGGATTGTCGCTCTCGTAGTGCGAGAGGATCTCCTTGACGCGGCGGGTGATGCGCATGGGGCCTCTGTCCTCCGTCTCGATCTCTATGGCGGCGGTTCCGTAGACGAAACCCGCCGGAAAGTCACTCCGGGGGCGCCAGCCACTGGGCGAGACGCCGCTCTGCGCCATACGCGCCCATGTCGAGCGCGGGCGGGGGAAACCGCAGGAACAGCGCTCCGCGAGCGGCGGCGATCGAGGCCAGCGCCGCCGCCTGGCCCGCCTCGCCCGAGAACACGATCCCGCCAGCGCCGAGCGCCAGCGCCTCCTGCGCGCGGCCGGCCAGGCTGCCGCAATCGAGCATGTCGGGCGCCGCTCCGCCGTCCTCGCGCGCCGCAGCAACCATCGCCACCCACCAGGCCGGGCCGAGAACCGTCACCGCCTCGGGGGGCGAGAGCAGAAGCGCGGGCCGCCCGAGCGCGAGCACGGCCCGCGCGTCCGTCAGGCCCCGCACGATCACGGCGGGGGGAAGCGCGGGCCTCGTCGATTGCCCTTCGGGGGGCGGATGACTAGCCTCTGTCGGCAAGCCCGATTCCCCTTCGATGGATCAGTCCCATGCCCGATGCAGCCGCCGCGCCGACCCTCGCCGATGCCGCCTCCGCGCTGGAGACCGCCGTCTCCCGCCTCGAGGATGTCGCCGAGGCGCTCGCGCACCGCGCCGCCGAGCGCGAGGCACCCGAGGCTGACCATGCCGCCGCGGCGATGGCCGAGGCCGCCCGCCGCCTCGATGCCGTGATCGCCCGGCTGCAGGGCGTGCTGGAGCAGGAATAGCGGCGGTCCGCCGGGGCAGGAGGAGCGAGGCGCATGGCGCAGGTGGTGCTGAAGATCAACGGCTACCCCTACACGCTCGGCTGCCCGGACGGGCAGGAGGCGAATCTCGAGGCCCTCGGCGCCGAGCTCGACGCGCGCGTCGCCTCGATCAAGGCGCAGGTCGGAAATCTCGGCGAATCCCGCCTCCTGGTGATGGCCGGAATCATGCTGGCCGACGAGCTGGCCGACCTCAAGCGCGAGGCGGGCGGGGCGGCGCCGAAGCCGGCGGTGGACGAGGCCGCAGCAGCCGATGCCCTGATCGGCCTTGCGCGCAGGCTCGAAGGCGTTGCCACGCGGCTCGCCCAGGCCTAGCTTGTTTCTGGGGCTGCCCGGTGCGTCAGGCACGTCATCCCCGGGGCCAATGTCTTCCCATTGGGAGCTGTCCCTGTCGCGGTCGTGGCCGCGGTACACGGTGCCCACCTGCGTAGCGCAGGCCTTGGGAGGATGAACAGCCAACGGCCAGGGCGGCTCCGCACGAGTTTCATGCACGACAGCGACAGGCTTCACGATGCGGCGCTCGTCGTCGCCGCCAAGCGCGAGGCGCGCCTGCGCGGGATGGCGGCGCGGGCGGAAGGGCAGCCGCTCGCGGGCCTTCGCCTCGCCGGGCACCTTCTCGCCGCGCTGACCCTGCCGCCGCGCGCCACCGTCGCCGGCTACTGGCCGTTGAAGGACGAGATCGACCCCCGCCCTTTGATGCTCGCCCTTGCCGGCCGGGGCCATGGGCTCGCCCTGCCTGTCGCGGGGCGTCGCGGCACGACCCTCGCGTTCCGCAGCTTCCGCTTCGGCGACGCGCTCCAACCTGGCCCGCTCGGCACCGCCCATCCCTATGCCGCTGCCGGAGAGGCGTCGCCGACCGTGCTTCTCGTCCCCCTGGTCGCCTTCGATGCCGCCGGCGGGCGCATCGGCCATGGCGCGGGGTACTATGACCGCACGCTCTCCGAGCTGCGGGAAACTGGCCCGGTTCTCGCGATCGGCATCGGCTATGCCGCGCAGCGCCAGCCCCGCGTGCCGACGGGCCCCTACGACGCCGCGCTCGACCTGGTGGCGACCGAGGCCGGTGTGATCATCCCCGAATGAGGCTCCTGTTCCTCGGCGACGTGGTGGGCCGTGCGGGACGCGATGCGGTGACGGCCGCGCTGCCCGGCCTCCGCGCCCGGCTGCGCACCGAGCTCGTGATCGTCAATGCCGAGAACGCCGCGCACGGCTTCGGCCTGACGCCGGAGATCGCCCGCGCGCTGTTCGCCGCCGGCGCCGACGTGCTGACGCTCGGCAACCATGCGTGGGACCGTCGCGAGATCATCCCCTACATCGAGGGCGAGGCCCGCCTTCTCCGCCCGCTGAACTACCCGCCCGGCACGCCGGGCCGGGGCGCGGGCGTGTTCGCGGCGGGCCAGAAGAAGGTCCTGGTCGCCAACGTGATGGGGCGGCTGTTCATGGAGGCGCTCGACTGCCCGTTCCAGGCCACCCGCACCCTGCTCGCCGCGCACGGGCTGGGGCGGACGGTGGACGCCGTGGTGATCGATTTCCACGCCGAGGCAAGCTCGGAGAAGCAGGCCTATGCGGCGAGCTTCGACGGGCAGGCGAGCCTGATCGTCGGCACGCATACGCATGTGCCGAGCGCCGATGCGCGCATCCTTCCCGGCGGCACGGCGTATCAGACCGATGCCGGCATGTGCGGCGACTATGACAGCGTGATCGGCATGCAGAAGGCGGGCTCGGTCTCGCGCTTTTGGAAGAAGCTCCCCGGCGAGCGGCTCGCGCCGGCCGAGGGCGAGGCGGCCGTGTGCGGCGTGTTCGTCGAGACCGATGACGCGACGGGCAGGGCGGTGCGCGTTGAAGCCCTGCGCCAGGGTGGCGGGCTTTCGCCCGCGATGCCGGAGGGATGATGTCCTGTTTTGAGCCTCTTGCCATTTCCGGATGGATTTCCGGAAAGGGTGATGAGGAGCTGTCGTGCCGCTCAAGACGAAATCGACCGGAAACGCCCTGGCCAAGCATCGCCAGCGCCTGCGCAACCGTGGCCTGCAGCGCCTCGAGCTCCAGGTGCGCGCTGAAGACGTTTCCCTCGTCCGGGCGGTGGCAGCCGCCTTGGCCGACGCCACGCGCGGCCAGGACGCCCGCACTTTGCTGCGCAGCCAATTTCTGTCGGTTCCCCACCGCAGCCTGAAGGACCTGCTGGCCAGCGCGCCTCTGGATGGCGTCGAACTAAAGCGGACGCGTGACTTCGGACGGCCGCTCGAGCTTTGTCCTGGCTCATCGATACCAACGTCATCTCGGAAATCCGCAAGGCGGAGCGCTGCCGCCCAGCCGTGGCCGCGTGGTGGAGCGCCGTGGAGGAGGGGGACCTGTTCCTGAGCGTGCTCACCCTGGGCGAGATCAGGAGAGGCATCGAGGCCGCGCGTCCGCGCGCCCCTGTGAAGGCCGGTGCGCTCGACGCCTGGCTTGCGCAGGTGGTCGAGGCCTTCGGCCAGCGCATTCTCGGCATCGATGCGGCCGTGGCCGAGGCATGGGGGCGCATGTCGTCCATAAGGCCTGTCCCCGTCGTCGATGCCCTTCTTGCCGCGACGGCGCTGGCGAATGGTCTCGTGCTGGTGACGTGCGACACGGCCGATGTTCAAGCATTGGGCGCGCTTGTGCTGAACCCTTTCGACACGGTCGCGCCGTGAAGTAGGAACCGGGCAGCGACGGCCAGCGGGCCAGCCCCCCGTTTCCATCCGCAGGCTGCGGCTGCTACAAGCCCGCCACCGAACCCGACCACGCGACTCGAAAGACGAGGCAGGAGGGCGGCGCCATGGCCGGCCACTCGCAGTTCAAGAACATCATGCACCGCAAGGGCGCGCAGGACGCCAAGCGGGCGCGGATCTTCGCCAAGATCATCCGCGAGATCACCGTCTCCGTCCGCGGCGGCTCGCCAGACCCGAACGCCAACCCCCGCCTGCGCGCCGCCCTCGTCGCCGCGCGCCAGGCGAACATGACGCGCGACACGATCGAGCGTGCGATCAAGAAGGCCTCTGGCGAGGCGGGAGGGGAGGACTACGTTGCCCGTCGCTACGAGGGCTATGGGCCCGGGGGCGTCGCCGTCATCGTCGAGGCGCTCACCGACAACCTCAACCGCACCGCCTCCGACATGCGGACGATCTTCTCCAAGCATGGCGGTGCGCTCGGCGAGACGAACTCCGTCGCCTTCATGTTCAACCGGCTCGGCGTCGTCCGCTACCCCGCCGCCGCGGCCGATGCCGAGACGATGCTCGAGGCCGCGATCGAGGCGGGGGCGGAGAACGTCGAGAGCGGCGAGGGGGGCCACGAGGTCACCTGCGGCGCGGACGACCTGTTCGCCGTGCAGTCGGCGCTCGCCGCACGCTTCGGCGACCCGGAGGAGGCAAGGCTCGAATGGCGCCCCACGACGACGGCTGCGGTCGACGAGGAGCAGGCGGCCTCGATCCTCAAGCTGATCGACGCGCTCGAGGACCATGACGACGTGCAGACGGTGTTCGCCAATTTCGAGGTGTCGGACGCCGTGCTCGCCAGGCTCTCGGCCTGAGCGCGATGCGCGTCATGGGCTTCGATCCCGGCCTCGGAACGACGGGCTGGGGCGTGATCGAGGCCGAGGGCAACCACCTGCGCCATGTCGCGGACGGGTTCGTGGAAACCGACACGGATGCGCCGCTGCCCGCACGACTGGCGGCCCTGCACGCCGCTCTGGCGGCACTGATCGCCTCCTGGCAGCCCGACGAGGCCGCCGTGGAGGAGACCTTCGTGAACCGCAACCCGGCTTCGACGCTGAAGCTCGGCCAGGCGCGCGGCGTGGTGCTTCTCGCCCCTGCGCTCGCCGGCATTCCGGTCGCGGAATACCAGGCGACTGCGGTGAAGCGCGCCGTGGTCGGGCAGGGCCACGCGGCGAAGCAGCAGGTGCAGGCGATGGTGCGCATGCTGCTTCCTGGAGCGGCGCCTGGTCGTGCGGATGCGGCCGATGCGCTCGCGGTCGCCATCTGCCACGCGCATCACCGCGCGACGGCCACGCGCATCGCGGCCTTCGCGCGATGATCGGCAAGCTTTCCGGACGCATCGACAGCGCGGGTGCGGACGGCGTCGTGATCGATGTCGGCGGCGTCGGCTATCTCGTCTCGGTCTCGGCGCGCACCCTCGCCTCCCTCCCTGCGCCGGGCGGCGCCTGCTCGCTCCTGGTCGAGACGATGGTCCGCGAGGACGCGATCACCCTCTACGGCTTCCTCGATGTGGCCGAGCGCGCCGCGTTCCGCACGCTTCTCACCGTCCAGGGTGTGGGGGCGAAGGTCGCGCTCGGGCTCCTCGGCACGCTGTCGCCCGGCCAGCTGGCCGCCGCGATCGCGGGCGGCGACCGCGCCGTGCTGTCCCGCGCCCCCGGCGTAGGCCCGCGGCTTGCGGCCCGTCTCGTCACCGAGCTCAAGGACAAGGCCGGCTTCGCCGACCCCATCGCCTTCGCGCCCGTCACCGCCGCCGCGCACGCCCCGCCAGCCGACCCGTTGCTCGCAGACGTGCTCTCCGCGCTCGCCAATCTCGGCTATCGCCGCGGCGAGGCAGAGCCGGCCGCAGCCGCCGCCCGCGCCGCCCAGGGCGAGGCGGCGACGGTCGAGACGGTGTTGACGGATGCGCTTCGCGCGCTGGCGAAGGCCTGAGCCGTGCAGGAGCGCATCACCGACCCCGGCCAGCGCGGAGATGATCTCGGCGAGGCGGCACTCCGCCCGACGCGGCT
Source organism: Elioraea rosea (assembly GCF_007644105.1). GTDB lineage: Bacteria > Pseudomonadota > Alphaproteobacteria > Acetobacterales > Acetobacteraceae > Elioraea_A > Elioraea_A rosea. The sequence goes on along the minus strand of NZ_VFAC01000013.1, from coordinate 2,947 downwards.
CGCCGAGTTCATCGGCCAGGCCCAGGCGAAGGCCAACCTCGCCGTATTCGTCGAGGCCGCCCGCGCGCGCGGCGAGGCGCTCGACCATGTGCTGCTGCATGGGCCGCCCGGCCTGGGCAAGACCACGCTCGCGCAGATCGTGGCGCGCGAGCTCGGCGTCGGCTTCCGTGCGACCTCCGGGCCCGTGATCCAGCGCTCGGGCGATCTCGCCGCGATCCTGACCAATCTCCAGCCGCGCGACGTCCTGTTCATCGACGAGATCCACCGCCTCCAGCCGGCGATCGAGGAGGTGCTCTACCCGGCGATGGAGGATTTCCGGCTCGACCTGATCATCGGCGAGGGGCCTGCGGCGCGCAGCGTGCGGATCGACCTTCCGCCCTTCACGCTTGTGGGCGCGACGACGCGCTCGGGCCTCGTCTCGACCCCGCTGCGCGACCGGTTCGGCATTCCGCTCAGGCTGATGTTCTACACCCCGGAGGAGCTGCTCGCGATCGTCCGCCGAGGGGCCGCGCTGCTCGACCTTGACCTCGCCGAGGATGGCGCGACCGAGATCGCGCGGCGCTCGCGTGGCACGCCACGGATCGCGGGACGGCTGCTCAGGCGGGTGCGCGATTTCACCACTGTGGCCGGCACCACGCGGGTCGATCGTTCGGCGGCGGACGCGGCACTGACGCGGCTCGAGGTCGACGCGCGCGGCCTCGACGCGATGGACCGGCGCTACCTGCGCCTGATCGCCGAGCGGCATGGCGGCGGGCCGGTCGGCGTCGAGACGCTTGCCGCGGCGCTTGCTGAGGCGCGCGACAGCCTCGAGGACGTGGTCGAGCCCTACCTGATCCAGGAGGGGTTCGTCCTGCGCACGCCGCGCGGCCGCGTGCTCGGCGATGCAGGGTGGCGGCATCTCGGGCTTGTGCCCCCGGCCGGCCTGCAACCCGACCTGCTGCGCGGCGGCGAGGCCGAATAGCGGTGGAGCCCGAAGCCCACCGCTTCCAGTTGCGCGTGTATTTCGAGGACACGGATGCCGGGGGTGTCGTCTATCACGCCTCATATCTGCGTTTCGCGGAGCGGGCGAGGACCGAATACCTGCGGGATCTTGGCCTCCCCCACCAGCAATTGATCGCCCGCGACGGGCTGATCTTTGTCGTCAAGTCGCTCTCGGTCGAGTATCACCGCCCGGCGCGACTCGACGATTCGCTGGTGGTGGCGACGCGGGTGAGCCGGCTGGGCGGTGCCTCGCTCGACCTCGCGCAGGGGGTGTTCAGGTCCGGGGAGAGTGGCGAGGAGGCGGTGGCCTCGCTCGCCGTCGGGTTGGTGTGCGTCCGGGCGGCGACGCTGCGGCCCGAGCGCATCCCCGCCGCCTTGCGGGGGCTTCTCGGCCCCCATCGCGGCAGAGGCTCTGGCTGAGAAGGCGGAAGGGACACGATGGATCGTGCGGTTGAAGCGGCGGGCCTCGCGGGGGATGCGGCGGCCAGCCTGTCACTCTGGAGCCTGTTCCTGCAGGCCGACATCGTCGTCAAGGCGGTGATGATCGGGCTGCTGCTCGCCTCCGTCTGGGTCTGGGCGATCATCTTCGACAAGACCGTCACGCTCCGCCGCGCCAATGCCCGCGCCGCGGCGTTCGAGGACCGGTTCTGGTCTGGCGTGAACCTCGAGGACCTCTACCGCGAGGCGGGCGAGAACCCGCGCCACCCGATGGAGGCCGTGTTCTCGGCCGCGATGCGCGAGTGGAACCGTTCCGCCTCCCGCCTTGTCAGCGCCTCGGAGGGCAGCCGGGTGGCGATCCGCGAACGCGTGGAGCGGGCGATGGCCATCACCACGCAGCGGGAGATGGAGCGGCTCGAGAAGTGGATGGTGTTCCTCGCCTCCGTCGGCTCGGCCGCACCCTTCATCGGACTGTTCGGCACGGTCTGGGGCATAATGAACAGCTTCACCGCGATCGCTGCGATGAAGAACACCAACCTCACCGTCGTCGCGCCGGGCATCGCCGAGGCGCTGTTCGCGACCGCGATCGGCCTCGTCGCTGCCATTCCGGCCGTGCTCGCCTACAACAAGATCTCGACCGACCTCGCCCGGTTCGCCGCGCGCCTTGAGGGCTTCGCGGGCGAGTTCGGCGCGATCCTGTCGCGCCAGACAGACGAGAGGGTCTGAGATGGCCGCGGGGATGATCGGCAATGGCGGTGGCCGCAAGGGCCGCTACCGGCCGATGGCCGAGATCAACGTCACGCCGCTGGTCGATGTGATGCTGGTGCTGCTGATCATCTTCATGGTCGCGGCCCCCCTGCTGACCGTCGGCGTGCAGGTGGACCTGCCGCGCACCTCGGCTAACCCCATCGCGAACCCCGACGAGCCGCTCGTCGTCTCGGTCCGCGCCGATGGCGGCATCATCCTGCAGGAGACGCCGATCGAGATGGCCGACCTGATCCCCCGCCTCCAGGCGATCGCGGCGAACCGCAACCGGGAGGAGACGCGCGTCTTCGTGCGCGGCGACAGGGCAGCGAATTACGGGCGGATCGCCGAGACGCTGTCCGCCATCCAGCAGGGCGGCTTCACCCGCGTCGCGCTGCAGATGGACCAGGCGACAGGCACGCCGCAGCAGCGGCCGGCGCAACCCGCGCCCGCCCAGCGGCCGCAGGGGCGCTGAGCCGGAGCGCTGCGAGGCAGGGCGATGCCGCGCGAGGACGACCAGATCGACCCCGCCCGCGAGGACCGGGAAGGCATGCGCCGCGGCATTTTGTTCTCCGGCGCGCTGCACGTGCTCGTCGTCTTCGCAGTTCTCGTCGGCGTGCAGTCCTCCAAGCAGTTCGAGGAGCCGCCGGAGCAGGGCGTTCCCGTCGAGTTCGAGGTCGCCGCCGGGCCGACGGCGGCGGCAGAGACGCCGACCCCGCCCGCGCGCGAGCCGACCCGCGAGGCGCCGACCGAGGCGCCCGAGCCCTCGCCCGCGCCACCCGCG